>NZ_JBITIZ010000002.1:0-737430 GCF_044459525.1 Streptosporangium sp. NPDC050284
GACTTGCATGTGTTAAGCACGCCGCCAGCGTTCGTCCTGAGCCAGGATCAAACTCTCCAAACAATGTCTGAACAGTCCTTACCCAGCTGAAAGCACCCACCCTCAACGGGCGAATGTGTTCAACCAAAGGAATCCATCCCCCACCACAAGGGTGGTAGGACGGGGTTGTGCTTCATGCACTGGCTTTTAACACACTGTTGAGTTCTCAAGAAACGGACGCGTACACCATCACCCACACCCGACCAACCGGTCCGGCAGAACTCCGGGGCGTTCCATTTCGTATCACTATCTTATCGGAAGTGCCGGTTTCGTGTCAAACTGTCGGATTTTCCGACCATCGACTCGAACCCGTCGAACCCGCTAGGATTGCGACCACCCCGTTTCCAGGGCAACCCCTCTAACTTACTCCAACATCCGGTCGCTGTCCAATCACATGGACACATCCGGTTTGCCGGGATGGAGAGAGGGTTTTGCCGGGCAGTTAGTTCGCTCCTGGAGGTTTAAACCTGGAGGCTCGCTGCCCTGCGGAAAGAACACTACCAGGACTCTCACGTCACAGAGACAACTTGCCAACCATCCCGGAGACTCGCGCGTCCCAAACAGGCAAGCGCGCAACCAGACGTCAAGCCATCCGCAATCGACTCTGGATACGAAGAGGCGCGAGGGTCAGAATCCTGACTCCGCCGTGGAGGTGAGCACCATGACCCGCTCGGAGTTCGACGACATCCGCGCGCACATCGATGCGGAGGCCGACCACCCAGGCGACCTGCTGAGGGTTGCCAGGTCTCTGCTGAACGACCTTGAAGACGCACGTATGAGAGAGGCGACCCTCCGCGCCTACTATCTGCGTCTCCTCACCGCGGCTCGGGCGACGGTCGCCGCGGAGGCGGCCGGCTACCCGGAGCCGTTGACCTTCCTCACCGACGAGCTCGCCAAGCGCGGCCAGCTCCCGACATCCGAGGACGAGGTGAACCGGATCCTCGGCGACGCCCACACCGCGGCGGCGCTGCTGGCCTGCCTTGAGGAGAATCCTCTTGGGACGACCCCGATGAATACCGGAGGGTCTCGCGCGCGGAGGTGCGCCGGCACAAGCCGTAGCCTCCCGCGATGAGGCGTTCCGCGTCATTGACCTGGGCTTGAACCAAGATCTGTAAGACTCCAGGCATGTTGCAGCGAGGGCTGAATTGGGCTGCGGCGACCCTCGTGGGCGTCTTCGGCTTTGTCTGGACCGGTGTAGTGATGTTCGCGGCCGTCGAGACCTCGACGTGGACGTGGATAGGACAGGTCTCTTTCGGGGCCTTCCTCACCTGCTGGGCTTGCTACAAGGCGAGTCTGCTGGTGCGTTGCACCAAGCCCAGCTTCGTCCCGAGACATCGCCGAGTGAGGGTCAGAGCCTGAGGGATGTCCTCGCGAGCCGAGACCCGGCAGCCGCTCATCGGCGCCGGGTCCCGGTTCGGAGTAGGCACGGCGGGGGCGGTCCGGAACGGAGTCTCGCGTCCCGGCCGCCGGGGACCGGGCAGACTATGACCCCGTCCGGAACGAGCGGAGCTCGTCGGCCACCTGCCGGCACGGCACTCCCAGGTCGAACCGGCTGAGCAGGTGAATGCCCTCCCCCGTGTCGATCTCCAGGAGTTCCGTACGCGAGGTGAAGCGGGTCCTTGTGTCCACCCGGATACGCTCGACGGCGCTCCACGGCACCCGTTCGGATCCGGCGAAGCCCTTCACCACGACGAGACCCTCGCCATCGGCCGTGAGCCGTACCGGAGCGAGGAGATCGCGTACCACCAGCGCTGTCAGGATCGCGGCCGCGGCGCCCGCCAGGATCGCCCCCCGTGGGTCGTCGAGGGTGAGAACCGTGAGCACCGCGAGGGCGAACGCCCCGACGATCTTCATAATGAGGAGATCGCGGCGCACGCGCCAGCGCAGGACAGGTCCGGACGTTTCGCTCACAACGGCACGCCACCTCTCAAACTCAGGCATCTCTCGAAATGCCTCCCGCACGCCCGGCCCGACATCCCCTGGCGTGTACGGCGATGTGATGCCCCGGCCAAGCGCACGAAGGCGAGGTCTCGACTGCCGAAAACGCGGAAGGCCCTGATCTCTGGGAGATCAGGGCCTTCCGATTGGTAGCGGGGACAGGATTTGAACCTGCGACCTCTGGGTTATGAGCCCAGCGAGCTACCGAACTGCTCCACCCCGCGTCGGTGTGTGTTTGAACACTATCCGGGATTCCCCTCGGGCTGCAAATCGGCACGGGAATGCGAGGTCAGCGGCCTCACATCGCCCCGTGCGCGGAGCCTCTGGGGTGTCACAGACGGGCACGAGGCGCTATCCCCATCGCAGAGCCTCTGGACGCGGTGGAGCCCGAGAAGGGAACAACAAAAAAAGCCCCGGTCGCCGTTTCCGGCGACCGGGGCCTTCTCATTGGTAGCGGGGACAGGATTTGAACCTGCGACCTCTGGGTTATGAGCCCAGCGAGCTACCGAACTGCTCCACCCCGCGTCGGTGTATGTCTCAACCATACCCGGCTTTGGTGGCGGACGCGAATCAGATCGCTGGGCCCCAATGTCTTTTTAGGGATTCGGTGTGGGTGTCGGTGTGGCGGATGGGACAGGCGTGGGTGTCGCCGACGGTGCCGGGGATCCCGACGCCGAGGGAGACGGGGTGGGCGCGGGGCTCGCCTCGGCGCCCTTCAGCTTCGACAGCGCCGCCTGGAGCTCCTTCTGGGCCTCGCCATAGTCGTTCCAGTTCGGCGGGTCGGCCTGGAGAGCGGCCTGCGCCTTGTCGTACGCCTTCTGCGCCTCGTCGATCGCCTGAGCCAGCGCGGTGGTGGGCTGGTTGGCGTTCGCCTCCTCTGCCGGCTTCCCCTCCCCCTGCTGCTCCTGTGGAGCGGCCTGGGTGCTGTCACCGAAGACCTGTTCCAGCGCACCCTTGAGCGTGTCGGCCGAGCCGACCTTGCTGCCGTAGGCCACCAGGACGCGGCGGAGGATCGGGTACGGCTCCTGACCGGAGGCGGCCGCGATCTCCACGTAGACCGGTTCGACGTAGACCAGGCCGTCGGCGAACGGCAGGGTCAACAGGTTGCCGTAGCGGACCTTCGCCTGGCCGAGTCCGAGCAGGTTCAGCTCACCGGAGAACTTGTTCTGGAAGTTGTTCTGCACCTGGCCGGGACCGGGGATCGTGGTGTTGGAGGGCATGCGCAGGATGCGCAGCTTTCCGTAGTCGTCTCCGGGGGTGGCGTCCACGGCCATGAACGCGGCCAGGTTGGGTCCCTGGCGCGGCACGAACGTGGTGGTCAGCGAGAACGTGGGCTTGTCGGTGCTCGGCATCTTGACCGACAGGTAGTACGGCGGCTGCTTGATGTCACGCTCGCCCGAGGACGGGTCGTTCGGGACGTTCCAGAAGTCCTGGCCGCTGTAGAAGGCGTTCGGGTCGGCGATGTGGTACTGGGAAAGCACGTCACGCTGGACCTTGAACAGCGCCTCCGGGTAGCGAAGATGCTGCCTGAGCTCGGGCGTCATCTCCGTCTGCGGCTTGATGACGCCGGGGAAGGCCTTGCGCCAGGTCTGCAGGATGGGGTCCTTCTCGTCCCAGGCGTACAGGTTGACGGTGCCGTCGTAGGCGTCGACCGTGGCCTTCACCGAGTTGCGCATGTAGTTGATCTGGTCGCGCGGCTGCGGGACCACTACGCGCGGGTCGGTGATGGTGTCGCGCGTCATCGCCTCCAGGCTCTTGCTCTGGGAGTACGGGTAGGCGTTGGACGTGGTGTACGCGTCGGCGATCCAGACCACCCTGCCGTCGACGATCGCCGGGTAGGGGTTGTCGTCCAGGCTCAGGAACGGCGCCACCTTGGCGATACGCTGCTGCGGGTTGCGCTCGTAGAGGATCTTGGAGTTCGGGTTGACGTCACCCGACAGCAGCAGGTTGATCTCGCCGTACTTGGCGGCGTAGAGCATCCGGTTGATGAAGGATCCGACCGGGACACCACCCTTGCCTTCGTAGGTGGTGTTCTTCTGGCCGGTGCCACCGCTCTCGGGGTAGTCGAGCTCCTGATTCCTCTGGCCGTTGCCACCGACGACGACGTACTCGGCCGCGCCGCGTGCCTCGCCGAAGTAGATCCGCGACTCCTTGAGCTTCGTCCGCTCCACCAGGGAACCGGTGACCGGCATGTCCTTGGCGTCGAAGTTGGGCAACCCCTCGGAGTCGACCTCGTTGCCGGGCGCCGCCACGAAACCGTTGCCGTGGGTGTAGACGAGATGCCGGTTGATCCAGTTGTTCTGTTCGGCCGGCGGCCCCGTGAGCTCTCGCACGGCCACGACGGTGTCGCGCATCGTGCCGTTCTCGTCGGGGTAGCGGTCGACGTCGAGCGGGTCGTGGAAGTCGTAGTAACCGCGAATCCGCTGCTTCTGCTGGTACGTCTTCGCGACCAGGCTGGGGTCGAGCAGGCGCACGCCGGAGATGGAGCTGTCGGCGCTGACGTTGACCTTGCTCGGGTCGCCCTGAGCCGTGTAATCGATCACCTCGGCGTCGTTGACGTCGTAGGCTGTTCGGGTCGCGTCGATGTTGCGTTTGATGTATTCCTGCTCCTTGCCCTGCTGGTTCGGCTTGACCTGGAACTGCTCGACCAGGGCCGGGTAGACCCCGCCGATCAGGATGGCCGAGAGCACCAGGAGGCCGAAACCGACGCCGGGCAGCATGCCTCCGGCACGCACGACCCCGGCGAAGAACAGGACCGCGCAGATCAGGGCGATGATCGCCAGGATGGTCTTGGCGGGAAGCACCGCGTTGATGTCGGTGTACGAGGCACCGTGACGGAATCCTCTGTCGGAGAAAACCAGCCCGTATCGGTCGACCCAGTAGGCGACCGCCTTCAGCAGCACGAAGATGCCCAGCAGCACCGACAGGTGCGCCCGAGCGCCGCGCGAGGCGTGCACGCCTGGTGACTGGAGCCGGAACCCGCCGTACAGGTAGTGCACGATCGCCGACAGCAGGGCGGAGAGCACCACCGCGACGAACAGGAAGTTCAGCACCATCCGGATGAAGGGATAGGTGAACATGAAGAAGGAGATGTCCATCTTGAACTGCGGGTCGGTCGTACCGAACGGCGTCGCGTTGATGAACTCCAGCCAGGTCTTCCACTGACCTGAGAAGGACGAACCAGAGAACAGGCCGAGTACCGCCACACCGATCAGGAAGATCAGTTTGCGGTGCGGATCAAGGGCCATCCGATAGCGGTCGGCGCCGCTGGCGCCACCGAACATTCCCGGGCCGAACATCGGTCGCATGCGGTACGCCAGCAGCATGTTGCCGCCGACGATCCCGACCATCAGCAGTGCGCCGACGGCGAACAGCAGGATCTGCGTGACGATCACACCGGAGAAGACGGCCGTGTAGTCGACCGAGTCGTACCAAAGGTACTCAGTAAAAATACCGGCAAAGAGAAAGAAAAGGATAACTATCGCGCCCAGCGCGATCGCGACGGGAACTAGCAGTCGTGGCCGGCGGGGCAAGCGCATTGCCCTGCCGGCTCCGGGGGTCCGGAAGCTCAAGGCCAACCCCTTGTCGTAAGAGCACGGTCCGTGTCTGGCAACCTACACCGGCGGGCAATGGGCCGCGTTCAGCCTTTCGGGCACGGTCCGGCCACAACACCAACTGGTCTCGGGTCCTCAGGTCCAACGTACGAGGACCCCGATGAGTGCCCCGCCACGAGGCCCGAGACCCGGAAAACCAGATCTTTTACCTAATTGGGCGACGCGTCCCGCTTTCCGGGCTTCTCTTGCCACTCGCTCCCGAGGTCGCATTCCCTCGCCCAGGAGCCCCCGTCCGGCTTCGGGAGTCAGCCCGCCGGGCAGCTCGGCACGGAACCCGAGCCGGTGCGGATCGCGTCGATCGCCTGGACTGCCTCGCGCAGGGTCGCGACCTTGACCAGCCTGAGTCCGTCCGGGATCGCCTTGACCGCCTCCGCGCAGTTTTCCGTGGGGGTAAGGAAGATCGTCGCTCCCGCCTTCCTCGCGCCGACCATCTTCTGCTGGATGCCGCCGATCGGACCGACGTCACCCTCCGCGGTGATCGTCCCGGTCCCCGCGACGGACTTGCCGCCGGTCATCGCCCCGGGGGTGAGCTTGTCGACGATGCCCAGGGAGAACATCATCCCCGCGCTCGGTCCGCCGACGTCACCGACGTTGATCTTGACCTGGAAGGGGAACTTGTAGCCGACCCGCATGGTGATGCCCACGAGGGGGGCGCCGTCCTGGCCCGCGACGGTCGGGACGGTGATGGTCATGCTCTCGGCGCCCCGGTTGACGACAAAACCAACCTGCTCGCCCGGCTTGTGCCTGCGGACGGCGGCGGAAACGCTCTCGCGGTCGGACACGGGGGTGCCGTCCACCGAGACGATCTCGTCGCCGATCTTGAACTTCCCGTCCGCGGGCAGGCCCTTCTCCGTGGAGGCCACGGTCACGACCGAGCTGTAGGGGATCTTCAATTCCGTCAGCGCCGCCGCGGTCGCGTCGTCCTGGGAGTTCGTCATCTCCTGGGTGTTCTGCTCCTCGACCTCCTTCGCGGTGGTCGCGGGAGGGAAGATCGTCTCCTCGGGCACGACCGCGATGGTGGGATCGATCCATCCCCTGAGCGCGCTGAAAAGATCGATCCTGGTGCCGGGTCCGCCCTGGTAGGCGACGGTGACGAGGCTGAGCTTGCCTTCCGTCGGATACGTCTGGCGCCCCTCGACGCTGATCACCGGCTTGCCGTCGACGTCCCCGATGGTGTTCTCGGTCGGCCCTGGGCTCAGCACGACGTACGGGACCGGCAGCAGGGCGCCGACCAGCGCGAACATGAGCGTGAGGAAGCCCGCCACCATGAGGGTCAGCGCACGTCGGGACATGGACAAAGCCTATGCCGTACGACAGGTCATGAAACCGCACCCGGACGCCGCCGCGCCGACGGTCGCGTACCGGCCGGTCGATCTCACTCGCAGGCCCCCACCCACTCGGAGGAGCCGTCGGCGAAAAACTGGTTCTTCCAGATGGGGACCTGGCTCTTGAGGTCGTCGATCAGCCTGCGGGAGGCCTCGAACGCCTCGCCTCGGTGTGGCGCGGCGACCGCCACGACGACCGCGATATCGCCGAGCCGCAGGTCACCGACTCGATGGACGGCGGCGAGCGCGGTCACGGGGAAGTCCGTGGCGATCTTCTCCGCCACCCGGCGAAGCTCGTCCACGGCGCTCGGGTGCGCCGAGTAGGACAGGCTCGTAACCGGCTTGCCGTGGTCCTGCTCACGGACCGTGCCGACAAAGACCGTCGTGCCGCCCGCGGCGTGGTCACCGACGGCGGCGAGCACCTCGTCGACGGAGAGCACGCTGTCGCGAATATCGAGCAACCGGATGACATCCACGCCGCAAAGCGTACCGGCAGGGAAAAACGGCCCCCGCCGCGCACCTTCGCGGACGGGATCCGCGCCCGGACCCGTACGAGCCTGTACACCCCGAGCGGACATCAGGTGGTGCGGCGCTTCTTGCGGGCGGCCCGGACGATCGCCGCGGTGCCGAGGACGGCGACGGTGGCGCCGGCCGCGGTGAGCGTGGCCTCCTTGCCGGACAGGCGACGGCCCACGACGGCGTGCCTGCCCTCGCGCAGCTTGAGGAGCTGCTCGAACGCGGCCTCGTTGCTCCACATCGGCTTCCAACCGGCCTCGCGCAGCGCGGCGCAGTCGACCACCCACGGGTAGACGACGTAGTGCAGGTCGGTGGCCGGGGCCGGGGTGATGCCGAGGCGGTGCAGGCGCTGGGCGGTGCCGAAGGTCAGCCCGGCGGGCAGCTCCAGCCGGCGCAGCCCGGAGATCTCCTCCACCTGCTCCTGCTCCAGCCACCCGTCGCCGCCGACGGCCACCACCCCCGAGACCGTGCCGAGCGCTGCCATCTCAAGGGCCGAGACGAGGTCGTCCACGTGGCAGAACTGCCAACGAGGGGCGCATCCCTTCACGGTCAGCAGCCGGGGCGCCTCGAAGTGCCTGGTCACCACGCTGTCGACGCCGGGGCCGACCACGGCGGCGGGCCGGACCACCGTCACGCCGAGACCGGGGTGGCTGCGCAGGGAGCGGCGGGCCAGCGCCTCGATCTCCAGATGGTCGCCGACCATGCCCGTGTCGGGCTCGGCGGCGACCGGCGCCCCCTCGGGCAGCGGGACCGGGTTGTCGGGGACGGCTCCGTACACCATGGCACTGGTGACCAGCACGACCCGCCGCACCCGCGCGGCCGCGCTGGCGGTGAGCACCGTCTGGGCCGCTCGCAGATTGTAGGCGCGCCGCTCCGTCGGGTTGACGTCGAGCGCGTAGTCGGCAGCCAGATGCACGAGCACGTCAATATCAGATATGCGGTTCGCCAAGAGCGGATCTCGGACATCGAGGACCCGCCAGGTGACGTCGGGGACGTCACCACGCTGCTCGTCGATGGCCACGACCCTGCGGAAATCCGCAGACGAGGCGACCTTCGCGAGGAAGGCACGGCCTAGGCCCGAGGCGGCGCCGGTGACGGCGACGACGGGGGGCCGGGAGCGTTTCGAGGTAGGCACCAGGTCCTCACTTTGCACTGACCCGCCATACGACGGATAACGTGGCGGATGTGGACTCCTCCATCCTGCACGAGGTAGAGCGGTGACTGACTTGCCAGGTCGGGAAAACGACCCCAACGAGAATCCGTTCGCCATGTTCGGCAACCCGGAGCAGATCGCAGCGGCAATGCGCCAGTTCGCCGACATGCTCTCCGCTCCGCCGACCTCAGGTCCCGTCAACTGGGACATGGCGAAGAACATCGCACGGCACGTAGTGGTCGCCGAGGGCGATCCAAGTGTCATGGAAGGCGAGCGGCGCCAGATCGTCGACGCCCTGAATCTGGCCGACCTGTGGCTCAACGAGGCCACCTCCCTGCCGAGCGGGGTGAGCAACCCTCAGGCCTGGAGCCGTTCGGAGTGGATCGAGAAGACTATTCCGGTCTGGCAGAAGCTCTGTGACCCGATCGCCGCCCGCATGGTCGAGACCATGAGCGGCACGCTCGGTGCCGCCGGTCTGCCTGCGGAGGCCCAGGCCATGGCCGGGCCGCTGATGGGGATGATGAAACAGATGGGCGGCATGATGGTCGGCCAGCAGATCGGCCAGGCCGTCGGCTCGCTCGCCCTGGAGGTGATCGGCTCCACCGACATCGGCCTGCCGCTGTCGGACAACGCCGCCCTGCTGCCCGGCGGCGTCGCGGCGTTCAGCCAGGGTCTGGAGATCCCCGCCGAGGAGATCCGCCTCTACCTCGCCCTGCGCGAGGCGGCCCACCACCGGCTTTTCCAGCACGTGCCGTGGTTGCGCGCGCACCTGCTCGGAGCGGTGGAGGAGTACGCCAGGGGCATCACGGTGGACGCCTCCGCGCTGGAGGAGCAGCTCCGCGGGCTCGACATCAACAATCCCGAGCAGCTCCAGCAGGCCCTGAGCGGCGGCAACCTGCTCAAGCCCGAGGAGACCGAGCGGCAGAAGGCCGCCCTGTCCCGGCTGGAGACCATGCTCGCCCTGGTCGAGGGCTGGGTCGGCACCGCCGTGGACGGCGCCGCGGACGGCAAGCTCCCCTCGGCGACCGCGCTGTCGGAGACCGTACGGCGCCGCAGGGCGACCGGTGGCCCCGCCGAACAGACCTTCGCCACGCTCGTCGGCCTCGAACTCAGGCCCCGCCGCCTGCGCGAGGCCGCCACCCTGTGGCAGGCCCTGGAGGCCGACCGGGGCGTCGACGGCCGCGACGCGGTCTGGAACCACCCCGACCTGATGCCCACCGCCGACGATCTCGACAACCCCGAGAGGTTCGTGCGGGGCGAGCCCGAGCTCGACCTGTCGTCCCTGGAGGGGACCCTGCGGGAGCCTCCCCGCGAGGGCGGCGACGCCGAGAAGAAGCGCGAGGACGACGAGGACGGGAGCGCGTGAGCCTGCGCGCCGACGCGAAGGACGTGCTCACGGGGTGGGTCGCCCCGACTGCGGAGGAGGAGATCCTCCGCAAGGAGTTCCTTGAGCACGTCCACGCCAATGACGACGCGATGTGGCGCGAATGCGTCACCGGCCACCTGACGGCCACGACCGCGGTGCTCTCCCACGACGGTGAGCGGGTGCTGCTGACGCTGCACCGCAAGGCCGGGATGTGGCTGCCCATGGGAGGTCACTGCGAGCGCGGCGACGCCTCCCTGGAGGCGGTGGCGCTGCGTGAGGCCACCGAGGAGTCCGGCATCGCGGGCCTGCGGCTGCTACCGGGCCCGCTCGCGCTCGACCGGCACCGGGTCTGGTGCCACCCCCCGCACAGCAGCCACCTCGACGTCGAGTACGGCGCCGTCGCTCCCGCCGACGTCGAGGCCGTGATCAGCGCCGAGTCGCTCGACCTGCGCTGGTTCCCGGTGGAGGAGATCCCCGAGCTCTCCGACGAGGCGACCCGCCGACTGGCCCGCCGCGCCCGTGAGGTCCTGCGTTCCAGGTGATCGGGAGCTCGATGCCGTACTCCGGCCTGCCCTGGACATGCCCCGAGGGTGTTGGACCGTTTTACGCTTGTCTCATCTTCTCCCGGATATCTTCGTTCTCATCGGGCTGTACGGAACGGATCGGGGCACTGTGAGCGTGAAGACAGCGGCTGACAGGGGCGCCGGACGTGTCGAGAGCGCGGTCGCGCCGTCGGCGCGCCGACGGCGTTGGAAGGTTCCCAAAACCTTCGCCTGGGCCACGGTGACCCCGTTCGCCGCCTGGGCGGTGGCCCGGGTGGCCGGGCTCGAACGCGACTCGCTGACCACCCAGCTCATGACCGGCACCCCGTACGTGGCCGCGGCCTCGCTCGTACCGCTGCTGCTGTCGGCGCTGACACGCAACCGGGCGGTGACGGCGGTGGCGCTGGTCACCACCGCGGCGCTCGGCCTCAGCGTGCTCCCCAGGGCCTTCCGTTCAGGGGATCCCGCGGTGGCGGCGGCGGGAACGCCGCTGCGGGTGCTGACGCTCAACACGCTGTTCGGGCGCGCCGAGCCCGACGCCGTGATGGATCTGGTCCGGCGGCTGGATCCCGATGTGTTCAGCACCCAGGAGCTGACCCCCGGGATGGTCGAGGAGCTGCGGGCCGCCGGGCTGGAGAAGATCCTGCCGTACCAGGTGCTGGAGCCGGAGTGGAGCGCCGGTGGAAGCGGCCTGTACGCGCGGTATCCGCTGACTCCGAGGCAGGACCTGTTCGAGGCGATCGGGCACAACATGCCCGCCGCGCTGATGACGATGCCCGGCACCAAACCCGTCGAGATCGTCGACGTGCATCCCTTCCCGCCGCTGGGCAGGCAGGTCTACGACTGGACGGCCGCGCTGGAGGCTCTGCCCCCCGCCGCGCCCGACACGATCCGCATCCTCGCGGGCGACTTCAACGCCAGCCTCGACCACGCGGCGATGCGGCGTTTCCTGAGCCGCGGCTACGAGGACGCGGCCGCCGTCGCCGGGGAGGGCCTCACCCCCACCTGGCCGGTCAACAGGCGCGTCCCCGCGCTGATCACGATCGACCATGTCGTGGTGGACCGGCGGGTGGGAGTCAACGCGGTCAGCGTGCACACCGTGCCCGGCACCGACCACCGGGCGGTCTTCGCCGACCTGCGACTACCTTCGCCGTCCTGACGGCTTTCCGAAACGTCAGGACGAGAGGAGCGCCCGGGTGTTGTCCCAGCCCTCCAGGCCGGGGTCGAGGAGACGGATGTCGTCAGGGGTGCGCAGGCGGTGCCAGCCGGGACCCCTCGCGACCATGCGGCTGCCGGGCGCGGAGGCGCGGAGCGCCTTGACCGGGTCGAGGTCGTCGAAACCCACCGTGGCCCAGTCCGGATAGGGCAGGTGGGCGGCGAGCGCCACCGTGCCACCCCCGGTGTCCGGGCAGACGGCGATCCTGGCCCGGCCCAGCTCGCGAAAGAGCTTGCCGATGAGCAACGGGGGCAGATCGGGCGCGTCCGCGCTCAGCAGGACCGCCTGCCGTCCGTACGGCAGGGCCGCGAAGGCCGCCTCGACCAGGGCGCTCCCGGAAAGGTCGGGGATCTCTACGACCGGGGTGCCCGGCCAGACGATCTCCTCCATGCCGGGGACGCTCGTCACCACGACCGGAGAGACGAAGTCGAGCCCGGCGACGAGCTCGTAGGCGTCTTCGGCGAGGGCCGTGAGGAAGAGGGCGGCGTCGACCCCCGCAGGGGCCGCGTCCGCCACGGAGGGCGTGACCAGGACGGCCACCACTCGGTCTTCCGTCAAAACCCCTCCGCGGAACCGTGAGCCGCCGTGGAGAATCCCTCCAGGAAGCCTCGCGCCCGCTCGGCCTTGGGATATCGTTCCACGAGCGCCCAGAAGCGCGCGCCGTGGCTCGGCACCAGCAGGTGGACGAGCTCATGCATGATCACATAGTCGACCACCCACGACGGCATGCCCCGGAGCCGCGTGGAGATCCTGATGGTCCCGTGATCGGGGGTGCACGAGCCCCAGCGGTGTTGTTGGTTCTCCACCCAGCGCACGCTCGACGGCCTCGCCTCCCCGCCCAGATATCGGGCCGACAGATCGACGGCCCGATCGAGGAGATCGTCGTCGGAGGGACGTCTGCGCTGCTCCTTGGCCGCGAGGCGATCGAGCATACGGCGCACCCATTGTTCCTCATCGGTGCTACTCAAACCGGCGGGGAGGAGCACGATCGTTTTCTCGCCGTCGCGGTACGCAGAAACCGTCCGCCGGCGGCGAGAACTACGACGGACCTCGACTGTCTCGGGGGGCACATATGAACGGTAGCCGAGAATGGCGAATTCACACCAGAGGGTAGAACACGTTCCCGCTGGTCAATCCCCGTTCGCCGATTGTTCAGCGTGGATGATCAACTATGACCGTGACTTATCTAATTAACCTGGATATCAGCCGTCTCATGCGTTGCCGAAACGCGGGACCCGCTGTTCTCTCTAGCCTGCCGCCCCTTCAAGCATGCCGTCGTAGATCATCTCGACGGGCCGGGCGAAGGGCTTCCGGCGCGGCGCGGCGTCGAGATCCCGTACCCGCCACCCGCCAGGGAGATCTTTTGAGCGGTCGACGGAGCGGGGATCCGGCAGGGGGTGAGTTGTCCACAGGATGGGAGTTATCCACAGGCGACGGGAAAGACGTCTGGGATCTTGAGGGGCCATGGCACGCTGGCACACCCGGCCCGCCCGCTCTCCCCAGCTCACCTGCGGGTTCCTCCTGAGAAAGGTTCTGCGATGAGACCACGTCTGAAGCCCGCCCTACGCCGCGTCGCCCGCGACGGACGCACCCTGCAGTTCGGTCTGCATCCCCGTCACGCGGTGGTGCTGACCGATCTGGAGCCGGGGGTCCGCCGCTGGGTCGAGAGTCTCGACGGCGTCCGTGACCTCGCGGGCGTGCTGGCCGGTGCCGTCGAGGTGGGCCTCGGCGAGGAGGGCGGCCGGACTCTGCTCGATCTGCTGGTCAGCCGTGGTGTGGTGGACGACGCGGGCGCGGGCCCCGGTCCGCTGCGCACACTCGCGACGGCCGAGTGTGACAGGCTCCAGCCGGATCTCGACGCGCTCTCCCTCACACCGGGCACGATCGACGGCGGTCTCGCCGTGCTGGAGCGCAGGCGAGAGGCCCAGGTGCGGGTCTACGGCGCGGGCCGGGTGGGCGCGCAGGTCGTCACCCTGCTCGCCGCCTCGGGGGTCGGTCGGATCTGCGTCATCGATCCCGGTACGGCCCGGCGAAGGGACGTCGTCCCCGGCGGGCTCGGCTGGACGGAGGTCGGAATGAGCAGGCAGGACGGCGCGGTCGCGGTGGCCAGGAGGCTCGCGCCCGGTCTCACGGCGTGGACCGGCGACAGGGCGGCCCAGCTGGCCGATGGGGCCAGACCTTTCGACCTGGCGGTGCTCGCTCCGGTGGGGCCCCTGGACGGTCTCCTGGTCAAGGAGCTCGTCGAGTGGGAGATCCCGCACCTGCTGGTCACCGCCTTCGAGGGCTCCGGGTCGGTCGGCCCTCTGGTGCTGCCTGGACGAAGCACATGCCTGCACTGCCTAGATTTGACCCGACGAGATCGTGACCCCGGTTGGCCTGTCGTCAGCGCCCGGCTGGGTGGTTTCCCCGCGGGAGAAATCGCGTGTGGGACGGTGCTGTCGACGCTGGTGGCGGCGACTGCCGCAGGTCACGCACTCGCCGTGATCGACGGCCATGAGCCCGCTGTGACCAACAGCACAGTGGAAGTATTGCCAGATTGGAGCTGGAAGAGGCGATCCTGGAGTGTTCATCCTCAATGTCGTTGCTTCCGAAACGAGTTGGGGTCGCTGACAATGGTCGCGTCGGCTGCCTGTCGCTGACGGACACACGGCTCACAAACACACAGCTGACAGACACAGCTGACGGACACAGCGGTCGGCTACCTGCCGCCGACGGATACACAGCGAAGGGAGGGAGCGGCGTCTCGCTGTAGCAGCGGATGCGCCGCTAACCAAGGTGAGTGACCTTCCGCGCCGCGCCGTTGCGCGCTCTGCCAAGCTGGCCGCCCTGCCGATCGGGTTCGCCGGACGCACCGCTCTCGGTCTCGGAAAACGGATCGGGGGCAAGTCCGCCGAGATCGTCGCCCAGGAAATCCAGGAACGCACCGCCGAGCAGATCTTCAAGGTTCTCGGGGAGCTCAAGGGCGGGGCGATGAAGCTCGGCCAGGCGCTGTCCATCTTCGAGGCGGCGCTGCCCGCCGAGGTCGCCGGCCCCTACCGCGCGACCCTGACCAAACTCCAGGACGCGGCTCCGCCGCTTCCCGCGGCGACCGTGCACAAGGTCCTCGTCGAGCAGTTGGGCGACGACTGGCGGGAGAACTTCCTGTCGTTCGACGACAGGCCCACCGCCGCCGCGTCGATCGGGCAGGTGCACAAGGCCGTCTGGCACGACGGCCGGACGGTCGCGGTGAAGATCCAGTATCCGGGGGCGGGGAAGGCGCTGCTCTCCGACTTCACCCAGCTGTCCAGGCTCGGCAAGCTCTTCGGGGTGCTGCTGCCCGGCCTCGACATCAAGACTGTGCTGAGCGAGTTGCGCGAACGGGTGGTCGAGGAGCTCGACTATCTCCACGAGGCCGAGGCCCAGCACGCCTTCGCCCTGGAGTACAAGGACGATCCCGACTTCCTGATCCCGGACGTGATCGCCGCCAACGAGCAGGTGCTCGTCTCCGAATGGGTCGACGGCACCCCTCTGTCGCGGATCATCGCCGACGGCACCCAGGAGCAGCGTGACCGGGCCGGTCTCCAGCTTGTCCGTTTCCTGTTCTCCTCACCCGCGCGGCTGGGCATGCTCCACGCCGACCCCCACCCGGGTAACTTCCGGATCGTCGAGGACGGGCGGATGTGCGTGCTCGACTTCGGCGCGGTCAACCGGATGCCCGACGGATACCCGCCGGTCTTCGGGAAGCTGACCCGCATCTTCAACAACGGCGACATGGCGACCGTCGTGCAGGGCCTGCGCGACGAGGGCTTCATCCAGCCGCACATCGAGATCGACCCCGAAGCCCTGCGGGCGTTCCTCGCCCCCTACGTCGAGCCGACCGCCGTGGAGGAGTTCTCCTTCAGCAGGGAGTGGCTCCAGCAGCAGGCCGCCATGGCCACCGACCTGCGTCCCGGCAATGTGGTGCGCCAGCTCAACCTGCCGGCCTCGTACGTTCTCATCCACCGGGTGCACGCGGCGGGGGTCGGTGTTCTCTGCCAGCTCGGCGCCACCGCCCGCTTCCGCGAGGAGGTCATCCGCTGGGTCCCCGGGTTCACCGACGAAGACTCGGGAGAACCCACTCTCACCAGCGCCTGAGGGATTTCTCCCTGCCACGACTTTCCGCTCCTGCGAGTTCTAGTTCTTCGACTTCTACGCGGACAGGGCGCCGGTGGCTCACCGGCGCCCGAGGGCTGTCCCCTTGTCGTGGCGCGGTGACGTACTGCGATACCCCTCGATGTGCCACGACGTGTTGCGATGCCTCTCGGACCTACCACGACGTGTTGCGATGCCTAGCGACGTGCCGCAACGTGCAGCGACGTGCAGCGACGTGGTGGATCCGGCGAGACGTTTGAGGGGTGGCCCGCCTGAGCGGGTCACCCCTCGTTCGTCTCGCTCTTTGAGTCCGTAGCCTCTCTCTGGCCCGTCTCGCTCTTCACGTCCGTCTTCCGTGCGGCTTCGCGTGTTTCTCGTGCGTGCTCTACGCGTCGCCGCCGGTCCCTACCGGTCGGGTCGAACAGATCAAGACGGACAGATGACGACAGAGGACGATGGATCAGACGAGGCGCAGGATCGCGCTCCGCAGGCGCGCCGAGGCGCGCTCCGCGTCACGCTGGGCGCGCCGGAGGCGCTGAAGACCTGTGGCCCTGCGATGCTCCTCCGCCTCCCGGTGGAGGGTCCGTATTCGGTCACGGACCAGTTCTTCTTGCATAGACGGCAGGGGGAGGCTTCTGGTGTTGGAGTGGCTCATCGGGGTGGTCCTTTCGGAAACGTGTGGTTCGTGGTCGGCCGAGTTCTTGGTGATCCGGGTTCTCGGCGGTTCAGGTTCTGGGTGGTTCGGCGGTTGCCGGGTTGTTCAGGCAGCGACCGGGTTCTTGCGGGGACGCCCGCGCGGACGCTTCCGGGGAACGATCGCCCCCCGCAGGACAAGCTCGCCGCCCCAGACGCCCCACGGCTCCTCGCGCTCCAGCGCGCGGGCCAGGCAGGCCTCACGGATCGGGCAGCCCCCGCAGAGTGCCTTGGCGAACTCCACGTCCTCCGGAGACTCGGCGAACCACAGGTCGGGGTCGGTACGACAGGGGATTGTGGCTTCGTCGATCAGGTCCATGACCGTCTGGGCCCCCATCTGTTCACCTCTCAGCTAGGTGTTGATCTTCGGTTACCTCTTGGGGTGGGGGTCAGGAATGACGCGGACAAACAAGAAGGCCGCGGATCCTGGGTGCGGATCCGCGGCCTGAAGGCTTTTTTTCCTCGGTCAGGTTATGACCGGAGGTTGCCCCCAGGGTTGCGGACCGCGCAGTCCACCGTTTCCGATGTGCTTGGTCGTTGTTGCGTAGTTGCCGCCCAGCCCACTCCGAACAGCCGGGACGTCCGTCGCCGGGAAATCGACCGGAGTGAACCAACGACGGCCGGCTTCGGCGTGGAAGCGGGCAGAGTCCACCTGCAGAGCCAGAGCAGCCGCGCCGCCGGCGAGGATGACCTGACTGTCGCAAGGCAGAACGGTGTTACGGCGCGCGGAAGTGAGCCCCATCTGGGACTGCATCAGGATGCTCTTCACAGCGGACTCACCTCCATTCGTGGATCGTCGGACAGTAGCGTCCGACTTGCATGACCATGACCTTAAACCCCGGCCCGGGGAGTGGGCAACCTATTTTCTACCTGCGGTTTTGCGACTATCTCACGCGGATCATCGCCTCCTGAACTACCGACACGGCCAGTTTCCCGGACCGGGTGAACATCTCGCCCTTGGCGAGCCCCCGCGCCGCCCCGGACCAGGGCGACTCCTGGGCGTAGAGCATCCACTCGTCCACCCGGAAGGGACGGTGGAACCACATCGCGTGGTCCAGCGACGCGCCGAAGAGGTTGGACGCGCCCCATGCGAGGCCGTGGGTGAGAAGGACGGTGTCGACCAGGGTGAAATCGGAGGCGTAGGCGGCGAGCACCACGTGCAGCAGCGGATCGTCGGGCAGTTCCGCGTCGTAGCGGAACCACACGTTGGTGTTTGAACCGCGAAGCTCCGGGTCGCGGTAGGCCTCCCAGGTGAGAGGGGTGACGTAGCGGGCGTCCACCGGCCTCGGCCTGGACACCCACTCTCGCAGCGGCGAGTCCGGCCCCACCGCCTGCAGAATCCGGTCCCTGAAGAGCGGCAGACCCTCGGGGTCGACCACCTGCGGCATCGTGACCGCCTGGTGTTCGACGCCGGTCTCCGTCACGTGGAAGGAGGCCGACATGGTGAATATCGCCTTACCGTGCTGGATGGCCACCACCCGGCGGGTGGTGAAGGACCTGCCGTCGCGGACCCGCTCGACGTTGTAGACGATCGGGATGGCCGGGTCTCCGGGGCGGATGAAGTAGGCGTGCAGCGAGTGGACGTGGCGGTCGTCGGGCACCGTCCGTCCCGCGGCGAACAGCGCCTGGGCGGCTACCTGGCCACCGAAGACACGCTGGATGCGCTCCTTCGGGCTGCGTCCCCTGAAGATGTCGAGCTCGATCTGCTCCAGGTCGAGCAGGTCCAGAAGCTCCTTCAACGCCTCGTTCACGCGCCCTCCGTCTGGTTCGCGGCGATACGGCATAGTTCGAGTACCGCCTCACCATAACGATCAAGCTTGACCCGTCCGATTCCGGTGATGGCGAGGAGATCCTGCTCCGAAAGCGGCGCCCGTTCGGCGATGGCCTGGAGGGTGACGTCGGTGAAGATCGCCCACTGGGGGATCTTCTCGTGCTTGGCCACTCCCGTACGCCACGACTTGAGCGCCCCGAGCAGCGCCTCGTCGTAGTCGGCGGGGCAGCCCGCGCACCTGCCGAGCTTCTGCTCGGTGGCGACGGTGAGGGTCTTGCCGCAGACCCGGCAGCTGATCGGCGTGGCGACCTGGCGGCGGTCGGCCGGCGCGGTCGGGGCGTCGGCGCGGCTTTTCCGCGTGGAGCGGCCGGTGAGCCCGTCCAGGAAACGGGACGGTTTGCGGGAACGCCGCCCGCCCGGTGAGCGCGCCAGCGCCCACGACAGCGCGAGGTGGACGCGGGCGCGGGTGACGCCGACGTACAGGAGGCGGCGCTCCTCCTCGACCTGCTCGGGCGTCTCGGCGTAGATGATCGGCAGCATGCCCTCGGCGACGCCGACGAGGAAGACGGCGTCCCACTCCAGGCCCTTGGCGGCGTGCAGCGAGGCCAGGGTGACCCCTTCGACCGGCGGCGCGTGCTGCTCTCCGGCCCGGCGCTCCAGCTCGGCCACGAAGGCGGGCAGATCGGCGCCGGTGGCGGCGAGGTCCTCGGCGAGATCGGCCAGTGCCTTCAGCGACTCCCACTTCTCGCGGGCCTTGCCGCCGCCGGGGGCCTCGGGAGTGAGCCCGATGCCGGCCAGGATGTGGTGCACGGTCGAGGCGAGCGTGTCGCCGGGCTCGGCCGAGCGGGCGGCGCCACGCAGCAGCACGACCGCCTGGCGGACCTCGGGACGCTCGAAGAAGCGGTCGGCGCCGCGCAGCACGTACGGCAGGCCGGCCTTGGCGAAGGCCTGCTCGTACGCCTCGGACTGGGCGTTGACCCGGAACAGCACGGCGATCTCGCGGGTCGGCACGCCGGTGCCGACGAGCTTCCTCACCGCCCGCGCCACGCCCTCCGCCTCGGCGGTCTCGTCGTCGTACTCGGTGAAGACCGGTTCGGGGCCGTCGGGGCGCTGGGCGATCAGGGCGAGCTTGTGCGGGGTGCGCGCCCTGTCGAGCACCCGGTTGGCCAGGGAGACGACCTGGGGGGTGGAACGGTAGTCGCGGACCAACTTGATCACGGTGGCGTTGGGGTGCTCGACCGAGAAACCGGTCAGGTAGCGGGGGGTGGCTCCGGTGAAGGAGTAGATCGTCTGGTTGGGGTCGCCGACCACGCACAGGTCGTCGCGCCCGCCGAGCCAGGTGTCGAGCAGCAGTTTCTGCAGGGGGTTGACGTCCTGGTACTCGTCGACCACGAAGTAGCGGTACTGCTGGCGGATCTGGGAGGCCACCTCGCGGTGCTCGGTCATCACAGCCGCGGTGAGCTCCAGGATGGTCTCGAAGTCGACCAGGTGCCGGTCGCGGCGGAGGTTCTCGTAGGCCTCGTAGAGCCGGAAGACCTCCTCGGCGGGGGCGGGCGAGACGCGGCCCGCCTTTTTCGCGGCCTCCGCGTAGTCCTCTGGGGCGATCTGGGTGACCTTTGCCCATTCGATCTCGGAGGCGATGTCACGCAGTTCTGAACGGTCCTGGTTCCTGCGCAGGACGCGACAGGCGTCGATCAGCAGCGGCAGCTTCGACTCGATCACCCTGGGCGGGTCGCCACCGATGACGCGCGGCCAGAAGTAGGTGAGCTGGCGCAGCGCGGCGGCGTGGAAGGTGCGTGCCTGCACGCCCGGCGTGCCGAGGTGCCGCAGCCGCTGCCTGAGCTCACCGGCCGCGCGGGTGGTGAACGTCACCGCCAGCACGCCCTGGGCGTCGACCACCCCGCTGCGGACCGCGTGCGCGATGCGGTGGGTGATGGCGCGGGTCTTGCCCGTCCCCGCCCCCGCGAGGACACAGACCGGTCCTCTGACTGCTTCCGCCACCTCACGCTGCTCGGGATCCAGTGCCGCCAGAACGTTGTCGGGCTCCACGGAGCCTCCTTACACGCAGTCGAACGGACCGGGCGGCAACATCCTCCCAGTCACTGGCCAAGCATCAGTCATTCTGGCAACATGCCGCCGTCAACCTATGTGGTTCGCCGAGATGCACAAAGCGGGCTTTTTGCTCCACAATGGGGTCGACCGATCCGGGGGAAGGAAGAGGCTCGTGCGAACTGGGGTAACCGTAGGTGCACTCGCCCTGGCGACGGCGATGGTTGTACCCGCGGTGGCGTACACGACCGCGCACGCCCACACGGTCTCGGCTCCGGCCCAGGCCGGCGCACCCGGCTCGGCGGAGGCCCCCACAGGCAGAGCCACCACCGGTACGGTGAAGAACGGCGCGGACGAGGCGGATCGCAGCACGTACGGCACGGCGAAGGCGACCATCGGGGTGGCCGAGATCGGCACGGTCGCCGCGGGCACGACCGGCACAGGGACCGGCGTGAGCAAGGCCGGCACAGGCACAGGCGGCACGGGCACGGGCGACCCCAAGAAGACCTCCACCCAGAAGACCCGCGCGGGCAACCCGACGCCCCCTCCGGTGGGCCAGCCCGACCCCCTGGTGCAGGGCACGGTCGTCAACACCGTCGCGTACGGTCGGCACGTCCGCCAGCGCATGGATGTCTGGTATCAAACCGACGAGCTGAAGCGGCCGGGTGTCTTCCTGATCCACGGCGGCTGGTGGTCGTCGGGCGACAAGAAGTACATGACCGAGATAAGCCGCAGCTACGCCGAGCAGGGCTACGTCGTCTTCAACATCAACTACCGCCTCTCCACCGACGCCTCCTGGCCGGCACAGCGCACCGACACGCTGAGCGCGATCGCCACCGCGCGGCGGAACGCGGCGCTGTGGTCCTTCGACCCGAACAACTACGTGGTCATCGGTTTCTCCGCCGGAGGCCACCTCGCCGGCGCCGTGGGCACCTACAAGAACGGCTGGCCCGGCATGCGCGGCGTCGTCGGCATCTCCCCGGTGATGTCCCCGCTCACGGCGTACACCGAGGGCATCGACACCTTCGACCTGGAGAGGCGCAAGCTTCGCGAGTCGGCCATCAGGCTCGCCGGGGGCTGTGAGCCCACCGGCAAGTGCGCCAGGGTCTGGGCGAGCATGGAGGTACCGTGGCACGCGAGCCGCGGTGACGCGCCCATGCTGGTCGTGCACTCGGAGGACGAGTTCGTGTCGCCGGAGCACAGCGAGCAGCTCAAGGAGCACCTGCGCAAGGTCGGCGTGCCGGTGACGATAGTCACCGAGCCCGGCATCGCGCACAGCTCGCCTCTTTACCGGCTGCCCGGCGTGGCGGACCGGGTTCAGCAGTGGGTCGCGGAGAAACTGCTCCCATCGGGAAGATGAACGGCCCTCGCCGTGTTGCCATTGGCGCCGGACATCACATGAGGGGATTTTTCACGACATGGCGCTCACTGTGTACACCACGACCTGGTGCGGTCCCTGCAAACGGCTGAAGAGCCAGCTCAGCCGCGAAGGGATCTCCTACAAGGAGATCGACATCGAGAGCAACCCGGACGCCGCCACGTTCGTCATGAGCGTGAACAACGGCAACCAGGTCGTTCCCACCGTCGTGGTCGACTCCCCCACCGGCCAGGTCGTCAGGACCAACCCCTCGGTGATCGAGCTCAAGCGCATCCTGGCGGGCGCGGGCGTGTAACCGCCCTCGCGACGTCGGAGCCCCGGTCTCACTTCCACGGACACCGGGGCTCTCGTATGCCAGGGTTCACCAGTCGCCGGTGAGCGGCTCGCCGTACCAGGCCTCGATGAGCCTGCGGGCGATCGACACCTCGGGCGGCAGGCGCACCTCGCCGCTCTCCACCGCGGCCAGCAGCTCGGCACGGCTGAACCAGTGGGCCTCGGCGATCTCCTCGGCATCGAGGACGAACTCCGTCGACGTGGCCCGCGCGAAGAAGCCGAGCATCAGGCTGCGCGGGAAGGGCCAGGGCTGGCTGCCCATGTAGCGCGGCTCGACGACGCGCACACCGACCTCCTCGACCACCTCGCGCGCCACGGCGTGCTCCAGCGACTCGCCGGGCTCGACGAACCCGGCCAGTACCGAGAGCCGCCCCTCGGGCCACTGCGGCCCCCTGGCCAGCAGGCACCTGTCGTCCTCGTCGTGGACCAGCATGATCACCGCGGGATCGACCCGGGGGAAGTGCTGGCTGCTGTCCTTGGGACAGACGCGTACGTGCCCGCCCGCGCGCACCTCGGTGGCGCTCCCGCACCGGGGACAGAACTCGTGGGTGGAGTGCCAGGCGTCCAGGGCGACCGCGTACACCAGCAGCCCCGCGTCCAGATCCTCCAGCATCGCCCCCACCTGGCGGAGCCCAGCGGTGAGGGTCTGGCCCTCCTCCAGCTCCGAGGAGGCGAGCGGGGCGACGATCCGGTTGAAGGAACCGGTGTGGACGCTGTCCGCCAGCGGCGCCGCCACCGCGAAGTAGGCGATGCCCTCGGCGTCGACACCGAGCAGGTAGCGCTCGCCGTCCGGCGCCTCCGCCGTGGGCAGCAGGACCAGCTTGGCCTCTCCGCCACTGCGCCGGATCAGCGCCTGCCCGTCGTCGATGACCACGACCCTGGTCGCGGTGTCCGCCCAGGCCTTTTCGAGCCACTCGGCGTCGCCGCGAAGCGCCGCCGACCGGTCGATGGCACTGCGCGCGAGCAGCAGCGGTCCCAACAGTCCTTCTTGTGCCGCGATCTCCACGCCGTTCAGCCTCCCCCACCGAGTGCACATACTATGCCGCAGGACGAAGCCCCTATCGCCCCTCTCCGCGTACAGGTCTTCCGCCCTTCTCGACGTACGCGCGGGAAAGGTGGCATACGTCTCGGCGCACGCCCCCCTCCCCCCTTCTCGGCATGAGCACGGGAGAGGTGACACACGCCTCGATGTATCACCGATTTTCCTCCTTCCTCGCCCCTCGCCCGGTTCTTCCCGCCCTGTACAGAGGGCTCTGCGGGCTCTCATCATTGGGCGACACGGACATCTACTGTCAATAAGCTGATCGCCTCCGCGTGCCGATCGACCTCAGGCTAGGATCTCCGAGTTAGGTTAGCCTTGCCTGATATCGGGGGTCCCTGCATTGCGGCTGTACCTCACCGCGCTGAAACCGACCGACTCGGTCAGCGACGGCTTTCTCCCTGCGGCACGTGCGCTCGGCTGCGAGGTCACCATCCTCACCGACCGGCCCGAGCGGTACCGCGACTCCGGGGCCGAGGTGCTCCGCTGCGACGTGCGCGACGCGCGGGCGGTGATCGACACCGTCGCGCACCACCACGCCCCGGACGCGATCTTCTCGAACTCCGACCACATCCAGGCGGAGACCGCGCTCGCCGCCGCGTACTTCGGCCTGCCGGGCAAGGACTGGCGGGCCTGCGTCGACACCAAGAACAAGGCGCTCACCCGGCGGCGGCTCGCCGCCGACGGAGTCGAGACCGTCCGTTCCGCACGGCTGGCACCGGACGATCCGCCGCCCGCGGACATGCCGTTCCCCGCGGTCGTGAAGCCACGCGAGGGCGTGGCGAGCGAGGACGTCGTACTGGTCCGCGACGCGGGCGAGCTCGCGGATGCCGTCGCGGCCATCCGGGACAGGCGCCCCGGAGAGACGCTGGTCGTGGAGGAGTATCTCGACGGCCCTCTGCACACGATGGAGACGCTCGGCGACGGCGAGCGGATCAGGGTGCTCGGCGGTTTCCGCACCACCCTCGGGCCGCTGCCGTACTTCGTGGAGGAACGGCTCGACTGGGAACCACCCCCCGGCCGCGACCACGTGCTGCGGGCCCTTGGGGCGCTGCGGGTCGGGTTCGGGGCCTGCCACACCGAGTACGTGATGACCCCGGCCGGGCCGCGGATCGTCGAGGTCAACTACCGGATGATCGGCGACCACTGTGACTTCCTGCTGGCGAGCATGCTGGACGCGCCCCTGTTCGAGCTCGTTCTCGGCGTGCATCTCGGAGCGCGTCTCGGTGCGCAACCGCGGCCTTCCGACCAGGGCCAGGGGCACGCGACCGCGCTGAGCCTCGTCGCCGACCGGCCTGGAACCGTGGTGAGTGCTCCGGGCACGGTCGTTCCCGCACCCGGCGACCCGGTCCGTATCTGGCACCGGCCGCTGCGCGCGACGGGCGACCGGATCGACCTGAGCAACACCAACCGCGACTACGTGGGCATCGTCCGCGCGATCGGACCCGATCGGGCCCGCGTGGACGCGGCCGTCGCGGCATTCACCTCGGAGAACCCGTGGGTGATCGCGTGAGCCGGAACAACGTGGACGATCGGGTGGGCCAAAACCCCGTGGGCGACCGAGTGCGCCCTGGAACCACGGGTGACCGTGCGGACCGGGAACGCACGACCGATCGCGTGGTCCGCGGAGGTCCCGGGGAGGTGTCGGCGGGTCGGCGATCCACGGGTGACCGTGTGAACCGCGAGATCGCGGATGCCCGAGCGGTCGGCGGAGATTCCGGGAGCGAACGGGAACGGTACCTCGCCACCCGGGTGCTGAACGCGCTCCTGCGCGAGGACTACGGCGGTCTGGCCGCGCGGGTGACCCGCGACAAGACCGGTGTCGCGCTGCTCCTGCCCGGGGGCAGGCGGGTGCGGTTGACCCCCGGCTCGCTGTTCCAGGACTTCGTGGTGGCCCCGGAGGAGGCACTTCACCTGGAAGAGGTCCTGCGCGCCCTGCGAGAGATCTCCTCTCTCGCCGACACCGCCGGGGTGGAGTCGTTCGTCACCGAGTGCCGCGAGGCGTTGCGCGCCCTCGACCTTCACGACGTCCACCGCGAGGACGTACTCGTCCGGTTGAACGTCACCGCCGTCGCCACGCGTTCCGGCCTTCCGCACACGACGGTGAGCGGGAACGGACGCGCGACGGGAGACGACGCCCCGCGCACAACCGAAGACGAAACCGGACGCGCGGCGGGAAACGAGGCACCGCGCACAACGGGCAGTGGACGCGAAAACGGGCGCGGCGGCGTGTGGTACGAGACGCTGGCCGCGTTCCTCGATCACCCCGTCTATCCGACGGCCCGGTCCAGGAGCGGCCTGTCCGACGAGGATCTGACCGCGTACGCGCCGGAGTTCGCGCCCGCCTTCGAGCTGCGATGGGCGGCGGTGCCGCGAGAACGGCTCATCGGGACGGAACCCCCGGTGGCGCCCGGGTTCGCCGCCGTCGGCCTGGCCGGGGATCTCGCGCGGACCCATGTGCTGTTCCCCGTACACCCGCTCACGGTCCCGGTGGTCGAGGAGATCCCGTGGGCGGTCGTGGCTCCGTCGGCGTACCTGGAGGTCAGGCCCACGCTCTCGATGCGGACGGTCGAGATCGTCCCCGGCACGCACCTGAAGCTGCCGCTCACCACCAGCACCCTCGGGCTGCGCAACCGCAGGTCGCTCAAGCCGGACACGCTGGCCGACGGGGCGCGGGCCGAGATGCTTCTGCGGGCCATGCCCGATCCCGAGGTGCTTCTCGCCGACGAGCAGACGTACGGGCACGCCGGGCACGAATACCTGGGCTGGCTGCTGCGCCGTCATCCCGCCGGGGAGGTCGTCCCGGTCGCGGCGCTGCCCGCGCCGCTGCCCGGAGGCGGCCTGGTCGTCGAAGAGCTCGCCGGGCGGTGGTTCGACGGGGACGTCACCCGGCTGCTCGGCCGATACCTGCGGGTGCTGTTCCACTTCCACGTGCGGCTCTTCGTCAGGTACGGCACGGCGCTGGAGGCCCATCAGCAGAACCTCTCGCTGGTGTTCGGCGCCGAGACCGCGAGCGGGAACGGCCTCGGGGGCGGTCTCGCAAGTGACGGAGGCGCGGGTGACGGAGGCGCCAGTGACGGGGGCGCGGGTGACGGTGTCCTGCGGTTGCTCGTCAAGGACAACGACGGCCTGCTGACCTCGCCGGACAGGCTGCGGTCCGCCGGGCTCGCGGTGCCGGACTTCACCGACGCGCGGATGTTCACCGACGACCCGCACGCGCTCGCCGACGTGTTCGTGACCATCACCCTGCATCTGGCCGCGGCGGCCGTGACGTTCGGAGCGCTGCCCTCGCCGAGGGCCTTCGAGCTGGTCCGCGACACGCTCACCGAGGCGCTCGACGAGTACGGGGAGGATCCGATGGCCCGGCTGCTGCGGGCCAGGACCCTCGACGCCGACCGGCTCGTCGGCAAATCGATGATCACCGCCGGGACCCTGGTGGACAAGGCCCGCACCGGCGCGCGGGACGTGAACAAGTTCTACGGCACGAGCGGGCCGAACTATCTCCGCCATCCTCCCCAGCTCCCGCGAACCCCCCAGATCCCGCGAAGGACGACATGACCAGCCTCGCCCTCGGCTCACCCGCCGCCGTCGCCCCCGCCGTCGCCGAGGACGTCTCGCTGGCGGCGCTGCTGCGCTGCTGCGTGAGGGAGATCGCGGGCCCTCGGGGGCAGGTCGGGCACGAGGAATCGTACGTGCTGCTGAGCGTCGCCGGCACTCGCCTGCGGGCCCGCGCGCACGGCGGGCTCGCGCTGCGCTTCGAGGGGCGGCCCGAATGGTTGGAGAACGGCTCCTGGCGGCCGCTCTCGACGGACGTGCTCGTCCGGCTGGTGGAGACCGAACTCGGCGAGGACAACGACGAGTTCGCTGCCCAGGTCGCCGCGAGCAGGGACGCCATCGCGGCGCTGATCGCGGCCCGGCAGGAGGTGCCGCCGCCCACCGACCCGTGGCTCGCCTCGGAGCAGGCACTGGTCGGTGGGCATCCGTTCCATCCCAGCCCGAAGGCGCGCGGCGGCGCGGGCTGGCTGCGATACGCACCGGAGGCGCACGCGAGCTTCCCGTTGCGGCTGCTCGGGGTGAGGGACGACGTGCTGGCCGGGGAGGGTGACACCGGCGCGCTCGACGAGCTCGGCCAGGCACCGCCGGGCTACTCGCCGCTGCCCGCGCACCCGTGGCAGCTGGAGCTGCTCGCGGCGGACCTGGCCGCACCACTCGCCGACGGCCGTCTGATCGACCTGGGGGAAAGCGCCCGGATGGCGGTTCCCACGTCGTCGGTCCGCACGGTCTACGAGCCGCTGATCGACCGGTGCCTGAAGTTCAGCCTGGATGTGCGGATCACCAACTGCGTGCGGAAGAACTCCTGGTACGAGCTGGCGGGCGCGGTCGAGCTGAGCCGTCGCCTCGAACCGGTCTTCCTCGACCTGGCCGCCGCCTTCCCCGGCACCCGCTGGCTGCCCGAGCCCGGCTACCGCTCCGCGAAGCTGGGCACCCGGCTACTGGAAGGGCTCGGCGTGATCGTCCGGGTCGGCCCGTGGTCGGTGTGCAGGCCGGGGGTGACCCCCCTGTTGAGCGGCGCGCTGGCCGCCGGGTGGCAGGTGGCGGGCGACATGCCGGACACGGTGCGGTCGCCGGTGACCGGAGCGGTGCGAAGCGACGTGCCGGACATCGCTCGGTGGCGGGCGGCGGGAACGGTGCCGGGCGTGGTCGGGCCGCCGATGACCGGAACGGTGCCGGGCGGCGTGCCGACGGGCATGGCCGGGGTGTCGGTGGCCGATCCGGTGCGCTGGTGGCGGGCGTACGTGGAGTGCGTGGCGCCGCCGGTGCTCGACGCCTACGTGAGTCACGGCGTGGTGCTGGAACCCCACCTGCAGAACGTCCTGATCGGTGTGGACGCGGACGGGCTGCCCGTGGAGGCCGTGTTCCGCGATCTGGAAGGCACGAAGCTCGTCGCGGGGCGGCACGACCTGTCCGGGGTGCCCCACCGGGTCGCCGAGGCGCTCACCTACGACGCGGCCTCCGGCTGGAACCGGGTGGTCTACTGCCTGATGGTCAACCACCTCGCCGAGATCGCCGCCTCCCTCGCGGGGAGCGGGTCCACGCGGGAGCTGTGGGCGGTGGCGGGAGACGTCCTGGCGAAGTACGCGGCGTCGCGCGGGTGGCCCCGGCCGCTGTCGGAGCTGCTGTCGGGAGCGCCGCTACCGGCCAAGGCCAACCTGTCGGTCCGGTGGACGCGCTCGGCGGACCGTTCCGCGGGATACGTGACGGTCGCCAACCCGCTGGCCACGGCCTGAACGGCGGAGGACTTCCCGCGGGGTCCGTCGCCCGGACGGTCGACGCCCTCCGAGGGGTCGTCGGGGTCGTCCGGGGCCGTCCGAGTCGTCCGAGGTCGGCTGGAACCGTCTCCCGCCGTCGCGCCAGGCATCTTCCGGCCAGCCTGAGAGGTTCGGCCCGTCAGGGAGCCCAGCGTGACGGTCGAGAGAGGGTGACGGTCACCGCCGTCCTCTCGGCGGCGACCGTCACCTCTTCACCTCAGGTGTTCGTCACCGGGGATAGACCTCCAGCTCGTAGAGGGAGTAGCCGTACGACGTCCCCCGCGTGACACCCTGCATACGGACGTACCGGGCAGTGGTCGGGGTGAATCTCACGTTGTCCACGCCGCCGTTTCCCGTGGTGGTGGAGTAGACGGTGGTCCAGGTGGAGCCGTTGGTCGAGGTCTGGATCGAGTAGGCGGCCCCGTACGCCGTCTCCCAGCGCAGCAGTGCCCTGGCCACGGTCGTGGCCGACCCAAGGTCGACCTGGAGGTACTGGTTGTCGCTGGACGAGCTCGACCACCGGGTGGTCGGGTCGCCGTCGACGGCCCTGCTCGCCGGGTAGAAGAGCTGGGTGCTCGACGCCGAGGCGCTCCTCCCCTCCGCCAGGTTGTTGATCGCGTCACCCCGATGGGCGGGGAACGACACGACCTGCTGGTAGGTCGGCCGGTTCTGCCAGGAGATCAGCGAGTGCGTGATCCCGCCGAGCGGAGACTGCTCGACGGCGTCGGCGCACCACTGGTCGCCCGCCGCGCAGACGTCGTCTCCGGGGTAGGTCGTCGCCGCAGGTTCGGCGAGCGCCGCCGCCAGGCTCTCCAGCAGGACGGTACGGCAGCCCGCCACCGTGCCGTTCCCGCAGTACTTGGCGGGCAGCGGTCCGGGGACCGGGTCGCCGAGCACGCTTCTGACGTCCTTGCTCACGTAGCCCCACCAGCCGTACTGGAACGCCGAGCCCTTGTGCGCCTGGGCCTCGTTCGCCGAGGTGGGCAGGGTGGACAGGTCGCCCTGCTGGTGGCCGGAGGGTGACTCGTTGATCTGGATCGCGTTCACCATCGACTGGTAGAGGCCGTCGCCAAGACCCGGCCTGAACTGTGCGCGGACGAGCTTGGGCCACCACGCGTCGAACGCGCGGATCGCGTCGGCGTGGGCGTAGGTCTTACTGCCCTGCGAGGTCTCCAGCCTGCGAGATCCCGCCGACGTCCAGGCCGACAGCTTGGAGACGGCCGAGGCGAGGGCCGGGTCGGTCACGGCCGCGCTGTTGATCACTCGGAGCAGGTCGGGCAGGACCCTCTTCCCGCGCAGGTCGGTCACACCGGCCTCGGCCATGATCTTCGTGGTGCCCGCCCGGTCGAGCCTGCCGCTTCCCGACAGGGCCGCCTTGATCGGGGCGTCCAGCAGGTCGGCCCGATGGATCGGCCCGAAGCTGAAGTTTCCGTCCGCGGAGCCGTAGTCCTTGGCCTGCTTGTTGTTCCAGCTGACGAAGTAGTCCTGGTTCACCGCTTGGGGGTGGGTGGCGGGAGCGGTGTAGGTCGCGCTGTTGGTGGCCGGGTCGAAGCCCGCCCACTCGTGGGCCGCGTCGGCCGTCATCGGCAGGTTCGGGTCGGACACCGCGGACCTGACCGGGGTGTTGCCCGACATGAAGTACGCCGCGTCCTTGGAGTTGACGTAGAACCAGTTGAACGCGAAGCCGATCGTCGAGGCCGAGTTCGTGAACGCCGCCGCGTCACCCATCTGGGCCGGGTCGTTGAACATCTGGAAGCCGACCGCCGAGTCGACCTCGTGCTGGTACGTCGACCGCAGCGTGGTGAAGGCGGTGGGCTGCCCGCCGACGGTGCCGCGCCAGCTCACCAGCCCGTACTTCGTGCGCTGGACGACGAGGTCGTAGGAGCCGCGGGCGGTGGAGTCGGCGACGGTGGGCTTCCACGAGTTGGTCTTCCTCAGCGTCTCCATCTCCGTGCAGACGCCCCGGTAGAGGTAGTGGTTGGACGCGGTGGTGGCCGCGCCGCCGCCGGGCTCGCAGAGCTGGAGGGCGTACGTGTCGGTGATGTCCTGGCCGCTGGAGGTCGCGCTCCAGGCATAGTCGGTGCCCCTGCCGAGCAGCACGTAGAGGTTGAGCCCGGCGAAGGCGGCGCCGCGCGAGCGGATGCCCGGCCCTGAGAGCTCCTGCAGCATGAGCAGCTGGGGGGCGAAGTAGCCTGTCTGCGGGCCGAACACCGCGATCGGGTTCCCGGTCGCCGACTTCGCCGCCGAGACCACCACGGCGTTGGACATTCCGGGCTTGGAGTTGTCGACGAGCAGGCCGTCGAGCACGCCCTTCTGGGCCGTCGCCGCCGCCGAGGCTGCGGAGGTGGCGGAGCCGGTCTCGTTCGCGGTGATGTCCACAGGCGCCGTCGACGGGTCGGGCAGGACGACCCCGGTGGCTCCGGCGGGCGCGGCGCCGGACGGGAAGCTCTGGCCGTTGTGCAGGGTGAGCGTCGTCTCCGGGTCGTTCTGCGCGCGGAACGCCGCCCAGACCTGGTCGCCGACCGCCGTACCGTACTTGGCGCGGGCCGCGACCCGCACGAGCGCGGACTGCATCTCCGCACCGCCGCCACCGCCGAACAGCCCGCCGATCACGCCGGAGATCGCGACCAGGTCGGTCATGGTGAACTTCACCGGGCCGCCCGCGTTGGTGATCGCGTCGAGGTGCCCGGTCAGTACGTACTCTCCGGGGCAGTTCCGGTCCGCCATGCAGCGGTCGATGTAGGCGTTGATACCGGCGATGTAGTGCTGCACGTCGGTGTAGAGCTGCGCGCCCCGGGGGCCGGAGTCCCTCAGCCTGGTGATCTGCGTCTGGAGGTCCGCCTCGGTGTAGGGGGCGTTGCGCCAGGCGCTCTGCTCCAGCGCCCGGTTGCCGGGCGCGCCACCGGCGAACGGCGTCAGCTCGCCGCGGCCCACGTGCCGCATCAGGTCCATCACCCACAGGCGGTCCTGCGCTCCCGCGTACCCGGCGCCGAACATCGTGCCCTCGCGGGTCGTCCCGGTGATGTGCGGGGTCCCGGTCGCCTTGTCACGGACGATCGTCACGTCCGAACGGGGGTTCGTGGTGCTCTCCACCTGTCCGGCGGAGACGCCGAACGAGGCGTCGTTGAAGAAGTCGGCGATCTGGTCGTTGGTGAGGCCGGTGTAGCTAGACAGGAGGTTCGCGTACTTGCCGAGCTGGTCGTCGCTGTGCTTCGGCTTGGTGCCCAGGGCCTGGTGGGCGAGGATCCCGGCGAGGGTGGCGTTGCCGTTCTGCCCCGGAGGCAGGATGTCGGCGCACTCTCCGAGGCAGTAGTCGTCGGGAGGGAGGACGGCAGCGGTCACCGTACCGGTCGTGGTGCCGGTTTTGGATGAGGTCGTGGAGGCGGCGGCTGCGGGCACGACGGGGGATGCCAGCGTGAGGACCAGAAGGAGCCCGGAGGCCGCCGTGGTCATCCGCCGGAGGCGTGCATGCATAGGAGGATCCCCTAAACATGAGGCGTACTCGGATGTTGAGAGGAACATACGTTCCGGCCAACACCGAATCAATGGCCGCTGTGATAATCACCCCTACCGGTTGTGACTCGTTGTCAGAACATCCGGTCGACTCCTTCACGGAGCCGTGAGGACGAGACCAGGTCCACACAGTCGACGGTCCTGGAGACACCGCCCCCCGAAGGCACCTCCCACGCGATCCACACCGTCTTGCCTCCGTCTCCACCCCCGCCCCCTCTTCCTCCCGTACCTCCACGCCCGGCCCCTCCCCCGCCTTTGACGGGGACGACACCCCAGCGGTCGGCCAGCGCCTCGACGATCGCGAGGCCCCTGCCATGGGAGGCGTCCTGGCCGAGGTCGAGCGGACGAGGCCACCCGGGACCGTGATCGGTGACCCGTACGCAGACCCCCTGGGCCGTGCTCCACAGCGACAGCCGGATCGGCTCCTGCCCGTACACCGTGGCGTTCGCCACCAGCTCACCGACCGCCAGGACCGCGTCGTCGACGAACTCCGGCGGCAGGTCCCAACCGGTGAAGACGTCCCGCGTCATCCGGCGGGCCTCGGCGACGGTCGCCGGGTCACGGGGAATGTCCCAGCAGACGGTCCTGAGTCCGTCGGGGGTGCCTGCGACCATCAGATCTCCTTGCCCGTGCCGGTGGGTTTCCGCTTCGGTCTCTTCCGCCTCGCGCATCAGCGCGCACAACTCCTCGGCCGTGCCCGCCTGCACGACCAGCGGCTCGCCTCCCACCGCGATCGCGTAGAACCGGCGCCCGCCCACCCCGTACATGACCAGCCAGCCCGTCTCGGCCCGATCCAGCCGGTCCGCGACCTCCCGCTGCTCGCGGTCCCACCGCCGTGGGCCTCGCTGATCGACGGGCTCGCCCCGCCGATGCCGCCCGCTCACGCCGCTTTTCCCTGCCGCAGCATGCCCGGGTACGGCCTACGCCCGCTCCCGGCGAGCTCGTCCGGTGGCCGACCTCGCCCGTACGGCGCGAACGACCCCGCGCCCGCCGGCTCCACGGGACGGGCTTGACGTCCGTGACCGGGAAACGGCCGCGCCTCCCTCGGCGGGCGTACCTCCGCCGAGGCGGACAACCGCCCCGCGAACCCCAGCCGCCACCACTCCGCCAGCCTCGCCCGGAACTGCGCAGGAGTCGGCCGCTCGTAGGCGTGCGCCTGCCGGTGCGGCAGGCACCGGTCGTCGTGTGCGTACGGCGAATGCCCACACCACCGACACCCCAACGGGGTCGGCGGCCGGTCACCACTGAAACGCATCCGGATGACCCGGATCGCCCTTGTAAAATCGAGCACGGGATTGGACCTCCAGCGTCCGGTTCAAGAGGCCGTCACGGTGTTGCTGCACCGTGACGGCCTCGCCTATTGGCATCGGTTCAGTGGAGACGAGACGGGATGCGACCATCGCAACCGCTTGGGCTGGATAGATAGACCAGGATCACTGATGTCACCGCCCTTCTCATTCCACATTGATCAGAGCAGACATTCCTTCTGTCGATCCAGGGCTGACATGCAACCCGTGTCCGAACTACCGATCCACAAGTAGCATTAAATATGACAATCGCCGATGTGACACTAATTCGGACACGTTTCCGCAGGCTCCGGGGCAAGCAGTTGCCACTGTCGCAATGCGACCACTTTCCTGCCTCAAGCCCACTAGCATGCTGGCAGAGCAAAGTATAAATCGCAACGCACAAGTGATTGTGCGGTAAATTGTCCACTTTGACCGGAGGTCATAGCGGACAATTCCCAGGGAGGTCTCAGCATGGCGAACAGCCCTACGGTCAAGCGACGGAGGCTTTCTCAGGCATTCCGCCAACTCCGCCAGGAAGCCGGCCTCTCGGTGACCGAGGCCGCCAGGAGGCTGGAGTGGGAGCCGTCGAAGATATCGAGGATGGAGCGCAACGAGTGGAAGCTTCCCAGCGTCCACGACATACGCCTGATGCTCGATTTCTATGGTGTCACCGACGAAGACCAGCGCGAGGCGATGATCACTCTCGCCAGGGAGTCACGTCAGCGCGGCTGGTGGGAGAAGTACCAGGACGTCTTCCGGACCAGCCTGCCCGACTTCGAAGCAGGCGCCAGCGTCATCCGAACTTGGGAGGTCATCCTCGTTCCAGGATTACTTCAGACGGAGGCATACGCGAAAGCAGTATGGCGAGCTGGCCGTGTTCTGGACGAAGCCCTCATCGAACGCCATGTGCAGGCGAGGCTCGCACGCCAGGAGATCCTCACCAACGAGAATCCGCCGACCCTGCTGACATTGATCGACGAGGCCGCATTACGAAAGTTGATAGGTGGGGCCGAAGTGATGTGTGAGCAGATCAACCACCTCATCACCATGGCCGCCAGGCCGAACGTCACCATCCAAGTAGTTCCCGACTCCGCTGGCGCCCATCCCGCCTTGGACGGGGCGTTCGTCATCCTGGACTTCCCCAATGACCCGAGCCTCATTTACACCGTGACCGTAACGGAAAATCTCTGGCTTGAGCAGCAGGCGGACTATCAGCGATATAGCCTTATTTACAATCATGTGATGACATTAGCTCTGTCACCAGAAGAGTCGGTTCGATACCTCACAAAACTGACAGAACAACTCAAGAGACAAGTGGAGCATAGTGGAACAAAACACTCATAACCTCGTCTGGTGCAAGAGCACCCTCAGCGGAGCCAACACCGACAACTGCGTCGAGATCGCCAACCTACCCGGCGGCAACCGCGCCATACGAGACAGCAAAAACCCCAACGGACCCATACTCAACTTCACGCACACCGAATGGCGAGCATTCATCACCAACGTCAAAAACGGCAGGTTCGACTATCCGAACCAGCCGACTCGACAGGCGGCTAACCCCATGAAGCATCACAAGGGATAGGCGAAACAGTGGACCAGACCCGTCCGAATCTCACCTGGCGCAAGAGCACCCTCAGCGGAGCCAACACCGACAACTGCGTCGAGGTCGCCAACCTCCCCGGCGGCAACCGGGCCGTACGAGACAGAAAAACCCCAACGGACCCATGCTGAACTTCACCTTTGATGAGTGACGCGCGTTCATTGGCGGCGTGAAGAACGGCGAGTTCGGCCAGAGATAGTCGGCCATGCCTGGAGCCCGCCAAGTGCCATGGATGCGATCGACACGCTCGGTGAGGAGGCTGTTGCGCAAGTCCCCGCAAGTTCGTTGCTTGAGTTGCGTCCGTGGAAGTGGTGTACGAGTTTCCCAGCCAGTGGGCATGGCGCCGTGAAGCGAGGACCGTGCCGCCGCGATGGGAGTTCAGCTTCTTCGCTTGTTGGATCTTCTGGAGCCGTTCGCTCGTTTGGGACTGTCGGGCGCCGTGGGGTTCCCGGAACCGCGCTTTGCCGGGGCTCTTTCGGAGTCATCGGCCTTCGAAGCGCCTGCCCCCTTGGGAAGCATGGTCCGGCGCCTCAGCTCACCCATCACGCTGAGCACGATCGTCATCAGCACGACCCCGGCCGCCGAGACCCAGAGGACGGTGAGCGACCTCAGCTCCTGCGGCTCCCTGGCCTCGAACACGCCCAGGGGATCCATCAGCATCTCGACCGGCGCCCCGATCTCCAGTGGCGAATCGTCCCTATAGTTCTTGATCACCTCGTCAAGGAGTCGACCGTCCGGTCCCCGCAGGACATACCGGTAATGGTCCCTGTGCGACCTCCGGCCCTCGACCCACGTCCGCTCCGCCACGGTCGTGGTCACCGGTTCACCGAAGGTGCTCAGGTAGTAGTCGCCCGGCAGGAACATGCCGCTCAACAGCAGTACGGCGAGGAACGGAAACGTCCCCCAGACCGCCCAGGGGACATCCTCGGAGATCCCAACCAGTGCCACCAGGGCACAGCCGACCAGGGCGAGGCCGAGCATCCCGCCCAGAAACGACCATCCTGAGCCGAGGGCGAAGACGATACCGATGAGCCACCAGGAGGCGACTGTCGCTGCGAGGAACAGCACCCCCCGCCCGACGACCCGCCACCAGCCCGCCCGTAAAGCTGCCTCTGTGACCACAGACCAGATCATGACAACGGAGGCAGGACTGTGACGTCACTCGCGAGGATGAGCGGCACACCATCAGAAGGATGACACCCGACCGGCAAGGCCGGCCGTTCGGGCTGTTCACCGGCCCCGGCGACGTCCGCCGCCAAAGGCTCACGGCGATGACCTCATCTCGCTGCCAAAACATGAAAGCCTCTCTAAGATCAAAGCCAGACAAAGGCGGAAGAGTCTGGAGAAACCGTGGATGATCAGGCTGGGCCGGCCGGGGTTGACCCGAACGTGCCCAACATCGCCCGGATGTACGATTATTACCTGGACGGCAAGGACAACTTCGCCTCCGATCGGGCCGCGGCCGAGCAGATGCTGAAGATCTTCCCCGAGACACGCGACTCCGCGAAGGAGAACCGGGCGTTCCTCGGGCGTGCCGTACGCCTCCTGGTCGAGTCGGGCATCCGGCAGATCGTGGACCTGGGCTCCGGGCTTCCCACCCGGGGCAACACGCATGAGATCGCGCACGAGGTCGCACCCGACACCCGCGTGGTCTACGTGGACTACGACAGCGTCGTGTGCGCGCACAGCCGGGCGATCCTGGAGAACAGCGACAACGTCACCGTCGTGCAGGCCGACGTGCGTGACCCGGAGACGCTGCTGGCCGAGTTGCGCGGGCACATCGACTTCGACCAGCCCGTGGCGTTCCTGTTGCTCGCCATCCTGCACTTCATCCCGGACGAGAACCCTGAAGGCGCGGGTGCCTACCAGATCGTCGAGCGGTTGCACGAGGCGAGCGCGCCGGGCAGCTATCTCGTCGTCAGTCACGGGACCGACGCCAAGCCCGACACCACGCCGGAGGCCCTGGAGATCTACAACCGGGCCACCGCGTCGCTGAGCCTGCGCACGCACGCGGAGATCTCCCGCTTCTTCGACGGCTACGAGCTGCTCGAACCCGGCCTGGTGTTCCCCAGGGAGTGGCGCCTCGCCGATCCGCCCCTGTTCGGTGCCCGGAACACCTCTATCGGCTACGTCGGAGTGGGTCGCAAGCCCTGATGCGCCTTGGCTCCGAGCGGGAGCGGGGGGTCGCCCCGACGCTCCCGCTCGGCGCCGTACGAGCCGCTCGTACGGCTCCGAGCGGGTGAAGGCAGGTCAGCGGCGCGGGTTCCAGCTCGTGGTGTCGATGTCCAGGCCGAGACGGCGGGCGATGTCGTCCCACTTCACGTATTTGAAGTTGGTGTTCTCCCGCACCTCGCCCTCCGAGTCCGACGCTTCGGGGGTGTTGGTGCCGTCGTGCGTGACGAACAGGCCCTTGGGGAACCCGCGGCCGAGAGGCACGTTGATCACCATCGCTCCGTCGCTGCCCTGTACGCCGTCGATGCGACCGCGCCCGCCGACCTGGAAGGAGCCGAGGTAGGTGTTCCTTCCGCCGCGGTCGTAGACGGCGAAGGTGTTGTCTCCCTGGCTGGAGGCGATCAGGTAGCCCTTGCCGCCCTTGCCGTGGTAGATGGTCAGGCCCTCGGCGTCCGCGGTCAGGTTGCGGCCGCCGTACCCGGGGTCGGCCCCGGGTACGCACTCGTCGGCGTCGGCGTCGTAGGTGGCGGGTACGCCGTACTCCCGGACGCGGTCGACCAGCACCGGCGAGCCGGTGAGATCGCCGTTCAGACGCCAGATGCCGACATCCTCCTGTGCCGCGTAGAGCGTGCCGGTCCCGGCGTCGACGACCATGCCCTCGATCTGCGGACCCACGCCCGGCTCGTCGCAGGGAGTCCAGCTCCGACCGTTCGGGAGGGTGAAGCGCGAGGGCAGGTCGATGGTCCTGACCTTCGTGTAGCCGACCTTGCCGCCCGGGGCGTCGGTGAGCTTCAGCAGCGCGAGCCGCGTCGTGTGCCGGCGGCTGACCAGGACGTAGGTGCCCGAGTCCCGCTTCCAGGTCGCGAGGCCGTACACGGTCTCGGCGTCGTTCACCTCCGCCTGGGTCGTGTTGAAGACGAACGGCGCGGCGGGGTCGGTGACGTCGGTGAGCACCCGCCGGTCCCGTCCGGCCTTCGCGGGGTCGATCCGGTAGACGCGCAGCTTGTCCGCACCGCGGTCGGAGGCAACGAAGATGTCCGACCGTCCCGCCGCGGCGGCGTGACCGTAGACGACGTCCACGTTGTTCAACCGGCCCGGTTCGTCGTCCCGGCCGGGCGCGGCCGGCGCGGGCAGGTGCTGGAGCTGCCTGCCGTCCAAGTCGTAGACGTAGAGCCCGCCCTCCTTCGCGGTGGTGGCGATCACGCTCGCCGCCGGGGAGGTGGGGTGGACCCAGATCGCCGGGTCGTCACCGTTGGCGTTGCCTCCGGCCTCGTCGTCGAAGAGGGCCGGGGTCTCGACCCGGGGGGCGACGGTGGGCAGGTCCTTCGCCGTCGCCGGTAGGGCCACGGTGCCGAGCAGGCAGACCGTCAACGCTGTGGACGTCAGTGTGCTCAAGGGACGCATTGACTTCTCCTGGGAAAGGGGGGTGTCGCGACCTCGATCCTGTGCAGGCAAGCGGAACGAACGATGAACCGGACCGAAACTTCTCCTCAAATCAGGATGCCGTTCGCACTTGCCCACAGATCTCGATCTGAGGTTCAAAACCGCTCGGAGTGGGGCGAAAGTACCCCAACCCGCGCGATGTACCGGGTGACGGGATGGCCGTCGCACCCGTTTGGCCACCGGAGACTCACAACGGCGACAGGCGCGTTCCAGCTGTCCTCCGCCCCGGACGACTCGCCGCCGTTCTCGCTAGGCCACCGCGGCCCGGCGGCGAAACCGGCCGGGCGCCACGCCGAACTCCCGCTTGAACGCGTTACCGAAGGCGAACTCCGACCCGTACCCCACCCGCTCGGCCACCTCCGCCACCGACGCGTCGGAGTCACGCAGCATGCGGGCCGCGCTCATCAGCCGCCACCAGGTCAGGTACGCCAGCGGCGGCTGCCCGACCAGTCCCGTGAAGCGGCGGGCGAAGCCGGCGCGCGACAGGCCCGCGTGAGCGCCGAGGGACTCGACCGTCCAGCGGCGGGCGGGGTCGCGGTGGATGGCGTCGAGCGCGCGGCCGACGGCCGGGTCCGCCAGCGCGGCGGCCCAGCCGGACAGGGTGCAGGGCTCGTCCTGCGTCTCGAAGTAGGCCCGCAGGACATACAACTGCAACATGTCGAGCAGGGACGACACGACGGTGTCCGTGCCCGGGCGGGGATTGTCGATCTCTCCGGCCAGCAACTCGACGGCGGCCCGCAGTTCCGGATGGCTGCCGAGCGTCGAGGGCAGATGGATCACGCCGGGCAGCGAACCCAGGATCGGGTGGGTCCTGTCGAGGTCGAGCAGGTAACCGCAGGACAGAATGACCGTCTCGGCGCCCGCGCCGCCGAACCCTGCCGAGGCGAACAGCTGAGAGTGCGCGCCACAGTCGGACTCGACCAGTGGCCTCGCGGGATCGTCGGCCAACCCGAACGAGTCGCCGTGCGGCAGGAACACCAGGTCGCCCACGCTCAGTGGAACGGGCTCGCCCTCCTCGGGGAGGAGCCAGCAGGAGCCGCGCAGCACCACCTGGAACCCCGCGGAACCGGGCGACGCGCGGAACGACACCCCCCAGGGCGCACGCCAGGAGACACGGGCGGAGGTGGGGCGCCCACATCGGATGAAGGCCGCGACGTCGCTCAGCATATCCACGCGGCCAGTCTACGCCTTGAGACGCTGGCTTATAAATATTGGACAGCTACGCATTCATTATCTCAGCTGGTCTCCCTACGGTGGTTTTCGTAACCGAGCGAGGGAGAACGACATGCTGAAGGTCGGCATCATCCTGGGCAGCACCCGGCCCGGCCGAAACGGCGAGGCGGTGGCGCACTGGGTCCGCGATCTGGCGGCCAAGCGGGGCGACGCCGAGTACGAACTCGTCGACCTGAAAGACTACGACCTGGGAAACCTTGACGAGCCCGAGCACCCTGCCACGGGCAACTACCGGCACGAGCGCACCAAGCGCTGGTCGGCCAAGATCTCGTCCCTGGACGCGTTCGTGATCGTGACTCCCGAGTACAACAACTCGTTCCCCGGCGGGCTCAAGAACGCCATCGACTTCCTGTACGCCGAATGGAGCAACAAGGCGGCCGGTTTCGTCGGCTACGGCGTGGACGGCGCGCCCCGGGCGATCGCGCACCTACGGCCCGTGCTGGGCCTGCTCAGCGTGGCCACCGTGTCGAACCAGGTCGGGCTGTCGATCCACACCGACTTCGCGGACGGCTTCAAGCCCGCCTCCGTCCACGAGGACAAACTGAACGCCGTCCTCGACCAGGTCCTCGCCTGGGGCTCCGCCCTGCGTCCGCTGAGGGGATGAGCCTCGGACGCCACCGCGAACGCTCCGCGGACTCGGTGGCGCCTCGGCTCCCCGGGTTTCTCGTCAAGCCGCTCGCGCGACGTGGAGGCGGCTGCCTTTCCTCGCAGGGCGGATCCGGGCGGAGCGGCCCGCTCAGCCGGCGGAGGTGAGCAGCGGCAGTTTGCGTACGCCGGTCATGTTGGGGCTGGGGATGAACTGCGGCGGCTCGTCCGGGTCGGTGCGCAGGTGCGGGAAGCGGTCGAGCAGGATGTCGAGCGCGACGCGGCCCTCCAGGCGGGCCAGCGGGGCGCCGAGACAGAAGTGGATGCCCCTGCCGAAACCGAGGTGGGGGTTGGGATCGCGGGTCGGGTCGAAGACGTCGGGGTCGGCGAACTGTCTGGGGTCGCGGTTCGCCGCCGCGATCCACACCATGAGCAGCTGGTCGGCGGGCACCTGCTGCCCGCCGATCTCGACGTCGACGTTGGTGACGCGGCCGACGGCCGCGAACGGGCTGAAGAAGCGCAGGGACTCCTCGATCACGGCCGGGATCGTCGAGCGGTCCGCACGGGCACGGGCGAACCGCTCGGGCTGTTCGTCCAGGCAGAGCACCGTGTTGCCCAGCAGCATGGTGGTGGTGATGTGCCCGGCCAGCAGCAGGATGTTGGCGAAGTTCACCACCTCGGCCTGGCTGAGCCGCTCACCGTCCACCTCGGCCTCGACGAGCTGGGTGAGCAGGTCGGCGCGCGGGTGGCGCCTGCGCTCGGTGGCGTGTTCGCCGAGGTAGTCGGTGAGGTGCTTCATCTGCTCCATCGCGACCGCGAGGTTGCGCTCCTGCTCCTCGCTGCGGTTGACCAGGGAGAACCGCTGGGAGTTCTCGAAGATTCTGTCGACCCACTGCTTGAACACGTAGCGGTCGGAGCTGGGCACCCCGAGCAGTTCCGCGATGACGATGACCGGCAGCGGGTAGGCGAGGTCGGTCACCAGCTCCAGCCGGTCCTGCTCGGCCACCGCGTCGAGCAGCTCATTGGTGAGCGCGGCGATGCGCGGTTCGAGGTCGGCGACGATCTTGGGGGTGAAGGCGTGGCTGACGAGCTTGCGAAGCTTGCCGTGCATGGGCGGGTCCAGCTGCGTCAGGCTGCGCTCGGCGGGCCTGGCGATCTCGGGCACCATGCGGCTGGTGTCGGAGGAGAACGTCTTCGGGTCGCCGAGAATCCGCAGCGCCTCGGGATAGCCGTAGACGTTCCACATCCCGGTGTCGGCGTCGAAGTTCACCGGCTGGTCGGGCCGCTTTCCGCGTAGCCAGAAGTGCCCCTCGTGCAGGCCCCATGTGTCGGCGATGGTGGTCATGGCGTGCCTTTCCGCTCAGGACGGGTCCGGGATCAGCCGGGCTCGTGCGCTCTCTCGTACGCGTGGAACCAGGTGCGGTGGGTCGGACCGACGCGCTTACCTGCCGGCGCTCGAAGGTCGGTCTTCGAAAATCTCACGGGAAGACACTCAGGGGAGGATTTCCAGCCGGATATCAGGGATGTCGTAGTACAGATATGGCGCTGAAGTGATGATGCGCCGGCCTCCTCGCGCTCCGACCGAGATCATTGGGTCACACTCCGGCACCCAGGACGCGGGATCACGCCAAGAGCGTCATGTTCACCGTGAGGAGTTTCACGGGAGTACGGGGACCGACTCGACGAGGGTGACGAGGCCGCGTTCGTCGAGGAGGTCGACGGGGCGGACCGTCTCGTTGAGCAGGACGTAGTGGAAGGCCGCCCCCACCTGGTCCAGCGGGACGGCGGCCAGGTGGGACCAGGCCAGCCGGTAGGCGGCGAGCTGCACGGAGGCGGCGGCCTCGGCCTTCCTTCCGTTCGGGCGACGGCCGGTCTTCCAGTCGACGACCTCGTAGCGGCCTTCCGAGACCTGGAAGACCGCGTCCATCCGGCCCCTGACCACCCGGTCGGCGATCACGGTCTCGAAGGGGACCTCGACGTCGAGCGGCTCCCTGCCCGCCCACTCGCTCTCCTCGAAGCGTTCGCGCAGCTGGTCGAGGTGGGCGTCGGTCTCCTCGAAGTCGTCGGACGCGCCGGGCAGCTCGAACTCGTCCATCAGCCGCTGCTGGCCCCAGCGCCCCTCAAGCCAGCGGTGGAAGGAGGTGCCCCGGCGAGCCAGCGGCGCGGGTTTCTTCGGCACCGGGCGGCGGATCTGCCTGGCGAGCGCCTTGGGATCGGAGGCGAGGGTGACGAGGGAGGAGACGGTGAGGTGGGTCGGCAGCTCCACCCGGCCACTGCCACGCCGTCGCTTCAGCTCCTGTTCCCTGAGCAGGAGCTCGATGTCGCGTTCCCACGCCTTCGCCCGCTCCCTGTCCCACCCTCGCAGCTCTGCCGCGGGAGCCGGCCGCTCGGAGGACCGCTCACCGGGCTCGGCCTCGAACCCGGCCCAGGGCCCGGAGTCGGCTGCGGGTTCCGCGGCCGCCGTCCCCGGCTCGGACACCGCACTCGCCCCGGAGACCGGCTCGGACACCGTTTCCGCCCCGGACGCCGTCCCCGACTCGGGTACGGCTCCCGAGCCGGTCGATTCGTTCCGCCGGGCGGGGGACACGGCTTCGGATGCTCCGGGGTCGGCATCGGCAGGGGACGGCACCTCAGGGTCCTCAGGGAGGAACTCGTCCCACGGGTCTTCGGGGAAGGGAACGTCCGTCTCCTCGGGGAAGCCCTCCCCTTGCGGGGCCTCGGAAAGCGGGGCCTCGGGAAAGGGAACGTCCTCGTACGCGGGCGCGGAAACGGCCGCGGGAGCGGGAACGGAAACGCCCCCGGCCGCGGGAGCGGGAACGGAGGCGGCGCCGCCCGCGAGGGCCGCGAGGGCGGCCTCCACCATGGTGGCGCCGTCGAGGACGGCGGCGTAGCGGGCGTCGTCCGGCTCGATCGGCCACCGGGCCTCGGCTGGCTCGTCGAGGAGCGGATTGGTTGCGCCCTCCTCCATCTCCGGCGCCCAGGACACCACCCTGCCGCAGGTCTCGCGGATCTCCAGCAGGAAGTCCGAAGGGTCCAGCGGCCTGGCCGCGGTGCCCCAGCGGTAGCCGGAGGCGATCAGCAGGTAGTGGGCGCGGGTGACGGCGACGTACGCCAGGCGGCGCTCCTCAAGCAGGTCGCGGTCACGGCAGCGCTCGTCGAAGTCGGCCAGCTCCTCCTTCGCGAGCCCGGCGAGTCCCGGCAGGTCGGAGGCGTCCCCGCGTAGCTGGTAGGGCAGCTTGCGCGGGTTCTCCGTCCACCTCGTGCTGGTCGTGGAGCGGGCGGGGAACACGGTGCCGACGGTGAGCGTCCCGGTCTTCGACAGCGCCTGGGAGAGACCGGGCACCACCACGACCGGCCATTCCAGGCCCTTGGAGGCGTGGACCGTCATCAGCTTCACGCTGTTGCTCTCGCCCACCCGCCCGGCGTCCAGGCCGTTCTCCTCCTCGTCGGCCGCCTTCAGGAACGCCAGGAACGCGCCCAGCGTGGGGTCCTCGGAGTCTCCGGCGAACCGGGCGGCGGCGTCCAGGAAGGCGTCGAGGTCGGCGCGGGCGGCGAAGGGACCGACGGCCGTCCCCCTCGCCGCCACCTCGATGTCCAGGCCGAGGGTGCGCTCGATCTCCAGGATCAGGTCGGGCAGCGGCTGGCCGGTGTGGGCGCGCAGGACGCGCAGCTCCTGGGCCATCGCGACCAGCCTCACCGCCGCCAGGGGTGAGAACAGTTCCTGCCACTCGGGGCGGTCGGGCAGCTCGTCGAGGGCGTCGACCAGGCTGCCGCGCTCCTCGGCCATGTCGGCCACGACCTGGTCCAGCGGGTCGGCCACCGGCGAGGAGCCCTCGCGGGTCTCCCGGTTCAGCTCGCGGGCCCGCTCGCCGAGCTCCTTGAGGTCGGCGGGTCCGATCCGCCAGCGAGGGCCGGACAGCAGCCGCACCAGGGCGTCCCCCGCGCTCGGGTCGTAGATCACCCGCAGGGTGGAGACGATGTCGGCGATCTCCGGCACGAGCAGCAGCCCGCCCAGGCCGACGACCTCGACCGGGATGCCGCGCTCCTCCAGGGCCTTACGGAGCGCGGGGAACTGCGAGCGTTTGCGCGCCAGGATCGCCACGTCGTGCGGCTGGAGCGCCTGCGGCCCGCCCCACATGCTCTGCTTCGCCTTCTTACGCTCGCCTTCGCCCCACGGCATGCCATCGGGCGCGCTCTCGACGCCCAGCACCTTCGCGACCTCCAGGGCGACCCAGCGCGCCTCGTCGTCCGCAGTCTCGTGGAAGGCGCACATCACCCGGCCGCGCTCGACCCGGTTCTTACCGGGCACCAGGACCGGCACCTCCCTCGCCTCCATGCGGAGCGGCAGCTGGATCCGGGCGGCGACGTCGAGCACGGCGTCGCCGTTGCGGAAGCTGACCGAGAGGCGGTTGACGGGCGCGAGCTCCCCCGAGGCGGTCCTGAAGTCGCGCGGGAACCGGGTGAGGTTGCCCGCCGAGGCGCCGCGCCAGCCGTAGATGGACTGGCAGGGGTCGCCCACCGCCGTCACCGGGTGGCCGCCGCCGAACAGGGCGCGCAGCAGGACGAGCTGGGCGTGGCTGGTGTCCTGGTACTCGTCGAGCAGGACCACGGCGAACCGCCCGCGCTCGATCACGCCGACGTCGGCGTGCCGGTCGGCGATCCTGGCGGCCAGCGCCATCTGGTCGCCGTGGTCGACCACCTCCCGGCCGCGCTTGAGGCGGTTGTACGCCTCCACCAGCGGCAGCAGCTGCTCCCTGGCCCGCTGGGCGAGCAGCGGTCTGCGCTGGTCCTTGGTCGGAGTGCCGGGCAGCGCGGCGAGCCGCTGGGCGAGCTTGATGCCGACGTCGCGCACGTCCTGCGGGGTGCGCAGGTGTTCGGCGAGCTCACCGGCGAGTTCGAGCACCGCCCGGGTGACGGTCGCCGGGCTCCACTCGACCTGCTCCATCGGTCCGTCGTACGCGCTCACCACCCGGCTGGCGAGCTGCCAGGAGACGGCTGGGGAGACCAGGCGCATCGTCGGCTCCAGCGCCTCGCGCAGGGCGTGCTCGGTGACCAGGCGGGCCGCGTAGGCGTGGTACGTCGAGATGGTCGGCTCGCCCTCCAGCAGCTCCGCCGGCACCTGCCCGACCTCGACGAGACCGTTGAGCCGCTCGCGCACCCGCGCGGCCAGCTCGGCGGCGGCCTTCCTGGTGAAGGTGAGGCCGAGCACCTGCTCGGGGCGGAGCAGCCCGTTGGCGACCAGCCAGACGACGCGCCCGGCCATGGTCTCGCTCTTGCCGGATCCGGCCCCGGCCATCACGACCATCGGTTCGAGGCCGGCGTCGATCACGGCGGCCTGTTCGGGGGTCGGCGGCAGGATGCCCAGCTTGGCGGCGAGCTGGACCGGGCTCAGCACGTGGCGCCCCCGTCAAGGACCGTGCGGTGCGGGACCGATCCCCCCGTACGCGCGACACGACCGGACGCGGCGCGCGGGTTCCCCGTACGCGTGACGCGGCTCAGCACGGGGCGTCCCCCGGGGTCGTGCGGCTCAGCACACCTGGTCTCCGTTCTTGCTGACCGGGCAGCTCGACCGTACGGCGCAGGTGCGGCAGCCGTCGTTCACCTTGGCCTGGAAGAACGGCCCCGACATGCCGACGGCGACGGTGCCGACCATGTCCTTGGCCCAGTTCGGGTCGGGGTCGTCCCCGAGGGGAGGCTGCGCCTGCTCCTTGGCGGCCTTCTTGCCCGCCGCGTCGCCCACCTGGACCAGGGCCGCACCGCCCGGTTCGGTCAGGCCGTGCCGCTGGAAGGCGCCGAGCAGCGCGGCGAGCTGGTAGACGCCGAGCTGGGGGTGGCGTTCGAGCTCGCTGTCCTTGGCGCCGGTCTTGCCGGTCTTGATGTCGATGATCACGGCCCGGCCCTCGCCGTCGCGCTCGACCCGGTCGACCCGGCCCTTGATCTGCACGCCCTCGGAGACCATCGCCGTGAACGCCTCCTCCAGGCCGACCAGCTCCCTGGGGTTCTCCTCGTGCCAGCGGACGAACTTGGAGATCATCTCCTCGGCGACCGCGCGTTGCTTGCGGTTGTACCAGACGCCGCCGAAGTCGAGCTCGTGCCAGACGTCGTCCAGGCGCTTGCCGAGGGTCTCCTCCGTGGGCATGCCCGTCGCGGCGAGGACGGCGAGCGCGTGCACGACCGTGCCCAGGCCGCGGGCCACGTCGGTGCCGCCCGCGCCCACGGAGGTCTCCAGCAGCCAGCGCAGGCCGCACTTGCTGAAGCTCTCCACCGCCGAGGGCGAGACGCGCACGATGTCGTCGGGCCAGCTGAGCGGGCGGTCGTCGGAGATGGGGGTGAGGGCGTACCACTCGTTGGGGTGGGCGCCCGGCACCCCCGAGGCGGCGAGCCTCGCCAGGTGCTCGGCCGCGGACCTGCGCAGCGGCTCGGGCCTGGTGGAGTCGGCGACCGCCGAACGCAGGTCGGCCACGAGCGCGGGCATGCTGAGCCAGCGGGAACGCTCGTCGACGCCCGCGTCCTCGGTCGAACCGGGGACGAGCTCGGTGAGGAAGCGGGAGGGCCGCTCCTCGGTGTCGTCGCCGCCCACGGCGGTGACGATGAGTTTCTTTCTCGCCCTGGTCGCGGCCACGTAGAACAGGCGGCGCTCCTCGGCCAGCAGCTGGGAGGCGAGGGCGGCGGAGACGGCCGCGGGGTTCTCGTGCTCGGAACCCTCGGCTCTGGCGACCATGTCGTCGGTGCTCAGGATGGACCCGCGCAGCCGCAGGTCGGGCCAGGCGCCCTCCTGAACCCCCGCGACGACCACCACGTCCCACTCCAGGCCCTTGGAGCGGTGCGCGGTGAGGATGCGGACCGTGTCGCCGTCGGGGGCGCGCTCGGCGAGCGAGTCGCCGGGGATCTCCTGGGCGACCAGGTCCTCGACGAACACGTCCACCCCGGCGTGCGGGAGCCGGTCGACGAACCTGGCCGTGTGGTCGAACAGCGCCACCACGGCGTCAAGGTCGCGGTCGGCCATGAGGCCCCGCACGCCGCCCCTGAGGCTGATGTCGGTCCACTTCCTGGCCAGGCCGGTGGCCTGCCAGACGGCCCACAGCACGTCCTCGGCGGTGCCGCCCTTTCCCACCGCCTCGGTGGCGGCGGAGATGAGACCGGCGAGCCGCTCGGCGGGCTGCGCCACGTGCGGCTCCACCCTCACCAGCTCCCGCGCGTCCTTCAGCGCCGCGACCATCAGCTCGCCGGAGGAACGCGGGCCGTGGGTCTCGCGGTCCGCCATCTCGTCCGCGTCGTACTCGCCGACGCGGGCCGGCGCCTCGTCCACGCCGTGCTCGCCGAGGCCGGTCGGCGCCTCGTCCGCATCGCGCTCACCGGAACCGGCCGACCTCTCCTCCGCATCGCGCTCACCGGAACCGGCCGACCTCTCCTCCGCATCGCGCTCACCGGAACCGGCCGACCTCTCCTCCGCATCGCGCTCGCCGGGACCGGCCGACGTCTCGTCCATGTCGCGCTCGCCGATGCCTGCGAGCGCCTCGTTCTCGGCGATCCGCAGCGCGCGGCGCAGGCGGCGCACCCCGATCATGTCGGTGCCGCCGAGTGCCCCGGTCAGCAGTTCCTCGGCCACCCCCTCGTCCAGGGTCTCCGGGTGCAGCGCCACCTGGATGAGCCTGATCAGCGGCCGTACGCCCGGCTCCTGGAACAGCGGCACCTCGCCACCGCCGACCACGACGGGCACCCCTGCGCTGACCAGCGCCCGGCGCAGCAGCGGCACCTGACGGGTCGCCGAACGCACCAGCACGGCCATCCGCGACCAGGGAACACCGTCGAGCAGGTGCGCCCTGCGGAGGGTGTCGGCCACGATCGCCGCCTCCTGCGGCCCCCCGTCGGCCACCAGCACCCGTACGTCGCCGGGCTCGGCGTCCGGCAGGGCGCGCAGGTCGCGGTGGGCGGCGGCGCCGGGGGGAGCGGGCAGGCGGGCGGTGACGCGGCGGGTCGCCCTCAGGAGTTCGCGACCGCTGCGGCGGCAGACGCGCAGCGCGATGACGGGGGCCTTCGCGCCGTTCGCGTCGCGGAACCTGTCGGGAAAGTTCATGATCCCGCGGACGTCGGCGCCACGGAAGCCGTAGATCGACTGGTCGGGGTCGCCGACCGCGACCAGGTCGCGGCCCTCCCCCGCCAGCTGCCGCAGCAGGAATTCCTGCGCGGGGTCGGTGTCCTGGTACTCGTCGACGAAGACGGCGTCGTACGCCGACCGTTCGCGAGCGCGCACCTCGGGGTCGGAGAGCAGCGCGCCCGCCGCGCGGATCAGCTCCGCGTAGTCGAGCACCGGCTCCAGGTCGAGGTCGAACCTGGCCTGGTATCGGTCGGCGAACCCTCCTGCGGCCACCCAGTCGGCGCGGCCGTGGCGGCGGCCCAGCTCTCTCAGCTCAGGTCCGTCGAGACCGCGCTCGGCGGCGCGGGCGAGGAAGTCGCGGAGCTCGGAGGCGAAGCCGCGCGTCTTGAGCGCCTCGTGCATGTCGTGGGGCCAGTGCGTGGCGCCGTCCTCCAGCTCGCCGTGGAGCAGACGTCGGATCTCCAGGAGCTGCTCGGGACCGGTCAGCAGGCGCGGTGGCAGCCCTCCGGCGAGCACGGCCTCGCGGCGCAGCAGCGCGTAGGCGTAGCTGTGGAAGGTGAGGGCGAGGGGGGTGCGGGTGGTGCGGCGCATCCGGGAGGTGATGCGCTCGCGCAGCTCCTCTGCGGCCTTGCGGCTGAAGGTGAGGACGAGCACCCGCTCGGGGTCGACGCCCCTGCGCTCGATCCTGTCGACGACGGTCTCGACGATCGTGGTGGTCTTGCCGGTGCCGGGCCCCGCGAGCACGAGGAGCGGGCCGCTCTCATGGGCCACCACCGCCCGCTGGTGCTCGTCGAGCACAGGGGCAACAGCCCTCCCCGCGCCCTCACGACGTATCAGCCGCCAGTCCTGACCACTCACAACTCGCCATTCCACCAGATCCCGGACGATGATCGTGCCGAGTCGGCGGGTACGGCATGGCGGATTCTTCACCGGATGGGGCGGGCCGCGGGCGGTTTTTCGGGAATCCGGCGGGCGGAGCACCGCGCGGACCTGGGCGGGAGTCTTCCGAGGGCTCCAAAGGGGGTGCGGGGGACGGGGCGGGCATCGTGCGGGGCACTCGCGGAATCACCGGAAACCGGCCGGGAATCCGCGAGACCGCCGGGAGCGGAGGGACGCCCTCCGAGTGACGAAGTCGCAGACGGTTCCGGCCCCGAGGACCTCTCCCGGCAGGAGACGCTCCCCGGGACGCACTCGGGAACGGCTCAGGGGGCCGTATCCGGAGAGGAGAAACAGCCCCCTGAACCGGCGAATCACCCGGCCCGGGGCGGGCGGGTCAGGCGGAGAAGACGCGGTCGACGAGCCTCGCCGTCGCCTTGCCGTCGTCGCGGGGGACGTAGGTGCGCTGGAAGAGGTCGTACTTCTCGGCGTGGGCGGCGGCCACCTCGTCGATCGACTTCAGGGCCTTGATGACCTCGGCCCCGGTGGACAGCAGCGGGCCGGGGGCCTCGGCGGCGAGGTCGAGGTAGATGCCCCGCTTGGACGAGTAGCGCTGCAGGTCGTAGGTGAAGAAGAGCATCGGCCTGCCGGTCGCGGCGAAGTCGAACATGACCGACGAGTAGTCCGTGATCAGCACGTCCGCGATCAACAACAGATCCGTGATATCCGGATATGTCGTGACGTCGCGGCCGAGGCCGGCGCGCACGTTCGGTGCCGCCTGCATCGAGTGACCCCGGATCAGGAACTCGTGGCCCGGACCGAGCACCCGGTGCGCCTCTGCCAGGTCCAGGCGGATCGAGGCGTTCTTGCGGTCGTAGTCGCGGTAGGTCGGCGCGTAGAGCACCACCTTGGCGCCCTCGGCGATGCCGAGCCGCGCGCGCACCGCCGCGGCCAGCTCGTCGCGGTCGGGGGCGACGAGCACGTCGTTGCGCGGGTAGCCGCTCTCCAGGACCTCGCCCTGGTAGCCGAACGCCTTGCGCATGACGCGGGTCGCCCAGGGGCTCTGGGAGACCAGCAGGTCCCAGCCGCGCACCTCGACGGCCTGCCGGTGCCAGGCCGGCGGCTTGGGGTCGCGGGACATGTGCGGCAGGTCGTTGCCCAGGCGCTTGACCGGGGTGCCGTGCCAGGTCTGCACCACAACCTGGTCCTCGCGGGACCGGAACCACGGCGGCAGGAAGCCGTTGGTCACCACGTAGCGCGAGCGGGCGAGTGCCGCGTAGTGCTCGCGGCTGCCCGCGCGCACCACGGTCGGCCCCTCGCCCGTGCCGAAACCGAGCCTGTCGGGACCCGGCGGCACGAAGGCGCCGTCCTTGACCACCCAGATGTGCTCACCGGTGTCGCCGCGCCGCACGCGCTCCTCGTACACCGCGCGGACGCTGCCCTCGTACTGCCGCCCGTCGTAGGCGACGTAGACGGTCGCGTCGTTCAGCTCACGGGTCCGCTCGGCGGGGTAGAAGTGCCGGCGCAGGGCGTACAGGCCGCCCGCGCCCTTCTCGTCGTCGGGAAGGTGCTCGGCGACGGAGAGCACGGGGATGTCGAAGCGGGTGGAGAGCAGGCGGTATTCGCGGCCGTCACGGATCTTCGTCTCCTCGTCCAGCCCGTCGAGGATGGCGTGGTCGACGCGGAACGGGACGATCTGTCCGGCCGCGTCGCGCACCGCCATGCTCCAGGTGCCGCTGTTCAGCGGAGCCGTGTCGCCGAAGCGGGGCATCGCGGCGGGCGCGAGCCTCACCGTGAAACGGGAGTCCTCGCGCTCCAGGGGGATCGCGTGGATCAGTCCGCTGCGGTGCTTGAGGGTGAGCGCGGCCTCACCGGAACCCGGGTAGGAGCCCTCCAGGGTGAGCACGCCCCCCTCGTCCCAGGTCGCAGCGGTGACGACCGGGCGAACCCGGTGCGCGGAGACGCTCACGCGGTCGCGCCGGTCGCGCAGCACGGTGATCTCCCGGTCACCGACGACCGTACGGCTCTCCCGGGCCTTGCCGATCATGACGGAGGCCGCGGGGTCGCCCTTGGGCTCGATCCAGAGCCTGCCGCCGTCGCGTTCCTGCAGCAGGGAGGCCGTCGCGAGCGGCACGACGACGGTGGTGCCGCCCTCGCCGGGGGTGAAGTCGGCGGCGATCCGGTGGCCGTCCAGGCGGGCCTGCCCCCTGTTGACCTCCTTGCCCGGCAGGAAGACCTCGACCTCCAGGCGCTCGCCGTCCAGCCGCACGCCGACCAGCTCGGCCCGGGTGGGCTGCAGCACGACCTGGAGGGCGCGGTCGGAGGTCCAGACGGGACGGATCCACCAGCCCTTGCCGAGGTCCAGGCCCGCGGGGCGCTCGGTGCGGCCGGTGGAGGGACCGCGCAGCAGACCGCCCGCGCGGGCGCCACGGCTCCAGATCACGATCTCGGCGCGCCAGGTGGTGGTGTCCTGGACGGTCTCGCGGCGGCGCAGCAGGCGCTTGCCCCCGCGCACAACGGCCCGCACGGCCGAACGCCAGCGCAGCGGCCACGGGCTCATCTCGGCGGTGAAACCGGACCAGTCGTAGTTGCAGCCCGCCTCCTCCGCCCCGTGGGTCGCCTCGGGGTGGAAGACCCTGCGGGTGCGAAGCAGCACCGGCGGCAGCCAGCGCGGGCCGCGCAGCACCACGGTGGCCCGGTTGAAGCGGCGGCTGCGCACGGACAGTCCGGCCAGGTAGGCGTGCCCGCCGATGTGCAGCCGCCCGCCCGACCAGGAGATGTCCTCGATCTGGGTGACCGGGATGAGGTCGGCCGCCCGCAGGCGGTACAGGGCCTCGGGCAGCTCGTCCTGGAGCGGCAGGTCGGCGTACCACCTGAGGCTCTTGCGGACGCGCCTGGACGGTTCGGCCGCGGCGGTGACGAGCTTCTGCAGCGCGTCGCCGTCGGCGAGCTCGTCGATCTCCCGGTGCTCGATCAGGTGGAAGGCGATCCTGCGGGCCACCGGAAGGTCACGCTTGACCTTCGCGTCGACGCCGGTGACGTACGGCTTCAGTAGCGTGACGAACTCGCGGCGCTTGGCGGCTCCTCGCTTGGCCGCGATCTCCAGCCGGGACCCCAGGGGGCCGGCCAGCGCGTCGGCGTCGAAACGGCGTCGCTCGACCGGTTTCAGTCCGTCTGCCAGCACCGCTTCCATGATCGAGTCGAGTGGTTCTCCCCGGTCGCAGAGATCCTGGACAGCCCGCAGGCGATCGGCGACGGGGTCGCCGCCGGCTCGTGCGGGAGTGGCACCGGTCGCCATGGAGAAGGCACCGCCTTTCGGACAGAGCGCTGTCCTAGGCCATGTTAGTGCGCCACAGCAGGGCCGGTTACGCCGTAATTTACGGGCTTGAGAGATTTACAGGCATTTGTAATCTAGCCGGTTTCCCGCTCGGTCCCGTCGTACCATCTATGGTTTCCCGTCCCATCTGGCCGCCCGCATGTCGGCGCGCGCACCCCTCAGCGGGGTCCGCTCCGCGCGCCAGCTCACCAGGCACCGCTGCTCGTGACCGGGCGGCGGGGTGCCGTCGGCGTGCACGACGCGCCACCAGGGCACGCCCCCGCCCCACGTGGACATCACCCTGCCGACCTGGCGCGGGCCGCCCTCGCCGAGATACTCGGCGATGTCGCCGTAGGACATCACCATTCCCGACGGGATGCGCTCGACCAGGTCGAGCACCCGCTCGGCGTACGGGGAGGGATGGCCTACTGGCTCCATACGGTCGGTCCGGCGGAGAGGATCTCGTCGAGCTTGCCGAACTCGTAGGCCGCGGAGCCGTTCAGCTGCTCCACCAGGCCGCCGCGGATCGCGTAGGACTCGCCGTCCTCACCGACGAGCCGCGCTCCCAGAAGGGCGGACACGCGCGCCAGCTGGGCCACCTGCCAGTCGGATCCGGGCGTGCCGGAAAGCCGGCCGTCCCATACCGCTATGGCATGGACAGCGCCATTGTGACGGGCCAGGATCTCCCCCGACTCCTGTGAACCTCTGAATTCGAACCCCGCCTGCCCCAGCACAGTCGCGAGTTCCGCGAAGGCGAGAGGCGCAGGGCGCTCCACGCGCAACTCGTACCCCATAAGGCGCGAGACTATCGAACCTTCCAGGTATTCCGGGTATGAATCCCGACATCTGGGCTGCCGCATCCGAACGGTGTCCAAAACGCGTTCGAATCGCAGTCGAATCACCGTCGAATACGGTCACCTCCGCGCTCTTCCGCGCCAGATCGGCTCGGGGGCCGCCATCGCCCGCCCTCCCTTGCCGGAGTGCCGGTTGAGCATCACCACGGCCCCCGCGAACGCGAGCAGGCCGGCCACGAGGCCCGTGCCGTACAGCCAGAGGCGCACGGGCTCCGGCCCCGGCCTGCTGGGCTCGGTGGGCAGGGTGCCGTCACCGAAGTGCTTGCCCTCGGGAACCGGGACCTCCTTCGCGCCGGCCACGAGGCGGCCCGCCGCCTCCAGGGCGGCCGCGGCGTCGACGACGCCGAACCCGACGTGGTCGTCGTAGCCGTTGACGGGCCGGGACGTGGCCGTGGAGGTGAGGGCCTGCGACACCATTTGCGGCGATATATCCGGATATTTTGCTTTTATTAGGGCGGCGACTCCGGCCACCAGCGCGGTCGCCGAACTCGTCCCCTCTGAGGACCCGTACTCCCCTCCGGGAACGACCACGGGAACGTTGACGCCCGGCGCCGAGACCAGGACCGAGAGGTTGTCGCTGCTGAACGTCGCCGGCCTGCCCAGGTCGTCCACCGCGCCCACACCGATCACCCCGGAGTATCCGGCGGGGAAGTTCCAGAAGGAGGTGGCTTTGTCCATGGCGTACTGGGAATCCCCGTCGTTGCCCACGGCCGCGACGAGCACCACGCCCCTGGACAGCGCGTAGGAGACCGCCTCCCGCTCGCTCCTGTGCGGCCCGTAGGCGCCCAGCGACATGCTGACGACCTTGGCACCGTGGTCGGCGGCGTAGCGGATCGCGCGGGCGAGAGGGCTGTCGGCGCGCGAGCGCAGATCCTCGGGCGGCGCGGAGGACCCGTCCTCCGGCCGCTCCTCGACGATCAGCGGCAGCGAGAGGATGCTCGCCTCGGGCGCGACGCCGAGCAGGCCCTCCTCCCCCTTGCCGGCCCCTGCGATGAGCGAGGCCATCGCGGTGCCGTGCCGCCCGGCGTCCGGGGTGTCCCTGTCGAACCGGACCGACCCCATGTCCGGCCCGGAGATCACCCGCCCCCGCAACTCGGCGACCTGGTCGTCCACCCCGCTGTCGACCAGGGCCACGATGACGCCCGCGCCCCTGGTGACCTTCCACGCCTCCTCGGCGTTGAGCATCTCCAGCACCCAGCGCTGGTCCTCTCGGACGTCCGCGGCCCCCCTGGGCTCTACGGAAACAGGCGGCGCCGACACCGGCGAGGCGGCCGACACCGGCCCGGCGAGCGCCGGACCCGCCACGCAGAGCGCGGCCAGCACTCCCGCCGCCCAGAACCGTCGCCGCCTCAGCACACGTTCCCCTGGGTGCACTGGGGAACGGCGCTGGGCTCGTCGCCGAGAGCACGGGCGATGCGCCCGGCGACCGCCTGGGCCGCGGGCCACAGCTCGCTGTGCAGGATCTCCTCGGGGGCGACCGCCGCTCGGGTGCGCCCGTCGGTGTAACCGGCGGTGGAGAAGACGATGTAGGGACCGACACCCACCCAGGCGTTGCGCTGGCGTTGCGCGGCCCCGAAGAGCTCGGTCGCCGTGCCGGGGAAGGCCACGGGGCGCACCCCCACCCGGTCGTCCACGCCCAGCTGCGCGGTCGCGGCGATCCTCCGCTCCTCGTTGTCGAGCACGGCGATGCCCACGGTGAAGACGAACGAGGACGTCTGGTCGACGTAGGTGGCCCGCAGCAGGGTGCGGCAGCCGTATTCGGAGAGCACCGATCCCACCGGCGCGTCCGTTCCCGCCGCGCAGGCCACCTCGGGGGCGAGACCGACCCTGCGGGCGTACTGCTGGACCCTGCCGAGGCCGATGTACTGCAACTCGACGGGAAAGACCAGGTCGGCGGTCCAGGTGTACCAGCGCCTGGCGATGTCGTCCTGGATGTAGCGGGCCTGCTCGGCGGCGGTCAGCGGGCGTGAGCTCGTCTCGCGCACCAGCCCGACCGTGCCGGTCAGCACGTTGGTGGCGGCGATGGCGAGGATCGTGCCCACCAGGATCAGGAAGATCGTACGGAAGTGGATGCCCTGCTCCAGGGTCGCCAGCTCGGCCCGCCTGACCGCCTCGCGGTCGCGGCCCGCCGCGGGCCAGGACCGCACGCGGGCCCGCCGGGCGGAGGCGCCGGGCGCGGGCATTCGCCGGCCCCGACCGCCTCCGGCGCCGCCGGTGCCGCCCACCCGTGAACCGGACGGCGGCCAGCCGCCGCGCGCGCGGGGGGCGGGAGCCCCCAGGGGCCGCTCCGGCTCCCGGGACCGCCCTTGCTGCGACATACTTCGATGCTACGTCGAAGGACCTCTCCGCCCTATCGGCGGCGTGTATTTTCGCGGCGCTCTCCCGCCCGGACGCCCACGGTCAGGCCGGAGGCTCACGGCCAGGGGGTCGTGAACGGGTCCGGCACGGGTTCCTCGACGATCTCCGACGAGCGCGTACGGCCGATGCACACGGCGAGCACGATCAGGGAGACGACCGCACCGAGTCCGGCGGCCACGGCCACCCCGCCGTACAGGGTGATCCGATCCCGGTCGCGGTGGACGATCCGCACGGGCTCGACCGCCTTGCCCAGCGGGCGGGCGGGGTCGTGCCCACCGGCGCCCCCGACCCCCTCGGCGGTGAGGGTGTGCCGGGAGATCCTGGCGGCGGCGGCGAGTGCCCGGGTGGCGTTGACGACGCCGAAGCCCGTATCGGTGTCATAACCGCCGGTGGGCCGCCGGGTGGCTCCCGCGGTGATCGCCTGCACGACCAGCGCGGGCGACATATCTGGATATTTGGCCTTGATGAGGGCGGCGACGCCCGACACCAGGGCGGTCGCCTGCGAGGTGCCCCGGCCGACCCAGTACTCGTCCCCCGGCCCGGCACCGAGGATGTCCACCCCCGGTGCGGCCACCAGGACCGAGGGGTTCCGGTTGGAGAACGAGGCCCGGCGCAGCCCGCGGTCCGTCGCGGCGACCGAGACCACCCCGGGGAAGGCCGCCGGGTAGGAATAGGGGGCGTGACCTCTCGCGTCCGGCTTCTCCGCGCCCTCGTTGCCCGCCGCCGCGACGAGCACGACCCCCTTGGATATCGCGTACCGGATCGCCGACCGCTCCTCCCTGGTCGCCAGTTCCTTGGAGATCGACATGTTGATCACGTCGGCGCCGCGGTCCACCGCGTGCCTGATGCCCCTGGCCACCACGTTCTCGTAGCGCTCGGCGGTGTTGAACTCCCGGAAACCGGGCTCCTCGTCCTCCAGGATGACCCGTACGGAGAGCACCTTCGCGCGTGGCGCGACGCCGATCACCCCGTCGCCGCCGCCGGGACCGTGCCCGTGTCCGGCGATCAGCGACGCCATGTACGTGCCGTGCAGCCTCAGGGGCTCCACCCCCGGCGGGTTGGCCCCGGTCGTGAAGTCCCTGCCCTCGATCACCGAGCCGGCGAGATCCCGGTGGTCGCGGTCCACCCCCGAGTCGAGGACGGCCACGATCACCCCCCTGCCCTCGGAGATTTGCCAGGCCGCGGGCAGGTCAAGGGTTCGCAGCACCTCCCGCTGGCTCTCCCTGACGTCGTCGGCCCGCGCGACCGGTGCCGGAACCAGGACCACCGGCACCACCAGGGCCGCCAGCACCACCGGCGTCGCCCTCGTCATCGCGTTCCTCAGCGCTCTCAGTGCCCTCGGCGACATCAGAAGTCTCAGCACCACCAGCACGGTGAGCACCGGCGGCACCCTCACGGACGACCCGGTGGCGGGCAGACGCCTCGGCGTGGTCAGCATCGCCATTCCGTGGAGGCGCAGTCGGGGTGGGCGGGCATGGACAGCTTGGCGAGAATGCGGTCGGCGATGTCCCCGGTGAACGCGAACAGGGTCGGCCGCTGCTCGCCGACCGCCCTCGCCGGCCGGCCGTCGGTCTGCCCGACCGTGGCCATCACCACGTACGGGCCCGCCTGCCGTGCGAGGCCCGCCTGGCGCCCCGCGGAGACGAACCTGTCGGTGACGGTGCCGGGGAAGGCGAGCGCCCTCAACCCCGGCGAGGGCCTGCCGCTCCTGGGCAGTGCCGCCCTCGCCGTGGTGGCGCCGATCTCGTCCGCGAAGGCCGCGACGCCGACGGTGACGACGATCCCCTGGAGTGCGTCGATGTAGGTGGCCCGCAGGATGCCCAGGCAACCGGTCTGTCGCAGCACCTTGCGCAGCCGGGCGTCGACCGCCCTGTCACAGCGGGTCTCCGGCGAGATGCCCACCCGGCGGGCCTTCTCCTCGCCTCCCTGCTCGGGGGCGTAGGTGACGGTCTCGGGGAAGACGCGCCCGGCGGGCCAGGCCTGCCAGCGCCTGGCCACCTCGTCGAGGGCGGCCCGGTCGAGCTCCGCCTGGGTCGGCCCCCGGGTGAGCTCCGTCGCCGCGGCACTGCTCGCCACCCCGGCCACGATCGCGCAGAACATCGTGAGGGCCGAGGCCACGACCAGCGTCGGCCATGAACGCCGCCGCTGACGTGGGATTTCATGCACGCCCTCGACCTTAATGCGGCGAGGCGGGTGTCATCCGCCGTTCCGTCCAGATCCGTCAGTGTGGAGAGCACTTGGTGACCCCGGTGGAATCCCTGCGGACCGCCTGAACGGCGAGCGCCCCGCGGAGCGTGTGCTCCACGGGGCGCGGGACATACCGGACACGGGGCCTCAGTAGGTGGGCAGGCTCGGGTCGACCGTCTTGATCCAGCTGAGCACGCCGCCGCCCACGTGGACGGCGTCGGAGAAGCCGGCGCTCTTGACGACCGCGAGGACCTCGGCGGAGCGGGCACCGGACTTGCAGTGCAGGACGATCTTCTTGTCCTGCGGGAGCCGCTCCAGCGCGGAGCCGTTGAGGAACTCTCCCTTGGGGATGAGCACGGCGCCGGGGATGGACACGATCTCGTACTCGTTCGGCTCGCGGACGTCGATCACGTAGATGCTCTCGCCCTGGTCCTGCCAGGACTTGAGCTCGGCGGCGGTGATCGTGGAGCCCGAGGCGGCCTCCTGTGCCTCCTCGGAGACCGCGCCGCAGAACGCCTCGTAGTCGTCGAGGAGCTGGGTGACCGTCGGGTTCTTGCCGCAGAGCACGCACTCGGGGTCCTTGCGGACCTTGACCGAGCGGTAGTTCATCTCCAGGGCGTCGTAGATCATCAGACGGCCGACCAGCGGCTCCCCGATGCCCGCGAGAAGCTTGATCGCCTCGTTGACCTGGATGGAGCCGACCGACGCGCACAGCACACCGAGCACGCCGCCCTCGGCGCACGAGGGGACCATGCCGGGCGGCGGGGGCTCGGGGTAGAGGCAGCGGTAGCAGGGGCCGTGCTCGGCCCAGAAGACGCTGGCCTGGCCGTCGAAGCGGTAGATCGAACCCCAGACGTACGGCTTGCCGAGGAGAACGGCCGCGTCGTTGACCATGTAACGGGTGGCGAAGTTGTCGGTGCCGTCCACGATGAGGTCGTAGGCGGCGAAGATCTCCATCACGTTGTCCGTGGTGAGCACCTCGTTGTGAACGACCACGTTGACCAGCGAGTTGATCTCCCTGACGCTGTCGGCGGCGCTCTCCGCCTTGGGGCGGCCGACGTCGGACTGGCCGTGGATGACCTGCCGCTGCAGGTTGGACTCATCGACCACGTCGAAGTCGATGACGCCGAGCGTGCCCACTCCCGCCGCCGCGAGATAGAGCAGCCCCGGAGAACCCAGGCCTCCGGCGCCCACACAGAGCACCTTGGCGTTCTTCAGACGCTTCTGCCCGGCCATGCCCACGTCCGGGATGATCAGGTGGCGCGAGTAACGGCGCACCTCGTCGACGGTCAGCTCGGCTGCCGGCTCTACCAGCGGTGGCAACGACACAGTTCTGCTCCCGTTTCAGGGGTCTTTGATGCGGCTGGCGCAGCACGCTTCACTCACAACCTAACCCGGTGCCCCTGTCATTCCCCAACCGGTGTGAGGCGCGTCTCGGCGATGAGGAGCCTCGCCTCGCGGGCCACCCGCTCGGGGAACTCCATCTGGGCCACATGCCCGGCGTCGGGCAGCAGCACCAGCCGCACGCGCGGGAAGGTCCGGACCGCGCGGGCGGCCATGCGAGGGTTGACGAGGCGGTCGTGGCGGCCGTGGATGACCAGCGTGGGCGAGCTCACCTGGGCCGCCTGCCGCCACAGGTTCGTCTCCCCGCGCCTGAAGTACTCGGCGACGATGCCTCGGGCCGAGTTGATCATCGCCTCCACCGCGTACGGGAGACCGTCCCTGCGGCGCAGCTCTTCGGCCGCCTCCCTGAGCCGGTCAGGGTGAATCCGCCCGATGTCGGCGTAACACAGGGCAAGTGTGGCGCCGAGCCTGCGCTCGGCGGGCACGAGGGCGAGCCTGCTCGCGGCCCACTCGCCGATGCGGGGCACGGTGGACAGCGCCACCCGCGCCGGGGCGTACCTGGGCAAAAGGTCGGGCAGGGCCGGCGAGATCAGGGTGAGCGACCGGACCAGGTCGGGGCGGGTGGCCGCGACCCGCACCGAGACGGCACCGCCCAGGGAGTTGCCGAACAGGTGTACGGGTGTGTCGGAGAGCCGCTCGATCAGGGCCGCGACGGTCCGGGCGTGGGCGTCGACGGAGTAGTCGGCGCCCGGCGGCGCGGGCGAGTATCCGGCGCCGGGCAGGTCGAGGGCGTGGCCCGTCACCGTCTCGGACAGCTCGTCCATCAGGTCGGTCCAGTTGGTCGCCGAGCCTGCGAGACCGTGCACGTAGACGGCGGTCTCGGCAGGCCCACGGGGTGTCGACCGCACGTGGACCCGCTGTTCGCCGAGGTCGATCGTCTCACCCGGCCAGATGGGGATCGGGTTGTTCACCACTCGCCTCCTGTCGTTCCACTGCCCTTCCACGATAGTTCGGCCCTCGGCATGGCGGGGAGACAGCCTCCCGTTACCACAAAAGACACATAACGCTTTTTTCGCCAGATGTCTTCTATTGCACGATTTATCATCATTAATTCGACGGCATTCCATCGGCGCCCGCGACCGCCGAGGGGCACCCCGCGACCGAACCTCCTCTCCGCACTTCCCACCAAAGAACAAAGGCGACATTAAAGACATTTCATTTCAAAACCATCAATAAGAGTCCAACACATGCCATAAATAGATAAGAGCAGCGCAAAGCCCTTCGATTCCTGTTTCTAGCCCGAGATGGGCGGAAATCATGACAAGCAGGGATGGCTCATAGCCAGCCATCTTTGGCAATTCCGGTTTATGCGGAAAATGCCAGAAATCGGGGTAATCGATCCTTTCAAGGGGGAAACGCATGCCCAAGTTCAAGAGCGTTCTCGCAGGAGTCGCGATCAGCACGGCGCTGACCGGCGGCGTCGTCGGCCTGGGGGCGGCGACCACCGCCACGAGCGCCGGCGCGATGACCACCACGGTCACCGCCGCCGCCTTCCCGACATGCGGCGGCGGCTGCGGCTGGCGTCGCGGCTGTGGCCGCTGCTGTGGTGGCGGCTGGCGCCACCATCGTCGCAGCCACCAGCGCATCAAGGTGATCATCAACAACCACAACAACAACCACAACGAGCTGCGCAACGAAAACCGCAGCGGCCTCCTTCGGCCCCTGGCCTTCGGTGACGACGACGACGAGTAAGTCGCCGGCCCGAAATCGCGTACCCGCACAGGGGCGCGGCACCATCGGAGGACAGGACCACTCAGGGCCCGATCCGCGATTTCCCGCGGCTTCGAGACCGTGACAGAGAGACAGGACCCCGCGCTCGCCGCGGCCGTGCTTCTCATCCAGGGGAACGGGCCAAACGGCGACAGCGGAAACTTGGGGAGAGACTCCCAAGACCCTGACTCTCACCACAGTGCGAGTTCTCATCTCACGAAGTGACAGCGAGGCCCCGCGGTTTCCGGACCGCGGGGCCTTCGCGCGTCCTCCACGACCTTCCGTCCTCCGCCTTTCCCACCGTCGCCCGGTATCTCCTCCGAACCGCGAACTCCTCTCGCCACCTCGGCGCCCGTGTATGAGGCGACACCGGCTCGCCCCTCGACGGCGTCCCGCACCCCTCGCCCCTCACCTCAAAGAACAAATCCGACATTAAATGCATTTCGGTTCAAAACGACCAATAAGCATCCAACATCGACGATAAATAGCTAAGAGGATCGCAAAAGCCTTCGATCTCCGTTTGTCAGCAGACATGCGAGGAAACTATGACAACCAGGGATGGCTTATCACCAGCCATCCCTGACAATTTCCGGCTTATACGGGAAAAGTCAAAAACGGGGATACTTAGTCCTTACAAGGGGGAAACGCAATGCCCAAGTTCAAGAGTGTCATGGCAGGGCTCGCGATCAGCACGGCGCTGGCCGGCGGGGTCGTCACCATGGGCGCGGCGACCACTGTCATGAGCGCCAACGCGATGACCACCACGGTCACCGCCGCCGCCTTCCCGACCTGTGGCGGCGGCTGCGAGCGTCGCTGCTGCTGCGGTGGCGGCCACTGCCACCGGCACCACAGCCGCAAGCGCTTCAGGCTGATCATCAACAACCACAACAACAACGACAACGAGCTGTTCAACGACAACCGCAGCGACCGCATCGTGCCGCTGCTCGGCACGGCCGCCGCCGGTTAGTCGTCGGACCGAGGCCGCACACCCCGATCGGGGCGCGGCACAGCCCGAGAACGAAATCGCTCACGGCAGGATCCGCGATTTCCCGCGGTTTCGAGGCCGTGACGACGGAGAGACAGGACCCCGCGTTCGCCGCGACCGTGCTCCTCACCCAGGGGAACCGGCCGAACAGCGACAGCGGGAACCTGAGGAGAGATCCACAGGAACCTGACTCTCACCACAGTGCGAATTCTCATCTCACGAAGTGACAGCGAGGCCCCGCGGTTTCCACACCGCGGGGCCTTCGTCGTTTATGTCCAACTCCCGCCCCCCTCCCCAGGCCACTCCCGGGGGCTGGAGCGTGACACCGACGTCCGGTTCGGCCCGTCGGCGACGGATCACCCGGGGAAGGGTCGCCCCCCTCCGGGAAACGCGCGATCGAGACACAGGGAGCCGAGGTCGCACGACGACACCCTCGGCGGGCGCGAGCCGCACCGGCCCATCTCCCGGCGATACACGGCAGCCATCTTCGCCCTCAGTGAACAAATCCGACATTAAATACATTTCGCTTTAAAGCGACCAATAAGCATCCAACATCGACGATAAATAGCTAAGAGTAGGGTAAAAGCCTTCGATCTTCGTTTGTCAGCAGACATGCGAGGAAACTATGACAAGCAGGGATGGCTCATCACCGGCTATCTCTAACCATCTCTGGCAATTCCCGACTCATGCGGTAAATGCCAAAAATTGGTAAGTCAATCCTTTCAAGGGGGAAACGCATGCCCAAGTTCAAGAGTGTTCTCGCAGGGCTCGCGATCAGCACGGCACTGGCCGGCGGGGTCGTCGCCATGGGCGCGGCGACCACCGTCACCAGCGCCAACGCGATGACCACCGCGGTCACCGCCGGCACCTTCACGACCTGGGGCGGCGGCGGCTGCTGCCGTAACCGGGACTACCGTCGCACCCACCACCGCTTCCGTCTGACGCTCAACAACGACAGCTGCAACCGGAACCGGCTGCACAACAAGACCCGCTCCGAGCGCCTCGTGCCCATTAAGGAGCAGGAGCACGAGCACGAGCACGAGCACAAGCCTTGGCCGACGGAGGCCACGGCGCCTCCGGTCGCCGCGTCCTGATCCCCGCTTGACACGGGGTCGGAACACGAGGCCGACAACGGCTGGAACCGCGTTTCACAGCGGTTCGGAAACCGTTACCGAGAGGTAGGAATCCCGTATTCACCAGGATCGCGTTCTCCTGCTCGGGGACGCCGGCCCGGACGGTGAGCACGGAAAGCCGGGGATGACATCCTCGGGATTTCAACTCTCAACACAGTGCGAATTCTCATTTCTCACGAATCACAGGCGGGGCTCCGCGGTTTTCCGACCGCGGAGCCCCCGTCCTGTGTTGTCCCACGTGTTGTCCGACGCCCGCCGCACGATTCTCCTCCGCACCCCCACTCTCTGCCCCCGCCCCCTGTTTCCCTGGGGCCACGGCCCTCCCTCACGTCTCGGGCGGCACGGCCTCCTCGGGCCGCCCGGCGAGGCTCTCCCCGCCGACACCTCACCCCGGAACCCGGATGTCGCGCACACGTTCGTGAAACCCCGTCGACGCCGCGGACGACGCCATGGGCGGCCCGAGGCCGCGTCTTTCGCGGCGCGCGGTACCCGAGGTCGTACGCTGGGCGATGTCCGACGTTTACCGGAACCGGGCGAGGAGAGGGAGCATGTCGAAGCCCGGATGACGACAGGGGATGTCTGAACATGAACGCGCGGGGCGACAGATCACATGGGGAAACGGCCGACGACCTTCCCGAGGAGCTCTCCGTCGAGACGCCCGAGGCCGACGCCGCCGAGCAACAGAGGGCAGTGCGTGAGAACGGCTCCGAGACGCCCGCCGACCTCCCGCTGGAGGTGAATCCCGCCGACGCCGCCGAGCAGAACCGCGCGACGCGCGAGGAAGAACCGCAGTGGCCCGACTCCGTCCCTCTGGAGGCCGATCCGGCGGACGCCTTCGAGCAGCGGCGCACCGTCGAGCTCGACGAGGACGACTATCGCTGACCCGGGTTACCCACGCGTAGGATGGCCCCAGACGCCAGGAGCTTGACACGAGGAGACCACGTGACCGCTACCCCGGACGCCAAGCCCCGGGGCACCCGGCTGCCCCGAACAGCTCGCCGCCGCCAGCTGCTCAGCGCGGCACAGGAGGTGTTCGTGGAGAACGGCTACCACGCGGCCGCGATGGACGAGATCGCCGAGCGGGCAGGGGTGAGCAAGCCGGTTCTCTACCAGCACTTCCCCGGCAAGCAGGAGCTCTATCTGGCACTGCTCGACCTGCACGTGGACGACATGATCGCCCGCTGTCGCGACGCCCTCGCCTCCACCACGGACAACAAGCAGCGCGTCCAGGCTGCGATCGGCGCCTTCTTCGACTTCGTCTCCACCCAGGGGGAGGCGTTCCGGCTGGTGTTCGAGTCGGACCTGCGCAACGTCGCCCCGGTCCGCCAGCGCATGGAGCGCAACCTCCGTGAGAGCGCCGAGATGATCAGTCAGGTCATCCAGGAGGACACCGGCTGCTCCAGCGACGAGGCGCGCCTGCTTGGCGTCGGGCTCGTCGGCATGGCCGAGGTCAGCGCCCGTTACTGGATCAGCAGCAACGGCTCCATTCCCAAGGACGCGGCCACCCAGCTCATCGCCCGCCTGTCGTGGCGCGGCATCTCCGGTTTCCCGCGCACCGTCGCCGACCACTGAGATCCCGGCGCCGACGGCGCTCCCGCCGTCGGCCCCGGTCGATCTCCTCCGCAGCGGCACTCCCGCCACCGGCCTCACCGACCTCTCCCGAAGTGGCACCCTCACCACCGGCCTCGCCGGTACCCGCCGTGTCGGCACTCTCAGCACCCGGAACCCTCGACCGCTCCGGTCTGCGGCCCGGCTGTTCGCTCGCCGCGATCAGCTGTTCGCTTCGCGCGATCAACCGGCGCGTCGGGCCTTCGTTGGGGAGACCATGGGGCGAGCAACCCTCATCGAAAAGGGAGCACGATGGAAATCAAGATCGGCGTACGTTCCGTGCACCGTGAACTCGTAGTGGAGACCAACCTCACGGCCGAGCAGCTTGAGGGCGAGGTCAGCGCCGCTTTCTCGTCCGGCAACGGTGTCCTCACCATCACCGACGTCAACGGCCGAAAGATCATCGTCCCGGTCGCCTCACTCGGCTTCATCGAGATCGGCGAGGAGGAGGCGCGTCCCGTCGGCTTCGGCGGCACGCTCTGACGGATTCCGGGCTCGCGCCAGGTCGTCGTCCCTCGTCGGCATGGCGCGGTCCGCGGATCGGGTGCGAGCGCGCCGCCGCGGAGCCGAAGAGAGGGGCGCCCGGCTCGGACACACCCGGTGGCAGGGCGATTGCCCTGAGAACATCCCGCTCCCAGATGCCGAAACCACAGGTGCCGAAGCCTCAGGTGCCTGAGCACTCGTCCCGCTCGCCGAACCCGCAGCAGCGCGGGCGTCTGACGCGGCGCAGATGCTCCCGCCCCCGGCTCACCGCCGGGCAGCCCGCACCTCCCCTGCGCAGCACGGGACGCGAAGTCCAGCGGTTCGGCCCACATCTCGTCAAGGAACTGCCATAGCGGCGCGAGGCCCTCATGTCTCGCACGCTACAGCTGTTCGCCGCCTCACGTGTCGTGATCCGCCGACCGGCTTCCCCTCTCCGCCCCCGGCGAACAGCCTCAGAGGCGATCAAAGGCCCCGAGCCCAGCACGTGCGGGAAGCCCGCTAGGGGCCCGGGGTGAGTCCCAGGGCGGCCATCCGCCGGCCGTGCTTCTCGCTCAGCCGGGAGAACATCCGGCTGATGTCCTCTCCCACCGCCTCCACCAGCAGGGCCGCGAGCTCCGGTCTGGCCGCGGCCACGTGCTGCCCCTGGCTCAGCGCCTCTCCCACCATCCGCCTCGCCCACAGCGCGAGCCGTCCCGCCTGCCTGGGATCCTCGGAGAGCGCCGCGCGGACCCGCTCGACGGCGAACTGCGACCGTCCCTCGTCCGTGAGGACCTCGTCGACGAGCTCCCGCGTCTCGTCGTCCACGCCGACGGCCGCCTCGCGGTAGAAGTCGAGCGCGATCCCCGTGCCGACGTACGCCTTGACCAGGGCCTCCAGCCAGTCTCCCGGGAAGGTCTGGGCGTGCCAGTCGTCCAGCGGCCCGGTGAACGGCGCCATCGCCTCCTCGGGGTCCACGCCCAGGGAGGTGAGCCGGTCGCGGAGCAACTCGAAGTGCGCGTACTCCGCCGCCGCGAGGCCGCCGAGGGCGGCCTGATCGGTCAGCGAGGGGGCGTACCTGGTGGCGTCCTCGGCGAGCCTGAGGAACGCGGTCAGCTCGGCGTAGGCGAGGACGCCGAGCAGGTCGGAGACACCGGGAGGGGAATCGCTCATGGAGGCAGCCTACGAGTTCGGTGGCCTCGCGATTCACCGGGAATACGAAGAAATCGGTTCTCCGTTGTGGTATCGAGTACACTGCTCTGTGAAAGTGCGACCGCACCGTGTTAATCCGGGATATCCACGCCCGGACGCCCCCAAAAGTCGGCGTGACGCCGCAGCGGTCGCTGATGACATGAGAGGGCTGGACCTTCCGCGAGGACCCGGCACGGGGACACGTTTTCTGCCCGTGGTCCCGGCAGGCCTGCCTTCAACGGAGATTTAGGCAGGCCAAGCTGACGACGTTCCGAGACCTCGGAGTCACCCCAGAGATCGCCGATGCCCTTGAGACCGAGGGCATCATCGCGCCGTTCCCGATTCAGGAAATGGCACTCCCCCTGGCCCTCAACGGCCAGGACATCATCGGCCAGGCGCGCACCGGCACCGGCAAGACCTACGCCTTCGGCGTGGCGATGCTGCAACGGGTCGGCAAGCCGAGGAAGAACCGCAAGAAGCCCCGCGGGCTGGTCGTCGTGCCGACCCGCGAGCTCGCCGTCCAGGTCACCGAGGACCTTGTGACGGCGGCCGGCAAGCTCGGCTCGCGGATCCTCACCGTGTACGGCGGGCGCGCGTACGAACCCCAGATCGAGGCGCTCAAGCAGGGCGTCGACGTCATCGTCGGCACCCCGGGCCGCCTGCTCGACCTGGTCAAGCAGAAGCATCTCGACCTCAGCCAGATCGGGACCCTCGTCCTGGACGAGGCCGACCGGATGCTCGACCTGGGCTTCCTGCCCGACATCGAGCGCATCATCAAGCTCATCCCGGCGGAGCGGCAGACGATGCTGTTCTCCGCGACCCTGCCGGGCGAGATCGTCGCCCTGTCCAGGCGTTACCTCACCCGCCCCACCCATGTGCGGGCGGAGAACAACGACGCCGAGGCCGAGGCGACCCCGCAGACGACCCAGTTCGTCTGGCGGACGCACCGGATGGACAAGATCGAGATCGTCGGCCGCCTGCTGCAGTGCGAGGGCCGCGGCCTCACCATGATCTTCTGCGAGACCAAGCGTGCCTGCGACATGGTCGTCGAGCAGCTCAAGGAACGTGGCTTCGCCGCCGCGGCCGTCCACGGCGACCTCGGTCAGGGCCAGCGTGAGCAGGCCCTGCGGGCCTTCCGCAACGGCAAGATCGACGTGCTGGTCGCGACCGACGTCGCGGCGCGCGGCATCGACGTCGACGACGTCACCCACGTCGTCAACTACGACTGCCCGCAGGACGAGAAGGCGTACGTCCACCGGATCGGCCGCACCGGCCGGGCCGGCAAGACGGGCGTCGCGGTGACCTTCGTCGAGTGGGAGGACCTCACTCGCTGGAAGGTCATCAACAACGCGCTCTCGCTCCCCTTCCCCGAGCCGGTCGAGACCTACTCGACCTCTCCGCACGTCTTCAGCGACCTGGGCATCCCCGAGGGCACCAAGGGCGTGCTGCCGCGCGCCAACCGCTCCCGGGCGGGTCTGGCCGCCGAGGAGGTCGAGGACCTCGGCGAGACGGGTCGCATCCGCTCCCGTCCATCCCGCAAGGGACGCGAGGACGACTCTCGTAAGGGACGCGAGGACGATCGCGAGGAGCGTCGCGAGCGCCCCGCGCGCACGTCCCGTGAACGCCGTCGCACCCGTGGCGGCCGTAGCGGCGGGGAGGTTTCCGCGCCGGTCGCGGCCGAAGAACCCCAGTCCCCTGTCGTTGAGATCGCCGAGGTGGAGGCGGATGTGGCAGCCCGCAGGGACATCCGTGACGAGCAGCCCGCCGAGGCCGCGCCCCGCAGGGGCAGGGCCCGCAAGGCAGGGCTGAACCCCGAGGTGAGCCTCACCGGCACGCCCGAGGCTCCGGTTCACACCGAGCCCGTCGCGGAGGAGCCGGTTCGCCGGCAGCGCCGCGCCCGGCGCGAGCAGGTGGCGGACGCCCCCGTGACCTCGCAGACCCCTTCGGCTCCGCCGCAGGCCGACGAGCGGGTCGCGGCGTTCGCGGAGCCCAGAGAGGACGACATCGTGGCGGAGCGCTGGGACGACGAGCCCGTGGCCGAGGCCCCCGCGCCCCGGCCTCAGCCCGAGAAGATCATTCCTCCGAGCCCGTTCTCGGTGATCTTCAAGTCGCCGGACCTGGCGTCGGAGGATGACGAGATCGCCCCCTCGGCGGCCTCGGAACGCGTGCAGAGCCGCCGTCGGCCGCCGGTACGCAACGGTCAGCAGCGAGGACCGCGTCGCCCCAACTAGCAAGTACCACCACGAAAAGGGGCGCGACCATATCGGTAGCGCCCCTTTTCACGCTCCCGGCCCCTTACGGACGCACGGAGCGAAGTCACCAAGAGAGGTATCGTGGGGCCACGTGAGTACGCCGCGTTTTCTGACCCTGCCTCCTGGCGTCCGCTCTCGCCAGATCGAGACGGCGGTGGGCTCCTTCGCCGTACTGGAGGCCCTGCCCGTCAGCGGCATCCCGGAGCGATGGCCCGCCCTGCTGGTGCCCGGTCTGACCGGCAGCAAGGAAGACTTCATCGCGGTCCTGCAGACACTCGCGCAGTCGGGGCGCCAGGTCGTCGCGATCGACATGCGCGGCCAGTTCGAGACGAACGGTCCTGACGACAGGAGCGCCTACACCTGCGCCGCGCTCGGCAACGACGTCGACGTCCTGGCCCAGGTGATCGGCCACGGGGGTCCTATCCACCTGGTGGGCCACTCGTTCGGCGGCCTGGTCACCCGGGAGGCGGTCATCGACGGCCGCACCCGGTTCGTGTCCTACACGCTCATGAGCTCCGGGCCGGCCGCGATCGTCGGGCCCCGCGAGCGCGCGGGCCGCTTCATGATCTCGGAGCTGCCCGAAGTCGGTCTTGAACACCTGTGGCACACCCGGCTGGAGCCCGAGGCCCTCGCCTCCGGGGTGTCCGACGAGATCATCGCCTTCCTGCGCAAGCGGCTGTTCGCCAACTCGACCGTCGGCATGCTCACGATGACCAAGGAGGTGCTCACCGCGCCCGACCGGTGCGACGAGCTCACCCAGGTCGAGGTCGACACCCTGGTCCTGTACGGCGAGCACGACGACGGCTGGCCACCGCGCATGCAGGCGGAGATGGCCCGCCGCCTGGACGCCGAGTGCCTGGTCGTCCCCGGCGCGGCCCACTCCCCCGCGGTGGAGGCGCCGGAGACCACGGCCGCCGCCCTCATCCGCTTCTGGAACGCCGCCGAGAGCCGTCTGAGGAGCTGAACCCTCCGAGGTTGCCCGGCGGCAGCGGCCATCGTGTGACCGGCTGTGAACGGCGTCTCGTGTGACCGGGTGCCGCCCCGACGAAGGCGCGCGGCGTCGATGACCCTGTCGCTCGGGCGCGGGGTCGGCGAGACAGCCCTCGGTCTCATCGCGGGGGACGCTGTCGCCAAGTCCTCGCCATCAGTCGGCGAGGGCCGCCCAGGGCTCGCGCTCGGTGCCCGCGGCCTGCCCCTCGGGGCAGTGACGGCGGAAGTCACACCACGAGCACAGGGGTCCCGTACGGGGCGGGAAGGCCGCGTCGACCTCGGGGGGCACGACGGGCGGGGCGTGGTCGCCACCGCGCGCCTTCGCAGGGGCGGCTCCCTTGGGCCGGGCCGTGGCCGACCACTCCCTGTAGCGCTCGTCGGCGCCGGACGCCTCGACGGCTATCTCCTCGGCGTGGCCCAGATGGCGGGCGAGCGACTCGTCGGTGTGCTCCCACTCCACGATCGAGGCGGTCGGCAGGTGGTGGAGCTCGACCCGGTGGCAGGGGCGGCGCATCATCCGGGAGGAAGCGATGGCGTAGACCGCCAGCGCGAGCGAGGAGCGGGCGTCGTCGGTGGTGAGCGGGCGTCTGCCGGTCTTGTAGTCGACCACGACCAGCTCCTCGCCGCGCCGGTCGAGCCGGTCCACCCGGCCGGAGAGCGCGACGACGGAGGTGCGCGTGGCGACCGTACGCTCGACGCCGACCGGCTCGGCGGAGGGGTCGAGGCTCGCCACGTATCCGCAGACCATCTCCCGGGCCCGATCCCGCCAGGTCCGCGACTGCTCCGCGTCGCGGAACCCCTCGTTGATCCATCCCCTGGTGAGCAGGCTTCCCGCGACCTCGGGCGTACGCCGCTCGGGCGGCTCACGCCACCAGGCGGCGAGGGCGTTGTGGACGCTGGCGCCCACGCTGTTGTGCGCCCACGGCGGGCCCTTCCGCGGCGCGGGCCGGTCCAGGTAGGTGAACCGGTAGCGGCGGGGGCAGTCGAGCCAGTTGTTCAGCCGCGACGGCGTGCAGGCGTAGAGCCGTCGCGGCATGCCCTTCAGGGGAAGCTGATCCATTTAGGGCTGTTCGTCCCGGAGGTTCAGCCGGATTCCCGCCGCGCGCGTGCCGTCGGTGAGCGGCCCCTCCTCTTCCGGCGCCTCGGCGCCGCGGGTCAGCGATCCGGAGAGCCAGGCGTCGAACTGGGGCTCCAGGTCGCCGATGGTCGTCTCCTCCCCGTGCGCGGGCAACACCCGGGTGCTGTGCGGCAGGGTGAACAGCCGCCCGCCGATCGCCGTCAGCTGGTCGGCCAGGGCGGGATACTCACCGCCGATCCTGCCGGGGCCGTCGGCCTGGAGGGTCTTGCCGGTGAAGACCGCGTCCAGGGCCTCGCAGTACAGCGAGACACCACCCTGGGAGATGCCGGGGGTGGACATGACCTCCAACTGGACGCCACCGACCTCGAACAGGCCCTCGTCCTCCATGGCGATGTCGGGCCAGGTATCGGGCCAGGTCAGCCGCCACAGCGGCCGGTCCTTCGGGTGAAGGGCGACCACCGCCTCGTCTCTGGCCGCGACCTCGATGGCCGCGCCCACGTGGTCGGGCAGGCCGTGGGTGCAGATGATCGCCAGCACCTCCCGCTCGCCGACCTTCTCCAGGATCTTCTCCGCGTCGCGCGCGGCGTCGATGACGATGACATCCTCGTCGTCACCCAGGATCCACGTGTTGTTCTCGACCTTGTGCTCGACGCCGTCGACATCGACGACGCCCTCGGTCACCACTCGCTCGATACGCGCTGTCACGCTTCCGAACTTTACTGCCTACACCCGCCCTCCGGTTCGGACAGAACGGTCAAGGCTCCGAACAAAGGGGACGCGAGCGGGCGAGTGTCAGGACGCCGGGAGGTCCAGACGCGGGGAAAACGCCCCGAAGGGCAGGTCAAGAGCCTGGTCCTGGTCGCGCAGGTCGCGCAGGGAGAGCTCGGCGAGGGTGATGAGGTAACCGGCCTCGGCGGGCCACACGACCGCCCAGAGCCAGTTTCCCATCGCCTCACCCGCGTAGACGGCCCGGTCGGGGGCGGCGGTGACGCACCACAGGGAGCACGGATGGCCCCTGACGTCGATCTTGGCGTGCGGCGGGCCCTGGTCGAACCCGGTGCCGGGGTCGGTGCCCTCCAGCCCCGCGAACGCCGCGCCGAGCCCCACCCCGGGCTCCTCCGCGATGATCAGCAGGTCGGCGGGACCGTGGGTCAGCGAGGGGCCGGAGACCGCGACCACGGTCGCCCGCGTGCCGCTGCGCTCGTCGCCCGCCTCGGCGAATCCCGTGACCAGCCACCCCGTGGGCAGCGGCCAGGGAACCCAGGCGGGGACGCGGGAGTCTCGGGTGACGGCCTCCACCGCGGCGGACGACGGCGGTCTGGGTGGCTGGAACGGCAGGACATCGCCGTGCGGACCGCATCTCCAGGAGCTTGACCAAGCACTCGGCGGACGAAGCGGGCCGAAACACCGTGGACAGATAGGGGCGGCTTTCACGCCTACCCACGCTGCTTCTTGTACCGGTCATCCGTCAAGAGGCTGGGGCGTTATCACAACGTAATCTTGTTCACGTGCGCGTAAATTGTGTTGGAGCAATCGTCCTCGACGGGTCGGGGCGGATGCTTCTGGTACGTCGTGGCCACCCGCCGGGCGAGGGCCTGTGGTCCGTCCCCGGAGGGCGGGTCGAATCCGGGGAGTCCGACTCCGAGGCGGTCGTGCGGGAGGTCCTTGAGGAGACCGGGCTCACGGTCGTCCCCGGACGTCTGGCCGGGACCGTCGACCGCCCCGGTCCCGGTGACACCGTCTACGAGATCCGCGACTACCTCGCCGAGGTCTCCGGCGGCACGCTCGCCGCGGGGGACGACGCCGCGGACGCCCGCTGGTTCACCCGCGAGGAGCTCGCGCGCCTCCCCCTCACCCCCGGCCTGCTGGACGCGCTGACCGAGTGGGCGGTCATCGCGCCCGGGTGAGCGCCACGGGATCGCCGCGAGCGCCACGCGGCGCGGGTGAGCGCGTGGCGCCGCGGTTTCCTGTCATCGTGACGAGGTGAGCGTGGAGCGCCACAGGGTGAGGTGGTCCGCGCTGTAGGTGGTGGAGCGGCCCAGGGCGACGACCTGGGCGCCGGAGACCGCCACCGCGCCGAGCCACTGGGCGCCCTCGCCGTCCAGGCTGCCCTGGCTGGGGGTGTGGCGCTGCCAGTTGAGGCCGTCCTCCGAGGTCCAGGCCGCGCTGTCGCCGGCCCCCGCCACCCCGTGCCAGCCGACGGCCACCACGCCCTCGGGCGTCGCGGCGAGATCCTGGACGGCGGACGCCCGGTCCGTGGGGAACCAGGAGAACTCCCAGCTCGCACCGTTGTCGTCGGAGACCGCACCGAACGCCTTCCTGCCCTCCTCGGTCTGTGCCGTGCCCGCCGCGACGACATACCCGCCGTACAGGACCACGTGCCGCAGGCCCGCGGACGTCGCCCCCGGCGGCAGGACCGGCTTGCGCGCGGTCCAGTTGACCCCGTCGGCCGACACCCACACCACGCCGGTCTCGCGCTCGGCCGTACCGGTGCCGCCGACGGCGACGTACCCGGACGAGGTCGCCGAGACGTCGTACAGCCGCACCCCCGTACCGCCCGCGGGAAGCTTGGACGCCCTGGAGAAGCGCTTGAGGTCGGTGGAGAACCACAGGACGGGCACGGTGGCGGCGGGGCCGCGGTCCTCGCCCGCCATGACGTAGCCGGACGGCCCCGCCGCCACCGCGTGCGGGGCGAGGAAGTCGTGGTCGTCCGTCGGCGCGAGGGGGCCGAGCACCGGCACCCTGCGCCAGCTCTCACCGTCTGAGGAGGTGAAGAGCAGGGGCTCGGTGGACGAGGCGTCGGTCATCGTGCTGCCCGCCGCCAGCCAGCCCCGCCTGCCGTGCGCGACGTCGGCGAGCGCCTGTCGCCTCGGGCCGCCGAAGAGCCGCGCGGGGCCGCCCGCCTTCCAGGCGTCTCCGGCGGCGCTGCCCCAGATCCCGGCGTCGCCGGAGACGGTGCCCACCGCGACGAACCTGCCGTCCCCCGAGGCCACCCTGGCCGTCTCGCGGGCGGCTCTGGCGAGGCCCTGGATGCCGCTCAGGGGGACCGGCCTCGCCTCGCCTCCCTTGGGCGCGGTGATGAGGACCACCCGGTTGTCCACGTCGGCGGCGCGCTCGTCGCCGCCGACGACGAGTGTGCCGGTGTCGGACAGCGCGAGCGCCCGCAGCGAGCCGGGCACCTCGCCGAGATCGGTGGTCTTGCTCCAGTCGCGGCCGTCCTCGCTGGTGTGGACGGTGTAGCGCTCGAAGCCGGACTCGACGACCGCGGCCACCCCCGCCGAGGAGGAGGCGAGGCGCTTGACACCCGTGCCCTCCTGCCCCAGGCCGGTGATGGCGCCGCAGGCCTTCCAGTCGGCGCCCTCTCCAGAGCAGTAGACGCGGACCTCGCCCTTGTCGCTGCGCTGCTGGGTCGGTACGAGGACGAACCCGTCGCCGGCCACGGCCAGCGCGCCCGGCTCGGGGATGACGTCGTTGAGCGCGGCACCGGTGCGCTGCCAGTTCCTGCCGCCGTCGGACGAGCGCAGGATGACCGAGGTGGACTGCCCCTGGGCCGGGTCCGCCAGCGCGACGACGGCGCCACCCCTGGCGACGACCGCCTTCATGCCGCGCACCTTGTCCGGCATGCCGATCTCCCGGGTCTCCACCCGGTCCCAGGCGCGCCCGTCCGGGGAGACCCAGGCGACGGCCCCGGTGGTGCCGTCCTCCAGTACGGCGGCGCCGACCGCGACGAAACCGGAGTCGGTCCTCGCCAGATCCATGATCTTGTCCCCGCGGGCGAAGGCGCCCAGCTCGCCGGGGTCGGCCGCGGTCCAGGCGTAGCCGTCGGAGCTGGTCCACAGGCCGTGCCCGCCGCCGAGAGGATCGTTTCCCGCCGCCAGCCAGAGGCCGTCGCCGCCGGCCACCCGGCCCACCGTGGTCGGCCCCGTCTCGTACCCCTCCGGGCCGGTCACCTTGCCCAGCTGCCAGGTCGTGCCGCCGTCGGGGGAGACGAGGAACAGCGGCCTGGGGACCGGGCTGGTGGTGTCGCTGCCGACCGCGACCATGACGGAACCCACGGAGGCCACCGCGTTGAGCACCTGGTTGGATCCGTTGCCGCCGACACCGGCCTGCGGCACGAAGTTGTCGTCGCCCGACGTCACCTCGTCACCGACCAGCCGGAGTCCGGTGGCGAACGGGCTGCTCACCCAGCCCCACAGGACCAGGCCACCGCCGACCGCGACGGTGAGGACCAGGACCATCAGGAACGGGATCACCAGACCGCGGCCGCGCCTGCGCCTGGTCGGGCTGGAGCGGCGCACCGCGGAAGGTGCGGTGGCCTGGCGGTGGTGCCGCCCGCCGTTCGTCCCCCGCCTGCCCGGCGGGCCCTGTGCGACGAGCATGTCGGGCCTGGCGGGCCTGCCGCCCGGTGGGCGCCCCACCCTTCGTACCGGCTCGAAGTCGTCCTCGGCCGTCGCGGAGGGCCACTCGGGCTCGGGTTCGGACACCGGCCCGGACGGCGCTCCGTGCTCGGGTCCGGGGTCCGGCCGCGCCTCCGGCGCCGGTTCGGGTGTGGCCGCGATGCTCGGCTCGACCCTGATCCGATCCTCGGCGGAGGGGTGCGAGGGCTCCTTTCTCCCACTTCCTCCCGGTTCGCGGGGCGGCCCAGAGGCGACGAGGAGGTCGGGGCGATCCGCTCTTCTCCTCCTCCCGCGCGCTGGAGCCGGTCCTGAGGCGACGAGGAGGTCGGGACGGTCCGCGGGCCGCGGCCGCCCCTGCTCGGGCGTGGCGTGGCGCCCCTGGCCCGCTGACCGCTCCTCCTCGCCTGAGGGATCGGCGGAGGTCTCCGGCGCGGGCGAGGGGCCTGAGGACTGGGAGGAGGGGCCGTAGGGGCGGGCGTACGGTCGGCGGCGCTCGCTCCCGAATCCCTCGGGGCGGGCCTGCTGCGGCTCGCCGTCGTCCGGGGTCGGCGCGGCGAACGGCGGGAGCATCCACGGGGAGGCCATGGGACGCCCTCGCGTGCCGTCGTCCGAGGGGCCTGGCGGGGAGTGCTGGATCGTCGGCGGTGACGTCTGGGGCTCCTGGGACCTGCCTTCGTGTATAGCGTCGTCGTGCACGCCGTCGTCATCCGCCGGCCACTCTCGCGAGCGCGGGTCGTGGGGGCCCGAGGCCACGCTCAGCACCTCCTTGCAGGAAGCCCATTCAGACCGGGACACCCCGTCCCGGACCGTTCCAGTCGTCTCCGTAACAGCAGGCCGCAACCCCTATGGATGCGGCAAATCGCAGCGTTCCTACTAGTACCCCGTTCTCCGGAAACGATCACCTCCCGCGACCGGATACCCGGTCCCCGGCCGTACACAGTCAAGAGCAACACGTCCGGGCCGCGATGACGAGACCTCTCTAGTCAGATTTTTCAATCCAGTACCGGAATTATCCGGCTTTCTCGTAGTCGGTGAGGATCCAACGTCGTCCCTCCGAGTGCGGATTAGTTCACAGACGGCCGGAACCAGGGCCTGTACATCTGATGTCACCACCCACCACCCCAGGGAGCGGATATGACACGGCTGGGGCCCGTATACACACTGGCGGCAGGAGCGGTGATGGCCGTCGCCCTCGGCGTGGCCAGCGCCACCACCTCGCCCGCCACGCGGACCGTCAACGCCCAGGACGACACACCCGCCACGCCCGCCCAGGCCATCACGGAGGCGTCGCCCGCACCGGAGGTCGTCAAGACGGCCAGGCCCACCCCCGCCAAGGCCGACTACGCCGGGCGGGTCACCGGCAACGGCGGCCTGATCGCCGTCTCCGTCAGGAACGGCAAGGCGGTCGGCTACTTCTGCGACGGCAAGATCGAGGCCTGGATGAAGGGCAGGGCCGCCGACGGCAAGGTCACCCTGTCCGGTCGCGGCGACGCCTCGCTCACCGCCCGTCTCGGCGGCGGCGGTGCCGCGGGAACCCTCGGTTTCGGCGGCAGGAAGTGGAGCTTCAAGGCTCCGACCGTGAAGAAGCCCTCCGGCCTCTACCGGGCGACCGCGCTCGTCCGCGGCGCCGACGTCCGCGCCGGATGGATCTATCTTGACGACGGCACCAGGGTCGGCCTCACCCTCGTGGGCGACGAGGTCGCCGACGTGCCGATCCCCGAGCCCGGCGAGAACGCCGTCGTGAACGGCGTGGAAGTCGATCCCCGGGACGTCGACGAGTTCATCGAGGGGTTCTGATGAGTGACACACAGATCACACCGGTCCCGCGGCCGCGGGCGAACAACGTCGCCCCACTCCTCCTCCCGCTCGTCGTCGGCGGGCTGGTGGCGGTCGGGCTCGGCGTCTACGGGCGAGCCCACACGCCCACCGGGTACGCGATCGGACCGGCCGGATTCTCCGGGGCACTGGCGATGAAGTCCTGGCTCACCACCGGCGCGTTCCTGCTGGCGCTCGTCCAGCTCTTCTCCGCCCTGGTCATGTGGGGCCGGATCAAGCTGGACGTGCCGTGGATCGGTGCCCTGCACCGCTGGTCGGGGCGGGCGGCGTTCCTGCTCACGATCCCGGTGGCACTCCACTGCCTGTACGCGCTGGGCGCCCAGTTCGACGTGCCGCGCGTGATGATCCACTCACTGCTCGGCTGCTTCTTCTACGGCGTCTTCACCGCGAAGATGCTGTCGCTGCCCAGGCGGGGGCTGCCCGGCTGGACCCTCCCGGTCCTCGGTGGGCTCACCTTCGTCGCCCTCACCGGCCTCTGGCTCACCTCGTCGTTCTGGTTCTTCACCACGATCGGGGTCAGGTTGTAGGCGGGGTGAAGGCCGTGGTGCGCCGCAGACCGGCGGCCCTGCCCTTCGCCGCGACCACCAGCGCCATCTTCCTGGACGCCTCGTCGATCATCTCGTCGCCGAGCATGACCGCGCCGCGCCTCTCGACCGTCGTGTAGTACTCGTACGCGTCGAGGATCAGCTCGGCGTGGTCGTAGTCCTCCTGCGGCGGCGAGAACACCTCGTTCGCGGCCTCGATCTGGGAGGGGTGGAGCACCCATTTCCCGTCGAACCCGAGCGCCGCGGCCCGCCCCGCCACGCGGCGGAACCCGTCGAGATCCCTGATCGCGAGGTACGGGCCGTCGATGGCCTGCAGGTCGTGCGTCCTCGCGGCCATCAGGATGCGCATCAGGATGTAGTGGTAGGCGTCGCCCTCGGTGTAGCCGGGCGGCTGCTCACCGACCACCAGGGTCCGCATGTTGATCGAGGCCATGAAGTCGGCCGGGCCGAACACGAGCGTCTCCAGGCGTGGGGACGCTCCGCCGATGGCGTCCACGTTGACCAGGCCCCTCGCGTTCTCGATCTGGGCCTCGATGCCGATCCGGCCGACCGGGAGGCCGTTCGCCCTCTCGATCTGGGTGAGCAGCGTGTCGAGCCACATCACCTGGGCCGCGTCCTCCACCTTGGGCAGCATCAGGCAGTCGAGAAACTCCCCCGCGCCCTCCACGACCTCGATGACGTCCCGGTAGGTCCACTGGGTGCCGAGGTCGTTGACCCGGACGACCCTCGTCCTGCCCGACCAGTCACCCTCGCGCAGGGCGGCCACGACGTTCTTGCGCGCGCCCTCCTTGGCGAGCGGCGCGACGGAGTCCTCCAGGTCGAGGAAGACCTCGTCGGCGGGGAGCCCCTGGGCCTTCTCCAGGAATCTGGGGTTGCTGCCGGGCACCGCGAGACACGAACGTCGAGAACGCATGGGGAACACGCTAACGCCCTCGGGGAGGTGGACGGCAGACCGGGCGCCGCCACGCCCACGCGCCGGGACGAGCCTGGCGACGCCGTGACCTCGGCCGGAACACACCGGATGAGGACGAGGACACCCCTGTGGCCTCCGCACAAAGACCCCGCCCTGTTCTTGGTGATGATCTCGTAGGACCCTTGCCTGAGATGTCAGAAGAATGGACATCAGGAATCTGCCAAGGGAGACACGCACGATGGCAAACGCTTCTTCGGTGGCAAGGCCCGCCGTACTGTCCGACCTCATCCCCGCGTCGCGCGTCCGCGACGTCGCGCTCGTGGTCGGCGGCGCCGCCCTGACGGGTCTGGCCGCGCAGCTGAGCTTCCCGCTGCCCGGCTCACCGGTTCCGGTCAGTGGCCAGCCCTTCGCGGTCCTGCTGGTCGGCGCCGCCCTCGGCATGAACCGCGCGACGCTGAGCATGGCGCTCTACATGCTGGCCGGTGTCGCGGGCGTGCCGTGGTTCGCCGCCGGCGCCTCCGGCTTCGGCGGGGCGTCCTTCGGATACATCATCGGCTTCATCGCCGCGGCGGCCGTCGTCGGCAAGCTCGCCGAACGCGGAGGCGACCGCACCGTACCGCGCACGATCGGCACGATGATCCTCGGCAACCTGGTCATCTACGCCTTCGGCCTGCCGGTCCTCATCGCCGTCGCCCAACTGGATCTCGCCACCGGCCTCGCCCTGGGCGTGGTGCCCTTCCTGCTCGGCGACGCCGTCAAGATCGTCATCGCGGCGGGACTGCTCCCGGCCGCCTGGAAGCTCTCCCGGCGCTGACCCGGCGACGTGTACGGCCTGTACCGCCATTCGGGGAGGCACAGGCCGTACATTCGTCTCATGGGTGTGATCGAGGAGGGCGCGAAGAAGTCGAGCGTCCTGTGGCTGTCGCTGGACCGGCCCCGGCTGGCCTGGCACACCTGGCACGACGGCGCGATCTACCTGGTCACCGGCGGGGGCGAGCAGCCGCTGCCGGGGCTGGCGGAGGCCGGGGAGGTGCGGGTGACGCTGCGCAGCAAGGACAACGGCGGGCGCCTGGTCGCCTTCGACGCCTCCGTGGAGGTGGTGGACCAGGCGAATGCCCCCGACGCGGTGGCCGCGCTCGCCAAGGAGCGGCTCAACGCCCCCGACGGGGCGAGGCTTCTGGAGCGCTGGGCCGCGGTTTCCAAGGTGATACGGCTCACCCCACGCGAGCCGGTTCCCTGACCTCTTCGACGGGCGAGGGCAGCGCGGCCGTGGCCCGCTGTGCCAGGTAGGCGCCGACCAGGACGATCAGGCCACCCGCGATCTGGAAGGGGCCGAGTGCCTCGCCCAGCAGGATCCAGGCGACCACCGCCCCGGCGATGACCTCCAGAGAGGCGACGGTGGAGCCGATCGCGGCCGAGAGGCGGCGGATCGCGAGGACGCCGAGGATGTAGGCGGCGGCCGTGGCGACCACGATCAGCCAGACCAGCGCCCCGACGACCGGCAGCGTGTGGCCGCCCTCGGGGGTGGCGGTCCCGCTGATCGCCTCCCAGGGGATGTTCCACGGCTGGGAGAACGGCAGGAGCACCACGGCGGCGCCGAGCAGGCCCCAGGCGATCAGGCCGAGCGGGTCGATGTCGTCGCCGAAGCTGTCACTGAGCAGGAAGTATCCGGCGCAGCACGTCATCGCGACGAAGGCCAGCAGCAGGCCCACCGGGTCGAGGGCGAGACCGGACCAGACCTCCACCACGATGCCGAGGCCGACCACGGCGACGACGGCACCGACGAAGGCCGCCCGTGGCAGCCGTACCCGTCGGACGAACCGCACCCAGAGCACCACCAGCACCGGCGAGGTGTACTCGATGAGCAGGGTGACGCCGACCGGCAGCCGGGTGATCGCCGCGAAGAACAGCGCCTGCACACCGGCGACCGCGACCACCGCGTACACCAGGAGGAACGGCAGCCGCGAGCGGGGGATGCGCAGGGCCGCGGGCCGGGCGACCGCGAGGATGCCGGCGAGCAGCAGCCCGGCGCCCGCCATGCGGATCCAGACCGCCTCCAGCGGGGCGAGTCCCGCCGCGCCCAGATATCTGGCCATGGGACCCGAGAAGGCGAAGGCCAGGGACGACGCGAGCGCGATCAGGAGTCCTGCACGTCTCATGACCCACCATTTCTGTAATTACCGTTAAGCGGCTTTGATGCTGTCATGCTGGAGTGTCGGCCAGCAAGTGAGTTCCGCGATGTGAGCAGGGGAGCGTGGCAGTGACCGATCGGTCCGGGATGCGGCCTACGCTTCAGATGTGAGGATCTTCATCGCACGTCTCGCCGGAACCCCGGTCTTCGACCCCGCGGGGGACCAGATCGGCCGGGTCCGCGACGTGGTGGTGGCCATCGCCGGAAGCGAGCCGCCGCACGTGCACGGGCTGGTCGTCGAGGTGCAGCCCCGGCGGAGGGTCTTCCTGCCGATCACCCGGATACGCTCCGCCAAGGCCGGCGCCGTCGTCTTCAGCGGCCAGCTCAACATGCGCAGGTTCGAGCAGCGGGCGACCGAGACCCTCGCCATCACCGAGCTGCTCGACCTCGGCGTGGAGGTCGACGGCGAGCGGATGACGGTCCTGGACCTGGCCATGGAGGAGACCAGGCGCTCGGAGTGGCTGATCACCAAGGTGGCGGTGATCGAGAGCCCTCCCGGCCTGGGGCTGCGCCGGCGCGGCGCGACCAGGATCGTCGACTGGCGCGAGGTCCACGGCTTCGGCGCCGTCCAGAAGGACCAGGGCGCGGCCAACCTGCTGGTCGCCTTCGAGTCGATGCGCGCCGCCGACCTGGCCGGCGCCCTGCACGATCTGCCCGCCAAGCGGCGGGTCGAGGTGGCCGCCGCCCTCGACGACGTACGGCTCGCGGACGTGCTCGAAGAACTTCCCGAGCGGGACCAGATCGGCATCCTGAGCAGGCTCGCCCCCGAGCGGGCCGCGGACGTGCTGGAGGAGATGAACCCCGACGACGCGGCCGACCTGCTCCAGGACCTCCCCGCCGAGCAGGCCGAGGCGCTGATGGCGCTGATGGAGCCCGAGGAGGCCGCGCCGATCAGGCGACTGCTGATCTACCCGGAGAACACCGCGGGCGGCATGATGACGAGCGAGCCGGTGATCCTGCCCCCGAACGCGACGGTCGCCGAGGCACTCGCCAACGTCCGCCAGCGCGAACTCACCCCGGCCGTGGCCGCGCAGGTCTACGTGACCCGGCCGCCCGTCGAGACGCCCACCGGCCGCTTCCTCGGCCTGGCCCACTTCCAGCGGCTGCTGCGCGAACCGCCCTCGACCCTGCTCGGCGGCATCCTGGACACCTCCCTCGACCCGATCAGACCCGAGTTCACCCTGCACCAGGTCACCTCCTACCTGGCCAACTACAATCTCGTGGCGGCTCCCGTGGTGAACGAGGCGGGACGCCTGGTCGGCGCGGTCACCGTCGACGACGTGCTCGACCACCTGCTGCCGGACGACTGGCGCGAGCGGGACGACCGACCGAGAGAGGGCGGGAATGGCTGACCGTCTCGACCAGCCCAGGCAGCCCGGCCTTCGGTTGCGCCCCCACTACGACCCCGAGGCGTTCGGGCGGCTGTCGGAGCGGATCGCCCGCTTCCTCGGCACCGCCAGGTTCCTGGTTTACATGACGGTTTTCGTCGCCGTCTGGGTGCTGTGGAACGTCCTCGTCCCCCACCCGCTGAAGTTCGACCCCTACCCCTTCATCTTCCTCACGCTGATCCTGTCGCTCCAGGCCTCGTACGCGGCGCCGCTGATCCTGCTCGCCCAGAACCGGCAGGACGACCGCGACCGGGTCCAGAACGAGAACGACCGCAGGGCTGCGGAGCGCAACCAGGCCGATCTGGACTACCTCACCCGGGAGATCGCCGCCCTGCGCATGGCGCTCGGCGAGGTGGCCACCCGCGACTACATCCGTTCGGAGCTGCAACGCCTGCAGGAGGACCTCTCCGAGCCCCAGAGGTCCATGGAGCCGTGAGCCCGCGCGACCTCCGGCCGGTCCTGGGAGGCGAGGGCTCAGTACGGGTCGGTGCCGGAGCCGGGGAAGAGCTTGTTCAGCATGGCCGCGCACTGCCGCAGCTCGTCGGGGTCGAGCATGTCCAGGAACTGGCCGCGGACCCCGCGCAGGTAGGTGGGGCCGGCCTCGGCCAGCCGCGCGGCCCCCTCGTCGGTGAGGACGGCGAACAGGCCGCGCGCGTCGCTGGGGCACGCCTCGCGCTCGACCAGGCCGTCACGCTGGAGACGGTCGATGAGCCGGGTCAGGCCGCTGCGCGACAACAGCACCCTGTCCGCCAGGTCGTTCATCCTCAGCCGCCGCTCGGGCGCCTCCGACAGCTGCGACAGGACCTCGTACGAGGCCAGGGCCAGATCGTGCTCGACCAGCAGGTCGGCCTCCAGAACCCGGGTGATGCGGACCTGGGCCCGCTGGAGCATGCGCCAGACCACCAGCTCCTCCGAGCCGGTGCTCCCTCTTGACTCGCCCGCTGTGAGGGTCACGGAGTAACCTTAGAACGTTGCACGTGCACCTACACAGCGAATTGTCCGAATCCAGCGACCATCACCGGTTTCGGAATTCCTTTCGGTGTTCTCGGGTTCATACCATGGGCTCACGACGCCGACCGCTCCCTGACGGGATCGGCCTCCTGCCAAGCCATACGGGCGCCACGACAGGCGGGGCCCGCCTGTGAGACGCCTCATCGATAACAGACAAGGAGGGACGGCATCCTCGTCGCCCCCGGGTGACGTGATTGCCGACACTTCGATGGCACCTACCACGGAACTGGTGATGGCCGCCCTCGCGACCGTCAACGACCCTGAGATCCGTCGGCCGATCACCGAACTCGACATGGTCAAGAGCGTCGACATCTCCCCCGAGGGAGCCGTACGTGTCGCGATCTACCTGACGGTCTCCGGTTGTCCCATGAAGGACACCATCACCCGAGACGTCACCGGCGCCGTCTCCAAGGTCGACGGGGTGACCGGTGTCTCCGTCGAGATGGACGTGATGAGCACCGAGCAGCGCAAGACGCTGCAGACCAAGTTGCGGGGCGCGAAGGGACCGGAGAAGGAGATCCCCTTCGCCCAGCCCGGCTCGCTGACCCGCGTCTTCGCGGTCGCCTCGGGCAAGGGCGGCGTCGGCAAGTCGTCCGTCACCGTCAACCTGGCCGCCGCGATGGCCGCGAGCGGCCTGAAGGTCGGCGTCGTCGACGCCGACATCTACGGCCACAGCGTTCCGCGCATGCTCGGCGTCTCCGAGCGCCCCACCAAGGTCGAGGACATGATCATGCCGCCGGTGGCGCATGACATCAAGGTCATCTCGGTCGGCATGTTCAAGCCGGAGGGCAACACCCCGGTCGTGTGGCGTGGCCCGATGCTCGACCGTGCCCTGCACCAGTTCCTCGCCGACGTCTACTGGGGCGACCTGGACGTATTGCTGATGGACCTGCCCCCGGGCACCGGTGACATCGCGATCTCCGTGGCGCAGCGGATGCCGTCCGCCGAGCTCCTGGTGGTGACCACCCCGCAGCAGGCCGCCGCCGAGGTCGCCGAGCGCGCGGGGTCGATCGCCGTCCAGACCCACCAGCAGATCGCCGGTGTCATCGAGAACATGTCGTGGCTGCCCTGCCCGCACTGTGACGAGCGGATCTCGGTCTTCGGTGAGGGCGGTGGCCAGAGCGTGGCCGACGCGCTCACCCGCACCCTGGGGTCCCGCGTGCCGCTTCTGGGCCAGGTGCCCATCGACACGCGTCTGCGCGAGGGCGGCGACGAGGGCAAGCCGCTCGTGCTGACCGACCCGGACGCCCCGGCCGCGACCGAGCTGAGCCGCATCGCCGCGTCCCTCAGCAAGAAGTCGACCAGCCTCAAGGGGCTCCAGCTCGGCATCTCGCCCACCCGGCGCGGCTGAGGCGGCTGCGTCAGAGGCCGACGGACCGGCCCCGCGAGGCCTGGAGCGGCCTCTCCCGCGACGCGACGGCGGCGGCGTCCCCGGAACCGGGGGCGCCGCCGTCTGCCGTGTGAGAGGCGCCTCAGCGCCGCAAAACGGAAAAACTACGCAAAGTTCAACGGCTAGGTCGCGTCGGAGTCGTACGGGGGGATCTCGCCGTACCCCAGCTCCCCACCGCCGCTCATCGCGTGGTGGTCGGTCGCCGGTTCCGCGGTGGCGGTGGTCGCCGAAGTGCCGTTCAGGTCGTCCTCAAGGTCGGCGATGAGGTGCTTTCTGACGAAGTTCTTCGGATTGAGGTCGGCCGGGTCGAAGTCGGCGAACTCGGGACCGAGCCCCGTCCGCAGGTCGTCTCTCGCGTTGTTGGCCATCCGGCGCAGGTTGCGTAGCGTCTTGCCCGCCTGTGAGGCGGCCTGGGGCAGTTTCTCCGGGCCGAAGACGAGAAGGGCGATCACCACCAGCGCCACGATCTCAGGCCAGCCGAGTCCGAACACGGTGATCTCCTACCGGGAGGAAGGTGCCAGAAGCACCTCTCCGGCCACACGCCGGAGAGGTTCCACACTAACGCCCCCACAGGTGAGCACGCGCCTCACCCCGTCTCTCAAAAGGGCCGCTCAGGAGGGTTGGGGTGAGGGCTGCTCGGGGGCGGTGCCAACGGTGACGGTCGCGGTCTTCTCCTCGCCGCCACGCTGGTACTTGACCGCGAGCTTCTCACCGGGAGCCCTGTTACGGATCATGGCGATCAGCTCGTTGCCGTCCTGGAGCACGACGCCGTCGATCTCCAGGATGACGTCTCCGGGCTTGAGACCGGCCTGGGCCGCGGGACCGTTCGGCTCGACCGGCTGGGTGCCCTGCCTGGACTCGGTGGCGATGCGCACCCCGACGCCCTGATAGGTCGGGTCGATGGCGACGCCGATGCGCGACTTCTTCGCCTTGCCCGTGGTGATCAGCTCCTGGGCGACCCGCCGGGCGTGGTTCACCGGGATGGCGAAGCCGAGGCCGATGCTGCCGCTCTGGCCGCCGACCGACCTGCCGAGCGTGGCGATCGCCGAGTTGACGCCGATCACCTCGCCGTTCACGTTGACCAGCGGTCCCCCCGAGTTGCCGGGGTTGATGGCCGCGTCGGTCTGCACGGCACTGAGCCAGGTGGTGTCGGAGCTGTTCTCCTCACCCGCCTGGACGGGCCGGTTGAGCGAGCTGACGATGCCGGAGGTCACGGTGCCGGTCAGGCCCAGCGGGGATCCGATGGCGATGACAGGGTCTCCCACGACCACGTTGTCCGAGTTGCCGAGAACGATCTCGGGGGCGCCGAAGGTCTCCGCGGGCTTGACCACCGCCAAGTCGGACTCGGGGTCACGGCCCACGACGACGGCCGAGGTGGACTTGCGGTTGTTGAACTGGATCTGGATCTGGCTGCGCGAGTCGGCGTTGGCCACCACGTGGTTGTTGGTCACCACGTAGCCGCCCTTGATCAGGAAGCCCGAACCGGTGCTGGAACTCACCCCGCCCTCGACGGCGAGTGACACCACGCTGGGCAGGACCTTCGAGGCCACGCCCGCGACCGACTCCGGAGGCCGGACGTTGGAGCCCGTCGGCGCCCCGCCCAGGCTGAAGGAGGGGTCGCGCCCCGAGGCCGTGGGCTTGGTGAGGAGGTAGGTGCCGACGCTGCCGAGCGTGGAGGCGAGCAACGCGATCACCAGGGCGAGGATCACCAGCGTGGTGGTGCGCGGCCCACTCCTGGCGGGCCTGGGCGGCGGACCGCCGAAACCTCCGGGGCCCATGGGAGCCCCGGGCGGCGGCGCCCAGCCGGGCCCCATGCCGAACGCCTGGGTGGGCGGAGGGGGCTGAGCGGACTGGGCGGCGAAGACCATCGTGTCCTGCCTGGGCGGCCTGCCAGAGGGGTCGCCCCAGCTGTGGCCCGCGGAACCGGGGCCCTGGTCGCCCTCACCGGGCGGCAGGTGCCTGTCGTGATGGCGCGACTCGGGCTGGTCCTGCGGCCTGCCCCACAGGGCGTGGTCGGACTGGGCGCCCGGCCGGCTCCAGCCGTCGTCGTCGCGGGGCTGCTCGGCCTGGAAGGGAGCACCCTCTCCGGCGGGCAGGAACTCGGGGCGGGAGAACTCGGGGCCGGACAAGTCGGGGCGGCGGGACTCCTGGGTGTCGTGTCCGCCGTCGGCGAATTCCGACGGCGTACGGCCCTCAGCATCGTTCGCCTCGCGGGCAGTACGGGCATCGTCGGTCATCGAATACTCACTACTCCTTGACTCGCGGACGGCCGCTCACCGGGGCAACCCGGCAATCTTCCCCCGAGTGACATACGCGATGTGTAAAGCACGCGCTATCCGAAGGGATTGACCCAGGAGAGCAGACGGCTGGCACCGCGGCCGAGCCGCGTCCAGAGATCGGGAACGGGCTCGTGCGGCAGCGCCGCGACAGCGGCGTCGACCATGTCGGCCGGCGCGTCGGCAAAGACAGTGTAGACATGACCCCCACTCGCCCAGATCGTCTCCTGCCCAGCAGGGTCTCGAATCCAGATCGTATGCCCCTTACGCCGTTCCGCATGCCAACCCTGGAGACGTTCTTCGTCAAGCATCCCAGACTGGATAAAAACCGACACAACCGACAAGCCATCTGAATACCCGAGATACAAGTATCCGGAGGGGACCGTGCGAGCGGCGAAGAGCTCCAGCCGTCCCGGCAGGGTGCGGGGGAAACGCAGACCCTCGGCTTCCATCCGCGGCAGCTCGGCCAGGTCAAGGCCACCGGCCGCCAGCGCGGGCGCCGCGCTCCTCACCACCGGATCGAGGGTCAGGTCGACGAAGGCTCCGGCCCTGACGACCCGCCCCTTCGTGTCCATGAGCTCGCGGCGCAGCACCGGACCTCCGTCCCGGTCGATCCAGTAGCGGGCGGCGACCGTGCCGTCGGCCCGCAGGACGTTCACCAGGCGGGCCGGGCGCCCGCAGGCGAAGCCCTCCCCCGCGTCCACGACCCGGTAGTTGCGGGCCATGACCTCGAGCATCACCTCGGACGGGCTGGACATGCCCCCGGCGGGGGTGCCGGGATCGGCGTTCCGCACCGAACCCGAGGGGGCGGCATCTCCCACGGAGCCCGAGGGCCCCGAGGACGCGGTGCGTACCGTCAACCCCTTTCCCGGGACGTTGCGCACCTCCAACACCTCCGAGGCGGCACCCGAGGTGCCCCAGGAGGTGACGTACTGGGTGCCGGAGTATCCGCGGGAGCGGCCCGCGGCCGCCGCCTCGCGGAGCAGGTGCAGGCCGGTGTCCTCGCTCTCGACGTCGTCCGGCGGCACGGCGTGCGGGGACCGGACGGCGTGTGCCGTACCGCCCGTCACCAGCCCCAGCAGCATGAGAGCGGCCAGGATGACCGTGGCGGGCAGCCGGATCACGGAGAGGGGGAGAGAGTCGGCGTCGCCGACCCGCCATAGGGCGCGGTGTTCCTGTGCTGGTTGGCGAACATGTCGACCGGCGGCACGATGCGCGGGTTGGGGTCGGCCCCGCCTACCACGAACAGGGTCCCGATGGCCACGGCCGCCGAGGCGACGCCCACCGCGACATAGCCCGCCCTGCGCGCGCGGCGGGGTCCTCCGGCACGGCCCCTGGGCCGGTTGTCGGGGGGAGCGATGCCGTGCATGCTCGGAATGGGCGCGCCACCGAAGGTGCGTGAGGCCCGAAAGGGGCGCTCACGCGGCGGCAACGGGCCGCCGGGCTCTGCCATTCGCAGCAGGGACATCGTCAGGTCGGTCGGCATCGCCGGACCGTCAAGGGAGCGCAACCGGCTCTTCAGTGCCCGCACGGCGTCGACCTCGGCCCTGCAGGGGGCACAGAAGGTCAGGTGCGAGAGGGCACGGTCGCGCTCGTGGTGATTCAGCTCACCGTCGACCAGCGCGGAAACGCGTTCTCCGAGGTGACTCATGCGCACTCCTTGCCAAGTGGCTCGTCGTGACATTCGTCATGACTGTGGTTTCTCATGCGAATTCCTCCCCGTGAGTAACGTTCGGGGGGAATTGATCGTTCCGCGGCGCACGATGGTCCAGCGCCTCACGCAACTGCGACCGCCCACGGTGAATCCTGCTGCGAATGGTGCCGAGCTTCACGCCCAGCGTCGCCGCGATCTCCTCGTAGGACAGCCCCTCGATGTCACACAGGACGACGGCCGCGCGGAACTCGGGCGCGAGCGCGTCGAGTGCGGCCTGGATGTCGGGCTCCAGATGGCTGTCGTCGTACACCTGGGCGGGAGAAGGCTCGCGTCCGCGCAACCGCTCGGCGGCGTCGTCGGCGAGCCCCTCGAACCTGATGCGCTGCTTACGCCGCGCCATGTCGAGGAACAGGTTGGTGGTGATGCGGTGCAGCCAGCCCTCGAAAGTGCCCGGCGTGTAGTTGGACAACGACCTGAAGACCCGGACGAAGACCTCCTGGGTGAGATCCTCCGCATCGTGCACGTTCCCGGTCAGCCGATAGGCCAGCCGGTAGACGCGCGCAGAGTGCGTCCGGACCACCTCCTCCCAGGTGGGAGGCGTCCAGTCGGACATGGGAGCTTCCGCCTGGTGGTCGGAACCCTCCACCGGCACTCCTCTCTCAGGGGCCACCGCTATCGCCATAGTGCCTGGTTTCGTCCCTTCGTGCGCACTCACTACCTTCAGGACCGGCAAAGGCCGCTTAAACCGTGCAACGCACCGGGGGTGACATGAGTTCCCGATCGGGCCTGCCTCCCTTAGGCTGCGACCCAGCGCCTATATGACTGTGTACGGAGAAAGCGGGAGGAGAGGCCGATGGCAGAGACGCCGACAAGTCCGTTGGAGGCCACTCTGGCCTATGCCGACGAGTTCCACAGGGAGGACGACATCCTGCGGGCCGCACGCATGCGCGGCACGGAGGTGGGGGCACCCCCGATCCTGCCCGGCGGCGGCGCCGCTCTCTGCTTCCTCGCCACCGCCATCAACGCCCGTGCCGTCGTGGAGATCGGCACCGGCTGCGGCGTGTCGGGGCTGTGGCTGCTCCGCGGCATGCGCCAGGACGGCACGCTCACCAGCGTGGACGTGGAACCCGAGCACCAGCGGCTGGCCAGGCAGAGCTTCGCCCAGGCCGGATTCTCCGGCGGCCGGATCCGCCTGATCACCGGCCGCGCCCTCGACGTGCTCCCCCGTCTCTCCGACGGCGGCTACGACCTCGTCTTCTGCGACGGCGCCATGCACGAGTACGCCGACTACCTGGCCGAGTCCGTCCGCCTGCTGCGGGTCGGCGGCATCGTCGTCTTCGACAACGCCCTCTGGGGCAACAGGGTGGCCGACCCCTCGCAGCGGGACCCCGACACGGTCGTCATCAGGGAGCTGGGCAAGCTGGTCCGCTCCGACGAGCGGCTCCGCCCGCTGATGATGCCCCTGGGAGACGGCATCCTGGCGGCCGTCAAGCTCGCCGACTGACAGGCGTCCCATGCGCTGAGGTGTTCAAGCCGGCTCCCGGTGCGCCCGAGCGATCGCCTCGTCATGCGGAGAGCCGGTTTTCAGGCGGCCGTGACGATGTTCACGGTGACGTCGCGGCGGGTCTGCCCGCCGACCGGCCGACGTCTCGACCGTCACCGCCCGCGACACGCCCCGGGGCCTGGCAATACCGTTCACACGGGTCCGGCAAGCGATCACCAAGATCCTGGGAGACGCGCGTCAATCCTCTATCGGCCGGAAACGATGCCGATAGGCCATGTCGCCACAACGCGGGCCTTTCCCACGATCACCGATACACAGGGGTGCGCCATGACGGTTGCCGCCAAGCTCGACAAACTGCTCGACAAGGAGTACGAGGGGTCCGATCTTCACTCGCTTACCAACGCGCCGGTCAGCGCGCTCTCCGGGGTGAGCGAGAGCGACGCCCAGGACCTGGCCAAGGCGTTCGGTATCAAGACCATCGGCGACCTCGGCCGCAACAAGCACTTCCGGGCCGCCGAGGCCATCGTCAGCCTCTCGGAGGCGAGCAGGTAGGAGTGGCCGGGCGGGAGCGGCGGCCCGCACCGGCCCCTTCGGGGGACCCGGTCCCGCGACCGCAGGCCGACCGGAGGCCAGGCCCACGGGCCTGGCCTCCGGCCTGGTCACCGCTATCCGCTCAGCGCCACGTGGTCGGCATTGTCAGCGTGGTCGGCGCGGCTGTCACCGCTCCCCGATCGGCGCTCCCTGGAGCCCCGACAGCCACCCGAGCAGCAGACGCACGCCGTACCCGGTGGCCCCCTTGCTGAGAACGCCCTCGTCGGCGCCGCTGCGGCCGACATTCGCGATGTCCAGGTGCGCCCACGGCCGTCCGCCGGTGAACTCGCGCAGGAACAGCGCCGCGGTGACGGAACCCGCGCCGTAGGTCGATCCCGCCTCGATGTTGGTCAGGTCCGCCACAGACGAGTCGAGCGCGGGGACATAGTCGTCGATCAGGGGCATCCGCCAGAGCCGCTCCCCGCTCGTCTCCCCCGCCTCGATCAGGGCGCCGGCCAACTCGTCGTCGGAGGCGAAGACCGCGCCGAGATCCTTGCCCAGGGCGATGCCGATCGCCCCGGTCAGCGTGGCGATGTCGATCATGACGTCCGGCTTCAGCTCCGCGTCGGCGTACGCCAGCGCGTCGGCCAGGACCAGACGGCCCTCGGCGTCGGTGTTGAGCACCTCCACCGTCCGGCCCCCGTACTGCGTGATCACGTCGGAGGGACGCTGGGCCGTGCCGGAGAAGGAGTTCTCGGCGGCGGCGACGAGGCCGGTGACCCGCACCCGCACGCCGAGCGCGGCCAGCGCGCCCAGAACCGCGATGACGACGGCTCCGCCGGCCATGTCGGTCTTCATGAAGACCATGTTGCTCGTCGGCTTGAGCGAAATGCCGCCGGTGTCATAGGTGATGCCCTTGCCGACCAGGACCACGTGACCGGTCGCGTCCTCGGGCTCGTAGGAGAGCTGGATCAGCCGGGGCGGGGTCACCGATCCCTGGCCGACGGCGAGGATGCCGCCGAACCCGCCGGAGCGCAGCTCTCGCTCGTCCCACACCCTCACCGCGACACCCCGCTCGGCGGCGCGCTCGGCGAGCCAGGCGGGTGACTTCACCGATGAGGGGGTGTTGGTCAGGTCTCTGGCGAGCGCCACGGCCTCGGCGACCACCTCGGCGGCGGCGACCTCCGTCTCGACCCCGTCGCCGACGAACTCGAGCGTCACCGGGGAGGACTTCACCTCACCGACCCTGAAGGTGTACGTGGCCAGGAGCGCGCCCTCCACGAACGCGGCCACCGGCCCGCTCGGGAGCACGATCCTGATGGCGTCCCTGCCCTTGCCGCGCCGCGCCACCGCCGCGCCCGCCTTGCGCAGGGTGGCCGGCGAACCGTCGCCGACCCCGTAGAGAAGCACCCGGCCGACGGCGTCGCCGTTCGCGACCGGAACCTCGACGATCTCGCCCGCCTCACCCTTGACCTTGTGGTGGGCGAGCAGCGCCGCCACGGGAACCGGCAGCTCGATATCGGGCGCGAGGCCGTCGGCGAAGGGGACGGCCAGCAACTCGGCGTCACCGGGGAGCCCGGCCCCTGGCCCCTCCCCTGCGGCCGGCTCCGCGCCCTCCGAGGACGCGACGGACAACCCCTGCGCGTAGGGAACGCGCGGCAGGAGCAGATGGGGGGAGATGGGCATAGCGGTAACTCCAGTCATCAGGCCCGGCGTGGGGAGAGGCACCGGGGAGAACAGCACGGCCCTGGCGCGAGCCACCGTGAGGCGGTCCGACGGCCAGGGCCGTGCAATCGTCTGTCCATCGTCGGTCTCGCGGGCCGTCGCAGGTGTCATGCTCCCCGAGCAAGCTCAAATAGGGCCCGGCTCCACCACTTCTGGTTTAGATCGGGATCAACCGACGATTTTCTTCAGTTCCTCACCGAGGGCACTTGCCTCGTCCGCCGAGAGTTCGACGACGAGGCGGCCGCCACCCTCCAGGGGAACCCGCATGACGATGCCCCTGCCTTCCTTGACGACCTCCAGCGGACCATCACCGGTCCTCGGCTTCATAGCCGCCATGCGTGTATCCCTTCCTGCTTCGGGCTCCGGATCTCCGACTGACCCGAGGGTGGCCGACGCATTCACGTCTTCTGTGATGTCCTATTATCCCGCCTCCGCAGGGAGAATGGGAACGATCAATCTCAGCGTCGGCTCATCCGGCGATCAAGACCGTTGTCCAAGCCCCCTTCAGACGGCCAAACTTGTCCTTGTGAACGCCCGCGCCGCTCTCTTCGATCTGTACGGGGACCACCTCAGGTTCCGAGGCGGTCGCGCGTCCGTGGCCGCCCTCGTTCGTCTGCTCGCCCCGCTGGACATCGCGGCTCCCGCAGTCCGCACCGCCGTCTCACGAATGGTCCGGCAGGGCTGGCTCACGCCGGCCCGGCTGCCCAGGGGGCCCGGCTACGAGGTCACTCCCAAGTGCGTACGCCGCCTTGACGAAACCGCACCAAGAATTTACCGAGTCGGAACGATCACGTGGAACGGCCGATGGCACATCCTCGTGGTGGAACCCGTGCGCGAGCGGCCCAGGCGGGAGCGCCTGCGCTCGGATCTCTCCTTCATCGGATACGCCTCCCTGTCGGAGACGACCTGGATCGGACCGCGTCCCTCCCCGGAACTCGACGCGATCCTCGAAGGCGTGGATCTCACCGCCGACCGGTTCGAGGCGGTGTTCGACGGCGACCCCGCGGCGCTGGTCGCCAGGACATGGGACCTGGACGCCATCGGGGCCGCCTACGAGGAGTGGATGGCCCAGGCGACGGAGCTGGTCGGCGGGCTGCCCGACAACGCGAGCGGCGACCAGGTGTTCGCCACCCGGAGCAGGCTGCTGCACGGCTGGCGCAACTTCCTGTTCCGCGACCCCGGGCTCCCCGCGGAACTCCTGCCGCGAGGCTGGCCGGGAGAGAAGGCGAGGATCTACTTCGAGCACGAGGCCGGGCGGCTGCTCCCTGCGGCCGCCGCCTTCGTCGACCGCCAGCTCAACGAGGTCTGAAACCACTCACGGAGTTCACCGGGCTCACGAACCCGCGCACCTCCAGGGCTCACGGGCCTCAAGAAAGACGTCGGGCGCCTCGCCTCCCCACGCGGGAAGGCGCCCTCGCGCTGCGGGCGTCGAGGAGAAAGACGTCGCGCGCCATCACCTCCCCGCACGAGAAGGCGCCCCCGCGCCACAGGCCTCCAGACCTCAGGGAAAAGACGTCAGGCTCGGCGTATCCAGCAGTCGACCAGGTGATCGTTGACCAGGCCGATGGCCTGCATCAGCGCGTAGGCGGTGGTCGGGCCGAAGAAACGAAAGCCGTGCGCCTTGAGCTCCTTGGCCAGCGCCTTGGAACCGGGGGTCTGGGCGGGCACGTCCGCAGGGGTCTTCGGGACGGGCGCGCCGGGGTCCGCGTGCTTCCAGACCAGGTCGGACAGGTCGACGTCGAGCGCGGCCCGCGCGTTCGCGATCGTCGCCTCGATCTTGGCCCGGTTGCGGACGATGCCCGCGTCGCCGAGCAGACGATCGACGTCCTCCTCGCCGAACGCGGCCACGGCCGGGATGGAGAATCCCGCGAAGGCCGCCCGGAAGTTCTCCCGCTTGCGCAGGATGGTGATCCACGACAGGCCGGACTGGAAGGACTCCAGCGAGATCCGCTCGAACACCTGGTCGTCGCCGGTGACCGGACGACCCCACTCCTCGTCGTGGTAGGCGATGTAGTCGGGGGCCGAGGTCGCCCAGCCGCAGCGCACGAGCCCTGGGGATTCCGCGGATTCCCTGGGCTGCGCGAGAGTCTCGGATGTCACAGGCTCACCTTGAACCACTGGGGCGCCCGGAGCCACTGCCCGCGAGGTCTCGGTCACCGGGTGTCCTCCGTCTTCCGCTCCCCCGTACGGAGGCCGACGGAACCGGGAGACGGCTCCTTCGAATCCGAAGTCTCGGACGAGGAAGAAGAATCCGACGCCTGAGGCGGCTCGGACGGCCTGGCGAAAGGCGACACGCCGGATGACCCGGATGAATCAGACGCCTCGTCGGGCTTGGCAGTCTCCTCCGGCTCGGAATCCTTGGAGGGCACATCCTCCTCAGACCTGAGAGGCTCCTCCGGCTCGGAGCTCTTGGAGGGCTCGGCCTCCGCAGGCTCGCCCGCGACCTTCGCCCCGTCAGAGAGCTTCTCGGAAGAGAGCTTCTGGGACGCCCCGAAACCCTTCCCGCCGGAGGACCCGGACGTCTCATCCCCGGCACGCGAAACCGCCCGCGGCCCGCTGGACAACTCCTCGGACGCCCCGAAACCCTCCCCGCCGGAAGACTCGGGTGATGTCTCACCCTCGGCACCCGGAACCGCCTGCGGCCCGCTGGACAACTCCTCGGACGGCCCGAAACCGTCCCCGCCGGAAAGCTCGTACGGCGCCTCGGGGCCGCGCGGCGAGGTCCGGGAGCCGGGGTTGAGCTCGTGACGAGCCTGGAGCCTGCCCGCGAGCAACTCCGACACCCGCTGCTCCAGCACGGCGATCCTGGTGTCACGCTCGCTCAGTGCCCCGGCGACCCGGCTCAGCGTCTCGTCCACGCTCTGCGTGTTGTATCCGACGAGGCTCACCGGGAGCTGGAGGGCCATGAAGTCGACCGCGCCGAGCTGACCTGCCTGGGGCAGGTTCAGCGGGGGCACGTCGGGGGCGAACTCACTCAGCTCCCCTCCCCGGCCCATGGCGACGACCGTGACACCGGCGATAACGGCTACAGCAGCGAGAGCTAATACGACCAGCACATACGAATCGTGCCACATCTGCGCTGACCTAGGATCGGATCATGACGTCCGCCCCCGGCTTGGAAGCCTTCGTCGTGCTCCGTCCCGGTGACCCGGGCGAGCCCGGCTGGGTCGAGGCCGTCTCGATCGGGGAGGTCGAGGAGCTCGCCCGTGCCGGGCGCACCGTGGTCGTCACCCCTGCCAGGCTCGCCGGCGTCGCCTCCGCCGCATCCGTACCGTCCGGTGACCTCGGGGAGTCCGACGAGGCCGAAGGCGGGGCGGACACGGCCGGAAACGCCGGGACCGGGATGGACGCCGGCGAAAACCCAGGAGCCGGGATGGGCACCGCCGGAAACGCCGCTAGGGAGCGGGACGCCGAGGCCGCCGAGCTCACCGCGGCCTCGATCTGCGCCTGGGCCGGTGCCCGCGTCTTCCGTACGGACCGCGTCGAACAGGTGCGGCTCGCGGTCGAGATGACCGACGCCCTCGCCGGGCGGCGGCCGCCCGCGCTAACCCGCCGTGGCCTCGCCTAGCTCCTCCGCGCTCGGCTCCAGGTGCCTGGTCGACTTCTCCAGCAGCCGGAACGCCTCGTCGACCGTGGTGGCCCAGGAGATGGCGTCGAAGACGTTCGGGCGGGTGAAGCCCGCCTCCTCCATGCCCTCGACCAGCTCCCGCAGCGGCTTGAAGATCCCCCAGGGATCGAGGACCACCAGCGGCTTGTCGTGCAGGCCCAGGGTGCGGGAGGTCCAGATCTCGAACAGCTCCTCCAGGGTCCCGATGCCGCCGGGCAGCACCAGGAAGGCGTCGGAGCGGGCGTCCATCACGCCCTTGCGCTCACGCATGTCGGTGGTGACCACCAGTTCGTCGGCACCGTCGTCCGCGAGCTCGATGTCGACCAGCGACTGAGGGATCACTCCGATGGTACGGGCGCCACCCGCGCGGGCCGCACGGGCCACGGCTCCCATGCAGGACACCCTGGCCCCGCCACTCACCAGGGAGTGGCCGCGCCTGGCGAGCTCGGTGCCGACCTGATCCGCCAGTTCCAGATACTTCTTGTCGATCTTCTGACTCGACGCGAGGAATATGCAAATGAACACGTGCCGACCCTATTCGGCATCGCCGACCGTGGACATGGCCGCTTTCCTTTCGTCCCCCAGTTGGCGGCCCCTCTTGCTGTCTGCGTCCATGATGATCCGGACCGCCTCGTCGACGTCGTCGGTGACGTGGATGAGATTCACGTCCACCGGAGAGATCTTGCCCGTCGCCACGAGGGTGTTCTTGATCCAGTCGATCAGGCCGCCCCAGAACTCCGTCCCCATCAGCACCACGGGGAAGGAGGTGACCTTCCGGGTCTGGACCAGGGTGAGCGCCTCGAAGAGCTCGTCCATGGTGCCGAAACCGCCGGGCAGCGTGACGAATCCGCAGGAGTACTTCACGAACATGGTCTTGCGGACGAAGAAGTAGCGAAACTCGATGCCGAGATCGACGTACTCGTTCATGCTCTGTTCGAAGGGCAGCTCGATGCCCAGGCCGACCGAGACGCCGTCCGCCTCCACGGCTCCCCTGTTGGCGGCCTCCATGCAGCCGGGGCCGCCACCGGTGATCACGGCGTAGCCCGCCTCGGACAGCTTCCTGCCCAGCTGAACCCCCATCTCGTACTCGGGGGTGCCCTCGGGGGTGCGCGCGGACCCGAAGACGGTGACCGCCTGGGGCAGCTCGGCGAGGTGGCCGAAGCCCTCCACGAACTCGGCCTGGATGCGCATCACCCGCCACGGATCCATGTGCAGCCAGTCGGCAGGACCTCTCCGATCAAGAAGCCGCTGGTCGTGGGTGGACTCGGAGACGAGATCACCACGGACCACGGCGGCCCCCTGGCGACGCTCTGGACGTGTTTTCTTCATGCGGGCCACCGTAGCGTCGTCTCAGAAAAATCTTGAAAAATCTCCATGAAAACATGGAACCGGACTTTGAACAGCGCACGTCTAACCGAACGAGGGTGCTGCTCGGGACTGAAAGTGGCTTTCCCCGCCAAATGGCCGGCGAGGAAAGCCACTTTCATTTGCACCGCCCCTCCAGGCTCTCGCACGTCGAGGCCCGCGCACGCCGCGAACAAGTCCTCACGACAGCCAGTCGAGCATTCCGCGCTCGCAGTCGGCGATCTTCGCCAACGAGACGAACTCCTCCTTCTGGTGCGCCAGGTTCGGATCCCCGGGACCGTAGTTGACCGCGGGCACGCCCAGGCCGGAAAAAAGCGACACGTCGGTCCAGCCGAGCTTGGCCCGTGGCGTGCCGCCCACGGCCTCGACGAAGGCCGACGCCGTCGGATGGGTCAGGCCGGGCCGCGCGGCGGCGGCGCCGTCGGTGAAGCGGACCTCGTACCCGTCGAAGACCTCGCGTACGTGGGCGCGCGCCTCGTCCAGCGACAGGTCGGGAGCGAAGCGGTAGTTCACGGTCACCACGCACTCGTCCGGGATCACGTTGCCCGCGATGCCGCCGCCGATGCCCACCGCGTTCAGTCCCTCGTGATACTCCAGGCCGTCCACGAAGGGAAGCCTCGCCTCGTAGGCGTTCAGGATCGCGAGCACCGGCTGGGCGGCGTGGATCGCGTTGATCCCGAACCAGGACCTGGCGCTGTGCGAGCGCTTGCCCCGGATGACGACCTGGGCCCGGAGCGTGCCCTGGCAACCGCCCTCGATCACGCCGTCGGTGGGCTCCATGAGCACGGCGAAGTCACCCGCGAGCCAGTCGGGACGGGTGCGGCTGAGGCGGAGCAGCCCGTTACGCTCGGCCTCGATCTCCTCGCAGTCGTAGAAGACGTAGGTCACGTCCCTGCTGGGCTCGGGAAGGGTGGCCGCGAGTTTCAGCGCGACCGCGACACCGGCCTTCATGTCCGAGGTGCCGCAGCCGTACAACCGGTCTCCCTCGACCCGGCTGGGCAGGTTGCCCGCGACGGGAACGGTGTCGAGGTGCCCGGCGATCACCACCCGCTCGCCGCGGCCCAGGTGAGTGCGGGCCACGATCGACTCGCCGTCGCGTTCGACGGTGAGGTGCCGTAGCGGCCTCAGGGACTCCTCCACGGCGTCGGCCAGGGCCTTCTCGCCGCCGCTGACCGACTCGACGTCCACGATCCTGGCGGTGAGCTCCCCGACATCCTGCGTGAGGTCCAGACGCGTACTCATGCCCGCGACCCTAGTGCCCGCACGAGTCTCACGCCCATGCCCCGGTGCCCGCACGAGTCTCACGCCCACGCCCTGGATGCCCGCACGAGGTCCGGCCCCGTGGGAAACCCGCCGTGCCCGTGCCGGATCCGAACGGTCCTCCCATCTCACCCCGCACCCCCACCGGTCCGGGCGCCGACCGGCCCTATCCGTGCAGGATGCGGTCGAGTTCGGCCCTGCCGGGCCTGTGGCCCTCCTCCAGGCGTTCGAGCACCAGGACACACCCCAGGCCGAAGGCGCCGCCGGGAAACTCGCGCCGACGGGTGCCTCCGGTCGCCACGCACCGGTCGGGGACGCGCCCGCGCTCCAGTTCCTCGCCCGTCCGAACGTCGATCACCGGGGTCGAGCCAGACAGGATCGTCCCGGCGCCGACCACGGCACCCCGTCCCACACGGGCCCCATCGGCGATCACCGCCCGGCCGCCGATCATCGCACCGTCCTCGACGATCGCGGGCATCGTCCGTTCCTCGGCGGCGAGGAAGGCCTCCCCGCCGTCGGGGTCGCCGCTCTCCCCGACGCCGACTCCCCCGGACAGGTGGACGTTCCTGCCGATCTGGGCGCACGAGCCGATCGAGACCCACGTGCCCACCGTGCTGCCCTCGTCCACGTGGGCGCCGATATCGACGAACGAGGGCATCAGCACGACGCCCGGCGCCAGGTAGGAGCCCCAGCGGGCGATCGCCCCCGGCACGACGCGCACCCCCTCGACGGAGGCCTTCAGCGGGACGCGGTCGTGGTGGTGGAAGTCGCCCACCTGGGACCTGGACGTGCCGAGCACCAGGAACGCGAGCATGACAGCCCGCCGGGCGCGCTCGTCAACGACCACCTCGCCGGCGCGGGAGACCCCGGCGACCCGGGCCTTGCCACTGTCGAGCATGTCCACCGCGCTCACGACGACGGCGCGGGCCTCGGTGTCGGCGGGGCTCAGCTCGGCCCTGCGCCACCACAGCTCGTCGACGGCCGCGGGCAGCGGGCTGGCATCGCTCTGGGTCATGGCCGGAGCCTATGTTCGCGGCGTTCTACCAGACCGCGCAATCGCTGGGGACCTGTAGGTTCTTGACCGTGCGACGGCGCTTCTCAAAAGGGGTCATCGCGATCATCGCGATCGTGACCGTGCTCGCGGTGGCCATCACCGTGGGTCTTCTCAGCCTGCTCAGGAAGGTGACACCGCTCGTCGACCTCGGCGAGGGATGCAAGATCACCACACCGGAGGGCTCACTGGAGCTGGACCTCGAACAGGCCAAGGTGGCCGCGGTCATCGCGGCCGTCGCGGCCCGCAGGAAGCTGCCCGAGCGGGCCGTGGTGATCGCCTACGCCACCGGAATCCAGGAGTCCAAGCTGGAGAATCTGACGGGCGGCGACCGCGACTCGGTCGGCGTGTTCCAGCAGCGCCCCTCCCAGGGGTGGGGCGAGCCCAAGCAGCTCGTCGACCCCGTCTACGCCTCGGGAAGGTTCTTCTCCGCGCTGGTGAAGGTGAAAAACTACCGCAAGCTGCCGCTCCACGAGGCGGCCCAGGCCGTGCAGCGCTCGGCGGACGGGTCGGCGTACGCCCAGCACGAGGACGACGGGAAGGTTCTCGCGGCGGCGTTCACCGGGCGCGTGCCCAAGGCGGTGCACTGCTGGTTCCCCGCCCCGACGGGCAAGACCCCGCTCCCCGACGAGCGGGGGGCCGCGCGCGAGCTCGCCAGGGCGCTCGGAGCGGGAAACGGCTTCGCGCCCCCCTCGCGCAAGCGCGGCTGGCTGGTGGCCGGCTGGTCGATCGCCCACGCCAAGGAGTTCGGGCTGGGAGGGATCCGCTACGACGGCCAGTCATGGACGGCCGCGAAAAGCCACGACGGCTGGCGGGCCGACCCGAAATCCTCCGCCAGGAAAGTCGAGCTGTCCTGACCGTCCCCGACCTCTCGGGACGGCGGCCCGTACGCCTTGAGCGAGGAACCCGGCGGGCTCCACCGCGACTCCCCGGGCGACGAGTGCGTCCACATCGCGAGCGGACAGGTCGGGTTCGGGGCGACGTACGGGGCGATGGGGTGATCGAGGGCGTGTGGCCTAGCCGCCCTTCTTCTTCTCGATCTTGATCGTGCCGGGGGCGAGGGGCTGGGCGTGGGAGGCGCCCCAGCGCTTGCCCTGGAGGCGTTCGAAGCTGAGCAGGCGGCCGTCGGCGGCCCGGTAGTCGGCGAAGTCGAGCAGGCCCCGCTCGGGCATCGAGGTGACCCCCTCCCCCCGGAAGGCCGCGGTGCCCCGGTCGACGGGGAAGAAGTCGACCCCCTCGACGCTCAGCGTGGCCTTGGCGGGGATCATGCCCTCCGTGGGTACCTGTGTCCACAGCAGCACCTCAAGGTGCGGCGGATCACCGGCGGCCAGCCCGGGGCGCATCTGGATCGAGAGCCACTGGGGGCGGCGGGTGCCGTCGTCGAGGCGGTACTCGGTCCACTGGGTGCCCTGCCACGACAGGTACAGGGCGCCGAGGACCCTGCTGCGGATCCCCTGGCACTCGATCGTGTCGCCGACCCTGATCGTGCGGGGGTCGGGGTAGTCGATGCCGACATGGCCCGCAGACGGTTGGGCCGACGGCTGCGCGGCCTCAACCGAAGGGAGGGGCGTCTCGCCGGAACGCTCGGACTCGTCGGCCTCCCCGTCCTGACGCGTCGTCGTGAGGAACGCGACGAACAGCAGGACGAGAGTGGCCACACTCAGTCCGAGTATCACGACGACCTCGGGGGTCATGCCGCGCGATCCTACTGGAGGCGCCGCACCGCCGCACCGACGCGTTCGTCGTCGGCCGTCACGGCGATCCTGATGTGCCTCTCTCCCGCGGTCCCGTAGAAGTCGCCGGGCGCGACCAGGATTCCTTTCCCGGCCAGCGCGCGGACCTGGTCCCAGCAGCCGGCTCCGTTGGACGCCCACAGGTACAGGCCCGCGGTGGAGTGCTCGATCTTCCAGCCGGCCGCCTCCAGGGCGGGGCGGAGCGCCGCGCGGCGGGCGGCGTAGCGGGCCCGCTGCTCCTCGGCGTGCTCGTCGTCGTCCAGGGCCACGGCCATCGCCGCCTGGACCGGCGCGGGCATGATCATGCCGGCGTGCTTGCGTATCTCCAGCAGCCGCTTGACCAGCGCGGGGTCACCCGCGACGAATCCGGCCCGGTAACCGGCCAGGTTGGAGCGCTTGGACAGCGAGTGCACCGCGAGCAGGCCCTCGTGCGAGCCGCCGCAGACGTCCGGGTGCAGGATCGAGACCGGCCGCTCCTCCCAGCCCAGCTCGATGTAGCACTCGTCGGAGGCCACGACCGCGCCGTGCTCGCGCGCCCACGAGACGACCTTGCGCAGATGCTCGGCGGGCAGGACTTTGCCGGTCGGGTTGGACGGTGAGTTCACCCAGACCAGCGGCACCCGCTCGGGACCGAGCGCGAGCAGCCCGTCGGTGGCGTACGGCTCGGCGCCCGCGAGGCGCGCTCCCACGTCGTAGGTGGGGTAGGCGAGCTCGGGCAGGATCACCCGCTGCCCCGGGCCGACACCGAGCAGCGTCGGCAGCCAGGCCACGAACTCCTTGGAACCGATCAGCGGCAGCACGTTCGCCTGGTCGAGGATCACGCCGTGCCTGCGTCGCAGCCATCCGGCGGCGGCCGAGCGGAGGCGCTCGGTGCCGTACGTCAGCGGGTATCCGGGACTGTCGGAGGCGTCCGCGAGAGCCTGCCGCACGATGGCGGGCACCGGGTCGACGGGCGTGCCCACCGACAGGTCGACGATCCCGTCCGGGTGCGACGCCGCGAGCTCCTTCAGCGGCGTGAGCCGGTCCCACGGAAAGTCCGGCAGACCGTTCATCGGAGCCTCGCCGGGACGCTCGAAGCCTCTGACCGGTCGGAATTGGCGTTCATGGTGATCAGCCGTCGTCTTTCACTGGAACTGGGCCTGCCGATGACGGGGCGAGGGATTTCGCCGGAACGAGGTCCGGCGATGGCGGTGCGAGGGGACGGCCGTCGCGGCCGCCCCCTCGGACACCGGCTCCTAGTGGCTCTCGGCCTGCGGAGGCAGGGCCGCGACGACCGGGTGGTCCTTCTCGATCTTGCCGACCTTGGAGGCGCCGCCGGGCGACCCCAGGTCCTCGAAGAAGTCCACGTTCGCCTTGTAGAAGTCCTTCCACTGCTCGGGAAGGTCGTCCTCGTAGAAGATGGCCTCCACCGGACACACCGGTTCGCACGCGCCGCAGTCGACGCATTCGTCGGGGTGGATGTAGAGCATCCGCTCACCCTCGTAGATGCAATCGACAGGGCACTCCTCGATGCACGCCTTGTCCAGGACGTCCACGCAAGGCTGCGCGATGACGTAGGTCACCTCGGGCTCCTTCTTCTTTACGCACCTAGGCACGACTTCGACCGCGAGTTGCTAAGCCCTAGTATTGCCGTGCCCGCCGCGTCTCTGAAACGGGAGGGGGCAAAAGCCAATGGCCTTTCATGTCAGCGCTCGCCTGAGCATCACCATAACCCCTTCCGACGTGGGCAAAAGAGTCACCACCCGGAGAAGGGTCCCCGAGGGATTTCGCGACGCGGTGGGCGAGTTGGAGTTCTGGCGGGACGGCGTGCTCGGTGTGCGCAGGCGGAACGGCGTCCTGGTGGAGATCGCCGAGGAGACGCTCGCCGCGGCGAAGGTCGTTCCCGAGTCCCCGCGGCCCCGGGGTCCCCGCACCGGCGGGTGAACGGCGGCCCAGAGACTCCAGGGGACTCCAGGGGACGTTCCGGGGACTCAAGGGGCACCGGGGCCTCGCCGGGACGCTCGGAGCCGCTGACCGGTCAGGATGGACGCCCTCTGGGTAAGCCGCTCGCCAAGACACGTGTAAGCCGTTCGTTAAGAAGCGTCGCGCCTGCTCGACCAGGGGAATGACAGCGGAGAGCATTCCGCTCGTGACCGTACGTACCAGCGCCGCAGCCGCCGTGATCCTCACGGCCACGATCGCCGGATGTGGCGCCCCGGCTCCTCAGAACGTCCAATTCCCGCCTCTCAACGTGCAGGCCGCCTCCCTCAAGGAGGGCTTCTCGACGATGGAGCGCCTCGTGGAGGCCGCCAGGCAGGAGGGGGCGCTCACGGTGATCGCGCTGCCGCGCGACTGGGTGAACTACGGCGAGATCATCGACACCTTCTCCGAGGAGTACGGGATCAAGGTGCACCAGCTGGAGCCCGACGCCGGAAGCGCGCGGGAGATCGCGGCCGCGGACGACCTCAAACCGGACGTGTTCGACCTGAGCATGGACGTCGCCGCGGCCAACGCCGCCCGTTTCGCCCCGTACAGGGTCCAGGGCTGGCAGGACATCCCCGACCGTCTGAAGGACCACAGGGGCTTCTGGTACGCCGGGTACGGCGGCTACATGTCCATCGGCTACGACCCGACCAGGGTCACCGCCCCCGCGTCCTTCTCCGACCTGCTCAAGCCGCGCCACAGCGTCGCGCTGCCCGGCGACCCCCGAGAGGTCTCCGCGGCCTTCAGCGGGGTGATGGCGACCTCCCTGCGGGGTGGCGAGGCGCGGGCGGAGCGGGGCGTGGAGTTCTTCCACCGCCTCAAGAAGGCGGGCAACCTCGCGGCCACCCCCAAGGCGGCCTCGGTCCTCGTCGACTGGGACTACAACAACACCGAGCGGGCCGCCGCCGACAAGACGTGGAAGGTGATGATTCCCGGCGACGCCGTGCTCGGCGCGTACTACGTGCAGGCCATCAACAAGCGGGCCCCGCACCCGGCCGCGGCCAGGCTCTGGCAGGAGTTCCTGTTCTCCGACAGAGGGCAGAACCTGTTCCTGAAGGGTTACGCCAGGCCCGCGAGGATGGAGGCCCTCCAGATGCGCGGCACCCTCGATCAGGAACTGGCCGCGAAACTCCCCGCCACCAACGCTAGGCCGGTGATCCTCACCATCCCGGAGATCGACACGGCGAGGGCCTACCTCCAGCGCGAGTGGTCCAGCAAGGTGAGATAGCCCTGAGGTTGCTGAGGCTGGTGAGACTGATATGTCGCGACTTCCCAGAGGCTCTAAAGTGTCTGGAGAGTACCGATAAGAGGCTTCGCGTCTCAGAATGTGAGCTGATCGTCTTGCGATACGACACCCCGAGCTTGATGAGGTGGAACGCTCGCGCCTACGACAACAGCTTCGGATACGTCTCGGCGCACGGCGCCCCGCTGGTCGACCTCCTCGACCCGCAGCCCGGGGAGCGCATCGTGGATCTCGGCTGCGGCACGGGAATGCTCGCGGCCGAGATCACCTCCCGGGGCGCCTACGTCCTGGGGATCGACGGATCGCAGGCGATGATCGAAAAGGCCCAGGCGCAGCATCCCGGGCTGGACTTCGTCGTCGGCGACGGCCGCGGCTTCACGGTGGCCGAGCTCTACGACGCGGTCTTCTCCAACGCCGCCCTGCACTGGATGGGCCAGGAGCCGGACGCGGTGATCGGCAGGGTCCGCGAGGCCCTCACGCCTGGCGGGCGGTTCGTGGCCGAGATGGGCGGCGCGGGCAACTGCGCCGCGCTGACGGCGGCACTGTCCACCGCCTGGCGGGAGTACGGGCTGCGCGAGCCCGGCCTGCCCTGGTATTTTCCCACCCCCGCCGAATACGCCACGCGGCTGGAGAAGGGCGGCTTCACCGTCCGCCTGCTGGAATACTTCGACCGGCCGACCCCGCTCGACGAGTGCCCCGGCGGGGCGGCCGACTGGGTGCGGATGTTCGCCGGCTCGCTGCTCAAGGAGGTGCCCGCGGAGATGGTCGACCCGCTGCTCCGGCGGGTGAACGAGCTGGCCGCCCCCGCCCTGCGGCGGGAGAGCGGCTGGATGGCCGACTACGTGAGACTGCGGTTCGCGGCCGTACGCCGCTGAACCCACCCAATGCGCCGAGGTAATTTGCCAGACTATGGTCTGTTCCATGAGTCTCGTTCCCCGGCCACATGGGGTGACTCGGGCGGCTTGAGGGGCTGGTGAAGGGAACGGATGAACTTCTGTCTGAGTGACCTCGTGCCGCCGCTGCGCTGGAGCGACGCGGCCACGATCCCACTTCTGCGTGAACAGCCCGACCTACCGGACGCTTGGTGGCGGAGCCTGCCGATGGCCCGCGTGCTCGCCGTGCTGGGCCCGGAGAGGCTCGCCGACATCCTCGCCTCGATCGTCCTGAACCACTGGCCCGCCGCCGCCCTGGGTGACGTGCTCCCCGCCCTGCACGTCCTGGACCCGGACGAGGCCGACGAGCCCTCCACGGCCATCGCCCTCGACCGCGCCGGGTCCTGGCCCGGCCTTCTCTCACTGACCGGCCACGACCTGCGCGACCAGCCGTTCATCCAGCCGGTCCCTCTGCTGCACGTCCTGTTCACGGCGGTCTTCACGCGCCTGGCGGTCCCCGCCCACGCGATCCCGCCGGCGCGCGCGGCCGAGTCCTCCGGGGCGGTGTCCTCCGGGGCGGTGTCCTCCGGGGCGGCCGAGGCCGCCCACGAGCCCGTCGCGGACGGTGGCGCCACGCGCGAAGCCCTCGCGGACGAGGGTGCCGAGAGCGAGTCCGTCGCGAGTGGATCCGTCGCCGGAGGGCTCCGGGCGCCGGACGGCCCGCCCGCCGTGGCGGACCTCCGCGCGCAGACCGTGCCGGAAGACGCCGAGAACGTTCCCACGCCGGAGCCCGAGGCCCTCGCGCAGCCGATGGCGTTGCCGAAGCGCAAGGCCCGCCGGGAGCCACCGGTAACCGACACCCGCCGCCCCGACGAGGCCCCCGGATCGCTCTTCCAGCCCGCCTCGGCGAGGAAGAGCCCGTCGGCGAGCGCCTTCCAGCGGGAGGACGCCGACGCCTTCCCGTGGGAAGGGGCGAGCGCTTTCGTAAGGGAGGACCGGTTCGCGCCCGCTTCCGGGGAGGCGGAGCCCGCCGGAGCCGGAGCCGGAGCCGGACCCGCGGAAACCGGAGCCGGGTTCTTGGAAACCGGGGCCGAGCCCGCCGGAGCCGGTCCCGTGGAAACCGGAGCCGGGCCCGCGGACGTCGAAGCCGTGAAAATTGGGGACAGACCCGCGGAAACCGGGGTCGGAGCCGTGGAAACCGAGGCTGAATCCTCGGAAGTCGAGGCCGTGGAAGCCGGACCTGCGGAAGCCGGAGTCGCGGAAGCCGTCGAGCCGGACGTGGAGCCCGCCACCGAGACAGCCGAGACGGCCGAGACAGGGGACGCCCCCGAGGACGACTCCGAGGGCGACCGCGAGGACGCCTTCGCACTCCCCGACGCCCCCGAGCCGGTCGCGGAGGGCGACGAGGCCGACGGGCGCGACGAGGGTGATGACGAGGGCCGCGACGACGGCGACGAGGCCCGGCCGGTGCGGAAGAACCTGCACGCGCTGCTGGACGGCGTCTTCGCCAACGTGGAGGACAAGCGCTGGGCGGTGGCGCAGAACAGGTTGTTCAGCGACGCCCCGGCGACCGTGGAGGCGCTGGCCAAGCTCTTCGCGGTGTCTCCCGAGGTCATCCGCGGCATCGAGGCCGACCTGCGCCGGGAGCTCGCCGAGTGGGTCGCCTCCGACGAGGCCGCCCCGTACCGGGAGCACCTGGAGGGGGTGAAGGAAATCCTCGGCAAGGCCGCGCCGAGAGAGCGTCTGATCAACGCGGCCGAGTGGCACACCGGGGAGCTGCACTCCCTGGACGTGCCTGCCTGGCAGTTCGTGCTGGCCACCCTCCCCGGCTACCACCTGGTCGACGAGTGGCTGGTGGAGGGCGACATCACCGAGCTGCGCCACCGTACCCGCGACATGATCAGCGGTGCCAAGCCGCCGCTCACGATCAACAAGGCCCTCGACATGGTCTCCTCGCTGGGCATTCACCCCGAGGTGTCCAAGGAGTGGCTGGAGAACGTCCCGCAGCTCCGCATCCTCGGCGCGGGCGAGCGGTCTCCCCAGCGTTCGAACGGCGCCCCGGCCCTCACCGTGGAGAAGCCGGCCGAGGGGATCGGCGAGCCGCCGGGCGGCGGGGAGCCGAGGAAGGCCCCGTTCCGCCCGCTGAAGGACGTCTCGCTCACCAGGCGCTGCTTCCGGCAGCCGGACGGCCGCTGGTGGCTCAGGATCGACGTCACCGAAGAACACCTCGGGGGCATCGAGTGCCCGCTGCCCAGCGGGTTCGCCGCCTACCTCGGGATGTCGCCGGGCGAGGGCCGCACGGTCAGCAGCGCGGTCGGCGAGCTGGTACTCAGCTGGCACGACAGGCCCGTGCTGGAGTCGCTCAGGACGCTCCTGGAGGACGTGGGCGCCAAAGAGGGCAGTCACCTGTTCCTCACCCTGTCCGACGAGGGGGTCCTGCGGGCCAGGCACCTGCCGCTCGCGGGCGAGGAGGTGGAGACGACGGCGCGGGCACTGCGGCTGGTCGGCTACACCGCGGCGGGCGGCACTCCCGAGCAGGCGAGGCGGGTCATCGCCACCCGGGTCGGCATGACGGGTCCCGTGGGCTTCCCGGAACTCCTCACCAGGCTTCGAGAACGCGGGGACCGCGATCTCCTGTCCCTGTTGGCCTGACCCATGCCCCGCCTCGCCATCTCCCCCGACTTCCCCGTCGAACTCGGCGCCCTGGCCCAGCCGGTGCGCAGGGACATCGTGGTCTCGACGCGCAGATTCCTTCAGAACGTGGCGGGCGCCCCGCACCCCGAGCGGGTCAGGGGGGCGAGGGACCCCCGGGTGGCCACCCTGTGGCTGGCCGAGCGGCACCGGGGCGTCGTGGTCAAGCAGCGGGACGTGTACTGGCTGCTCACCGTGCTGCCGGACGCGGAGGCGTGGGCGTACGCGCAGCGCTACCGGTTCGGCGTGAACACGGCGCTGGGCGTGGTCGAGATGTGGGACGCCGAGGCGCTGGACCGGGTGCGGCCCGCGGTGCGCAGGGCGGCCGAGGCGTCCGCGACGCGACTGTTCGTCGACATCTGCGACAGCGACCTGGCCGAGCTGGGGGTCGACGGCCGTTTCCTGCCGCTGGTCAGGCAGATCACCGACCAGCTCACCCTGGAGGCGCTGGAGCCGCTGCTGCCCCCGACGCAGTACGAGCCGCTGGCGGCGCTCGCCAGGGGCGAGTCGATGGCCGGGGCGTGGCGGGAACTGGAGAACTGCCGCGCCGTCGCCGCGGGCCCCGAGCCGATCAATCCCGAGGACTTCGGCGCCGCGCTCGTGCGCAGCCCCGACCGCGCCGTCTTCGTCGACGATCCGCGCGAGCTGAACCGCGTGCTCGACGCGCCCGGCTGGTGCGTGTTCCTGCACCCGCCGCAGCACCGGCTCGCGTACTGGGAGTCCTACCAGCAGCCGACGCTGGTCACCGGCGGCGCGGGCACCGGCAAGACGCTCGTCGCCCTGCACAGGGCCGCCTACCTGGCCAGGCGCGCGAGCGGGCAGATCCTGCTCGTCACCTTCTCCCAGGGGCTGAGCGCCGAGCTCGCGACCAGGCTCGACCTGCTGATCGAGGACGAGGTGGTCCGCAAGCGGATCGAGGTCGGCAACGTGGACCGGCTCGCCCACCGCGTGGTCGCCGAGGCCGAGGGGCGCCCGCCCTCGCTGATCGGCGCCGCCGAGCTGACCGCGCTCTGGGAGGAGACCGAGACCGGTCACAGCCCGGCGTTCCTGCTGCGCGAGTGGGAGCAGGTGGTCCTGGCGCAGAACCTGCGGACCCTGGACGAGTATCTGGCGGCCCCCCGCCCCGGCCGCAGCGTCGAGCTGTCCGGCGAGGAGCGCGCCTCCGTGTGGAGGGCCGTCGAACACGTCACCGAGCAGTTGCGGGCACGCGGCAAGCGGACCCTGCTGCAGCTCGCCTCCGAGGCGTCGGTGCTGCTCGGCCAGACGACGGGGGACCTGCTGGAGGAGGCGGAGCCCGCGCGGGAGCCGTACCGGCACATCATCGTGGACGAGGCGCAGGATCTTCACCCGGCGCAGTGGCGGCTGCTGCGGGCGGCGGTGCCGCACGCCCGCGACGACCTGTTCATCGTGGGCGACCCGCACCAGCGCATCTTCGACACGCGGGTGACGCTCGGCGCCGTGGGAATCGACGCGATCCAGCAGCGTCTGCGGGTGTCGTACCGGCTCCCACGGGAGATCCTGTCCTGGGGAGTCCGATTACGCGGGGGCGGTCCCGCCGACGGGCTCGTCAAGGGTGTGCAGGAGCTTTACGGCTTCAGGGGCACCCGGCACGGGCTCCGGCCGATGGTCCGCGCCTACGATTCACCGCAGGACGAGCTAACGGGTCTGGTGGCACAGGTGGGACAGTGGGTGAATGAGGGTGTGACGCCCGAGGAGATAGCGGTGGCCGCCAGGACCGCCGGCCTCGTGCGTGACGCACGGGCCGCTCTGCGTGATCTGGGGGTACGGGTGACGACGCTGCACGGCATGAAGGGGCTGGAGTTCCGCCGGGTCGCGGTGATCGGCGTGACCGAGGGGATCGTCCCCGACCTCGACTCCCTCACCCCGATCGGTGAGGACCCCGCTGCCAGGGCACACGACCTCCAGCGGGAACGCGGCCTGCTGTATGTGGCCTGCACCCGGGCCAGGGAACTTCTTTACGTTTCTTATTACGGACGGGCAAGTCCATTCCTTCCTACCTGACCACATAGTCTGAACTGCGGATATATTCCCCTTTGCCGGTTGGACCTCAATGAACCTCAGTTTGAGCGACATCGCGCCACCTCTGCGCTGGACCTCTCCCGGCCAGGTGGCGCCGATCGCGACCGACCCCCGCCTCCCCGAGGCGTGGTGGCAGGCGCTCCCGCTCGACACCGCCTGCTCGACCATCGGGACGTCCGAGGTGGCCGGCCGCCTGGCCGACCTCGCCCTGGCGTGCTGGGGCCACCTGATGCTCGGTGACGTCCTCCCCCTGCTCAGGTTCGCCGACCCCGCAGCGAGCGCCCGCACGCCGGAAGGGCTCGGCCGCGAGGTGGTGCACAAGCTGTTCACCGGGGTGCTGGAGCGGCTCCTCGAACCGGTCACCGAGGAGAGCGTCACCAGGATTCGCCCCTCCCGGCCCGACCGGCCGCTGCCCGAGCTGATCGACGAGGTCTTCGCCGCGCTTGACGAGCGGCAGCGGGCCATCGCCAGGGACCGGCTGTACGCCTCCCAGCGGGCCACCCTCGACGACCTGGCCCAGCGGTTCTCGGTCACCAGGGAACGCATCCGGCAGATCGAACGCGACCTGCGCGACCACGTCGAGGCCTGGCTCGCCAAGGAGGACGCGGCGCCGCTCATCGCCCACGTGTCGTGGCTGCGGGGCCGGCTGGGCTCCGCCGTGCCCGCCGACGACCTCGCCGCCGCCGTACCGTGGCACCGCACCGAGCTCGCCACGCTGGGCATCCCCTCCTGGCGGTTCGTACGGACCCTGCTCACCGGCTACGAGCAGGTGGACGGCTGGCTGGTCGCCGGGGGCGCCGACGAGCTCAGGGAGAAGACCCGGCAGTTGTTCACCGACGGGCCCCGCCCGATGGACGAGGCCGTGACGCTCGCCAGCCAGCTCGGCATCCGCGAGGACGTCGCCGAACGCTGGCTCATCGCGGTGCCCCAGCTGCGGGTGCTGGAGAACCACGTGGTGCCCTGGCCGCGCAGCGTCAACGACAAGGCCGAGGCCGTGCTCGCGGTGGCGGGCGGCCCGCTCACCCCCGAAGAGATCCAGGAGCGCATCGGCGAGGACTACAGCCTCGTCGGCATCCGCAACCAGCTCACCGCCGACGACCGTTTCCTGCGGGTCGACCGGAACAAGTACGGGCTCACGCGCTGGGGCGGCGAGCAGTATCTGGGCATCCGGGAGATGATCGTCCGGGAGATCGAGCGGGCCAACGGCGAGGCGTCGGTCAACACGATCGTCACCAACCTCACCGAACGCTACGACGTGAGCGAGAGCTCGGTCCGCGCGTACGCGGGCGGGCCGGGCTTCGAGCGTACGCAGCGCGGGTGGATCAGGGTCGCCGGAGCCGAGCAGGCCGACTACCAGCCGCGCAGGGACGTCTCCGAGACCCGGCGCTGCTTCCGCAGCCGCGACGGGCGCTGGTGGCACCGGGTGGACGTGAACGCCGAGCACCTGCGCGGCTCGGGCTCGCCGCTGCCGACCGGTTTCGCCGCGCACCTGGGCATGGCCCCCGGCGGCCAGCTCACCGCCGCCACCCCCTCGGGCGACGTGGTGATCAGCTGGCACAACCAGCCGACGATGGGCTCCATCCGTCCCGTCCTGATCGCCGCCAACGCCTCCGAGGGCGACCACGTCTTCCTCACGGTCTCCGACGGCGGCGAGCTGCTCACCCGCTACCTGCCCGCCGCCTCGCCGACCCTGCCCGCCCTGAACCGGGCACTGCACCTGATCGGCTACACGGCGCCGGTGGCCTCCGAGGCGGAGGGCATCCGCCTGATCGGCGCCCGCATCGGCCTGTCGGAGGGCTGCACCCGCGAAGAGGTGATCACCCGCCTGCGCGACCGGGGCGACCGCGAGATCCTCGCCTTCCTCGAAGGGTGATCTCGCCGTACCCCCGGGTACGGGCGCGGCCACGCGCCCAGAAGGCGGGTGCGGCCGCGCCCGTACCGGCTCCGGTCGCGCCCGGGGCGGCTCACGCGCCGTGGGATCGGGCGCGATCGTTGCGTAGGCTCGACACATGCTGCGCCTGTATGACACACGGAATCGCCGGGTCGAGCGGATCGTCCCCGAGGGGAGCCGTTCCCTGCGGATGTACACCTGCGGCCCGACCGTCTACAGGTCGGCCCACGTGGGCAACCTCCGCTCGTACCTGCTCGCGGACCTGATCAGGCGGGTCAGCGAGCGGCAGAAGGTCCGGGTGGTGGCCTGCCGCAACATCACCGACGTCGGGCACCTGGTGGACGACACCGAGATCGACCCCTCCGGCGAGGACAAGGTGCTCGCCCAGGCCAGGGCCGAAGGGCGGAGCGTCCTTGAGGTCGCGCGCTTCTACGAGGACGCCTTCGTGGCGGACACGACCGCGCTGAACATTCGCCCGCCCGAGCACTCGCCCCGGGCGAGCGAGTCGATCGACCTGATGATCGAGATGATCGCCAAGCTGATCGAGAAGGGGCACGCGTACGCGACCCCCGACGGGTCGGTCTTCTTCGACGCCGCCTCCTTCCCGACGTACGGGGAGATCTCCGGCAACCGGCTCGACCAGCTGAGGCCGGGCCACCGGATCGAGGCCGTCGACCCGCGCAAGCGCTTCCACGCCGACTGGGCGCTGTGGAAGCCCTCCGAGCAGGGACTGACCTGGGAGACCCCGTGGGGCCGCGGCTTCCCCGGCTGGCACATCGAGTGCTCGGCCATGTCACTGCGCTTCCTCGGCGAGAACATCGACCTGCACACCGGCGGGATCGACCTGCGCTTCCCGCACCACGACGACGAGCGCGCCCAGTCCGACGCCACCGCCGGGCACGAAGTGGTACGGCACTGGGTGCACGGCGAGCACCTGCTCTTCGACGGGCGCAAGATGTCGAAGTCCACCGGCAACGTCGTCCTGCTCAAGGACGTGGCGGACGCCGGTCTCGACCCGCTGGCCGTACGGCTCGCACTGCTTGAGCACCGCCACCGCCAGCAGATGAACCTCACCTGGGACACCCTGCGGGCCGCCGACAAGACCCTGCGCCGCTGGCGCGGCCAGGTGGCCGAGTGGTCGGAGTCGCCGAGCGGCCCGATGCCCGCCGACCGGGTCTCCAGGATCGAGGCCGCCTTCGACGACGACCTCGACACCCCGCTCGCGCTGCGGCTCATGCGCGAGCTGGAGCGCGACGGCTCGATCGCCCCCGGCTCGCGCTTCGAGGCGTTCCTGCACCTCGACCAGATCCTCGCCCTGGACCTCTCCCTCGACATCGGCAGAGCGGTCAGGCCGAAGACCCTGCCCGAAGGCGCCGCCGAGCTGCTTGAGCGGCGCTCACAAGCCCGCGACGCCAAGGACTGGGCCGCCTCCGACCTCCTCCGCGACGAGCTCGCCGCTCTCGGCGTGAAGGTCGTCGACACCCCCGATGGCCAGACCTGGTCCTGACGGTCAAGGGAATCCAGCTCAGGCCGATCGGTCGCCCGTCGTCAGAACACGCAGTTCCCGGGCGGCGGGCAACTCACGAGCCTTCTCAGGAGCAACGGCCAGCACGATGCGAGCCGTCGCCTTGACCCGTGCGTCCCGCCGTGCGACCGGGAGCGCCTCCACGAGTCTCAATGCCTGTTGTGCGCCCTGTTCCGGGTCCGTCCGGGCGTGCAGTGCGGCATTGTGCAGGGCGATGGTGACCCTCGTATGGTTCTGCGACGGATAGAGCTCTTCGGCAGTGTTTTGTGCGTCATTTGCCCGCTTGGCGTCTCCCGCGAATGTATAGATCAGGCTTTGATCGAAGTACATCCAATGGGGATCCAGGCCAACGCTTTGAGACGGCAGCCGAGAGAACACCTCCTCAGCTCGACGTAGTACGGCGACCGCTTCGGCGTAGCGGCCCAGCATCGCGAGAGTCTGAGCCTCGGCGCTGAGGGCGATCACGAGTGGCGTGCTGGGGTGGTCTCCGGCGAGACGACGAGCGCGCTGAGCCGCGAGAAGCACGTCAGCGAGGTCTTCGTCTGGATCTGTTCTTCGGTAGGCCGCTTCACGGCCTATCAGCCACGCGGCCAGCAAAGTATCTCCGGATCGTTCGCTCAGCGTCCGCGTCTTCGCCCACCACCTGTGCGCCTCACGGCGGTTTCCCAGGTCGAACCACTTTCCGGCGATCAAGGCCGCATGACGTGCGGCGGCATGGGCGAGATCGCTCCGTACTGGCTCGGGTTGCATTCGGCTCAGGTGAGGAGCCATGTCAGTGAAGTCAGCGGCGAGCGCGGCAAGGACCACAGCGGGCGGGTCAACATACGCCTGTTTCGCGTGGATGTCGGCGGCGTCCTCCCAGTCGTCGATCATCTCCTGCGACACGCTCGCACCGGAGATCCGAGGTTCGGACGCCTGCCAAGCGTCAGTCAACGTGGCCAGTACGGGCGCGACCACGCCACCAACGGCGACGGTGGCGGCATCCCGCATGAGTCGTCTGCGCTCCATGTCCTCTCCCTCATCCAACTTTGAGGCCTTTGCCTCGACGGTGCCCTTCCGTGCCTGATCGGCGTCGGCCATGGCCACACGCAGTGCCTGCGCCATGAGTTCGCCCCCCGCTTCGAGTTCGGCGTCGAGGGCCATGATCGCCTCGACAGGCGGGCGGTTCTTCCCCTGCTCCCACTTGCCGATCAATGAGAAGTGCCATCGGACCCGCTCGGCGAGATCACGCAGGCTCAGCTCACGACGCTCCCGCCACGCTCGCAGAGCGTGGCCGAACTCCTGCCACCCCGCCGAGGCATTCACTGTTGATTGTCCGGCCATGTCTGTCCTCGTGATCCGTCGCATGCGTCGCACGGGCATCAGCGCGACAGGGTGTGCCTTTCCGCACACTCTCCGCGACTCCAACTATGGGCACCATTCAGCGTCACGTAAAGCGGAACGCCGCAGGCGGACTGGGCCATGCGGAGTCCCCTTGATCGCAAAGGAGTCGCGATCTATGAGCACGTCCTCCATCGAGGCGGACGCGGAGAGCCTCCGGCACGAACCCGGCGAAGACCTCCACGCGCTGTGCACGCTGACGCTCCGCTTCCCCGGCTGGCGCCCCTGGTACGGCCACGCCACCGGACGCTGGTGGGCGCTCTCCCCCACCCGGTGCCGGCAGCGCATCGGCCTCGTCGAGGCCGACACCCCCGCTGAACTCGCCGCCCGGATGCAGCACATCGAGGACTTCCGCCCCCACCCCGAACAGCACGACCAGCCAGCCGACACCGACCACCGGACGGCCGTCAGGGACACCGAGGCCTCCGGAGGCGGCCAGAGCACCGAGATCACGAGCAAGGGAGGTGACCGGGATGACCGTACGACTGCTGTCCGCACTCGCCAGCGTGCTCGCTGACCGATTCCGGACCACGCCCGGCGACGCCACCGGACCTGCTCACCCAGCCGCGCTCTGGTCGCCGTATCCGGGCCGGATACCCGGCTGGTCGACGACGCCGACCCCCACCCCCGTCATCTCCCAGCGGTTCACGGCCACCACCGACCAGGTCAGGCCCGCACGCACCTTCGTCGCCGACATCCTCGGCGACGACCACCCGCTCCGCGACGACGCCATGCTCCTGACCAGCGAACTCGCTACCAACGCCGTCGAACACTCCGCCAGGCCGGTCTGCACCGGGACCTCAGGTGCCAGAAGCGCGGACGTCACACCGGTCGATCGGCCACGGGAGTTCGTCGTCACGGTGGCCTTCACCTTGCGCGGCGTCATCGTCACCGTCCAGGACCCCGGCTCCACGCGGATCCCCCACACCGGAAATCCCCGTCCCAACGCCACCGGCGGCCGAGGACTCCTCCTCGTCAACGAACTCTCCACCCGCTGGGGCTTCCACCGCGACCCCACAGGAACCGTTGTCTGGTTCGAGCTCACCTGACAGCCCGGCGTGGCGGCGCGCGCCTGGAGGAGCAGCGCCGCCACGCCCTCAACCAACGGGGCCACTCGGTTTCCGCTCGGCGTCCTGGCGCCTACCCGGTGATGAGCACCTCGTGGAATTCACGGCTCTTCAGCTGGGGGGCCAGTGACGGGCGAGCCGGTCACACAGTGGGGTCAGTTCGGCCACGACGTGCTGGGAACCGGATTCGCACACGACCAACGTCCTATGGAGCGAGCTTGCGCCGTAGTTCCTCTACCTGACGGCTACAGGGTGAGATCAGGACGTACGTCCAAGCGTCCGCCGACCGGCTTGATCACGCCCATATCCATAGCGCGGTCGATGTTCTGCAGTCGGCTAGCTGCCGCCTGCTCCGCCTTCCTTGTATCCCGCAGCAGGCTGCAGGGCCAGCAGGGCGGAAACTTGTCCGTGCCCTTGCCTCGCACCTGCACCATCACCCGCTAGTCGACGTACTCTGCGTCGGACCGGGCATCAGGGGCGACATCCAGGGCGAACATCAATGGCTCGCCCGGCCAGCCCTCCGCTGACACCCCCAGCAGCCAGGACCGCCTTAAATCGCAAGCTGAGGGCAGCCTTGCTGATCTGCGGTGGGATCCGGACACGCACTCAACCTCTACCGGTGGCCTGTTGGATCAAGCTGTGCGTCGGGTATCACCCTGTTAATACTCGTTCGAATGTTTCGAGGGGGTGTGTGATGACCACTCGTCTGCCGTGCCCGGTGGCGCCTGCTCCGCTGGAGAATTACGCGGCGCGTTTTGATGACCTGTTCTCCGCGCTCGGGCAACGGCGCGGGTTCGCGAGTATCTGACCGAGCTGCTGCTACCTCGCGAGCGTAACAAGACGTCGACCTGCCTGGCCGGGGCCGCACCGGTGGCCGGGAGCAACGACCCGGCGGTGCAACGGTTGCAGTACTTCCTGTCGGAGTCGGTGTGGGACCCACAGAAGATCAACGCCCAGCGGCTGGCACTGTTGCGTGCAGATCCGACGACCGCGCCGCACCGGGGCGGGGTGCTGGTGATCGACGACAGCGGCGACCATAAGGATGGGCAGGCCTCCGATCACGTGTCCCGTCAGTGGCTGGGCCGCCTGGGCAAGACCGACAACGGGATTGTCACCGTCACCACGTTGTGGGCCGATGAGCGGCTGTATGAGCCGCTGCACGCCCAGCCGTACACGGCCGCCTGCCACACGGCACGGCCGATTCGGGCTTCGCCACCAAACCGCGCCTTGCCGCACGGCTGGTGGCCAAAGCGCTGGAGGCCGGGATCGCTTTCACCGCCGTGACCGGTGACTGCGCCTACGGCGACAACGACTACCAGCGGGAGTTGCGGCAACTCGGGCTGACGTATGTGCTGGCGCTCAAGCGGCGCAAGGGCCTGTGGGCGCCCGTCAGCGCCGAGCACACCCCGATCGACGCCGCCCGCGCTCTGGCCTGGGGCGGCCCGGACGCTCCCGGAGAGTGGACGCGTGTGCGGCGTCGTTTCCGTGACGGCCATACCGAGACCTGGTGGGCGGCTGATGCCCCGCTGGGGCCGTGGGGCCCCGATGAGCCCTACCGGCTGGTGATCGCCACCACCGACCCGGCCAGGTTGCCAGATGCCGGCACCTGCTATCTGACCACCAACCTGCCGCGCCCCGGCGGCCCGGCCGCCGCCAGCTCCTCGCACCCACCGGCCGACCTGGCGGCACTCGTACGGATCTACGCGTTGCGCTCCTGGATCGAGCAGGGCTGCAAGCAGGTCAAGGACGAGCTCGGCTGGGCCGATTTCCAGGTCCGCTCCTCGGTGACGATCCGCCGCCACCAGGCGCTGGTGATGGCCGCGTTCTGCTTTTGCTGGCACACCCTGACCGGAAGCGGCCCGCCCGATGGCAGCGTGGGCCCGGGCGGCGAACCACCGCCTCTGTTGAGTGAGAATCATTCCAACGGTGGCCAGACCGTCGAGGATCGGGAGGAAAATCAGCTCCGACGTCCAGCTCAGGCCGTCTTGGCCGTCAGTGCTGCGCCACGTCCGCGGCTGGCTTACCCCCTGGGTACGGCTCCAGCGTTACTGGCGTGCCCGGTCCAACGCGCCCCCGCCCTCTGAATTTCAGCGCCTCCTCACCGCCCTCGGAGCCAGACACGCCCTCAACCTCTACGCCAGGATTTAATAGACCACCGGTAGGTCCATCATGTCCCCCAGTTCGGTCAGCGTCGCGGCCAAGGAACCGCGCTCGAGGCGCCACGACCGTGACAGCGGGACCTGGGCCAGCCGCCGCTCGACCACGCTCTTGTGCACCTGCTCCTACCAGATTCACTCGGCGACCATCGTGGGGTCGGCGCCAGCCTCTATCACCGCCCGGTGCCACCCCAGGCGGCGATATGCGGCACAGCGTGACGAACTCGGCTTTCTCAGACCGATCGGACTCATCGGCTGCGGCGAGCGCATTCACGATTCGCGCTACGTTGGACGACTGAAGAGCTTGCCGAGCCAGCGGTCCAGCCGCAGCGCGAGGTCGATCTATCGCAGAGAGCCCTACGGCGGCCGTCCACCGAGGAAGCGCCGCTCTCCATCTGGGCCTGCGCCGACATGGCGCTGCACACCCGAATCTTGACCCGGTTGCGCTCGCCCGTGCGCATCCCGCCGAAGACGCTCATCACCAGGCCGTGTGCCTCACTGGCCGAGTCGATCGGCCCGCAGCTGACGCAGCGCGCGATCGGTATGGCGACATGTGGCTCTGCTCTCGGACAAGAACCTTCTGCAGTCCGGTCCCGTTGTCCTACTGACTCACGTGCGGCAGGAAGTCGCCGAAGCCGCCCTGCTGGTAGACAAGGGGACGCACGTCGCTGCTTAGGGCGACGTCGGTCACCTCGCCGACCACGAGAGTGTGGTCTCCGATGACGGTACGCGAGTGGGTTCGGCAAGCCAAGTGGGCCAGTATGCCATCGAGCACCGGGAGGCCGCGGACGCCGATACGCCATCGGGTCGGGCCGAGCCGGTCGATACTACGCAGAGCGAACCGGGCGGCCACGTCAGCCTGGCCAGCAGACAGGATGTTCACCCCGAAGCTCTCCGCCGAGCGCAGCGACGCCCAAGTGGCGGAGACGTTGGCGATGTAGAACGCGACCAGCGGCGGCGTCAAGCTTATCGATGAGAAGGAGGTCGCGGTGAGCCCGACCGGACCACCGTCTACTCGGGCGGTGACCACCACCACGCCAGCCGCATGCCTGGACATAGCCCGGCGAAAGCACGCGTCATCGATTGCCTGCCAGTCCTGCGCCGATGTGGACCCGATCTCCGACATATCTGCTCCTTCCGGCGTTGATACGACACGGCAATGCACCGGGGACGGTCAGCGGGCCGCACCCGCCGGCTGCCGTGGAGTGACGGCGGAAGCGAGAATCTCATATGAGCGGTGGCGGTCCTCGACCTCGTGGACCAGGCTCATCGCCATCAGCTCGTCCGCGCCGGTGGCGGCGATCAGCTCGGCCGCCCGTTCCCGTACCGTGTGCGGGCCACCGATGATGTGGGTGCGGAGCTGCTCGCGCGACTGGGTCCGCTCCCGCGGGGTTCGGAAGTACCGGGCGGCCTCACTCGTCCCCAGGTTCGGGTGGGTCCGAACACCGCGCAGCGACTCGTGCATCACCACCGCGAGAGGCCCGGCGAGCAGGTCGGCCCGCTCGTCGGTGTCCGCGGCCACGACCGAGGCTGTGATCAGCGTGTACGGTCGGGCGAGCCACGCCGACGGGTGAAACGCGGCGCGGTAGGCGGCGAGCGCCTCGCTGGCTTGGTCCGGCTTGATGTGGTAGGCGAAGGCATACGGCAGACCTAGCCGTCCGGCCAGCTCGGCGTTCTCCGCGCTGGATCCGAGGATCCACAGCTCGGGTCGGTTGCCCTGGGCAGGGGTGGCCACGATCCTGTCGTCCTTGCCAGTGTCTGGTTCGAAGTACGCGGCGACCTCGGCCACCTGCTCCGCGAAGTATCCCGAGCGCGGCGGGCTGCTCACCCGGCGCAGTGCGCGGGCGGTCCCCATATCGGTTCCCGGGGACCGGCCGATGCCCAGGTCGACGCGTCCCGGGTGCAGCGCCTCCAGAGTGCCGAACTGCTCGGCTACGACGAGCGGGGCGTGGTTGGGCAGCATCACCCCACCTGATCCGACCCGGATAGCCGAGGTCGCGGCGGCGATTTGTCCAGCCAGCACGGCGGGAGCGCAACTCGCGATGAACCTAGCGTTGTGGTGCTCGGCCACCCAGTACCGGTGGTAGCCGAGTCTCTCGACGTGCACCGCCGCAGCCACGCTTTCCCTTAGGGCCAGTGTTGGGCTGGCGCCTCTCCATACCGGAGAGGTGTCGAGGACCGACAGTCTGGTCAGTGCCTGCTCACTCATGGCCACCGTCTCCCTGGCGTTATGCGATCGACGTGAATCTATCAAGGGCATCGAACCCGTCGAATGATTACACGCGCAGGTATGCCCAGAAAAGGTCGTCAGATCACGGTGAAAGATCACTGAAAGCGTAGCGAAAGTCAGCGGAAAACAGAGAGAACGCGATTCGGAAGAAGGTCTTGCTACTGTCGTAACCAGTCGCAGGAAGTGCCACCGCGAAAAACGCAGAGCTTCCTGAGTGCGAATCAAAGGAGAATTAAATGGAGAAGGACGTGCTGGCCTACGAGCCGCCCACAGTGTCCGGTGTCGGCGAGTTCGCAGAGGTTACGCTGGGTCGGCCGAGCTGGGGCTTCGAGGCCGACTGGTCGTGCGTCATGCTCTGCTAATCCGCGCTGCGACTATGGCGGGGCGATGCAGTCCGTCTGACTGAAGTAACCAAGTCGCTGGCGCCGGCCTTCTTGGCCGGCGCCAGCTCCTTCAGCGCATTTACGCGCACCGGAGCTGGCGCTCGACAACCAGACAGGGACTGAAGTGGACTTCGTAATACTCCCCGACACGATCGAGGGAGAGAATTTTTACAACTCCTTCCTAGCCGTCCAGGAATGCAAGGTCATCACGCATTCTTCTGGGCGTCCATGGGTGGTTGGCGAATGGCGTCCGGAGGAGTTGACCACGGTGGTGGTCGGTTCGAGGAAAGCCGTGATTCTTGGCGTGACGTCGGCCACTGCCGAGCAGGTGGGCCGGGCCCTGGCGAAGGCCGCCCAACTGCCGGATCTGGACGCCTTGGTGGGCGGTCTGGCCGGTTCTGCCCACTTTCTCGTCTCTTTTGACGGGGACGTCAGGGCGCAGGGCACGTTGTCTACCACGTGTCAGATCTTCCACGCCCGTATCGCCGGCGCGCACGTCGCCGCCGACCGCCCGCAGACGCTGGCCAAGCTGTCTGGGGCCGGGATGGCGGAGGATCTGCTGGCTACCCGGCTGCTCGCGCCCTGGGCACCGTGGCCACTGTTCGAACATCCGATGTGGCAGGGGGTCGAGGCCCTGCCCGTCGGATGCTATCTGGAGCTGAGCCGGGACGACGGGTTCCGCACGGTCCGCTGGTGGGCGCCGCCACCGGCCGAGACCCCCCTGGCGGAGGCCGCCGAGCGGGTGCAGCGGGCGCTGTGGGAAGCCGTCGCCGTCCGCACTGTGGGCGGCCCGGTGATCAGTGCGGACCTCTCCGGCGGCATGGACTCGACCAGTCTGTGCTTCCTTGCGAACGCCAGGTCCGACCGGCTGATCACCACGCAGTGGGAGGCGGAGAACCCCGCTAGCGAGGACCGCATGTGGGCGGCCCGCGCCGCCTCTTCCCTGCCGCGGGCGGAGCACATCATCCTGCCGGTGCGGGAGGCACCAAAGTGGTTCTCGGGCCTGGCGGAGCTGGACGACGACCTGGAAGCTCCATTCGCCTGGATCCGGACCCGTGACCGGCTCTCCTACCTGGCACAGCGACTCGCCCACGAGGGCTCGCGTCGGCACCTCACCGGGCATGGCGGGGATGAGCTCTTCTTGACCACACCGCTTTACCTGCACACGCTCATCCGGTCCCGGCCGCTGCGGGCAATCCGGTACTTGCGCGCCAACCGGGCGATGCACCGGTGGAGCCTGTCGGGAGCGGTCACGGCCCTGATGCGTAACCGTTCCTTTGGATCGTGGCTGGCGGAGTCCGGTGCGTCGGTCGTGGACCCGCTGCGCGAAATCTCATCCAAGCCGGATTTCGGTTGGGGATTCAGCTTCCGGATGCCGGAGTGGGCGACGGGACACGCGGTCGACGTGACCCGCCGCGTGCTAGGGCAGGTCGGCGGCGCACAGCCGGCGCCGCTGTCACCGCTGCGCGGCCAGCATCTGGCCGTCCAAGACGTCCGGCTGTGCGGGGACACGCTGCGCCGAGTGAACCGGCTAACGTCCCGGTTCGGCGTGTCCTGGGAGGCGCCATATGTCGACGACCGGGTACTGGAGGCGGCGCTGTCCATCCGGTTTGAGGACTGTGCCATGCCGGACCGGTATAAGCCACTACTCGCCGCGTCGATGCGGGGAATCGTCCCGGACGACATCCTCAATCGCTCGACGAAGTCAGAGTACAGCTCCGAGGCGTACGCGAGCCTGCGAGCGAACCGGTCCGAGCTACTGGAGCTTTGCGAGGATCTGGAACTCGCGCGGCTCGGGCTGGTTGACGCCGACGCGCTGCGCTCGGTGTTGCTCTGCCTGCCACCGCGGTCGATGAGCCTGATGCCGCTGATCAGCACCTTCGCCTGCGAGACATGGCTTCGCTCGGTGCGCGCCGGACAGCCTGCACCCCTGATTCGATGAGAGGTGGAATAGGGTGAGTTTCTCTCTCGCACCGCATGTCTCCATGACCGATATGGGACAGAGTCTGGTCCTGTTGAACGAGAGATCCGGCGGCTACTGGCTGTTGAACGCCACGGGCGCGGTCGTGGTGCGGCTGCTGCTGCAGGGGGTGAGCGTGCCCGAGGTCGTGGCGCAGCTCGGCCGCAGCCACCCCGCGTCCGTGCACCGCATCCCAACGGACGTGGAAAAGCTGCTGGTGTCGCTGCGCGAAGCCCGGGTCGTGACGCCATGACGATGCCGGTGACGCTGGAGGCGTCGGCCCGGATCACTTGGCGGCGGCGGCTGGCCGCGCACGTGGCGGTGAGCTTGGCCCGGGTACTCATGCGGCTGTCCCCGCTGCGGCTACGCCGGCTGCTCATGGTCATCCGGCGCGGCGCCGGGCCGTGCCCGGCGGATCGGGCACTGGCCGCCCGGACGGCCGTGGTCACGGTGAGCGTGCAGTGCGCTGGCCAGGGCTGTCTGCAACGGTCGATCGCCACCGTGCTGCTGTGCCGGTTCGCCAGCACTTGGCCGACCTGGTGCACCGGGGTCCTCACCGAGCCGTTCCGGGCACACGCCTGGGTGGAGGTGGACGGCGTGCCGATCGGCGAGCGCGACGAGATCCGGCATTTCCACCGGACCATGGTCATACCCCTCATGTCTGCCCCTGCCCGGCTGGGAGAGACGCAATGACGTACGTGTTGATCGCTATGACGAGCTTCATCGCCACGGTGTTCGCGGTGGCGTTCGTCAACAAGGTGCGCGGCGTGTCGTTCTTCCACCGGTTCGAGGCGGCGATCAGCCACCTCGCCGTACTGTCGCCCCGGCTCGCCAGGTCGGCCGCAGCGGGCATCGTGCTCGGTGAGGGGGCCACCGTCGCCCTGCTGGTATCGTCCGGCACCCGTGGCGCGGGGTTCGCCTTGGCCATCACGCTGTTGGCGTGCTTCATCGCGGTGGCAGTCCGGGCGGTGCGCAGCGGTGTTATCGCCGAGTGCAGGTGCTTCGGCCGGGGCGGGTCGGTGATGAGTACCGGGATGATCGTCCGCAATGTGATCCTCATCATCGCCGCCGCCGCGGGTCTCGCCGCCACCGGGTCCGCAGCGCCGGTGGGCCCTGCGGGCTGGTCTGTGGCCGTCGCTGGCGTGCTCGTGGCGGCCCTCTACATCCGGTACTACGACGATGTCGTGCGGGCCGTTGCAAGGCACCTTCCGCCAACTACGGCCTAACGGCGGGAACCTCTCAGGAAAGGAGCAGACTCCGGTGACCGCAGCGATCGAAGTGATGGGGCTGAGCAAGCGCTACGGGGACGTCGCCGCGCTGACGGACGTCAGCTTCGCGGTGCCGCGCGGCTCGGTGCTAGGGCTACTCGGACACAACGGCGCGGGCAAGTCCACGCTGATCGGCATCCTGTCCACGCTCTCCCGGCCGGACGCGGGCAGCGCCCAGGTCGCCGGATTCGACGTCGTGCGGCAGGGCGCGCAGGTCCGCCAGCGGATCGGGCTGACCGGGCAGACCGCCACCCTGGACGAGCAGATATCCGGACGGCAGAACCTGGTGCTCATCGGGCGGCTGCTCGGCACCACCCGCGGCTCCGCCGAAGTGCGTGCCCAGGAACTGCTCGACCTGTTCGATCTGTGCGGCGCGGGCGATCGGAAGGTGCGGACCTACTCGGGGGGCATGCGGCGGCGGCTGGACCTAGCCGCGAGCCTGGTGGGCCGTCCCGACGTGATTTTCCTAGACGAGCCCACGGTGGGTCTGGACCCAACCGGGCGGCTGGCCATGTGGGAGGTCGTGCGTGCGGCCACGCGGGACGGCGCCACTGTGCTGCTCACTACGCAGTACCTAGACGAGGCTGACCAGCTGTCCGACTCGATCGTCGTCATGGCGGGCGGAACGGTGGTGGCGGCCGGGTCGCCGAATGAGCTGAAGGCGCGAGTGGGTAACCGTACCATCACGGCACGCTGCGGGAACCCGCATGACGGGCGTACATCTGTATTGGCTCTGCGAGCCGCGGGGTTCGCCCCATTGTGGGACGCGGCCCGGCTCGCTGTCACCATCCCGGCGGTACGCACCCAGGACATCGTCGCCTTCGGTCAGGCCATCGCCGGATGCGGCGTGGAGATGGCGGAGATCAGCTTCACCGAACCGAACCTAGACGACGTGTTTCACGCATTTTCCGGCTAGCCGGGAACGTAACGATTTCGAGAGGAGAGGCGATGAGCGGCACTGCCATTCTGGACACCGAGGACGCCCCGAAGGGGACCCGTGTCGGTTCCTGGCGGGGGACCTCGGTGGTGGCGCAGATCCGCGTTCTCACGCTGCGCTACATGAACACGATCGCGTTCGATCCACGCATGATCGCGCTCAACGCGGCGGGGCCGTTGCTGATGCTGCTGGTTTTCAGCCAAATCTTCGGATCCATAGCGGACACCCCAAACTTCCCACCCGGAGTGACCTACATCGAGTTCCTGGTGCCGGCCATCATGGTCAACTCAGCTATGCAGGCTGCCCTGCAAACCGGTATCACGCTCACCCAGGACGTACGGAACGGAATGATTATCCGGCTCCGATCGCTGCCTATCTGGCTGGGCTCGGTGCTCTTCGCCCGGAGCCTGGCGGATCTGGTGCGCAGCGGCATCCAACTCCTGTGTGTGCTCGGCTTCGCTTACGTGCTTTTCGGGTTCAGGCCGTCCGGCGGGTTCGCCGGGTCGGCTGTCTCCTGGGCGGTGGCACTGATCGTCGGCGCGGGCGTGGGATGGCTGTTCATCGCGCTGGCAAGCTGGGTGCGCAACGTTGACCTGTTCCAGGGCGCCACGATGCTGGTGACGTTTCCGCTGATGTTCGCGTCGAGCGCTTTCGTGCCGGTGGGCGGGCTGCCGGAGTGGCTGCAGGTGGTCGCGATGGTTAATCCGATGACATACGGCATCGACTCGACCCGCGCGCTCATGCAGGGCCAGGTACCGGGCACGGCGGCGTATCTGGCGGTCCTGCTCAGTTTGCTGCTGTCGGCGCTCTGCGCTGTAGTCGCGGTCCGCGGCTTCCGCCGCCCCCTATGACATCGTTTGTAACGCTGTCTTGTGACGCGGTGCGCCGACAACACCGGCCACCACGGCTCTCCCCGCTTGCTGAGGCCGTAAACCGAGACGCCGGGCGGGGTTAGCCGTGTTTGCGGAAGTTCGCTTCGACCAGGCCAGCCTCGTAAGCGGTGATGACAAGCTGGGCTCTGTCCCTTGCGCCGAGTTTCGCCAGCAGGCTGCCAATGTGGGTCTTCACTGTGGCCAGGCTGACCTGGAGTTGGCGGGCGATCTCGGTGTTGGACAGACCGCGGGCGACATGCAGCAGCACCTCTCGCTCTCGCTCGGTGACACCGGGGAGGGCGCGGCCGCGGGCCGAGGCGGTCGCGGGTCCCGGGTGCCGGACGAACTCGGCGATGAGCCGCCGCGTGACCACGGGCGAGATGAGGGCGTCCCCGCCCGCCACGACCCGGATCGCGGCAAGCAGGTCTGCGGGCGGCGTGTCCTTGAGGATGAAACCGCTGGCTCCCGCCCGGAGCGCACCGTAGACGTATTCGTCCATGTCGAAGGTGGTCAGGACGAGCACCCGCGCGCTGCTCTCCCGGCTGGCGCAGACCTGACGGGTGGCCTCGATACCGTCCATGTCCGGCATCTGCACGTCCATTAGGATCACGTCTGGGACCTGCCGCAGCAGCAGCTTCAGCACCTCGCCACCTGTCCCGGCCTCGCCCACGACCTCAATGTCGGGCACCGATTCGAGCAGCATGCGAAGGCTGCCGCGGAGCAGCACCTGGTCGTCGGCGATAAGCACCCGGATGCGCTCGGTCATGACCCTCCATCCCCTGTTACGAGCGGTACGGCAATCTGGCCGCGACCCGGAATCCGCCCTGTTCCTGCGGGCCGGCGGTGAAGTCACCATCCTGGAGCAAGACACGTTCACGCATACCGATGAGGCCGTGCCCGCCCGCCCTGGCGGTCGTGACCTTACCGCCTTTCCCGTTGTCGACCACCTCGACGAGAACCTCCCGAGGTGTCACTGCGACCGAGACTGCGCAGGACACGCGCTCCCCCGTGCCGTCCGTCGCGTGCTTGATCACGTTAGTGAGGGACTCCTGCACGATGCGGAAGACCGCACTCTCGATGCCGCGCGGCAGGTCCTGCCCGCCGTCATGGTTCAGGGTGATCTGCAAACCCGCCTCCCGTGCCTGACCGGCCAAAGTCTCTAGGCCAGCCAGTCCGGGAACGGGGGTCAGCGGGGAGTCTCCTGGGTCGTCGGCGCTGGCCGAGCGCAGCACGCCCACCATGCGGCGCATTTCGTCGAGCGCGGCGCGACTGGTCGCCTGGATCACTTCCAGCGCCGCGACGGCCTCGCCGGGGCGCTCCCCGGCCATGTGCACCGCGACGCCAGATTTCATGGCGATCAGGCTGAGGCTGTGGGCGACGATGTCGTGCAGCTCTCGGGCGATACGGACCCGCTCCTCGGCCACAGCGAGGCGGGCCCGCTGTTCGGCGATCCTGGCCGCGCCGGTCCGCCGTTCCCGGACGGTCAGGCCGAGCAGCCAGGCGGCGGCCATGGTCAGCCAGCTCAGCCCGATCAGCCCGAAGCTGCCCACAAGGTTGGGCTCGTGCGAAATAGGCACCAGAGCGGCGGCGGCGACCAGGCTGGCCACGAGGCCCAGGTAGGCGGGCAGGCCCGAGGTGATCAGCCCGACCGTGTAGAGCACGAACGCCCACGCCAGCCACGGGTTGATCAGCGCGCCGGCCCACACCCCGGCGGCCGCGATGGTCAGCACCAAGGCGAGCGTGGGCAGCGGCCAAAGCCGACGCAGCGCGGCGGCCAGCCCTAGCCCGGCCCCGAACAGCCAGCCGTACGGCGGCATGGCCACCCGTTCGAGCGCCACCAGGCCAATCGGGACAGCCAGCACTACATCGAAGGCGAACAGATGGTGGCGGCGTAAGCGCGAAGCCATCAGCGGACGGAGGCCATCCATGCGATCACCTTACGTACCGCCCGGCCGTAGAGCATCCGCCCTGGGGTGGAGGCCGCGGCCTCCACCCCAGGGCGGAGAGGTCCAGACCTGGGCTCGATGACTTCGAGCCAGTGTTTCGCCATCGTGGAGACATGATTGAAGTACGGAACCTGACCAAGCGCCACGGGTCCAGGACTGCCGTCGACAACCTGTCCATCCATGTGATGCCGGGTCTGGTGACAGGGTTCCTTGGCCCGAACGGCGCGGGGAAGTCGACCACTATGCGTGCGGTGCTCGGCCTGGTCACCCCTACCTCAGGCGAGGCCCTCATCGGCGGCCGACCCTACCGGTCGCTGGTCCGTCCGCTCTACTCCGTCGGCGCGTTGCTGGACGCGGACGCCGCCCACACCGGCCGCTCAGCGTACCATCATCTGTCCGTGCTGGCCCGCACCAATGGCATCGGCCGCCGACGGGTGGCCGCGGTGCTGGACCAGGTCGGCCTAGCGGATGTGGCGCACCGGAGGGTGGGCGGTTTCTCGCTCGGCATGCGGCAGCGGCTGGGAATTGCCGCGGCTTTGCTTGGTGATCCCGGGGTGCTCATCCTCGACGAGCCGATCAACGGGCTCGACCCCGAAGGCATCCGGTGGATCCGCGGGCTGCTGCGCACGCTAGCGGGCGAGGGTCGAACGGTCTTCATCTCAAGCCACGTGATGAGCGAAACGGCACTGACCGCGGACCGAGTCATCATCATCGGACGCGGCCGGCTCATCACTGAAGCGACCATCGACGAGCTCCTCGTACGGTTTCACCGGGACGTGCTAGTGCGCAGCCCGCGGGAGGATGAACTGAAGCGGCTACTGCTCGCGCACGGCGCCGTGGTGCGCCCCGAACCGGGAGGCGGGCTGGCCATCAGCGGCGGTCAGCGCGACGCCACCCGCACTCCCGCGCTCGACAACGCGTGGATCTCCGAGTTGGCCACCGCGCACAGCATCCCGCTGTACGAGATCACGCCGCGCAGCGCGTCGCTGGAAGAGGCGTTCATCGAACTCACCGAAAGCAGCACCGACCACAGGACGGGACGACGGCAGGCATGAAGACCGGTGACACCTATATCGCGAGCAGCCTCATCGAGCCGGATGGCCGCACTCTGGAACCCTCCCGCACCCGGTTGATCTGGGACCTGGTCGCGGCGGAGTGGCTCAAGATCCGCTCGTTGCGCTCGACGTACTATCTGCTGGCGGTGCTGCCGCTGCCGATCGTGCTCGGCGGCGGGCTAGCCCTGAGCGCCGCCAGTTCCTGGGAGCGATTGTCCGAACAGGGCCGCTCCGGGTTCGACCCGTCGGCGGCGGGTGGGACCGCGCTCCAGGTGACTTACTTGGTGTTAGCCGCCTTTGGCATCCTCGCCATCACCTCGGAGAGCACCACGGGCATGCTGCGTATGACGCTCACTACCGTGCCACAGCGACGCAGCCTGTTAATGGCGAAGGCGGTGGTAGTCGGAGTGGTATCGCTCGCCGCCGGCCAGGTCAGCTCGTTCGCCATCTTCTTCATCAGCCAGGCCGTGCTCGGCACCCGCGGCATCGGTGTAACGCTCGCGTCGCCGTATGCCCTAGCCACCGTACTCGGCGCCGGGTTCAGTTGCATGGTGATGGGGCTGGTAGGGCTAGGGGTGGGGACCGTGCTGCGCTCGTCGGCTGGCGGGTTTATCGCGATCTTCGCCCTGCTGTTCGTGGTTCCAGCACTGATCTCGCTGCTGCCTGCCCCCTGGAACGAGCGGATCGGCTCGCTCACCCTGCCGATGGCCTCCAACCTGCTGCCGGGCCGGATCTCGGACGCGTGGCTGCCGCCAGCGGGGGCGGTGCTGGTGCTGCTCGGCTACATCGCGCTCGCGCTGGCAGCCGCATCCGTCGCCATCACACGCCGGGACCCCTAACCGTTCCGCGCTCTCCGGGCACAGCCCGAGACGCGCGGACAGCCGGTCCAGGTCTTCGCTGTTTACTCTTAGCCAACAATTCCACACGCAATGCAAATGTTAAATGCTCACTCAGATTGGAGGTTATGCACAACCACTTTTCTTTGCTTAAATGATGCTAGACAAACGCCGAAAGGAAATGCGATCATGCGATCATGCGATCAGATTCCTTGCCGAAGACCTCCTCCGCAAACAAGGAAATTATGTTCCTCCTCCTAGGGCCGTTCGAAGTCACTCTGCACGGACAATCTATAGTTTTGCCCTCCGGGAAAAGGCGAACGCTTCTGGCATCGCTTCTACTAGACGCCAACAAGGTCGTTCCCGCCGAAGAGCTCATCGCCCGCCTCTGGGACGACGACCTGCCACGGGAGCCGCGTGGCGCCCTACATACGTGCGTAACTCGCCTCCGTCAGACTTTATGCAGTTTCGGAAAGGGAACGTCACCTGCAATCCGAACGGCATCGTCCGGTTATGCGATAGAGATCGACCAGGAGAGTCTCGATCTGATCCGCTTCCGCCGCTTGGTGACCGGGGCTCGCGACGCGGGCCGAGCCGGGGACTTCGGCGCCGAGGTCACCGGCCTAGCCGAGGCACTCACCTTGTGGCGCGGTCCGATTCTCTCCAACCTGCAGGCCGATCCCATAATCCGAGACTCCGCACCGAAACTCACCGACGAACTCCTTTGGACGTTTGAACGGCACAATGACCTCTGTCTCGGCTTAGGCTGGATCGATAGCAATCTCATCACCAGCCTTAGTTCATTGACCACCAAGCATCCTTTCAGAGAACGACTGTGGTGGCAGCTTATGCTTGCGCTTTTCCGTTCGGGGCGGCAGGTTGAGGCACTGGCGGCATACACTTCTATCAGCCATCGCCTCCGTGAGGAGATGGGAATTGATCCGAGCCAACAACTCCAGCGACTCCATATGGAGATCCTGCATGGCGACCCGGTTTATCCGCTGCAGGAACTGGCTGGAACGAGCAGGCCTAACCTGACGGCCATGACTTTCTTCTGAAGTCAAGGAGACATGCGATGCCGCCACCGGCAAGCCCACAAATGGTTCGGCATCACCCCGCCTCAGCAGATCATCGAGCTCGCCACCCCCTTGTGACCTCGGACTCGCGCTCGAACTCCTAGAGACATGCCCACTCGGCGTGTCTCCGTATGTTTTCCCATTTCAGATGCCAGTTTCGAGCTCTAGCCGCTCCGAATTACGCGGAACGCAGGCCCATGAACCAGGACTCATCCAGAACGCTCACGGCCAGGCTGCCCGAGCGGGCAGCGGCGTCCAGATGGGCGATGACGAAACGGCGGATGGCGGCTCTATGGCCGCCGCCCTCCTTCAGGTGGCGCGGTGGTGGATGGGGGGTGGGGGCAAAGGTGTTGAATTACCGGGTGAAAAACATCGCGCCCACAGGGGCCCAACACACCATCTCGGACGGCGGTTTCCAGGCCGTCGTCACCGAGCTCGGAGCAGGGCTACGGAGTCTCACCCTGGACGACCGCCCGCTCGTCATCGATTTTCCCGAGGACGAGCCCCCGCTCGGCGGGGCGGGGCTGCCGCTGCTTCCCTGGCCGAACAGGGTCGAGGACGGCCGCTACACGTTCGACGGCGAGGAGCGGCAGCTCGCGCTGAGCGAGCCCAAGACCGGCAACGCGATCCACGGCTTCTCCCGGTCGTTCCCCTGGACGGTCCTCTTCCACGACGACAACTCGATCCGGCTGGGGATGCGGCTGTTCCCCCAGCTCGGCTACCCGCACGTCCTTGACCTCTCCGTCCGGTACGCGCTGAGTGCGGCCGGCCTGGAGGTCGAGGTGAGCGTGGAGAACGTCGGCGCCACCGACGCGCCGTACGGCTTCGGAGCCCATCCCTACCTGTCCCTCGGCACCCTCTGCGCCCTCGACGACGCCCTCCTGGAGCTCCCCGCAGCCCAGTGGATCGCGGTGAACGATCGGAAGATCCCCACCGGCCGCCACGACGTCGAGGGCACCGAGTACGACTTCCGGGTCCCCCGCCCGATCGGCGGGACGGAGCTCGACACCGCGTTCACCGGCCTGGAGCGCGGCGCCGACGGCCGGGTGCGGGTCACGCTGGCGGCCCCCGACGGGACCGGGGTCGAGCTGTGGGCGGGCGAGGGGATCGAGTGGCTCCAGCTCTACACCGGTGACACCCTGCCGGAGGGCCACCGCCGTCTGGGGCTCGCGGTGGAGCCGATGACCTGCCCGCCGAACGCCTTCCGCAGCGGTGAGGACGTCATCAGGCTCGCCCCCGGCGACCGCGCCGTCCACCACTGGGGGATCGGCCCGATCTGACCGGCGTCCCGGCCCGCTCCTGAGGGTTCGGGTCGTACGAGCGGAACCGGGTCAGACGGCTCGCGGCCACCGTGCCGTGGGCGTTGACCAGGTCGGTAGCAAAAGTCTCATACGCGCATCTTCGCCCTGACGTCGGTGCCGACCCCATGGGGGTGGTGCCACACTTGCGGAAGCATGTCGCCTAGGAGGTTTTTGTGAGGTTCCGCCCGTACGCCTGGATGCCCCGCCCACTCACGTGGCTGGCGCGGGTGCTCACCGTTCTTCTGGTGCTCGGGCTGCTGCTCGCCGGAGCGGGCGTATGGAGCGTGCGAGCGTCCTTCCCACAGCTCGAAGGCGAGCTCAAGGTGGACGGCTTGAAGGGGAAAGTCACCGTATATCGCGATAAGACGGGCATCCCGCACATATACGCAGACTCCCCAGAGGACCTCTTTCTCTCCCAGGGCTACGTCCACGCCCAGGACCGCTTCTTCGAGATGGACTTCCGCCGCCACGTCACCGCGGGACGGCTCTCGGAGATGTTCGGCTCGGCGACGCTGACCGAGGACAGGGTCATCAGGACCATGGGCTGGCGGAAGGTGGCCGAGAAGGAACTCCCCCTGCTCGACGAGCGGACCCGGCGCTACCTGAACGCCTACGCGGGCGGGGTGAACGCCTGGATGAAGCGGAACGACGGCTTCGCCGACAGGAGCCTGGAGTACGTGCTGCTGCGGGCGACCAGCCCGGACTACCGGCCGGAGCCGTGGACCCCGGCCGACTCGCTCGCCTGGCTCAAGGCGATGGCCTGGGACCTGCGCTCCAACATGACCGACGAGATCGGCCGGGCGCTCGCGGCGAGCAGGCTGCCGCGCGGCCGGGTGGAGCAGCTCTGGCCCGACTACCCGTACGAGACCAACCAGCCGATCGTCACCCGGGGCTCGGTCGGCGAGCGCGGGTTCCGCCAGGACGAGGAGCCGAAGAGCGCCGAGCCCGAGCCGTCAGGGGTGGCGCCCGCCACCGGGGCGCTGACCCGGGCGGCCGAGGCCATCCGCGCGGTGCCGAGCCTGATGGGCGACCCGGCGGGCGGCAGGGGCATCGGCTCGAACTCCTGGGTGGTCGGCGGCGAGCACACCGAGTCGGGCAAACCAATCCTCGCCAACGACCCCCACCTGGGGCCGGGCATGCCCTCGGTCTGGTACCAGGCCGGGCTGCACTGCCGCGTCAAGAGCCCCGAGTGCCCGTTCGACGTCACCGGATTCACCTTCTCCGGCGTGCCCGGCGTGGTCATCGGCCGCAACGACAAGATCGCATGGGGCTTCACCAACCTCGGCCCGGACGTCGCCGACCTCTACCTGGAGCGGATCAAGGATGATTCGTACCTGCTCATGGGCGAGTGGAAGCCGATGACCACCAGGACCGAGACGATCAAGGTGGCCGGGGGCGACGACGTACGGCTCACGGTGCGCGACACCATGCACGGGCCGATCATCTCCGACGTCCTGGAGAGCGCGAAGGACACGCTGCCCGGCATGGACGCGGTCTTCGAGGAGAAGGGCGACGCGGTCGCGCTCAAGTGGACCGCCCTGGAGCCCGGCAGGACCGCCGACGCGATCTTCGCGCTGAACACCGCGCAGGACTGGCAGGAGTTCAGGGCGGCGGCGAGCAGATTCGAGGTGCCCGCGCAGAACCTGATCTACGCCGACACCGAGGGCAACATCGGCTACCAGGCCCCCGGACGGATCCCGGTGCGGACCCGCGGCGACGGCACCTGGCCGGTGCCCGGCTGGACCGGCGAGTACGCCTGGCAGTCGACGATCCCCTTCAACGAGCTGCCCAGCCTCTACAACCCGCCGGAGGGCTACATCGTGACCGCCAACAACGCGGTCATCGACCCCGACCGCTACCCGTACAACCTCACCAAGGACTGGGCGTACGGATACCGCTCCCAGCGCATCCTTCAGCGCCTCCGCGAGGCGCTGAAGGACGGCGGCAAGGTGGACGTGGCGGCGATGAGCGCGTTGCAGCAGGACAGCGACAACGGCTTCGCCCGCTTCCTGGTGCCCAAGCTGCTCGACGTCGAGATGGCCGGGCCCGCCAAGGACGCCCGCGAGCTGCTGCGCGGGTGGGACCAGGCGCAGGGCACGGAGTCCGCTCCCGCGATGTACTTCAACGCCGTCTGGCGGCACCTGCTCATCGAGACCTTCAACGACGATCTTCCCGAGGGCGCCTGGCCCCAGGGCGGCGACCGCTGGTTCGAGGTCGTACGGGTCATGCTCGACAAGCCGGACGAGGCGTTCTGGAACGACACGACCACCCCGCGCGCCGAGACCCGCGACGACATGCTGCGACGGGCGATGGCGAGGGCGTACGACGAGCTGAACGGCCTGCTCGGCCCGGACGTCAAGGACTGGCGCTGGGGCGACCTGCACTCCCTGGAGCTCGTCCACCAGACCTTCGGCACCTCGGGGATCGGCCCGATCGAGTGGCTGTTCAACCGGGGTCCGTTCCCGGTGGCGGGCGGCGACGACGCCGTCAACGCGGCGGGGTGGGACGTACGGGACGGTTACGCGGTGAGCTGGCTGCCGTCCATGCGGATGGTGGTGGACCTGGCGAACCCGGACAAGTCCCGATGGATCAACCTGACCGGTGCCTCCGGCCACGCGTTCCACGACAACTACTGGGACCAGGCGCCACTGTGGGCGCGCGGCGAGACCACCCCCATGCTGGCCGGTCAGGACGCCGTCAAGAAGGCGGCCATCCACACCCTGACGCTCAGCCCCTGACCGAGCAACCCCTGAGAGGCGGGGACGCACCCTCCGGCACCTCCTGACGGCCGCGGGCCGCTTCCGGGCCGCGGGGTGAGCCCCCGCGGCCCGGATCCCCGTTTCTCCCGCCTCCCCGAACCGCTGTCAGGGCGTCAGGACGCGGGACTCACCGACGGCGAGGTCCCACAGGTCGGCGCGGTCCCGCCCGGCCTCTGCCCAGGCCACCCTCGCCTCCTCCACCGGCGCGAGGAGCGACTCCCCCGACAGGACGAACGTGCCCCAGTGCATGGTCGCCATCCGGCGCGCCCCCACGTCCTGGCACGCCCGCACGGCCTGTTCGGGATCGACGTGCGCCGCCTGCATGAACCAGCGGGGTTCGAACGCCCCCACCGGCATCAGGGCCAGGTCGATGCCGTCCGGGTAGCGGGCCCCGATCTGCGCGAAGCGCTCACCGTACGCGCTGTCCCCGGCGAAGTAGATCGTCTGGTCGTCGGAGGCGATCACCCAGCCGCCCCAGAGGGTCTTGCAGGTGTCCCAGATCGACCGGCGGCTCCAGTGGTGGGCGGGGACGAAGTCGAAGCGGACATCACCCACCCGGGTGCTCTCCCACCAGTCGAGCTCGGTGACGTCACGGAACCCGCGCCGGGTGAACCAGGACCTGAGCCCGGCCGGTACGAGGACGGGCGTGCTGCGCGGCAACCGCCGCACCGTCCACGCGTCCAGGTGGTCGTAGTGGTTGTGGCTGATCACCACGGCGTCGATCCTGGGCAGGTCCGCCCACGCGACGCCGGGCGGGGTGAGCCGGGGCCGGTGAATACCGACGATCTTCCTCGCCCAGACCGGATCCGTGAGAATGGTGAGCCCGCCGATCTGCACCACGTACGTCGCGTGCCCCACCCACGTCACGACCGCCTCGGTCCCCGTCGGCCGTGGGAGCCCGTTCCTGTGGACCGGGATGCGGTCCGCGTCCCCGACATCGGGCCGGAGCGTGCCGTGCCAGGCGACCGCCAGCAACTCCTGGAACGTCGGGATCGGCGAGGTCAGCCGGTCCCTGAAGCCACCCGGCCACGACCGCCTCGGCAGGGGCTCCGGCCGCCTCGGCGGCGCGGGCCGTACCGGAGGCGCGGGTCGTCCGGATGTCCCGGACTGTACGGGGAACTCCGTTCCCGTCGAGGTTCCCGTCGAGAAAGCCATCGAGGGAGCGGAGAGCATGGAGGAACGGGATGCCGCCTCGGCCATGGCCGTACGCGGTCCTGAGGGGCGATCCCGCACCGCCCGGCCGGCGGTGCGGCCCAGTTTCCTGAGGGCGCGCGCCGGTCGCGCGGCGAAGCGGGCCGACCATCCGGGACGCCGCGGGGGCTCCGCGACGAGGCCGTCGATTTCCACGGACAGGTGGGAGGCGGTTTCTGGGTGGGACGTCTGCGACATGGGCGGCCCCCTTCGGTCATCGACAGCTCACCCCTTGTAGATCCCCCCACAGCGGGATTCATTCCTTTTGTGGGGATCTGGTGTTGAGCCACCAGGGCGACCTTCGGGCGTAGTTGCCGTCCTCCAGGTTCGCCAGCCGCTCGAAAAGGTTCCACGAGGCCTGGTTTCCGCAGATCATCATGGAGACGACCACCGCGACGACGTAGAGCGGGAGCATCGGCAGGCCCACGCAGCACATGTACTGGGAGGCGTGCCGGTCCTCATGCTTGAGCAGGGAACCGGTGAGGAAGCCCTCCGGGTGCTTGGTCAGCACCACGTTCCCCACGGTGAACGCCGAGGCGATCGGGAACCCGAAGCGGTAGCCGTACGCCAGGAGCAGCCCGTCGGGCCCCGCCGTCACCTGGGCGCGGCCGACACGTGCCAGGAGCAGCCCCAGCGGTGTGGACAGGTTGATGTAGTTGAGGGTCCGCCGTACTCGATGTAACCGCCGCATACCCGGATTGTCCGCCATCAGGGCGGCGAGCGACAGACGCCCCGGGACTCTGGGCGGGGGCGCGTCAGGGAGCGGGCGTGCCCGGTGGTGCGGGTGGGGTCTGGGAGCCGGGAGGGGGCGGGAAACCGGGCGGAGGCTGGGAATCCGACGGTATCGGCGAGGATTCGGGACCCGAACGGTAACCGTCCGGGGTGGGCGGCCACGTCCCGCCCAGGATGGCCGACGGCGAAAGCATGATCCCCACCGTGACCGCCGCGAGTCCTCCGTAGAGGTAAAGGTAACCGGACAGGTCGTTGGCGATGACCAGGTCGCCCTCCGGCCGTCCGGAGATCCAGATGATGGTGATCAGCGCCCAGCCCGCCACGAACGCCACGGCCGCGGACTTGCCGTGCGTCATCCGGCCCGCCGCGTAGGGGATCGCGAACAGCAGGGCGAGGCAGACGATGGCGGAGACCGGGACGGGCCTGATGTACCAGGAGTGCTGGAACCCCCCCAGAACGCCCAGCAGCAGTCCGAGCACGAAGAGCACGGCGTTCGTCGCCACGGCGACAACCGTCTCCGAGGGCGCGCGCACAGCCGGGACCTGCTCCATCACAAGCATCGAGGCTAGTGGATCCCGGCGAAGAGATCGTCCTCACGGTCGTACGGCTCGCCGAGCCCGCCCATTTCGATCGGCGCTCCCAGGCCCGCGGGACCCCGTACGCCGGAGCGGAGGATGAAGTGCTCGACGCCGAGGAGTTCCTGGCCGACGTCGTTGGACAGGGCGAACCAGGGCGGGCTCACGCTGATCTGGGTGGCGTGCGCCCGCAACGCCTCGGTCTTCCTGCCGATGTGGGCGCGGGCGTCGATCTCGGTGGTGACGTCCCCGTCCGCGCAACCGAACGGCAGGTCGTCGACCGGCTCGACGAGAAAGGGGGTGCCGCTCTCGCGCATCGCCTCCTCGCTCCTGTACAGCACGGATCTGGGGACGGCGGTGTGGTAGAACTTCGCGACCCGCCACGGCTCGTCTCCGCCAGGCGCTTCTCCGGACACGGAAGCGCCCCCCGAACGGGTCACGGAACCGGAGAACCCGGGGTCGGCGGCCAGCTCGACGGCCCGCCAGGCGACACGGTGGGCCTGGATGTGGTCGGGGTGGCCGTAGAAGCCGTTCTCGTCGTAGGTGACGAGCACCTGGGGCCGCACCTCGCGGATGATCCTCGCGAGCTCGCCCGCCGCCTCGTCCAGGTCGGCCCGCCAGAAGGCGTTCTCCCTGTGGTTGGAGGCGGCGCCCATCATGCCCGAGTCCCTCCAGCGGCCGGGGCCGCCCAGGAAGCGGTGGTCGGTGACGCCGAGCGCCGCGCAGGCCGCGGCGAGTTCTCCGACGCGATGCCCGCCCAGGGTGTCGTCGCGGTCGGCGGTCAGGTGGGCCAGCTCCGGGGGAATGACCTCGCCCTCCTCTCCCAGCGTGCAGGTCACCAGCGTGACGTGCGCCCCCTCGGCGGCGTACCTGGCCATGGTGGCTCCGCTGCCGATCGTCTCGTCGTCCGGGTGGGCGTGTACGAGCATGAGGCGCCGATCAGTCATGCGTCCGAGGGTATCGATGCCGGGCATCGCCCAGAACCTCCGAATTCCCTTCCCGCCGATCCTCGGAAAACTAAGCACTCGATGCGGAACTGGCAAGATGGCTCGTTTAACGACATCCCCACGGATAAATCCGGGGGATTTCCCAGCTCAGACTGCACCTGATCCACCGTCCCGGAAGGAGGCGATCTGATGTCTGACGTCGTCGGCACTGGCACGGTCGCGTTCAGCCGTGGCGAGGATCGTCCTCGCGGCGTTGAGGTCACGGTCCGCGGTGTATCCGCAGGCCGCGCACTCGAAAGTCCGTACACCCAATCCGAGGCGGAGATTGGCTCTCTCACCGCACTCGGAGCAGGTCATCGTGGTGTAGGCGGGCGGCACCAGCACCACCTTCCGGCCCGCCCGCGTGCCACTTTTCGATCAACTGTCGTTTGCACGCGCCGATCGCGGCGTCCGCGGCCTTGCGGGCCATGGACGTGCCGGCCAGGAACTTCGGCTTGAAGTCCTCGATGGCGATCAGCGTGTGGCGATCGACGATGCTCTTGGCCCAGACGCGGGCATCGTGGGTGTTTTGCCGGGCTGCCTTTTTCGCGATCCGGGCTGCCTGCCGTTTCGCGGTCAGGTAGCCCTTCGACGCCGGGCGGCCTTTGGGCCGACGGCGGCGGGCCATCTTGCGCTGGGCTTTGGCCAGTTCGGCGGCGCAGCGCTTGCGGTGGCCGAGGTGCGGCAGGTCGAAAGCCGGGTCGGTGGTGGTGGCGGTGGCCTTCACGCCCCAGTCGACACCGATCCCCGGCAGGTCCGCATCCGAAGGTTCGACCTGGTCGCGGCGGACCACGAAGGACGCGTACCAGTGGCCGAGGTTGTCTTGGTAGACGCGGACGCTGGTCGGTTCGGACGGCAGGTCGCGCGACCACAGGACCGGGACGGCCACATTGCCGGGCAGGCACAGCCGATCGTTCTTGATCGAGAAACCCCGGGTGGTGTACTCCAGGCTCAACAGCGCGTCCTTCTTGCGTTTTTTCTTCGGACGGCCACGACCCTTGACCTTGAACGAGGCGTCCAGGGCAGCACAGTAGGTACGCAGCGTCTGCTGCTGAGCCACTTGCGAGCCGGCCCGCAGCCAAGACAGCCGGGAGCGGGCCTCGGTCAGCATCTTCGACAGTTTGCCGAACGTCGGCTTGCGGCCCGACTTTTGCTGATGTGCGGCCTCGTTCCACAGCCACCGGCAGCGCGACCACTCTTCGAGCAGTGCGGCCTGCGCCTGGCGGCCGGGCCGCAGGCGGTAGGTGTAACGCACTGTCTCGATCACGCCGATCACTATACAGGCCCTAGCTGTATAGTCGAAAGCGTGGACGAGATCCGATCGAACAACAACGTCGTGTACCGCTGCACCTACCACGTCGTCTGGTGTCCGAAGTATCGCCGGGACGTCATCAAGGGTGACGTCGACACCCGGCTCAAAGAGATCATCCGCGAGGTGTGCGTCGAACGCGACGCCCCCATAGCCGAACTGGAAACCATGCCCGACCATGTGCGCCTGCTGGTCACCTGCGACCCGCAGTACGGCATCCACCGGCTGGTCAAGCAGATCAAGGGCCGATCCTCACGCCTGCTGCGCACCGAGTTTCCGCACCTCAAGTCCCGGATGCCGACCCTGTGGACCAACAGTTACTTCGTCGCCACCGTCGGCGGCGCGACACTGGAGATCGTGAAGAGGTATGTCGAGAACCAGCGCAACGTCTGACCAGACGTTGCGCTTCCTCCCCACGGCTAAAGCCGGGGGTTTCCACGGAAGGATCCTGATGAGTGAGAGCTTCCCTCGCCTGCACGCCAGAACCCGTCGATTCACCCTCGGGGTGCCGCGCGGCTTCACGATCGCCCCGGGCGGTGACCGCGTCGTCTTCCTTCGGACCAAAAGCGGCTTCGACCCGGTGACCTGCCTGTGGGAGTACGACGTCCTCAGCGGCACGGAACGGCTCATCGCCGACCCTCGCGCGCTGGCGGCCGACGAGGAGGACCTGCCGCCCGAGGAGCGGGCGCGCCGCGAGCGGAGCAGGGAGCAGGCCGGGGGCATCGTCGGATACAGCACCGACTCCGCGGTGACCGTCGCCGCGTTCGCTCTCTCCGGGGGCCTCTACGTCGTCGATCTGAAGACCAGGCACGTACGGCGGCTGACGACCTCCGGACCGGTGATCGACCCCCGGATGTCCCCCACCGGCGTCCATGTCGGCTACGTGACCGGCGGCGCGTTCCACATCCAGGACCTGGAGGACGAGGTCGACCACGCGCTGGCCCGTCCCGAGTCTCCCGACGTGACGTACGGCCTCGCCGAGTTCATCGCCGCCGAGGAGATGGACCGCATGCGGGGCTACTGGTGGTCGCCGTCCGGCGACGCGATCCTGGTCGAGCGGGCCGACGAGTCGCCGGTGCAGCACTGGCACATCGCCGACCCGGCCAACCCGGCCCGCCCCGCCACCGAGCAGCGCTACCCCGCCGCCGGTACGCCCAACGCCGGGGTCGAGCTCTTCGTCCTCACTCTCAACGGGGCCCGCGTCCCGGTGCCCTTCGACGACGAATACCTCGTCAACGCCGGCTGGGACGCCCACGGCCTCTCGATCGTCACCATGACGCGCGACCAGCGGACCATGCGGCTGTTCGACGTCGACCCCGCCACCGGCACCTCCACGCTCGTACGCGAGGACACCGACCCCGCCTGGGTCGACATCGTCACCGGCGTTCCCGGCCACCTGTCCGACGGCAGCCTCGTCTGGGCCGCCACCGCCGAGGGCGGCCACCGCCTGATCGTCGGCGACTCCCCCGTCACGCCGCCCACCCTCCAGGTCCGCCAGATCCTCGACATCGACGGCGAGACCGTGCTCTTCCGCGCGAGCGGCGAGCCCACCGAGATCGCCGTCTGGGCCTACCGGCGGGGCCAGATCACCCTGGTCAGCCCGACCGAGGGCGGCGTCTACAGCGGCCACACCGCGGGCGGCACCCTGGTGATCACCGGCCAGACCCTCGGCAGTGAGGGCTCGGTCACCCGCGTCCTGCACAACGGCACGCCCCGCGGCCACATCACCTCCCACGCCGAACGTCCCACCCTGGACCTGCGGGTCTCCCTGATCAAGGCGGGCGAGCGCGACCTGGCCACCGCCGTACTCCTGCCCGCCGGGCACGTGCCGGGCTCGGCGAGGCTGCCGGTCCTGATGGACCCGTACGGCGGACCGCACGCCCAGCGCGTGCTGGCCGCGAGCGGAGCGCACCTGACCAGCCAGTGGTTCGCCGACCAGGGCTTCGCGGTGGTCGTCGCCGACGGCCGCGGCACCCCGGGGCGCGGCCCCGAGTTCGAGCGGGCCGTCCTGCACGATCTGGCCACCCCGATCCTGGACGACCAGATCGACGCCCTGCACGGCGCCGCCGCACGGTTCCCCGACGACCTGGACCTGTCGCGGGTCGGCATCCGGGGCTGGTCGTTCGGCGGTTATCTGGCCGCCCTCGCCGTGCTCCGCCGCCCGGACGTGTTCCACGCGGCCGTCGCCGGCGCCCCGGTGACCGACTGGCGCCTGTACGACACCTGCTACACCGAGCGCTACCTCGGCCACCCGGACGAGGGCCACTACGACTCCTCGTCGCTGTTCGCCGACGCCGAGAAGCTGGACCGTCCCCTGCTGCTGATCCACGGCCTCGCCGACGACAACGTGGTCGCCGCGCACACCCTGCGCCTGTCCTCCGCCCTGCTGGCCGCGGGCCGCCCGCACAACGTGCTGCCGCTGTCGGGGGTGACCCACATGACCCCGCAGGAGACCGTGGCGGAGAACCTGCTGCTCCTCCAGGTCGACTTCCTGAAAAAATCCTTGTCCTGACCCGCCCTGAGCTGTCCCGAGCCGGCGGTGAGCCGCCGGCCACCGTCTTCACCGGCTGCGCCCCCTCTTCCGCCTCGGGGCGTGGTCGGCGGTGGCCGCGTCGGTCGTTCTGACAGCTCCAGGGTCTCAGCGGTTCTGGCCGGGCGGATAGGGGGCGGTGTAGCCCTGCTGAGGGTTGTACGCCTGCGGCGCGGTGTAGCCCTGCTGGAAGTCGTGCCCCTGCGGCACGGCGTGGCCCTGCGGCGGATAGGACTGCGGAACCATCGGCTGCTGGAGAACCTGCGGGGCGCGAGCGGTCCGGCGCTCGGCGGCTCCGCAGGCGGCGCCGGCGACCATCAGCCCGATCGCCCCCAGCGCGAAGACCTGAGCCCGTTGCATGTTCTCGGGGTCCCCCTCGTTCATGGCCAACAAGAAGGCTACGAACAGCACCATGCAACCAAAGCTGAGATAGAGGATGCGGCCTATACCCATGGGGCGAGAGTGTAGCCTCCCGGACCGACGGACTTTTTGCCCCGGAAGAGGCTGTCCGTGGGGGGCGGCGGTTCACCGGGGACGGAACACCCCGGCGCGGGCCGCCGCCAGGGCCGCTGCGGCGGCACGGTCGGCGACCTGCTCGTCCACCGGCTCACCGCTGACGAACAACCGGTAGTACAACGGCGCGACGGCGGTGCGGATCAGGTCGGCCGCGTCGATGTCCCCGGGCAGCTCACCGCGCTCGACCGCCCGGGTGACGAGGAGCGCCGACTGCTCATGGCGGGCGGCGAAGAACGCGCGCAGTGCCCTCGCGACGACGGGATCGCGTGCGGAGGCCCTGACGAACGCGGTCGACACCGGCCCCATCTCGGGGTCGGCGAAGCCGTCCAGCACCAGGCGGGTGAGCTCGCGTAGATCCCCCTCGATCGTGCCGGTGTCGGGAACCGGCCACGGTTCGGCCACGGCCAGGTCGAGCGCGTCGGCGGCGAGCCCCTCCACACTGCCCCAGCGCCGGTAGACCGTGGTCTTGTGCACCCCGGCGCGCAGGGCGACGCCCTCCACGGTCATCCGGTCGTATCCCTTCTCCGCCAGCTCGGCGAGGGTGGCCTCGCGCACGGCCTCGCGTACCCGCGCGGTGCGCCCACCGGGCCGTACGGTCCCGCTTCGCGTCACGATCACCTCCGGTTGCGAGTGCTACGACTCATCAGGCATACTCCAACTTAATACAACTCAGTAGCGTTAAGCCAAACCCAAGGAGCGCAGCAGACGTGGACCTCTCACCCGGCATCGCGATGACCCGTCCACATCCCGTTCCGGAGGCCCGTCCTGTCAACTCAACTCACCCTTCGCGGGATTTCCAAGACGTACGGCGAACGACCGCTTCTTGACGACGTCTCCTTCACCGTCAGGCCGGGCGAGCGCGCCGGGATCGTCGGGGAGAACGGCTCGGGCAAGTCGACCCTGCTGCGATTGATCTCCGGAGCCGAGGCCCCGGACGACGGCGAGATCACCGTCTCCGCCGACGGCGGGATCGGCCACCTCGGCCAGAGCCTCGACCTACCCGCCGACCAGACCGTCCAGCATGCCGTCGACGCCGCGCTCGCGGAGTTGCGCGCCATGGAGCGGCGGATGCGGGCGCTGGAGGACGACCTCACCGAGGACCGGCTCGCCGAGTACGGTGACCTGCTGAGCGCGTACGAGGCGCGTGGCGGCTACGAGGCGGACGCCCGCGTGGACAAGACCCTGCACGGCCTCGGGCTCGGGCACGTCGCGCGCGACCGCCCGCTGGGCACCCTGTCCGGCGGCGAGCAGGCCCGGCTCGGCCTGGCCTGCCTGCTCGCCGCCTCCCCCGAGGTCCTCCTGCTCGACGAGCCGACCAACCACCTCGACGCCCCCTCGACGACCTGGCTGGAAGAGCGACTGCGCACCCACCGGGGCACGGTGGTCGCCGTCTCCCACGACCGCCTCTTCCTCGACCGGGTGGCCACCGCGATCCTGGAGGTCGAAGGCGGAGGAGTCACCAGGTTCGGAAACGGCTACACCGGGTTCCTGGCCGAGCAGGCGGCGGCCCGGCGGCGATGGGAGCAGGCCTACGCCGACTGGCGCGAGGAGATCAGGCGGGTGGAGACCTTCGCGGCGACCACGGCGTACCGTGTCGCGCCCGGCCGCCCCATGAAGGACCGCAACAAGCCGGCCTACGACCGCGACGCGGGCCGGGTGCAGAGCTCGATCGCCGGCCGGATCCGTCAGGCGCAGGAGCGCCTGCGCCGTCTCCTGGAGGATCGGGTGCCCAAGCCGCCGGAGCCCCTGCGGTTCCAAGGGCTCTTCCGGAGCGGCGCGGCCGAAGGCCCGGTCGCCGAGCTGGACGCCGTACGGGTGGGCGACCGACTCGCCGTCGACTCCTTCCGCGTCGAACCGGGACAGCGGCTGCTGATCCACGGCCCCAACGGCGCGGGCAAGTCGACCTTCCTGCGCGTCCTCGCCGGTGACCTCCAACCCGACCTCGGGACCGTGCGACACCGGGGAGGAGTCGGCTACCTGCCGCAGGAGTCGCCCCCGTCCCGGCCTGAACTGACCGTCCTCGACACGTTCGCCGAGGGCCGGCCGGGCTGTCCGGACGAACACCGCACGCGGCTGCTGTCGATGGGCCTGTTCAAGCCCGGCGACCTCCAGACCCCGGCCGGGGCGCTGTCGGTCGGCCAGCAACGGCGGCTCGTCCTGGCCAGACTGCTGACCTGCGAGGCCGACCTGCTGCTGCTCGACGAGCCGACCAACCATCTCTCCCTCACCCTCGTCGAGGAGTTGGAGGAGGCCCTCGCCGCCTATCGAGGTGCCCTCGTCGTGGTCTCGCACGACCGGGCGCTGCGCGGCCGGTTCACCGGCACCGAGATCGAGATGCGCGACGGCCGCCTCGTCTGACAAAGACGACCACTTCTTCGCCTGACATTCGTCTGACAAAGGAGAACCTCTCTCATGCCACACGACCTGACCGTATCGATCGAGGAGTTTCCCGTGTCCGGCCCCGACGCCGGGCCGTACGGGATCACCGTCGGCCCCGACGGCGCCCTGTGGTTCACGATGGTCCATCACGGCCGGATCGGCCGGATGACCTTCGACGGTGAACTCGGCTCCCACCAGCTCGCCCCGGCGTCGTGCGGGCCGACGGTCATCGCCACCGGCCCCGACGGCGCCCTGTGGTTCACCGAATATCAGAGCCACCGGATCGGCCGGATCACCACGACCGGGGAGATCGGCTCGTTCCCGCTGCCGACGCCGGGTGCCGGGCCGTTCGGAATCGCGGCGGGAGCCGACGGCGCCCTGTGGTTCACCGAATCCGGCGCCGGCCGGATCGGTCGGATCACCACCGACGGCCGGATCGACGAGCACGAGTTGCCGACCCCGGCATCGGAGCCGCACGGCATCGCGGCCGGACCTGACGGCACCCTGTGGGTGGCACTCGAAACCGGCGCCCTGGCCCGGCTCACCACCTCGGCTCCTCGCTGAGAGGCGCGGAGGCGGAAGCCCGCGAGCCCGCTCTCATCGGGAGGTGCCGTGCCAGCTGCTCCACAGCGCCGCGTACGAGCCTCCCGCCGCGACCAGCTCGTCGTGGGAGCCGAGCTCGCTGACGCGGCCGTCCTCCACCACCGCGACGCGGTCGGCGTCGTGGGCCGTGTAGAGGCGGTGGGCGATCGCGATGACCGTACGTCCTTCGAGGACGGCGGCGAGCGAGCGCTCCAGGTGACGGGCGGCGCGGGGGTCGATCAGCGAGGTGGCCTCGTCGAGGACGAGGGTGTGCGGATCGGCGAGGACCAACCGGGCCAGGGCGAGCTGCTGCGCCTGGGCGGCGGGGACGGCCTCGCCGCCGGAGCCGACGACCGTGTCGAGCCCTTCGGGCAGGGCCTCCACCCACTCCCAGGCGTTGACGGCCTCCAGCGCCTCGCGGACCCGCGCGTCGTCGGCGTCGGGCCTGGCGATCAGCACGTTCTCGCGTACGGTGCCGCGGAAGACGTGGTGCTCCTGGGTCACCAGGGCGACGTGGCCGCGCAGGTCGTCCAGGGGGAGCTCGATGAGCGGGACACCGCCGACCGCGACCGAGCCGGTGCGGGGGCCGTGGATGCCCGCGAGCAGGCGTCCCAGCGTGGACTTGCCCGCCCCTGACGGGCCGACCATGGCGAGCCGCTCCCCCTGCCTGATCGTGAGGTCGATGCCGTGCAGCACGTCGTGGCCCTCGCGGTAGGCGTAACGGACGTCGTCGGCCCTCAGCTCGCTGCCCTCGGGAGTGGCGGCGGTGGCCTCGCGGTCGTCGGGCACCTCGGCGACGCCCAGCAGGCGGGCCATGGAGGCGCCGCCGACCTGGAGCTCGTCGATCCACATGAGCAGCCGGTCGAGCGGGTCGATGAGCTGCTGGACGTACAGGGTGGCGGCGGTGACCTGCCCCAGCGAGACCCAGCCCCGGGTGTAGAAGAGGCCGCCGATGACGAGCGTCGCCACGATCGGGATCACGTAGCCGAGCTCGACCGTGGGGAACCAGACCGTGCGCAGCCCCATCGTGTATCTCTCGGCCGCCCACGACTCGGCGATGTCGGCGTCGGTGCGGCGGTGGCGCCGCTCCTGCAGGCCCAGGGCCTCCACGGCGCGGGCGCCGTTCACCGTCTCGGCGAGGCCGTCGGTCATGTCGGCGTACGCCGCGCTCTCCCGCAGGTATCCGTCTCTGGCCCGCTTGAGATACCAGCGGGTGGAGATCCACAGGACGGGGACGGCGAGCAGCGAGGGCAACGCGAGCAGCGGCCCGACCAGCAGCAGCGCGCCGACGGTGATCACGCAGGTGACGAGCGCGATCAGTGTCTCCGGCACGGCGTGCCGCACGGTGCGCGACAGCGAGTCGACGTCGCGGGAGGTCCTGGAGATCAGGTCGCCGGATCCGGCGCGCTCGACCGTGGACAGCGGCAGGCCCAGCACCCGCCCGACGAACTCCTCGCGCAGCTCGGCGAGGACCTTCTCCCCGAGTCTGGAGGAGAAGTAGACGGCGGACCTGACCAGCACCGCCTGGGCGACCACGAAGCCGCCGATGGCGAGCGACACCCCGGTGACGTCGACCCCCGAGTCGTCGTGGACGCCCTGGACGAGGCCACCGAGCAGCCACGGCGCCGTCAGGCCCGCGACGGCCGCGAGGGCGTGCAGGAGCAGTGCCACGGTCAGGTCGCGGGGGTACTTCAGGGTGAGCCTGCGGGCGTACGCACGGACCTGCGACTGGTCGGCGACGGGCAGGATCTGCCTGCTCATCACGCTTCTCCCCGGGTGACGGCGGCGGCGTAACCGGGGTGGGCGGCGAGCAGCTCCCGGTGCGTGCCCTGGGCGCGCACGACGCCTCCTTCGACGTAGATGACGTGGTCGGTGCGGTCGAGCACCAGCGGGCTGGTCGTGCAGACCAGCGTGGTCCTGCCCGCGCGGGCCTTGGCCAGCCGGTCGGCGATGCGCGCCTCGCTGTGGGCGTCGACCGCGCTGGTGGGCTCGATGAGGATGAGCACCTCGGGGTCGAGGGTGAGCGCCCTGGCGAGCCTGAGCCGCTGCTGCTGGCCGCCGGAGAACTCCCGGCCCGCCTCGGCGACGCGCCCGCCGAGACCGCCGGGCAGCGCCTCGACGATGTCCTCGGCGCACGCGACCCGCAGCGCCCGGCCGAGCTCGGTGTCCGTGGCCCGCCCTGTGACGTCGAGCTCGTCCCTGAGCACTCCGGCGAACAGTCTCGCGTCGTTGTCGGCGACGAGGATCCGGCGGCGCACCTCGGAGATCGGCAGGGTCGCGAGCGACACGTCGCCGAAGTCGACGTCACCCTCGCCGTAGCGGCCGAGCCGGTCGGCGATGGCCTCCGCCTCTTCGGGGACGGCCGCCGCGACGGCGGTGAGCATGCCGGGGCGCACGGCGACCCCGGAGGTGACGTCGCGCAGCAGGCCGCCCTCCGAGCGGCCGGTGCCGCCCTCCACCTCCGGCCTCAGCGAGAGGATGCGCACCACCCTGCGGGCGGCGACGTGCCCCTTGGTCAGCTTGTCCGCGGCCTCGGTGAGGGTGCGTACGGGGGCGATCAGGAAGGCCGCGTAGCCGTAGAAGGCGACGAGCTGGCCGGCGCTGATCTCGCCGCGCGTCGCGAAGGTCGCGCCGAGCCAGGTCACCGCGGTGACCAGCAGTCCAGGCAGCAGGACCTGTGCCCCCTCCAGCATCGACTCCACCGAGGCCACCCGCACACCCGCCCGCCGCACCCGCTGGGACTCGGCGCCGTAGCGGTCGGCGAAGACCCGCTCGCCGCCGATGCCGCGCAGCACGCGCAGGCCGGAGACGATGTCCGCGGCGCGGGTGGAGAGGTCGCCCTGCAGGTCGCGGTGGGCGTTCTGGCGGCGGTGCAGCGGCTTGAGCAGGGGGGCGACGGCGACCGCCATGACGGGCAGGCCCGCCAGCACCATCAGGCCGAGCGGCGCCGAGCTGCTCAGCAGGATGACGGTCACGACGACGATGGCGACGACCGCGCCACCGCCCCGGATGAGGATGTCGACCGTGTTGCCGATGTGGGCGATGTCGGAGTTGCCGACGCTGACGACCTCGCCGGTGGACATGCGCTTGGGCAGGGTCGCGCCCAGCCTGGTCGCCTGTCTCGCGGTGACCTGGACGGTCCGGTAGGCGGCGGCGAGCCAGTTGTAGACGGCCATCCGGTGGCGCAGGATGCCGGCGACGGCCTGGGTGATCCCCAGGGCGAGCACCACCCCGCCCCAGGTGGTCAAGGAGGGCACGTCCTTCGCCGTGATGGCGTCGATCCCCTTGCCCATGGCGTACGGCACGAGGGCCATCGCGAGCCACCACAGGATGGCGTAGGCGATGCCGAGGAGCAGCGGGCCCATCTGCGCGCGGATCACCCACCACAGGTATCCGAAAGGGCTGCGGGCATCGGGAACGCCGGGGTCGGCGACGGGTAGGGAGCGCATCTCACAGCAAGGGTCACAAACTTCGACCTGGCCCGGCAAACCATTTTCGGCCTCCCCGGCGTGTCGCCGTCAATTGGGGTTGACAAGCGCATCATGTCAACCTAAATTGACAGACATGAGCGATACGGCACAACTGGCATCCGACGCCGGCAGCCGCGATCCGGCCGTCGGCCTGCGGGCCGTACGGGCACTGCGGACACTGGTCGACCGGCTGGAGGCACTCCAGGTGGAGAACGCACGCGAGCAGGGCTGGTCCTGGCAGGAGATCGCGCACTGTCTGGAAGTCACCCGGCAGGCGGTGCACAAGAAGTACGCGGGCGGCCGAGGTTTGCTGAGACGGGAGAGATAGCGATGTTCGAACGGTTCCATCACGAGGCCCGCCAGGCGGTCACCCTCGCACAGGAGAACGCCAGAAAACTGCGGCACGACGTCATCGGCACCGAGCACCTCCTGCTCGGCCTGCTCGCCCAGCCGGAAAGCGTCTCGGCGCGGGTGCTCGGCCGCCACGGCCTCGACCACGCCCGCGCCTACCGGTCGGTCACCCGCCTCACCCCCCAGAAGCCCGGCGACGCGCTCGACGCCGAGGCGCTGGAGTCGATCGGCATCGACCTGTCGGCCGTGAGGGAGAAGGTCGAGGCGACCTTCGGACCCGGCGCACTGGACCGCGAACCCGACATCCAGCGGCGAGGCCGCCTGTTCGGCTTCCACGTCCCCTTCAGCCGCCGGGCGAAGAAGACCCTGGAACTGTCCCTGCGCGAGGCCGTCAACCTCAAGCACAAGCACATCGGCGACGGCCACATCCTGCTGGGCATCCTGCGCGAGGGCGGGGGGCGTGGCAGCGAGGTGCTGTCCGACGCGGGCATCGACGCCGCGACCCTGCGACGGGAGATCGTCACCGAGCTCGGCTAGCCACCGGGAGGCCCCAAGGACGCCGGCCCTGACGGGAGGGCGGAAACCACACCCGGCACGTCACCGGCTCGGGACAGTGCAGGCGGCCACGCCCGGACACCGACGACCTGGAACGGTGAAGGCGGAAACCGCACCGGTCAGGGCAACGGGAAAGCGGAAGCCGCGCCCGGTGTGGGGCGGCTCCCGCCTTCGGGAGACCTACTTGGCGGCTCGCAGGTAGTCGCGGTTCATCTGGGCGATGGTGTCCAGCGGGATGCCCTTGGGGCAGACCGCCGTGCACTCCCCGGTGTTGGTGCAGCCGCCGAAGCCCTCCGCGTCCATCTGCTCGACCATGGCCTTGGCGCGGGAGTCACGCTCGGGCTGGCCCTGCGGCAGCAGGGCGAGGTGCGTGATCTTGGCGGCGGTGAAGAGGGAGGCCGAGCCGTTCGGGCAGGCGGCGACGCAGGCGCCGCAGCCGATGCAGGTGGCCGCGTCGAACGCCGAGTCGGCGTCGTCCTTCTTCACCGGGACGCTGTGCGCGTCGGGGGCCGATCCCGCGGGGACCGAGACGAAGCCGCCCGCCTGGATGATCCGGTCGAACGCCGAACGGTCCACGACCAGGTCCTTCACCACCGGGAAGGGCGCCGCGCGCCACGGCTCGATGGTGATGACCGCGTTGTCCTCGAAGTGCCGCATGTGCAGCTGGCAGGTGGTGGTGGCCACCTGCTCGCCGTGCGCGACCCCGTTGATGACCATGCCGCACATGCCGCAGATGCCCTCGCGGCAGTCGTGGTCGAAGGCGATCGGGTCGTCGCCCTCCAGGATGAGCCGCTCGTTGAGGACGTCGAGCATCTCCAGGAAGGACATGTCCGGTGACACGTCCTCGACCCGGTAGTTGACCATACGGCCCCTGTCCTCGGGCCCCTTCTGCCGCCAGATCTTGAGAGTGAGGTTCATGCCCATGGTTCGCTCACCGTTCCTCGTTCGCCGCGCGGATCGCTCGTCCCTCGCGAGCCACTTCGCTCACTACGTCAGGCGCACTCACTTGTAGCTCCGCTGGCTCATCTTGACGTACTCGTAGTCGAGATCTTCCTTGTGCAGGATCGGGCCCTGCTCCCCGTACTCCCAGGCGGCGACGTAGGCGAAATGCTCGTCGTCGCGCAGGGCCTCGCCGTCGGCGTCCTGCGACTCGGCGCGGAAGTGGCCGCCGCAGGACTCGGTGCGGTGCAGCGCGTCGATGCACATCAGCTCGGCCAGGTCGAAGAAGTCGGCCACCCGCCCGGCCCGCTCAAGCGCCTGGTTGAGCTCCCCGGCCTCGCCGGAGACCTTCACGTTCTTCCAGAACTCCTCGCGCAGCTCGGGGATCCGCTCCAGGGCCTTGCGCAGCGACTCCTCGGTGCGCTCCATGCCGCAGTGATCCCACATGAGCCTGCCCAGCTCGCGGTGGTAGGAGTCGGCGGTGCGGTCGCCGTCGTTCGACAGCAGCCTGGCGATCTTCTCGCGCACCGCGACCTCGGCCTCCGCCACGGCCTCCTCGTCGACCTCGCCGTACGGGCCGTTCGCGAGGTAGTCGCCGATCGTGGTCGGCAGTACGAAGTAGCCGTCGGCCAGGCCCTGCATCAGCGCGGACGCGCCGAGACGGTTGGCGCCGTGGTCGGAGAAGTTGGCCTCGCCGATCACGAACAGGCCGGGGATCGTGGACTGCAGGTCGTAGTCCACCCACAGGCCGCCCATCGTGTAGTGGACGGCCGGGTAGATGCGCATCGGCTGGGCGTAGGGGTCCTCACCGGTGATGCGCTCGTACATCTCGAAGAGGTTGCCGTACTTCTTCTCCACCGCGTCGCGGCCCAGGCGGCGGATCGCGTCGGCGAAGTCGAGGTAGACGCCCAGGCCGCCGGGGCCGACGCCGCGGCCCTCGTCGCAGACGTTCTTGGCGGCGCGGGAGGCGATGTCGCGCGGGACCAGGTTGCCGAACGCCGGGTAGATGCGCTCCAGGTAGTAGTCGCGCTCCTCCTCGGGGATCTCCGAGGCCGGACGGCTGTCGCCCCGCTCGAGCGGCACCCACACGCGGCCGTCGTTGCGCAGCGACTCCGACATCAGCGTCAGCTTCGACTGGTAGTCGCCGCTGACCGGGATGCAGGTCGGGTGGATCTGGGTGTAGCAGGGGTTGGCGAACATCGCGCCGCGCCGGTGCGCCCGCCAGATCGCCGTGGTGTTGCAGCCCTTGGCGTTGGTCGAGAGGAAGAACACGTTGCCGTACCCGCCGCTCGCCAGCACGACCGCGTCGGCCAGGTGCCGCTCGATCTCGCCGGTGACCATGTCGCGGACGATGACTCCGCGCGCCCGGCCGTCGGAGACGATCAGGTCGAGCATCTCGTGGCGGGTGTGCATCTCGACGGTTCCCGCCGCGATCTGCCGCTCCAGCGCCTGGTACGCGCCGAGCAGGAGCTGCTGGCCCGTCTGGCCGCGCGCGTAGAAGGTGCGGGAGACCTGCGCGCCGCCGAAGGAGCGGGTGTCGAGCAGGCCGCCGTACTCACGGGCGAACGGCACGCCCTGGGCCACGGCCTGGTCGATGATGTTCACGCTGACCTGGGCGAGCCGGTAGACGTTGGACTCGCGGGCGCGGAAGTCGCCGCCCTTGACCGTGTCGTAGAACAGCCGGTAGATCGAGTCGCCGTCGCCCCGGTAGTTCTTCGCCGCGTTGATGCCGCCCTGGGCCGCGATGGAGTGCGCGCGGCGGGGTGTGTCCTGGTAGCAGAAGGACTTGACGTTGTAGCCCAGCTCGCCGAGGGTCGCGGCGGCCGAACCGCCCGCCAGCCCCGTACCCACGACGATGACGTTGAGCTTGCGCTTGTTGGCCGGGTTGACCAGCTTGGCGCCGAACTTGCGCTTCTCCCAGCGGTCCTCGATCGGGCCTTCGGGAGCCTTGGTGTCGCGGATCGGCGCACCCTCTGTGTATCCCGTGCTCATGCCCCGCTCACCGCTCCTCGCTCGTCTCGGGGAAGACCCCCTTCTCGTCCGCCGTACGGGAGATCCGTTCCCCGTACGCCGCCGTGCCCGGCTCCGATCACTTGATCACTCCGACCGCGACCGCGACCGGGACCGCGAGGAAGCCGACGACCAGCAGGGCGGACAGCCCCGTGGCGGCGGCCCTCAGCGAGCGGTAGCCTCGGCGGCTCGCCAGGCCGAGCGTCTGGAAGGCGCTCCACAGGCCGTGGCGCAGGTGCAGGCCGACCATGACGACCGCGAACACGTAGAACAGGGTCACCCACCAGCGGGACGGCGCGAAGCCTTCGACGAGGCGCTCGTACGGGGTGGAGCCGGCACCCGCCGGGTTCGCCGCGCCGAACGTCAGGTCGAGCAGGTGGTAGACCACGAACAGCACGATGACGACGCCGCCGTAGCGCATCGTGTGGACCGCGTAGCCGTTCGCCCGGGACTTGCGCCTCGCCGCGTACCTGACCGGGCGGGCCTTGCGCGCCCGCCGGGCCAGCGAGATCGCCGCCCACATGTGCAGGCCGACCGCGACGACCAGTCCGATCTCGACGACGGTCAGCAGGGTGCGGTGCGGGAGGATCGGCTCGCCCATGGTCCGCAGGAAGGCCGCGTAGGAGTTGAAGGACTCCGCGCCGAAGAAACTCTTGAGGTTTCCGGCCATGTGTCCGACAAGGAAGAGCACCATCACGGCACCCGTGACGGCCATCACGGCCTTCTTGCCGTTGGTGGAGCCCAGGAAGCCGCCTGGCCGCCTGGGTCGCGTGGACTTCGCAGGGGCGTCCGCCGGGGGTTTCACCGGCGCGGTGGCGGATCCGCGCTCAATCGTGGCAGTCACGTTCATCACGCTAGGTAGGAGGGTTTACCACCGTCCAAGTCATCGTGGATGTGGTTTCCATAGCCTGCGGCTATTATCTCTGCGCTCCTGCCGCTTCCGGAGACGCGATCGCCGCACTGTGCGAGCAATCTCACAACTTCTTTATGGCAATCGCCCATTTTCTCCCGTGTCACCGTCGGCCCCGGATCCGAGACCGGAGGATCCGTGCGCTATAAATACCCGCACGTCCGGTATGTCCCGGCAGGCATCTGCCCCCGGCGACCCCCTACGCTTGGGAAACGTGCAGCTCCAGCAACTCGCCTACTTCGTGGCGGTCGCCGAGGCCCGCCATTTCACCCAGGCCGCCGAGAGGATGCGCGTCGCCCAGCCCTCGCTGAGCAAGCAGATCAAGGCCCTGGAGGCCGAACTCGGCGCGTCGTTGTTCAGCCGCGCCCGGGGGAACGTCACGCTCACCCCCGCCGGCGAGGCCCTGCTGCCGCTGGCCCGCAGGATGCTGGCCGACGCCGAGACCGCGAGAAGCGAGGTCGGCGAGCTGGTGGGACTGCGCCGGGGCCGGGTCCGGCTGGGCGCGACCCCCTCGCTCTGCGCCGGGCTGCTCGCCGACGCGCTGGCCAGGTTCCACCACGCCTACCCCGGCATCGAGCTGTTCGTGGAGGAGGGCGGCTCCCGCGACCTGGTCCGCACCCTCGCCCGGGGCCAGCTCGACCTGGCGCTGATCATCATGCCGCTGCACAGCGACGATCCCGCCCTCGTCACCGAGGAGATCCTGCGGGAGAACCTCGTCGTCGCCTCCCCCTCCAACGATCACGCCCGCAAGCCGTACGCGCGCATCGAGGAGTTGCGGCGGCGGCCGATGGTGATGTTCAGGCGCGGGTACGACCTGCGGGAGGCCACGCTCAGCGCCTGCAGGCAGGCCGGCTTCGAGCCCATGTTCGCGGTGGAGGGCGGCGAGATGGACGCCGTGCTGCGCTTCGTCGAGGCCGGGCTGGGCGTCGCCCTGGTCCCCTCGATGGTGCTGGACGGTCGTCCCGGGCTGGCGGGCACACCTCTGGCGCCTCCCGGACTGCGCCGCACCATAGCGATCGCGCACCGCAAGGACGTCGAGCCCACCCGGGCCGCCCAGGCCTTCCGCGCGACCCTGCTCCGCTTCCTCACCGAGGCCGCCCGCGACGGCAGCCTTCCGCAGGGGGTCGACCTGATCACCGAGAGCTGACGGTGCGGGAGGAGGAGGGCGCTTTGCCGCGTTCCCCACGTGCGGAACGGGCACGATGTCGGCCGGTGGATCAAGGTGACTGATCAACACCCTCTAAGTGCCGGTGTCACACTATTCTACGTAGCGTCGACAGGTTCTCCCGATCAACGAAGAGGCGTCAGTGACCGCCCCCGCCAATGAAACGCTCACGCTCCTCCTCATCGAGGACGACGCGGGCGACGCCTTCCTCGTGGAGGAGCTGCTCAGCCAGGCGGACAACCCCCCCAAGATCATTTGGGTGCGCAGCCTGGCCGAGAGCCTGGAGCGCCTCACCGAGGACGTGCGATGCGTGCTCGTCGATCTCTCCCTGCCCGACGCGACCGGTCTTGAGGCACTGGAGCAGGTGCTGTCGATGGCACCGCACGCCGCCGTGCTCGTGCTGACCGGTCTGAACGACACCCACGTCGGCGTGGAGGCCGTCGCCGCCGGCGCCCAGGATTTCCTGGTCAAGCAGGATGTGGAGGCCCGCCTGCTGGCGCGGGCGATCCGCTACTCGATAGAGCGCAAGCGCGCCGACCTGGCCCAGCGCAAGCTGGTCCAGGCCGAGCTGCTCACCAAGGAGAACTCCCGCCTCGAACGCGGGCTGCTGCCGGTCCCGCTGCTCACCACCAAGGTCCTGGACCACCACGCCCGCTACCTGCCAGGACGCAGGCGCGCCCTTCTCGCCGGTGACTTCTGGGACACCGTGCAGAGTCCCGACGGCGCCGTCCACGTGGTGGTCGGCGACGTGTGCGGGCACGGCCCCGACGAGGCCGCGCTGGGGGTCGCGCTCAGGATCGCCTGGCGGACCCTGGTCCTGGCCGGGCACACCGGCAACGAGTTGCTCACCACCCTGGAGTCGGTGCTCCGCCTTGAGCGCAAGTCCGCGGAGATCTTCACCACCCTGTGCATCGCCACGATCGACCCCACGCTCAGCACCGCGCGGATGCACGTGGTCGGCCACCCGCCGCCGCTGCTCATCCGCGACGGCGAGATCGGCGTGGTGCCCGGTACCCCCTCGGGACCTCCGCTGGGGATCTTCCAGGGCATCGAGTGGTCGGAGATCGACGTCGAGCTCGGCGACGACTGGTCGATGCTGCTCTACACCGACGGCCTGATCGAGGCCACCGTGGGCGGCGGACCCGACCTGCTCGGCACCGAGGGCCTGCTCAGGCTCGTCCAGGAGCAGGGCGGGATCGAGCTCGACCGCCTCATCGAGCGCGTCGTCGAGCTGAACCGCGACGCGCTCAGTGACGACCTGGCGACCGTGCTCATCTCCAGGAACGGAAAACGATGACCGGCCGTTCCGCCCGTTCGAGTCCGCACCCCCTCCCCGCGTTCACCCCCGGCCGCGGGTTCGCGAACCTGCCGGTCGGACGCTGGTTCGCGTTCGCCGGGGTGGGCGTCGCGCTGGTCTTCATGATCTCGGCCGCCGTCACGGTCAACGCGATCGAGGAGACGCGGGAGGCGAAGGAGGCGCTGGTCGACGTCGTCGACCCGGCGGCGCTGCGCCTGCTGGAGATCTCCAACACACTGACCTCGCAGGAGAGCTCGGTACGGGCCTACGGCAGGACCAACGAGGAGATCTCCCTCCAGGAGTACCGCAAGGCGATCACCGCGGAGGAGGCCGCGCTGGACACCCTCACCGCGCTGCTCCCCCGGATGCCGGAGCGGCAGGCGGTCGGCGCCGAGGTGGACGGGCTGAAGGCCGCGGGAGACGCCTGGCGGCGCGACTACGCAGAGAAGGTCATCGCCGCCGTGCCGACCCTCAAGACCGACGCGGCCCGGCAGAACGCCTCCGTCAACGCCACCCGCTTCAACGAGGTCCGCCAGTCCCTCGCGGTGCTCCAAAGACACCTGAACCAGCTGCACGACGTCGGTGTCGTACGGCTCGAGACCGGCTGGCAGGCCCTCTACGCCGCGCTCCTCGGGGTGGCCGCGGCACTCGTCGTGGCCGGGATCATCGCGGTGCTCATCGTGCGGTACGCGGTGCTCCGCCCGCTGGCGGAGCTGAACCAGCAGGTCCGCGCGGTCGCCCAGGGAGACTTCGACCACAGGCTCAAGGTCGAGCGCCCCGCCGAGCTGTCGGAGCTGTCGGGCCACGTCGACGCGATGCGCCGCCGCATCCTCGCCGAGTGGCGCCTGTCCTCGGAGACGCAGCGCAAGCTGGAGGACCAGGCCGCGGAGCTGAAGCGCTCCAACGGCGAGCTCGAGCAGTTCGCCTACGTGGCCAGCCACGACCTGCAGGAGCCGCTGCGCAAGGTCGCCAGCTTCACCCAGATGCTGGACCAGCGCTACAGCGACCAGCTCGACGATCGCGCCAAGCAGTACATCGCCTTCGCCGTCGACGGCGCCAAACGCATGCAGATGCTCATCAACGACCTGCTCGACTTCTCCCGGGTCGGCAGGATGGGCGGCGAGCGCACCAGGATCGACGCCGCCGTGCCGCTCAAGGCCGCGCTGAACAACCTCGGCGCGACCATCGAGGACAGCGACGCGACGGTGACCCACGACGAGCTGCCCGAGGTGCTCGGCAACCGTGCCCAGCTGACCCAGCTCTTCCAGAACCTCATCGGCAACGCGATCAAGTTCCACTCGCAGGACCCGCCGGTGATCCACATCGGGGTGCGGCGCGACGGGGACATGTGGGAGTTCTCCTGCACCGACAACGGCATCGGCATCGACAGTAAGTACACTGACCGCATCTTCCTGATCTTCCAGCGCCTGCACGGACGGGACGTGTACGCGGGCACGGGCATCGGGCTGGCACTCTGCAAGAAGATCGTCGAATATCACGGTGGCCGCATCTGGGTCGACTCGGAAAACGGGGGAAGCACCCAGAGCGCCGGAACCACCGAAGTCACCGAGCCCGGCGAGAACGTCGAAAAGGCCCCAACACGGGGTACGACCTTCCGCTGGACCCTTCCCACAGGAGATTTGGATGAATGACCTGCGCTGGATAGACGTGCTCCTGGTCGAGGACGACCCGGGCGACGTCCTGCTGACGCGGGAGGCGTTCGAGCTCAACAAGGTCCGCAACAAGCTGCACGTGGTGAACGACGGCGAGCAGGCCATGGCCTTCCTGCGCAAGGAGGGCGACTACGCCGACGCGCCCAGGCCCGACCTGATCCTGCTCGACCTCAACCTGCCCAGGAAAGACGGCAGGGAGGTGCTCCAGGACATAAAGGCCGACGAGAAGCTTCGCGGGATCCCGGTGGTCGTGCTCACCACGTCGGAGTCCGAGGAGGACATCCTGCGCAGCTACAACCTGCACGCCAACGCCTACGTCTCCAAGCCGGTCGACTTCGACCAGTTCATCAGCGTGGTCCGGCGGATCGACGACTTCTTCGTGACCGTCGTCAAACTGCCCAACTCCACCCAGCACTACTGACGGCCCGCGAGGGCGCGGGCGGGGGATGAGGTCAGGGGTTGTCCTTTCGCCACATCTGTGCCTCCCGTCCGCCGAGACCTTCCCGTGATCGTCCACCTCGTGAGATGTCGCAGGCGAGACACCCTTGGCAGGCGAACGTGACAGGAATCACACCGGGGTAGTGAAATTGTGAGAGACCCCTTGCACACAACCCCTGAGGTCCGTCGTAACGTATCCCCCACCAATATGCGCGCGCACGTGTGAGCCCGGCGCGACGATGGCCCGGACGCGCGGCACAACTGATACAACCCGGACACCTGGGCGAGCGGGGTCCGCGGGAGGTGGAGAGGTCTCAATGACCCAGACAACGGCCGAGAGCCCGGCCAGAAGGCAACGTGCGCAGATCAAGGAGCGCACTCTGCGAACGGACCAGTGGTGGCGCTATCCGCTGGTCACTTTCATCATCTTCACGGCATTCCTCGTCTACGCCACGTGGGCGATCTTCGATACAAGCTACTTCGTGTCGCCGTACCACGCGCCGTTCGCGTCGCCCTGTCTGGCGACGAGCTGTCCGCCGGGCGCACGCCTGTTCGGCCTCGCGCCCTTCGGCGACTGGTACACCCTGCCTCCCGGCCTGCTCATCCTCGGCCTTCCCGCGGGCTTCCGCTTCACCTGCTACTACTACCGCAAGGCCTACTACCGAGGGTTCTGGCTCTCACCCCCGGCCTGCGGGGTGAACGAGCCGCACAGCAAGTACACCGGTGAGTCGCGCTTCCCGCTCATCCTGCAGAACGTCCACCGCTACTTCTTCTACGCGGCCATCGTCATCGGCCTCGTCCTCGCGCACGACGCGGTGAAGTCGCTGATCGAGAGGCCCGGCGGTCTGGGCACCTGGATCCTGATCGTCAACGCGGTGCTGATCAACCTGTACACCCTGTCGTGCCACTCCTGCCGGCACATCACGGCCGGGCGCCTGAACCACTTCTCCAAGCACCCGATCCGTTACCGGGCATGGGGATTCGTCTCCAAGCTCAACGCCAAGCACTCGCAGCTCGCGCTGATCTCCATGTTCTCCGTCATGGGCGCCGACCTGTACGTGCGCCTGGTCGCCAAGGGCATCATCGCCTTCCCGTTCGCATAAGGATCACCTGTGGAAATCGAGCGTCACGAATACGACGTCGTCGTCATCGGCGCCGGCGGTGCGGGGCTGCGGGCGGCCATCGAGGCCCGCCAGCAGGGCAAGCGGACGGCGATCGTCTGCAAGTCCCTGTTCGGCAAGGCGCACACGGTCATGGCCGAGGGCGGCGCGGCCGCCGCGATGGGCAACGTCAACAGCGACGACAGCTGGATGGTGCACTTCCGCGACACCATGCGCGGCGGCAAGTTCCTCAACAACTGGAGGATGGCCGAACTGCACGCCAAGGAGTCCCCCGACCGGGTCTGGGAGCTGGAGGCGTGGGGCGCGCTGTTCGACCGCACCAAGGACGGCAAGATCAGCCAGCGTAACTTCGGCGGGCACGAATATCCTCGGCTCGCGCACGTCGGCGACCGCACGGGCCTGGAGCTGATCCGCACCCTGCAGCAGCGGGTGGTCGCGCTCCAGCAGGAGGACGAGAAGACCCACGGCGACGCCGAGGCGTACATCAAGGTCTTCCAGGAGTGCACGGTCACCCGCCTGCTCAAGGAGACGGGTCCCGGCGGGAGCGGCGCGATCTCCGGGGCCTTCGGCTACTGGCGGGAGAACGGCAAGCTCATCCTGTTCGACGCCCCCGCGATCGTGCTCGCCACCGGCGGCATCGGCAAGTCGTACGTGGTCACGTCCAACTCGTGGGAGTACACCGGCGACGGCCACGCGCTCGCCCTGCTCGCCGGCGCGAAGCTGATCAACATGGAGTTCATCCAGTTCCATCCCACCGGGATGGTCTGGCCGCCCTCGGTCAGGGGCATCCTCGTCACCGAGTCCGTCCGCGGTGACGGCGGGGTGCTGAGAAACTCCGAGGGCAAGCGCTTCATGTTCGACTACATCCCGGACGTGTTCAAGGACAAGTACGCCACCACCGAGGAGGAGGGCGACCGCTGGTACACCGACCAGGCGAACAACCGCCGCCCTCCGGAGCTGCTCCCCCGCGACGAGGTCGCGCGGGCCATCAACTCCGAGGTGAAGGCGGGCCGCGGGTCACCCCAGGGCGGCGTCTATCTCGACGTCTCCACCCGTCTCCCGGCCGCCGAGATCGTCAAGCGGCTGCCGTCGATGCACCACCAGTTCAAGGAGCTGGCGGACGTCGACATCACCAAGGAGGCGATGCAGGTCGGCCCGACGTGCCACTACATCATGGGCGGCGTCGAGGTCGACGCCGACACCGGTGCGGCGGACGTGCCCGGCCTGTTCGCGGCCGGTGAGGTCTCCGGCGGCATGCACGGCTCCAACCGGCTGGGCGGCAACTCGCTGTCGGACCTGCTGGTGTTCGGCCGCCGCGCGGGCGCCGGAGCGGCCTCGTACGTGGACGGTCTCGCGGCCCGGCCGGCGATCTCCGATGAGGCCGTGGCCGAGGCGAGCGCGGAGGCTCTCGCCCCGCTGGAGCGCACGGGCGAGAACCCGTACGAGGTCCACCACGAGCTGCAGCGGACGATGAACGAGCTGGTCGGCATCATCCGCAAGGCCGAGGAGGTCTCCGAGGCGCTGGAGGCGGTGGAGAAGCTCAAGGAGCGGGCCCAGGGCGTCGGCGCGGCGGGCAACCGCATCTACAACCCGGGCTGGCACCTCGCCCTCGACCTGCGCAACATGCTCCTGGTCTCGGAGTGCGTCGCGAAGGCGGCGCTGCTGCGCCAGGAGAGCCGCGGCGGTCACACCCGCGACGACTTCCCCGGCATGTCGCCCGAGTGGCGGGCCAAGATCCTGCGCTGTGCCCTCACCCCGGACGCCTCCGGCATCACGGTGGAGGAGAAGGTGCAGCCTCCGATGCGGGACGACCTCATCACGCTGTTCGACCGGGACGAGCTGAAGAAGTACATCACCGAGGAAGAGCTGGCCGCCTTTGACGCGCTGGCCAAGGAGTAACCATGAGTTACAAGGCGAAGTTCCGCGTCTGGCGGGGCGAGGGCGGCGAGGGCAAGCTTGAGGACTTCACGGTCGAGGTGAACGAGGGCGAGGTCGTCCTCGACATCATCCACAGGCTTCAGGCCACTCAGGCTCCCGACCTCGCCGTCCGCTGGAACTGCAAGGCCGGCAAGTGCGGCTCGTGCTCGATGGAGATCAACGGCAAGCCGAAGCTGGGCTGCATGACCCGGATGTCCACCTTCTCCGAGGAGGAGACGATCACCGTGACGCCCATGCGGACGTTCCCGGTGATCAAGGACCTCGTCACGGACGTGTCGTTCAACTACCAGAAGGCCAGGGAGATCCCGTCCTTCACCCCTCCGGCCGACGTGAAGCCGGGCGAGTACCGCATGCAGCAGATCGACGTCGAGCGGTCCCAGGAGTTCCGCAAGTGCATCGAGTGCTTCATGTGCAACAACGTCTGTCACGTCATCCGCGACCACGAGGAGAACAAGACCAACTTCGCCGGTCCGCGCTTCCTGATGCGGATCGCCGAGCTGGACATGCACCCGTACGACGTGGCCGACCGCAAGGACTCCGCCCAGGAGGAGCACGGTCTCGGCTACTGCAACATCACCAAGTGCTGCACCGAGGTCTGCCCCGAGCACATCAAGATCACTGACAACGCGCTGATCCCCATGAAGGAGCGCGTCGTCGACCGGAAGTACGACCCGCTGGTCTGGCTCGGCAACAAGATCTTCAAGCGTTCCAGCTCGAAGACCTGACCTTCCCGCGTCTCACGGCGCCGTCCACGGGCTCTCCCGGGGGCGGCGCCGTTCGCGCTTTGTTGAGCAGGGCCTTCGTACGGGCTCTCCCGGCCGCTTTCGGCCGTCTCCAGGAGCCTCGTACGGGCTCCTGGAGGCCTCACTCCCGCCACAGCCGCCGGGTCTGCTTCCGCATGACGTCGTCGGCGCGGACGGCGAAGTCGTGAATGACCGTCAGCTCCGCGTCGCTGTAGTCCGCGGCGAGATCGGCGTAGGCCCTGTTGAGGTCCGCCAGGATCTCCTGCAGCGCGAGGTAGGGGCCCTCACGCACCAGCTCGACGAGGACACGGCGCCGGTCGACGGCATCCCGGCCGCGGCGCACGTACCCCGCTCTCTGCAGGCGGTCCACGACCGCGGTGATCGCGCCACCGCGTGTCAGCCCCAGCCGTACGGCGAGGTCGTGAGGGGTGAGAGGGCCTTCCTTGTCGAGGAGGGCCAGGCAGTTGAAGTCGGTCACGTTGATTCCGGCCCGGCCTGCCACGCCGACGTGGAACAGCACCGAGCGCATCGCCGTCAGGCGTCCCTGATCGGACACGGCCGTGATCATCTCTTTGCGGGCTTCCGGCTCCGTTGACACGGCGCCCCCTCTTTCCGTTCTCTCCAAAACAGAGAGACTCCAAATCAGAGAGTCTCTCTCATGCGACAAAGAGTGGCCGACCCTCCAGCAGGAGGATGCCCGCTCCTCCTGCCCAAACCGGCTCGCCCCTATCACGTCGAAACCGAATCATCTTCGGCATCGTCCCGAGCGCGGCCTTCCTGGACAACGCGCCGCTGTCTTAGCCCCCGGCCGCGCCGCCCTGCCTGCTGCTGCCGGCCGCGTCCACGACCGAGCGGCGGACGGCACAGGCCGTGGACGCGCTCGGAAGGGCGGGGCGGGTCAGGTGGAGCGGCGGAAGAGACCGCGCTTCTTCTTGCCGGAGTCCTTGCCGGAGTCCTTGCCGGTCTCCTGGCCGGGAATCGGATAGATCGCCGTCGAGGCGGGACCGGCGGGAGGCCGCTCGCCCCCGGTCGGCTGGTCGCCGCCAGGACGCGCCTCACCGGGGCCGCCCTCGCCCGGACCCTGACCGGGACCGTCCTGAGGCTGGGGTCCGAAGGTCATGACCTCGCCCTTCGACCCGCCCAGGTCGCCCTGCGGCTCCCGCCCCAGGGGCGGGAGGCCGTCCTGAGGGCCGTCATTGAGGGGCCGGTCCTGCGAGGGGACCTGGCCGGGAGCGTCATCGGTAACGGCCGGCCGGAAGTCGTCCAGCGGGTCGTCGCCCGGCCTGCTCCTGGCTGGCTCCTGCGGGAACGGCGCACCGGGGAACTCCGGCGCCCCCTGCGGGAGGCGTCCCTCACGGGAGTCCTGGCCGGGGTGCGGGGTGCCCTGGAAGGCCGCCGCGCCGCCCTGAGGCGTCGGGCCGTCCTGGAGCGTCGGGCCGTAAGGCGACTGCCCGGGGGGCACGGGATACACCTGGCCGGTCCGCGGGTCGTACGGGGCACCGTGGCCGGTGGCCGGGTGCTGCTCGTGGCCGGGCGCGGGCATGTACGCCGTCGTCTGGTCGTACCCGTGGGGATACTGCTCGGGGGTGTAGCCCTCCGGGTAGACCGGGGCGTACATCTGCATGGGCACGAAGCTGATGATCGGCGCGTAGGCCGTACCGCCCTGGTAGGGGCCGGCGGCGGCGTAACCGGGACCGCCGGGGTAGGCCATCGGGTCCATGCCGCGCGGACCGGCCCTGCGGATCGCCGCCGCGTGGGCCATGCGGCGCAGCCTGCCCTCGAAGATCAGCACGGCGAACAGCACCAGCAGCACCAGGATGAGCGCCGGGATGCCGAGCTGACGGCTCAGCGTGGCCCCGTCGAACTCGGAACCCGCGTTGCGGATCTCGTACACGGAGGTGCCCGAGGAGCTCTGGTCGAGCGTGGCCGTGTCGGACGGCGTGGGCTCTGCGGCGGGAAGCTGCTGGTTCGGCTCAGGGGTGGTCTGCGGGAACTGGGGTTCGTTGTTCTCCGAGTTCTCCGGCGTGTTGGCCTCGGCGGTCGGGACCACCGGGGGCGGATCCTGGACCGGCGGCGGCGCGACCGCCGTCTCCTGCGGAGGCGGAGGCGGAGGGGCGGCCGTGGTCTTCGTGGGCTTGGGCTTCGGCGACGCCGGGACGGTTATCGTGGTCGTCACGGTCTCCTGCGGCACCTCGGGATCCTCGGTGACCGTGACGGTGACGACCGGCGTGGGCTCCTCACAGGGGCCCGCGGGATCGACGTCACACCCCTCGACCTGCGAGGGCTCGATGACCATCGTCCTGACGGTCGCGCCGGCCGCGGAGGATCCGGTAAGCGGCGCCAAAGTGAGCAGGACGGCGCCGCTGAGTCCGACGGACATCGCGACGGCGGAGAACGCTGCCCTGCGCCGTGCTCGCGTCACCGGTGTCCTCCGTGCAATCAACCATGAACACGCCAAAGAAATACTAGTCGGGCAAAAATAACAGTAATCCGCGTTTTACAAAACGTGTCGCGACCGACGACGCCGCTGGATCCTCCGCTGCAGCCACAGAAGGCCCAGCAACGTCCCCACCCCCGCACCTACCGCCGGGAGACCCGTCGCTCCTGTCAGTAGCGGGCTTGACTCGGAGACCGGCTGGACCTGACCGCTCGGGCCGTCGAGATCCTGCGGCAGGGGCGCCCCCTGCGGACCCGAATCCTGTGAGACGGGCACCTGCGCGGCGGGAAAGGGACCCGCCTGCGGCAGCTGGAGACCGTTCGCGAGCCCCGGCATCTGGCCCGCCCCCGCCATGCCCATCGAGATCGGCGGCGTCATGGCCCCCGGTACGCCCGGCTGGATGCCCGGCGTCTGCGGCCCGCCCGGCTGCTGCCCCACTCCCGGCCCGCCGGGAGCCATGGGGCCGCCCACCGGCCCGCCGGGACCCTGCTGCGGCACGCCGGGCTGCCCCGCCATCCCCGGTTGCCCGATCCCCGGGTATCCGGGAGGCATCGGCTGCCCCATGCCCTGCCCGGGCACGGCGGGCTGTCCGATCCCCGGGTATCCGGGAGGCATCGGCCCGACCATCGGCCGACGCGATCCCGGGCCACCGGCCGTCTTCTTCCCGTTTCCCGGGTAGCCGGGATAGAGGGGACCCATCTGCTCCAGGCCCGGTCCCATCTGCGGGAGAACCGGCTGGCCGGGTCCCATCTGCGGCACCCCGGGCAGCCCGACCGTCTGCCGGCCGGGACCCGTCTGCCGCAGGAGAGCCTGCGGGTTCACTCCCTGCTCGCGCGCACCGGGCCGACCGGCCGCGTGCCGCTGCCCGCGCACCTTCCGCCCGGCCGCCTTGCGGCCCGTCTGGGCACCCGTGGCCGAGTGGTTCCTACCGTTCTGCCCTTGGATGGCGGGGGGCTCGGGCGCTCCCGCCGGCGGTATGGCGGCCGCTCCCTGACCTGGTGCCGCTCCCCGACCCGGCACCGCCGCACCGGCCTCCGGCGCGGCACCCTGAGCCGCGGCGCCCGGAACCGCGGCGCCGTCCGGAAGCCGTGTTCCCTCCTGCGGACGACCGGGAGAGAGCGGGGCCGCATGACGGTCGGGAGGCAGCGGGGCCGCGGGGCGACCGGGAACCGCCCCGTCGGGGACCCGGGCGGGAGCCACCGGAGACCCGGCCTCCCCACGCCCGCCCGGCACCGTGCCCCGCGTCTCGTGGGAGGCCGCCGGGCCTCCCGTCGCTCCCGGGGCGCCGGGAAGCGCGCGCGTCAGCGGGTTCACGGGCACCCCGGCTCCCCGCGACGTTCCCTGATCGGCGGGAGCCCCGGCGGCGTTCGCTCCCGCGCCAGGACCCGAGACGGGCGGCGCGACGAACGCTTTCCCGGCAAGATCGAGAAGGAACGCCGACATGCGCTGTTCGGCCCTCTGCGCCTCCGAGACACGGGGTGCACCCAATGGGGCCTCCCCGGACTCCTCGGCCGTCTGGGGCACCTTGAGGACCATGCTGGCGGCACCTGGAGCTCCCACACCGCCGCGGGGCTCGGCGGGCCTCGACTCCCGCGTGACGCGGGCGTGCTCCAGCGTCTCCGGCACCTCGGCGGCATCCCCGCCTCGCCGCATCACCGCGTCCGTGCTCTTGATCGTGTTCTGGGCCCGCTGGCTCACCATCTTGCCGTCGGGGCCGCTCATCCGGGCCAGGGCGGACACCGTGAGATCACGCGGGCGCTCCGGCAGGGCGAGCAGCACGTCGACGGAGCCGCCCTCGGCAGGCAGGGCTCCGACCATGCACACCCCCGCCCCCTTCGGGAGGGGCGTCGACGACCTGGTCTCCTCGGGGCACTCGATGCCCCTGAGCGCCTCGGCGGGGGTCGTCAGGACCGCGAGCCGGGCGTCGGTGCCCGGCCCCCGCAGCCGGATCCGGTAGCGGATCACCTGCTCGGCGCCGCTCCCCCGTGCCCACGCATCCGAATCGGCCACGGTGGTCAGGTCGAGAGGCGACGGGGCCGACTCGTCCATCTGAACGGCGTACACCCCCGAGGCTCCGAGGACGAGTACTCCCGCTCCGACCGCTGACACGAACCCAGCACCACGCCACCTTACGGTCACCGCATATCTCCGTTCCCCGGGTACGGACACGCGACATCGCCACGTCCAGTAGCAGTTATGTCACGCTGCGGAGTTGATCAATCCTTATTGAACCGACCTTGCCCATCGTTGAGGCGACCTTGTACCGCCCGGACGATTGGAAGGTCCGCGGGGAGCCACGCCACGTCGTAGAGCTCGCTCTCGGCCAGCCAGCGCAGGTCCAGATGCTCCTTCGCCTCGGGCCTGCCCTCGGCGACCACCGCGAACCAGACCCGCAGGACGTAGCCGCCGGCGAGCGCCCAGTCGCCCCCGACGCGCTCGCCCACCTCGATCAGCACGCCGAGCTCCTCCTGGCACTCCCTGACCAGTGCCGTGTGCTCGTCCTCGCCGGGATCGACCTTCCCTCCCGGCAACTCCCACCCTCCGGCCAACTCTGGAGGATCGGCCCGCTGGGCGGCGAGCAGTCTCCCGTCGCCGTCGACGATGGCGGCGCCCACAACGACCTTTTCCATGGCACCCGATTCTGTCAGCCCTGCTCCCGTGTCTTGAGTTGCGCGAGAACCTGGGGGTGTCGCAGCGGCCGGGTGAACCCCACGATTCCGGTGCGTTCCCGGTAGGTGGTGACCTTGATCGGCCCGCACAACCGGCACCTCGCCTCGACCATCTTGCCCGGGGAGACCACCAGCCCCACGTGGCCGGGACGGTCCGGGCCCGTTCCAGGACCGGAGTTGAAGAAGACGAGGTCTCCGGCCTGCTCCTCCCCCGCGGGAACCTCCACTCCGAACGGCCACTGGCCGAACGTGGTGCGCGGGATGGTCAGGCCGGCACTCCGGTAGGCCATGTAGATGATCCCCGAGCAGTCGTAGCCCGCGGGACCCGTACCGCCCCAGATGTAGGGCTTGCCGCGCTGGGCGAGCGCGTACTCCAGGATCGCGGCCACCGTGCTCGTCGGCGCCGCCTCCAGCATGGGCTCGTCACAGTTCTCGTCCGCCTCGGGCGGTACGGTGACCTCTCCGTCCTTGGCGTACTTTTTGGCGATCTCCATCACCTGGTCGACGTACCACCAGGCGCGGTTGTAGACGAACAGCGAACGTCGCACGTCCTCCGGCGCGCCGTTCCGCTTCAGCATCTTCGCCGCGCCTAGGATGGCGTCCGCCGGGTTGTACACGTCGGCCCAGCCGTCTCCGTCGCCGTCGGAGGCGTAGCCGTTGAACGTGGACGGGATCTTGATCTTGGCCTTGCCGCCCCATGTGCTGATGAGAAACTGCATCGGCCCGGCCGCGCCCGCGTAGTTGGTGCCGCTGCGCACACCGGGGAGCGTGGAGCGTCCGTGGTTGGTCTCGCGCTTGCCGACCCCGGCGAGCACGTTCCACTGCACGCCGACCTTTTTGCCGTGCTCGCGATACAGCTTCAGATACTCCTCGGGGATGTCGGACGTCGCGGTCTCCGACTGGTCCTCCGCCGCCCCGCCGGTGTCTCCGCACTCAGGCTGCTGCGCCGCGCCACCGGTGATCGACGGGAAGGAGGGGAACCCGCTGATCATCATCATCGGCGCCATGATCAGCGTGATCAGACAGAGCGCGGCGACTCCGAGGATCAGCGCGAGGCGGAGGTGCTTGTTGTTCCTCATGCCACCTTGCCGCCCATCTCATCCCGCCGGTACGCGGCCCCGCCCGCTCGCTCCCATCCGTACGCGATCTCGCCGCTCATCCGGTCCCGCCGGTGGCGCCGCTCTCGACGGGCTGATCGTCCCCCTCCTGGCCGGAGTCCGCGGGCTGGAGATCGTGGACCCGCCATTCCGCGCCGGCCTGGATGAGCGTGACGGCGTACTCCGCGGTCCTCTCGTTCGCCCCGCTCCTCGCCGTGACGTTCTGGGTGCCCACGACCACGAAGGTCACCGAGGCGCTGTCGATCTGCCGGATCCCCTTGACCCGCGCCGTACCGATCGACACGATCTCGTCGGCCTTGTTCGCCTCGACGGTGCCCGGTGAGGTGACGGTCCGCAGCAGCGTCCCCGAGAACTCCGCCGTGACGTACCCCTTGAGGCGGTCGCCGTAGACCGCCGGGTCCTCGTCGTAGCTGAACGTGCCGTACTCGGCGGTGAAACGCTGCGCGTAGTCGGCCGCCGCGGCCAGCTCCTGCTTGGTCATCGGCAGGTAGGAGTAGACGTCGAAGGGCGCGTCACTCGCCGTCGCCGCCGGACGGGCCGGCTCCTCGGCCGCCTCCTGCCCCGACGCCACCGTACGGGTGACACCGGCCGGCTGCCCCGGCCCCCCCTCGGTGTCCGGCCACATGGTCAGGTAGACGCCGACAACGGCGAGTATCACGACCAGCACCGCGAAGACGGCTCCCCGCCGACTGCCTCCTTCGACCACTGTCAGTCCTTGTCGCGGTTGGAGGAACGCAGCCAGAACGGCGGCGGCTCACCGGCCTCCCCGCCGCGCTCCACCCGCCGGGTGATCCAGAGCGGGGGCGCCTCGGACGACCTGCCTCCGGAGTCGCGGTTCCGCGAACCACCGGAGCCCCGGGAGCCGCCGAAGATGCTCCCGCCCGACCCCGAGCCTCCCGACCCCGAGGAGCCGCGGGAGGAACCTCCGCCGTTACGCGATCCCGAGCCTGAGCCGCCCCGCGAGGAGCCGGATCCCGAGGACCCCCGGGAAGAACCGCCGCCGCCGAAGATGCTCCCGCCGGAACGACCGCCACCGCCCGAGGAGCCCGAGGAACCGGACGACCTGCCGGGCGCGGGCGCCGAGGGCCGCACCGCGGGGGCGGAGGAACCCGACGACCTGCCCGCCGAAGAGGGTCGGCCGCCCGAGCCTCCCTGCGGAGCCCAGCCGCCGGAACGGCCGCCGAACCAGCCTCCCGAGGAGCCCGTCCCTCCCGAGCCGCGTCCCGAGGAGCCTCCGGACCTGGTCGGAGGCGCGCTGCCTCCCGTACCGGCCCCGGAGAGGTTGAGCGGCGGCGCCGCGCCGGTGCGGGCCGCGGTGACCGGCCTGCCGGTGCCCTTGCGCCTGCCCGCGGCCTGGGCGTCGGTGTCGAGCGGCGCCGGTTGGGCGCCGGTCGGCACCCGGGTGCCCGACGGCGTGTTCGGCGTGGCACCACCCTCCTCGCCACGCACCCTGCCCTGGGCGACCGCTGCCGCCGCAGCCGCGCCGACCGAGGCTCCGCCGACCATCGCCGCCGCCTGCAGCACCGGCTCGGCCTTGCGCATCCCCCACCGGCCCGCCCTGACCGCCGCGACCGGCGGCAGCGCGGACGCCGCCCGCTGCAGGGTCGGCGCGGACGCCGCGTCGCCGAGCATCCGGGTGGTGAGCGTGTGCCCGTCCATGGACGAGAACAGGTGCTGGAACGGTCTCCGGTAGAAGAACACCGCGATCGTGAGGATCGCCATGAACATCACCTGCATGCCCCACGGCATCGCCGTGGACATGATCAGGGCGTAGCCGTAGACGAGCACGCCGAGGACGAGGGCGAGCACCGCCTGTCTGAGCAGGGTGCCGATCAGCATCTCCACCCAGCGCATGGCGATGATCCGCCCGGATCCCGGATGGACGCCGATCAGCAGGAAGACCGGCGCGAGGATGAGCAACAGCAGGAACCCGACCTTGAGCACCAGCAGCGAGACCGCCACCAGGAAGATCAGCAGTCCCGCGACCACCGCGGCCATGAAGGCGCCGATCGCGACCCCCAGGCGGTTCGTCCAGTCCTTGCCCTGGAAGAGGGGGAAGTACGGCGTGTTCTGCAGCTTGTCGGCGATCTCCGTCTCGTATCGCGCCTGGTGGGAGTTCGCCTCCGGCACCTGCTGGGCCTTCATCTCGGCCGCGTCGATCGTCTGGATCTCCAGCAGCTTGGCGCCGAATATCTTGATGATGGGGGCGTCGGGGTCGGCCGTGCCGAACTGGCCCATCAGCCACGGCTTGCAGACCAGCGTGGACCAGAGCGCGTCGGCGTTCTGCTCGACGCCGGGCACGCCGCTCTGCCCGTATCCGCCGCCCTGAACCTGCGGGTTCGCCTCACCCGGTGCGGGCAGGCAGGAGGTCCCGCCCGCGCCGGGCAGCCCGGCGAAGGCGGAGTTGACCACCTCGCCGGTCTTGTCCGTGACGATCTTGCCCATACCCGTGAGGTCGCCGGGGCGGCTGAAGAACCAGACGGCCACCGTGACCGCGAGGACCATCCAGATGACACCCTCGGCGGTGGTGGTGGCGCGTTTGCGGATCAGCCCGTACCAGGCGAGCCAGATGGCGCCGAGGATCACCAGCGGCCGCAGGTACGGCCAGTACATGGCGTCGGCCAGACGGACCACGATGTCGTCGACGACGTTCTTGATCGATTCCAGCGGGCCCTCGGTGGCCGCCGCCTGGTAGGTCGTGATGGTCAACCGGTCCAGCGCCTTCGCCCACAGGAAGACCGTGTTCGCCATCGCGTTGCCCATCACGGCCGCGATGTCGTCGCAGCCGAGCAGGTGGGTGTGCCAGAACTGGCCGCTCATGCCGTACGTCGCGTAGTTGCCCTGGGCCGCCGGGGGCTGTGCCGCGGGGGCGCCCGTCGCGGGCGGGTCGGGAAGCGGCGGCTGGATCAGGCCGTCCACGCCTCCGGCGACGATGTCGGGTGACAGGTCGGGAGACATGTCACAGGGAGCCGCGGCGACGGCCGTGGACGTGTCGCCGGGGAACGCCAGCGGCAGCGCGAGGAAGGCGGCGAGCACGACCAGCCCGATCGCGATCCGCCTGCCCAGCCGTCCCCTGCGGGAACCCGCGCGGGAGCCCGATGTGCCTCGGACCTCACGAAGCCCACGGACCTCACGAAGCCCGCGAATCCCACGGAGACCGCGGAACTCACGGACCTCACGAAGCCCGCGGAGACCCTTCGGCCCTCCGAGTGGCCGTCTCCCGCGAAAGCCATCGAATCCCTTAAGGGAGCCTTTCATGACCGCACCTCCAGCGCCGCAGCCCCCGGCCTACCGACTCTGTCGCCCCCAGGAAGATCATGCACTTTCTCGTCGGGTTTGTCGTGGGTCGGATTCGTGTCGAGCCAGCGCAGCAGCTCGTCCGAGATCAGGTCCACCCCGATACGGCCCGCGCGACCGTCCAGATCCCGGAAGACGCATTCACCGTTACCGAGCGAGCGCAGCACCGCCTTGTGCTCCTCGGAGGGCTCGACCCCGAGCAGCGCCATCACGTGCTCCACCTCGACCCGTTCCGTGGAGCGGAAGGCGAAGACCGACGACAGACAGTTCGTCACCTGCTCACTCAGCAGGTCTCCGGCGTTCTGCGAGACCAGGACCAGCGCCGTGTTGCGGGAGCGGCCCATCCGGCTGACCTCGGGCACCAGCTTGGCCCCCTCGGGGGTGGAGGTGATCGCCCACGCCTCGTCCAGGAAGATCGCCTTGGGCGTCCGCCGGTCCAGGCCGTTCATCAGACCCCGCGCGAACTGCGCGACGAGATAGAGCAGCGCCACCGACAGCCTCTGCTCGTAGGAGTAGTCGTCGCGACCGGTGGAGGCGTCGGGCAGCGTCAGGCCGCCCAGGGTGAAGACCGTGGTCCACCCCTCGGTGTCGATCTGGTCGCCGCCCGAGGGGTCGAAGCAGAGCCTGGCCAGATGCATGTCCGACATGGAGCGGAGCACCGCGCCCAGGTTCTTGGAGGCGGCGTCCTCGGTCTGCTCAAGGAAGTCGACGACCTTGCCCAGCGACGGGTCATGGCCGTTGGAGACCGCGGCGACCGCCTGGATCATCGCCGACTCGCGTTCCTCCGACATGCGAGGCAGCAGCAGACGCAGGGTCTCGGTGGCCATCGTCTTCTTGGCCGCCAGGTCGTCACCGAACGAGAACGGGTCAAGCAGGCCCGGGGCCGCCGACCCGAGCGGGATGATCCGCGCCTTCCTGCCCCGCTTCTGCAGCAGCTGCACCAGCGACTCGGCGTCGCCCTTGGGGTCGATCACCGCGACCGTCACCCCGCGCAGCGCCATCTGGTAGATCATCAGCAGCGCGAGCGTGGTCTTGCCTCCACCGGGCTCGCCGGTGATGGCGATCGCCGTCGGCCGGTTGCGCGTCGCCGCGACCAGCGGGTCGAAGTGCACGATGCTGCGCGCCCTGCCCAAAGTCTCCCCGACGTACGGGCCCATCCAGCCGGAGCCGCCCTCGTCCGTCCGGTCGCCCAGGTCGACGGTGGCGGTGGCCATGCCGCCCGCGATGGTGCGCAGCGGCTGCCGCTGCGCGTAGGCGTTCACCCGGACCCGCTCTCCCGGCAGCGTCTCGCAGAACAGCGAGAACTGGTCGCCGGTGGAGTTGACGATGTCGATGCCCATGTCGCGGTAGTGCTCCACGACCGCCTCGACCCGCTGCACGCAGATCTCCTCGGTCGGGGCCGACACGATCAGGCGGTGCCAGCCGTACACGAACGGCAGACGCTCCTTGGTGATGCCGTGTTCCAGCATCCTGGCCGCGTCGATCTGCTCGGCGAGGGCGAGTGGCGCCTCGGCGCCCGCCTCACGGATGTGGATGTCCATGTCACGGGCGTGGGCGAGCTTGCGCGCGACGTCCTTGCTCGCCTTGACCGGCGGGATCAGCCGCATCCTCGAACTGATCTCCACGGGGAAGGGCAGCTGGTCGGCGAAGTGCATCCAGGGCTCGCCGTCGGGGAAGGGCATGAGGTCGGGGAAGCGGGCGAAGGACATGTGCGCGACGTAGGAGTCGCCCTGCGGCTGCTCGATCCGCAGCAGCGCCCTGCCGTTGTGGATCTGCCCCTCGACGAGGGACTCGATCTCCCCCTGTCCCCACCGGCGCTTGGGGCTGGCCGAGGCCGGGGGGTCACCGAGGGAACCGGTCGTGGCGTGCTGGAACAGCCAGGCGAGCTCGACGGAGGTGGCGTGCCTGGCGTACAGCGCGCTCGCGGACAGCGCCCTGCCCAGCCGCTCCGCCTGCTCGGACCACTTGGCGATCTCCGCCTTGGGGACGTGGTCGTCCTCGATGCCCAGGGCCTTCTCACTGCGCTGGTAGAAACCGAAGAGCTGCGCGAGGACCCCGGTGCCCAGCTGCCGCCCGCGCGTGCCGAGCCGCACGCCGAGATAGACCTCCTTTGTCCAGAAGTCCTTGGCCCAGACGTGGCGATACATGTCCTCCAGGTAGTCGCGCCAGCCCGGTCCCTCGTCGGAGGTGGCGTTCAGCGCCATCGCCCACTCGGCGGCGGGATAGGTGCGGTGCGCCACCCGCAGGTGGACCTCGGCGTCGGGCATGCGGATGGCGGCGAGCGCGATCGTGATGTTGGTGGCGAGCGCCTCCCGCTCCTCGGGGGTGATGAACTCGTAGCTCACGGTGGGAAGCCTGAAATAGGCCCAGACCGACGAGTCGGTCAGCAAAATCCGATCGTCGAAGTATCGGACGGCGAGGCGGCTGCGCGCCTGGGAGGCGCGGCTCACGGCCCCTCCTCCATCGCGCGCGCGGCCCTGCCTCCGCGGCCTCCGGACCCCTCGCCGATCCGGATTCCACGGCGTCCGCTCATCCGGACCCCGGCCTGCCCGCTCACCACCCGCACCTCGTCTCGCCCGCTCACCGCATCTCCTCGCGCCCGGGGGATCACTGGGCTAGTTCCTCCTCGCTGGGTCGACCCGCCTGAACCGTTCCGAAGCCCGCCACGACGACACCGGCCAGGGCGAGATACGCCCGGCGGCCCGGCGCCCGCAGGTGGGACGGTTCCACCCGATCGGCCCTGCCGGGGGCCAGGGCGTCCTCCCAGGGCACCCGGACGATCGCCCGGCACCTGCCCCGCGCGACCGCCTCCGCCTGCTCCACGTCGGCCATGCTGCGGCGGCTCACCCCGTTGACCACCATGACCGCCCGATGGCGAAGGTCGGAGCAACCGTGCCCGTCGAGCCACTCGTAGGTCATCGCCACCGCGTCCGGCCCGTCCTCGCTCGCCGGGACGACGAGGACGAGCTGGTCGGCGTAAGGGAGGACCCGCGCGGCCAGAGCCGCGGCCGGGTCCATCACGACCACCTTGTAGTGCCGGTCGAGCATGTCCATCGTCTGGCCGAGCCGCCGGTCGGAGAAGAGCGTGCGGTCGGACAGGCGCTGCTCGGCACCGGCGTCGCTGTCTCCGGCGAGGACCTCCAGCCCCGAGGCGCAGCGGCTGGTGTAGGCGCGCATGCCGAGATATCCCTGGACGTTGTCGAGCCCGGAGAGCAGGGAGGTCAGGGTCTCCGGCGACTCGCCCTGGATCCGGCTGGACAGGGCGTGGGAGCCGGTGCTGGCGTCGACCGCGAGAATCCGGTCCTCGCGGTAGCGGGCGAGGGTGTGGCCGAGCATGAGCGCGGTCGTGGTCTGCCCGGCGCCGCCGGTGCATCCCAGGACCACCACCCGGCGACTGCCGCTGAACACCGCCCTGGCCCGCGCCTCGTCGATCTCCGAGCCGTCCGTACGGCCACCGCCGGGCCCGATCACCACCTGGGCCAGCCGCCGCCAGCCGCCGGAGGAGTCACGGCCGACCACCGACTCGACCCGGCGGACCCTGGTCTCGGCCTCGCCACGTGAGGAACCGGTCACCGGCACCGCGGGGGTGACCGGATCCGCCGTGGCAGGCCCCGAGGGAACCGCGCGGATCGACATGCCGCCCCCCTGGACGCCGGTGCCCGCCGGGGCGCCGGGACCCGCCTGCGCACTCGCGGGCCGCTCCGGCGGCCATGCCTTCGACGCCTTCGACGCCCTCAGCGTCTCCGCCGTCTCCGCCGTCTCCGCCGCGCGCCCGATCGGCGCGGGCTGCCCCTTGCGGTGTTGACGCCGTGCGCTCTCCTCGTCCTGGCTGTCCTGCTTGTCCTGCCTGCTCTGTCCGGTCTGCGGGAGCTCGGCCGCCTCGGCGCGGCGCCCGACCGGCGCCGGTCCGACGAACCTGGGTACGAAGGAGGGGGCGGGCTCCGAGGGCTTCCTGACGGGGTCGGGCACGACGGCCGGCCTCTCGGCGGACACCGCACGGGCCGGAGCGGAGGTCTCCTCCCGTGGTGCCCTGGGTGCCGAGGGCTGCGGCACGGCCGGTGCCTCGGGCCGTTCCTCGGAGGGTTTCGAGGTGGGGGCGTCGGTCTCGGAGGACGCCGCGGGCGCGATCACCTCGGGTCGCCCGACCGGCGCGTCGGGACGCTCGACCGGCGCGAAAGGCACGATCACCTCGGAGGGCGGCGTGACCACCGCGGGAGGCGCGACCGGTATGGCCGGAGCGGAAGGTACGACCGGCGGTGGGGCCACGACCGGCGGGGCGGGGGCCGCGGCGGCGCGCTCGGCCTCCGCGGAGGCCGCGAGCCTGCGCAGCCGCCGCAGCGCCTCGGTGCCGATCGGAGCGGGCGGAGCCGCGGTCGCGCCGGACGCCCCCGGGGTCTCGTCCCTCGAATCGTCCGCCTTCCCCTCGGCCGCGGATCCGGCCGGCGAAGTGCGGTCGGCCCGCTCCTCGGAAGGTCCGCGGGAATGATCCGCGGGCGGTCGCGAGGCAGGGCCGGGGATCGGCGTACCCGGCGCGGACTCGACGGCCTCGGCCGCCTCGGCGAACGCGACGGGCTCGGACACCGGAGTCACGACGGGCAGGGACCGCACAGACGGCGCGGAGGGTCCGGACAGCGCAGAGGGCACGGGGAGAACGGCGGGGACGGCGACCGGGGGCGCCTCGACGGCCCAAGGGGTCTCGACGCCCCGGGAAGTCTCGGCGGCCGAGCCCTGACCGACGCCCGAGCCCTGACCGACGCCCGCAGCCTGACCAAGGGCCGATGTCTGGCCAAGGGCCGGGGCGACACCTTGGCGAAGCGCGTGAACCTCGGCCCTGGCGACGGGCGCGGTGGCGGCGGCCGCCGCGGCCGCGGCCACGGCGGGACGCACCTCGCGGCGGGCGGCGGCGCGCTTGGCCTGGGCGTGCCGGGCCTTGCGCGACGCCTTGACCCTGACGGCCGTGTACTGCGGCGCGGCCCGCCAGATCCGGCCGGTCAGCGTGACCTCGGCGGGTTCGGAGAGGGGGGCCATCCTGCACCAGGTGCGCGGCTCTCCCACGTAGCGCACCTGCGACTGGAGCAGCTCGGTGAGCCTCTTGCTCTCGATCACCGGCCGGGTGGAGAGCCAGGTGACGATACCGGGGGGCACCAGGTAGATCACGTGCCAGGGGGCGGCGAAGGGCAGACCGAGAAGGTAGAGCAGCAGCGACCACGGGGCCAGCACTCCCACGAACCCACCGATCCAGACGATCGGGAGCGGCATCGGCAGCCGTAGGTCGTACAGCTTGTAGAGCCGCTTCTCGATCCTCCAGATATTGGTGTACGTGGGCAGATCCACGTGATCCTCCTCTCCGCCTCTCCTTGTTTGACCGTTCGAACCCGGTCTCAACCCCCCGAAATGCCCAGCGCGCCCGCGATCGCCTTGGCAGTCACCTCGATGATGTTCGGAACGTAGAAGATCACTCCGATGGCGATCGCCAGAATGATGAACTGGACGAACCTGGTGATCTCACGGGTGAAGAGGAAGAAGAGTGCCACCACCGAGACGATGACCAGGAAGAGCGGCGCGAAGAAGCTGCGGAGGAAGTCGGCCAGGCCCTCGGTGTTGACGCCCGCCGGAGGTGCTGTGGGCTGAGCGAGCTCCATGGCGCTCAGCAGCATGGTCTTGAGAATCACTTCTTGTCCTCCGTACTCACGATCGTGCCCGCCAAGCGGATAAGGGTCCTCGGCGCGTGTGCGCGGGGACCCGGACCGACGGCTCATCGATCAAGGGGGGTCTGCTCACCGTGGATCGGCACCATTCGATCATGCTTACCCCGCCACAGATCGGTATGCGCCGCGAATGTCCTTGACGAACCACTTGTCGCCCTGCTTGACCATGGTGAGCAAGTAGGACTGCTCCAGCTTGCCTCCCATTTGGCCGGGATCGGCGGGCTCTGGGTCGGTGGACGGGACTGCCTTCGACGGCACGCCCCACGTGACCGTCGCGGTCACCTCGCGGTCGACTCCCCCACTGACGGGCACGGAGAGGTCCTTGAGCTGCAGGAAGGTGAACGCCCCCCCGAATCCCTGCAGGGTGACCCCGGCGTCGGCGTAGCGCTGCAGCGCGGTGGTGTCACCCGCATAGGCCTTGAAGAAGTCTTCCAGCGGGGTGCGCAGCTCCTGCTCGGCGTCGCGGTCGCGCTCGGGTGCGGCCTTGGGCGGCAGGCCGGCCGCCCTCGGCGCGGGCAGGATGCCCGGACGTCCGGCGACGACGAACCTCTCCGCGGCCCGGTCGCGGTAGACGGGCACGGACAGGAGCTGGCGGCGGTTCTCCGACTGGTAGGCCACGGTGACGACGGCGTTGTCGGCGTCGACGACCTCGATCCCGTACGGTTGCACCGCTCCAGCGCTCATCCTGCCGAAACCGTCCCAGCCGAACTGCCCTTCGACGCCCTCCGGCAGGTAGGGGGCGAGCCTCGACTCCCTCTCCGCGAGGCGAGCCCCGTCGAAGTTCAGATAGACCTCGGCGAACTGGGCCGCGAAGGCGGAGGCCTGGACCGTGGGGAACCCGTTTCCCTCGACGGGCACGGCGCTCGAGGGCGCGTTCTGCTGGGTGAAGCGCTCGAAGGGCGCGCGGACCCCGTTCACGACGATGACGACGATCAGCGCCCAGAGCACGGCGCGACCGGCCCACACCAGCCAGCGTCCGCCTCCACCGGACCAGCGTCCGCGCGACACGCCCCGCCCGCGCGCCGGAGCGCGATCGAGGTCGGGATCGTCGGGGAAGTCCGGATATGACGACAGCTCAGGGTCGCCAGCGATCCGGGGATCACGCTGGACTGTCGACCTTCGAGCCATCACGCCTCCGCTCGCGTCAATCCTCGGCCGGTGCGGTGTCGTATTGTTGACGATCCCGTTGGCCATGGTGACGCACTTACTCTAGCCGCCCCGCCGATTCTTCCAGGAAAGCCACGCCTATGCTGCAGGCATCATGATGACTGAGCAAACCGGGTCTGGAACCTCGACGAGGGCGCCGATGCGGCCTATGGTCGAGGAAAAGCGCATTCCCCCTGGCCAGCGCGTGGGGTGATTACTCAAACGCCACCCATTGCTAACCAGACAGCCCCCTGACTGTCGCGACCTGCGCATTTAACACGAAATACGTCACCTGGGGTCACAACCCCTGGAAATACACCTCCTCACCACCGGCCGCCATCGCGAGGGGGTTCCGGCCACCCCGAGGCGGACGGTGCCGATCTCCACGGTCGGCCGCCCCGCCGGTTCCGGAGGTCCGACGAGGCGTCCAGGCCCCCGCCCGATGCCGGGCCGGCGCACCGACCGTCGCGGAGACGAGATTCGCCGGGACGTCGTCGTTCACGATCCACGATGCCGTCGCCCACGATCCAACCGACCCGAACGTGCTCGTCCGGTTCGAGGTCGGAGAGCTCACCGGACCGTTCGTGCGCGGCGAAGACGCCGTTCGACCGGAGTTCGCGCGCGGCGAGGACGACCGTTCGCTCAGACGTTGAAGCGGAACTCCACCACGTCGCCGTCGCGCATGACGTAGTCCTTGCCCTCGATGCGCGCCTTGCCCGCCTGGCGGGCGGAGGCGATGGAGCCGGTCTCCACGAGCTCGTCGAAGGAGACGATCTCCGCCTTGATGAAACCCCGCTGGAAGTCGGTGTGGATCACCCCGGCCGCCTCGGGGGCGGTGGCGCCCTTGCGGATCGTCCAGGCCCTGGTCTCCTTGGGACCCGCGGTCAGGTAGGTCTGCAGGCCCAGGGTCTCGAAGCCCACCCTGGCGAGCTGGGTGAGACCCGACTCCTCCTGGCCGACGGACTGCAGGAGCTCCAGCGCCTCGGCGTCGTCGAGCTCGACGAGCTCGGACTCGATCTTCGCGTCGAGGAAGACGGCCTCGGCCGGTGCGACGAGCGCCGACAGCTGTGCCCTGAGCTTCTCGTCCACCAGTTCGTCGGCGTCGAGGTTGAAGACGTACAGGAACGGCTTGGCCGTGAGCAGGTGCAGCTCGCGCAGGTCCTTGGGGTCGATGCCCGCGCCCTTGGCCCCGGCGTACAGGGTGGCGCCACCGTCGAGGAGCTTGAACGCCGCCTCCGCCGCGTCGAGCGCGGCCTTGCGGTCCTTGTTGGTCCTGGACTCCTTCTGGAGGCGGGGAATCGCCTTCTCCAGGGTCTGCAGGTCGGCGAGGATCAGCTCGGTGTTGATCGTCTCGATGTCGCGCCCGGGGGCGACGCCGCCGTCCACGTGGGTCACGTCGGGGTCGTTGAAGACCCGGATGACCTGGCAGATCGCGTCGGTCTCACGGATGTTGGCGAGGAACTGGTTGCCTCGCCCCTGTCCCTCGGAGGCCCCGCGGACCAGGCCGGCGATGTCGACGAACTCGACCTTCGCCGGCAGGATCTTCGCGGACCCGAAGATCTCGGCCAGCTTTTCAAGACGCGGGTCGGGAACGCCGACGATGCCCACGTTGGGCTCGATGGTGGCGAACGGATAGTTCGCCGCCAGGGCGTTGGCGGTCTTCGTCAGCGCGTTGAAAAGCGTTGACTTGCCGACGTTGGGCAATCCGACGATGCCGATGCTCAGGCTCACGTGAGCCGAGTTTACGCGGAATGACCCACTGCTACCCGCCACGGGCAGGTCACAGGTACGAATCGCAGGGCGCTCACCTGGCACTCACGGGTCACTCATGGGGCGCGAACCGGGCCGTTCCGTGCCGTTCCGGGCCGAGGAGCGTGTCGGAACCGCCGGAAGCGGCCGGGCCTGGAATCATGCCGGGGTGGATGTCATGGCTCTCTCCTTCCAGCTCGCGGTGGGCCTCGCCGCGGGACTCGCGATCGGCTTCCTGCTGGGCCGGGCGCGTTCCTCCTCGGGAGCCGCCGACGTCATGGCCCGCCTCGCCGACGCCGAGGCCCGCGCGAAGATCGCCGAAGAGAAGGTCGTCTACATCGAGGGACAGCTCTCCGAACGGTTCCAGGCCCTGTCGAGCCGGGCGCTGGACGTCAACAACCTGCGATTCCTGGAGCTGGCGGAGACGAGGCTCGCCGCCAACCGGGCCGAGGCCGCCGGGGAGCTGGAGCAGCGCAAGCAGGCCGTCGAGCACCTGATCGAGCCGCTGAAGGACACCCTGGCCCGCGTCGAGACGCAGCTGCGCGACACCCAGGCGGGCCAGCGGGCCGCCCACGCCGAGCTGGCCAAGCACATCGACATCGTCCGCGAGAGCAACGAGCAGCTCCGCGCCCAGACGAACTCGCTGGTACGGGCCCTGCAGCGGCCCGAGGCGCGGGGCAGATGGGGCGAGCTCCAGCTCCGCAGGGTCGCCGAGATCGCCGGCATGCAGCGGTTCTGCGACTTCGACGAGCAGGTGAGCGTCACCACGCCGGACGGCGTCCTGCGACCCGACATGATCGTGCGGCTCGCCGGCGGCAAGAACATCGTGGTCGACTCCAAGGTCTCGCTCGCCGCCTACCTGGAGGCCGCCGAGTCGGCCGACCCCGACCACTCCTCGGCCCGGCTCGACGCCCACACCCGGCACGTGCGCGACCACGTCGACCGGCTGGCCTCGAAGCCCTACTGGCAGGCGTTCAGCCCGGCACCCGAGTTCATGGTGCTGTTCATCCCCGGCGAGGCGTTCCTCGCCCCCGCGCTGGAACGCGACCCCGCCCTGCTGGAGTACGCCATGCGACGGCGGGTCCACATCGCCACACCGACCACACTCATCACCATGCTCCGCACCGCGCAGTACGCCTGGCAGCAGGCCGCGCTCGGCGAGAACGCACGGGCGATCTTCGAGGTCGGCAAGGAGCTGTACGAGCGCCTGGGCAGCATGGGACGCAACGTCGACGCCCTGGGCCGCTCGCTGAGCCGGGCCGTGGAGTCGTACAACAGGACGGTCGGTTCGCTGGAGACCCGGGTGCTGGTGAGCGCCCGCAAGCTGAACGACCTGGGGTTGGTCGAGAGCGACCTGGACACGCCACAGGCGGTCGAGGACCTGCCGCGCGCCCTGACCTCACCCGAACTCCTCGCGCGAGAGGAGCCAAGCCCGCCTCTCGTATCCCGCCTGAACGGTAGGTTGACCAACGACCTGCCCTGAAACTGTTCCCTCGGGGGCTCCTGCGGCCGGACACTGGAGATAGCGAGGGCGACGGCGCCGGGGGCCGCGGTGGTCAAGGTCAGGGGGCGAGTGGTGGACGAGCGAGGCGGCGTGCAGCCGGTCGGCGGGGTGATCGCATGAGTGAGCTTGACCGGGCCTCGGGCATCCGGCTGACCGTTCGGGGCGCACTGGCCTTCGTGCTGGCGTCCACGCTGGTGGGCGGTGTGCTGCAGGCGCTGACCGGGGTGGCGGCACTGACCGGGGCGGCGTTCGTCGCCGGTTGCGTCGCCGCCGCGTCGCTGGTGAACCGCAGGGACCTGCTGTCGCTGGTGGTGTCCCCGCCCCTGCTCTTCTTCGTGACCACCGCGCTCATCGAGGCGATCCGATCCCTGTTCGCGTCCACGCCCGTGCAGGCCTTCGGCCTGGGCATGTACACCGCGCTGTCGCAGGGGGCCCCGTGGCTGTTCGGCGGTTCGTTCCTGGTGCTGGTCATCGCCTGGCGCCGGGGACTCACCCGCTGCGTCCAAGAGCTGCGCGAGGAGCTCAGGACCTCCAAGGCCTCGGTGCCCCGCCCCAGGAGCGGCGACGGCGACGGCGGCGACGGCAGGGCCTTCGCCCCCGAGCCCGAGGGATACTTCGAGCCCAGGGTGTACGGCACCCCCCGCGAGGGGCAGTAGCGGCCGGGCGCGGGGGCTCGCCCGTGACGGGATCTCCCAGACCGCGGAGAAGGCTGCCGGGCCAGGGCCTCGCATGAGGCGTCCGATCGGATCGGACGGCCGGAGCGTGGCAGGGGTCCTCAGGGTGGCAGGGGTCCTCAGGCGAGAGCGCGAAGCGCACGCTCTCGCGGACGGACTCGACCTCCCAGGCGGATGACGCGACGTCAGACCGTGGCGCGCAGGTCCCTGCGCAGCTCGTGCGGGAGCGCGAAGCGCACGCTCTCGCGGACGGACTCGACCTCCTCGACGTCCCCGAACCCGTTTCGCGCGAGACGGGCCAGGACCTCGGCGACGAGCTCCTCGGGCACCGAGGCGCCACTCGACACGCCGACCGTGGTGACGCCGTCGAACCAGGCGTCGTCGATGAGCGAGGCGTCGTCGACCAGGTAGGAGGCCTCGGCCCCGTGGTCGAGGGCGACCTCGACGAGCCGCTTGGAGTTGGAGGAGTTCTCGGAGCCGACGACGATGACCAGCTGGGCCTGGGCGGCGATCTCCTTGACCGCGACCTGGCGGTTCTGGGTGGCGTAGCAGATGTCGTCGCTCGGAGGGTCGATCAGGTTGGGGAAGCGCTCCTTGAGCCGGGAGACCGTCTCGGTCGTCTCGTCCACCGACAGCGTGGTCTGCGACAGCCAGACCAGCCGCTCGGGATCCTTGACCCGCAGGGTGTCGACCGAGTGCAGGCCGTCGACGAGCTGGACGTGGTCGGGCGCCTCGCCCGCGGTGCCCTCGACCTCCTCGTGGCCCTCGTGACCGATGAGGAGGATGTCGTAGTCCTGGGAGGCGAAACGCTTGGCCTCGTTGTGCACCTTGGTCACCAGGGGGCAGGTGGCGTCGATCGTCTTGAGACCGCGGTCGGCGGCCTCCTGGTGGACCGCGGGAGAGACGCCGTGGGCGGAGAAGACGACGATCGCGCCCTCGGGCACCTGCTCGGTCTCCTCGACGAAGATCGCCCCGCGCTGCTCCAGCGTCTTGACCACGTGGGTGTTGTGGACGATCTGCTTACGTACGTAGATCGGGGCGCCGTACTGCTCCAGCGCCTTCTCCACGGCCTGGACCGCACGATCGACCCCCGCACAGTAACCACGGGGCTTCGCCACTAGTACGCGTCGGGTCGCGGGGGTGTCTGAAGTCATGCTCATATGCTACGTGGACACGCCCGCGAGACTGCCCATACGTCCCACAAGCTCATGCGGCACAAGTCTTGTCACACTAGCCTTCTCGATACAGACCTCCCAGGGAGACGATATGTCAGTCCCCGACATGATTCGCAATGTCACACAAAAAGCAAAAGACCTGCCGCTGCACATGCTGCAGAGCGCACTGAGCGGGGTCGGCCAGGCCCTGCTCCTCGGTGACCGCGTCCGGACCAGGTTCAAGGGAACCTCGGGCCAGGGCGAGACCGCCGAGGAGCCCACAGGGACGGTCGGCGACCAGCCGACGAAGAGCGGCGAGGAGAGCACGGAGCAGGCGGGGAAGCCCACCCGTCGCGAGCCCGTCATCTTCGCACCGCGTCCGGAGAAGGCCGCGAGCGCTCCCTCCACCGAGCGCAACGGGACGAAGACCACCCCCGACCCTGTCATCTTCAGCCCCACCAAGCCCGACACCGCGACACCCTCCTCGCCCGAGGTCAAGGCCCCCGCCGTCGAGGCCCCGGAGGTCAAGGCCGAGGCCGGCGACGCCCCCGAGGTCAAGGCTTCCGAGGTCGTCGACGCCCCTGCCACTACCGGAACCACCGAGGCCCCCGCCCCGACTCCGGAGCCCAAGACCGCCTCGACTCCCGAGCCCGAGCCCGCCCCGGCTCCGGAGCCCGAGCCCGCCCCGGCGAAGCCCGCCGAGGTCGTCGCCACGGAGCCCTCGGACACCGCCGAGGTGAGGGCCACGGAAGCACCGGCCGCCCCGGAAGTCTCGGAGACCCCGGCCGTCGCCGAGACTCCCAAGGCCGCCAAGACCTCGACTCCCAAGACCGCCAAGGCACCCAAGACCCCCGAGGCCCCCGAGGTCAAGGGCGCGGAGACTCCGGCAGCGGAGGCGAACGCGGTCGTCGAGACCCCCGCCAAGAAGCCCAGGGCCACCCGGGCCAAGGCCAAGGCCCCGGTCGCCGCAGCCGCAGCCGCAGCCGCAGCCCCCGAGGCTCCCAAAACCACCGAGGCCACCACTCCGAAGGCCAGGACGACCAGGACCCGCAAGGCGACCGCCAAGGCCGCCCCCGCGGACACCGTGGCCGAGAGCGCCGAGAGCGGCACCCTGACGAGGGCCACGGCCTCCGCTGGGGAAGGCACCCCGGCCGAGGTGGAGACCCCCGCGGCGGTGAAGGTCGAGGTGACCAAGGTAGACACCGCGAAGCCCGGGGCCACGGACGCCGCGGTGGTCGAGGTGACCGGGACCAGGGTCGCGGCACCCGAGGCCGCCGACGCGGCCGGCCCCTCCTCGAAGACGACCACCACGGCGGCGGAGTCCTCCTCGGAAACCGCCACACCCGCCGAGCCTCTGCCCGGCTACTCGGAGCTGACGGTCGCGTCCCTGCGGGCGCGGATGCGTGGCAGGACCGCCGAGCAGATCCGGGAGCTGCTCACCTACGAGCGGGCCACCGCGGACCGCGAGGTCGTCGTGCGGATGTACGAGAACCGCCTGGCCAAGCTGGCGGCCGCGGAATAGTCGCCTCCGGCGCGTAGGCTCCCGGCCATGAGCTCGAACACCACCCCTGAGCAGCCCCTACCGGTTCGCACGGTGTTGCAGATGGTCGGCGGCTGGATCGGCAAGCTCGGCACCGTCTGGGTCGAGGGGCAGATCACCGAGCTGACCGCCCGCGGCGGCACGGTGTTCCTGACGTTGCGCGACCCGGTGGCCAACGTGTCGGCCCGGATCACCTGCCCGCGCGGTGTCTACGAGGCGACCGTCCCCCGGCCGGTCGACGGCGCGAGGATCGTGGCCCACCTGAAGCCCGATTTCTGGGTCAACAAGGGCTCGTTCGCGTTCACCGCGCTGGAGATGCGGCCGGTCGGGGTGGGCGAGCTGCTGGCGCGGCTTGAGCGGCTGCGCCGACTGCTCGCCTCGGAGGGGCTTTTCGGCGTCGACAGGAAGCGGCGGCTGCCGTTCCTGCCGGGCACGGTCGGGCTGATCTGCGGTCGCGATTCGGCCGCCGAGCGCGACGTGCTGGAAAACTCTCGGCGCCGCTGGCCCGCCGTGCGGTTCAAGGTCGAGCCGGTGGCCGTGCAGGGGCCGTACGCGGTCGGTGAGGTCGTCGAGGCGCTGCGCAAGTTCGACGCCGACGCCGAGGTCGACGTCATCGTGGTCGCGCGGGGCGGCGGGTCGATGGAGGACCTGCTGCCCTTCTCCGACGAGGCTCTTGTGCGCGCGGTGGCGGCCTGCCGTACGCCCGTGGTGAGCGCGATCGGCCACGAGCAGGACAATCCGCTGCTCGACCTGGTCGCCGACGTGCGCGCGTCCACCCCGACGGACGCGGCGAAGAAGGTCGTGCCGGACGTCGGCGAGCAGATGACACTGATCCGCCAGCTCCGCGACCGGGGCCGCAGGGTGGCGGGCGGCTGGCTCGACCGCGAGACGGCCTGGCTCGCGGCGGCCCGCTCCCGCCCCTCTCTCGCCGACCCGGTGCGCGAGGTCGAACGTAGGGCCGAGCAGGCCGAGCAGCTCAGGGACCGGGCGAGGCGGTCCCTCACCGCCTCCCTGGACCGTGCCTCCGATTCGCTGGAGCACCTGCGCGCCCGCCTGGTCTCGCTGTCTCCCGCCGCCACGCTGGAACGCGGTTACGCGATCGTGCAGCGCCCCTCGGGCGAGGTCGTACGGCTCGCGAGCGAGGTCTCCCCCGGTGACGAGCTCACGGTGCGCTTCCCCGACGACCGGGTGCGGGTCAGGAGCGATCCCGCCAGGTGAGCGAGGGGTAGCCGTCGTCGACGAAGCCGAGCTGCCGGTAGAGGGGCTCGGCGTCGGAGGTCGCGTGCAGGTCGACCCTGCGGACTCCGCTGTCGCGGTACCACTCCAGGAGGGCTCCCATGATCGCCCGGCCGTGCCCCCTGCGCCGGTGGCGGGGGTCGGTGGTCATGCCCTGGACGTAGCCGTAGCGGCCGTCGGGAAGGCTGGGGCCGGGAAAGCGGTCGAAGATGAGGCCGATCCCGCAGGCCGCCAGCCCGTGGCCGGGGGAGTCCACCACGTAGACGGCGGTGTCGGAGCTGCCCAGCCGCTCCCGGAGGCTCTCGGCGTAGGCGCCCTGCCACTCCTCCTCGATGGGGAGGTGGCCGTCCATCGCCATCCGGTCGGCCAGGATCTCCCGGAGGCGCACCAGCTCGGGAATGTCGCCGACCGTCGCGTCACGAACGTTCACCTCGGCATTCTTCCAGCCGTACGGCACCGGCGAAGCGGGAGGGGAGCCCGCCGACGCCGATCAGCCCTCGCGAACCGACGGTGACTCCCGGCACGGCACGGCGTCACCGGATGGGCGCAACGATCTAAGGTGGGTCCGTGGCCGATGAGAAGAGACCGTCGTACGAGCAGGCGCGCGAGGAGCTGACCGAGGTGGTCCGCAGTCTTGAGGCGGGCGGGCTCACCCTGGAACAGTCGATCGAGCTCTGGGAGCGCGGCGAGAAGCTGGCCGCGATCTGCGAGGAGTGGCTCCAGGGGGCTCGGGTGAGGCTCGCGGCCGCGATGGCCCAGCGTCGGCAACCCGACCCGGCCGGGGAGACGCCCTTCTGAGTCCCCTTCGGCGAGCGGCCGATGTTGGACGAGTGGGGACGAATGGTTCCGGCGGCGTTCATCTAGAGTGGCCTGATCAATTTGGCCGTTTTTGGCGCTGGGACAGGGCCGCTCCCGCTTCTAAGGTAAGCCACATGGACATTCTCGTACTCGACCGGCGAGCGGGCGGCGCGTTGGGCAAGGTCGTCGCCGCTGTCACCCCTGAGGATCTCGGGTGAATCCCGTGAGGAGCTTCGTCGCGATCGGCGACAGTTTCACCGAGGGGGTCGGTGACCCGCTTCCCGACGGCACGTTCCGGGGATGGGCGGATCTCGTGGCGGCGGATCTCAGCTCGCCCGGCTTCGGCTACGCGAACCTGGCCATTCGGGGGCGCAGGTTCGACGAGGTCGCCGCGGAGCAGGTGGAGGCGGCGGTGGCGATGAACCCGTCGCTCATCAGCGTCGCGGCGGGCGGCAACGACGCGCTGCGGCGTGGTTTCGACGCGGCCGCGATGCACGACCGCTTCGACCGGGTGGTCGGCCGTCTGCGCGCGTCGGGCGCGGACGTGGTGCTCTTCCGGTTTCCCGACATGAGCGTGCGACTCCCCCTGCCCCGAGTGCTGCGACCCCGCATCATCGCGATGAACGACCTGGTCATGGAGGTGGCCGGGCGACGCGGGACCTACCTGGTCGACCTGTTCGGCGACCGGGCGTTCGACGGTCACGAACTGTGGAGCGAGGACCGCCTGCACCTCAACCCGCTGGGCCACCGCCGGGTCGCCGACCATGTCCTGGCCACGCTCGGCCGCACCGCCGCTCCTCCCCCCGCCGGCCTGCCTGGAAGCCGATCGGCGCCGCTCGCCGATCTCCGCTGGGCGGCGACACACCTCACCCCCTGGCTGCGCCGCCGCATGACGGGCCGTTCCTCAGGCGACGGGGTTCTTCCCAAACGTCCCGTCCTGACGGGCGGGTTCGAACACGCGTGGGATCGTGCCGGTGAGCGGGGCGACCTCGTCGAGTGAGGCGTCGTCGCCCACGACTCTCGATGACATCGACCAGTGCCCCCTCGTCGCCCTCGAACAGGGCGGTGTTGCGCTTGGCCCGCTGCCGGAGCCGGTCGCGCATGATCACCTCGAACCCGGGCGGCCCGTCGCCGCGCAGGAAGAGCGCGGAGACCTCCCGCTCGGCCAGGCAGCCCTCCAGACAGGTGCGGGCCCCGGCGATGAACAGCCTCACTGGACGGAGCCGTCTCTGCTCAACCTGACCCTTCTACCTTTTTCTCATAAAGGGTAGGTAGAACGATGCCGTGAACGAACACTCCGGCGCGAAGGTGCTGGTCGTCGACGACGAGCCGAACATTCGCGAGTTGCTGTCCGAGGCCCTGGAACTGAACGGCTTCTCCGTGCGGACCGCGGCGGATGGCCGCCGGGCGCTGGAGGCGGTGGCCCGAGAGCGGCCCGACATCGTCGTGCTGGACGTGATGATGCCCGGCCTGGATGGGTTCACAGTCGCGCGCAGGCTCCACGAAACCGGTGACAGCCCCATGCTGCTCTTTCTGACCGCCAAGGACGCGGTGTCCGACCGGATCGCAGGGCTGACCGCCGGTGGTGACGACTATGTGACCAAGCCTTTCAGCCTGGAAGAGGTGCTCCTGCGGCTGCGGGCGATCATGCGCAGGATGCGGCCCGCACAGGAGCAGGCCGACGACGGCGTGCTGCACTACGCCGACCTGGAACTCGACGAGCAGGCCCACACCGTACGGCGGGCGGGGCGGGCGATCCACCTGTCGCCGACGGAGTTCAGCCTGCTGCGCTACCTGATGATCAACGCCGAGCGGGTGGTCAGCAAGGCGCAGATCCTCGACCGTGTGTGGGACCACGCCTTCGACGGCGAGAGCAGGATCGTGGAGTCCTACATCAGTTACCTGCGGCGGAAGATCGACGCTGACGGCCCGCCACTGATCCACACGTTGCGTGGCGTCGGCTACCGGTTGCAGAGGTTCTCGTGAGACGGGCCTGGCCCCTGCGACATCGGCTGCTGGCCGCGCTGCTCGGTCTGTGCGCGGTCGGGCTGGCGACGTTCGCCACCGCGAGTGTGCTGCTACTGGAGCGTTCGTTGCTGTCCAAGGTGGACGCCCAGCTGACCGAGACGGTCATCGTCTTCGGCCGGCGTCCGCTCCCGCCTCCGCCTCCGCCATCGGTGGATGGGGGGCAGTCCGTTCAGATCCCCACCCAGTTCAAGATCGCCTTTTACCACCCTTCCGGGACCCTGCTGCGCAGTCTTCCCGCCGAGAACGGTGACGGACCGATCATCCCCAAAGCGGCGATATCCACCATCCCGCGAGGCCCCATCACCGTGCCCGCCACGGAGACGGGTCAGTGGCGGGTGCTGGTGAGGAGCCTGCCCGACGGCACCAGGCTGACCGTGTCGATGTCGCTGGAGCCCAACCAGGCGACCGTGCACCAGATCCTGGTCATCGAGGCGGCGGCGGGTAGCCTGGTGCTACTGCTGCTCGGCACGCTCGCCTTCGCCGTGGTACGGCTGGGCCTGCGCCCGCTGACCCGCATGGAACAGACCGCAGAGGCCATCGCAGGCGGAGACATCGACCGCAGGGTCGGCGACACCGACCCCGACACCGAGACAGGCCGTCTCGGTGGCGCGCTGAACACCATGCTGGAGCGCCTGGCCACCGCGCTACACGAGTCCGAGCGCTCCGAACGGCGACTGCGGCACTTCGTCGCCGACGCCTCCCATGAACTGCGCACCCCGCTCACCTCCATCAGGGGCTTCGCCGAGCTTTACCATCACGGCCAGGACGCCAGGGATCCGGCGGCCGAGCGGCTGCTGCGCAGAATCGAGGCCGAGGCCGAGCGCATGGGCGTCCTGGTGGAGGACATGCTGCTGCTGGCCAGGCTGGACCAGGAGCCCGCGCTGGAGCCCAGCGTCGTGGACCTGCACGTGCTGGCCGGAGACGTGGTGCACGCCGCTCGCGCCCGCGATCTCGAACGGCCGATCCGACTGATCATCTCCGACGGGCCGGTCTTCGTGCGCGGCGACGAGCGCCGCCTGCATCAGGTCATCGCCAATCTGGTCGGCAACGCCATCCAGCACACCTCTTCCGGCACCGAGATCAGCCTCACCGTCGCTCCACGAGCGGTTACCGGGGTCCTCACCCCCGGTGTCGTGCACGCCGGTACCGGACCCGCCCCCCACCGCGGAGCCGCACTACTCGAAGTGCGAGACGAGGGGCAGGGCATCGATCCCGAGCATCTGCCATACCTGTTCGACCGCTTCTACCGTGCCGATCCGGACCGCTCCCGTGACAGCGGCGGGACCGGGCTGGGCCTGGCCATAACCGCCGCGCTCGTGCAGGCGCACGACGGCCGGATCGAGGTGACCAGCACACCTGGCCGCGGCACCACCTTCCGCGTGCTTCTCCCGCTGGAGCAGCCCCAGGACAGCTGAACGTCCACAGGCAGTTCACCTTCTCGTCGGATGCGGTTCACACATTGTTCCCAGCTTGGTGCTGTCAGATGTGCGCTGACGAAAGGAGAAACATGCTGGCAAGATTCCGCAAACCAGCCATCTCCGTGGCTCGCGACAGCGATCGAAGCACATCCGGCACCGAACCAGCCGATGACCCAGCCGGTGATCAGGGTCACCGGCTGCGGGCACCGAGCAAGCTGCACGCCTTCAACCGGTACGAGATCAAGTACCTCGTGGCGGCCTCGGAGGCGGTCACGCTCAGGAAAGAGATCGAGCAGCGACTGGATCGCGACCGTCACAGCGGCCAGGAGGGGTACGGCATCTGGAGCGTCTACTACGACACCCGGCAGTTGCGCTTTTACTGGGAGAAGATCGAGGGGCTGAAGTTCCGCAGGAAGCTGCGGGTGCGCCACTACGGCGACCGGTTCACCCTGCGGGACGACACTCCGGTGTTCGTCGAGATCAAGCAGCGAGTCAACCGGGTCACGCAGAAGCGCCGGGTGAGCCTGCCCTACAGGGACGCGCTGCGCCTGTGTGACGGCCGGCAGATGGTCGAGCACGAGCCATCCCAGCGTGCGTTCCTGCAGGAGGTGCTCGACCTCTCCTTGCGTCTGGACCTGCGGGCTGTCGCGATGACCGGTTACACCCGGCACGCCTACGTGGGCCGCGACGCCGACGTAGGCCTGCGCGTCACCTTCGACAACCGCATCCGGGGCCGTGACCGCGACTTCCACCTGGGCGCCGACGCCGAGAACAGGCTCATCGTCCCCGCTCACATGTCCATCGTCGAGGTCAAGGCCAACGAGCGCGTGCCGTACTGGCTGACCGACCTGACCGCCAAACGGAACCTGCAGGTGGTCCGGGTCTCCAAGTACTGCCAGAGCGTGGAGGCGCATGGGCTCGCTCCCCGCTCGGTCTTTCACATTCCCGACCACGATCTCGATCTCGGCCGCCATCAGCCGACCGTTCTCTCGGAGGCATGACTCCCCATGGACTTCTCGTTCCAGGACCTGTCCGGCACGTTCAGCGTGGCCGACATCGCGATCGCGATGTCGCTGTCGTTCGTGCTCAGCGCGATGATCGGCTGGGTTTACCGGGCCACGCACCGCAACGTGTCCTACAGCCAGTCCTACGTGCAGACGCTGGTCATCCTGGGCATGCTGATCTCGCTGATCATGCTGGTCGTCGGCTCGAACATCGCCCGCGCCTTCGCCCTGGTCGGCGCGCTCTCGGTGGTGCGGTTCCGTAACGCCATCAAGGAGACGCGTGACGTCGGGTTCATCTTCCTCGTCATGGGCATCGGGATGGCCGTCGGTACCCGCTTCTACCTGCTGGCCATCGTCGCCGCCGTGGCGATCTCGCTGATCATCATGGTCATGCACCGGTTCAACTGGTTCCAGCTCAACGTACGGCGGCAGGTGGTCAAGGTGCAGGTTCCCACGGATGAGGACTACACCGCGGTCATCCAGGATGTGCTCATCCGGCACACCGAGGAGTTCGAACTGGTCAGCATGGAGTCGATCCGAGGTGGCGCGCTGACAGAGCTGATGTACACCGTGAAGATCAAAAAGGGCAGCGAGCCCGCCGATGTGATGGCCGCGCTGCGCGAGCGCAACCACGGCCAGTCGGTCACTGTCTTGACCGGGTACGACCAGAGCGACCTGTAAGGCGACACCATGGCGCAGTTCAAACATCGCATCCCGGTCAAACTCCGGCACAACTGGAAGCTGGTCGCGCTGTGCGCGGCGTTCCTGGCCCTGTGCTGGGGTGTGCTCGGCAGCGGGATGATCCGCCCGTACGTCACCGTCTCCCAGAGCGCCAAGGCTGAGACCGTCATCACGAACGTGACCGGCACCAAGGAGCTCTTCGACACCTCCGTGGCGCACGAGGTGAAGATCACCTTCACCGACGCGGCCTATGAGGACATGCTGAACGAGTACTTCAAGGACGGCGACAAGAAGTATGTCGAAGCCGATCTGACCATCGACGGCACCCGCATCCCCAGCGTGGGCATTCGGCTCAAGGGCAACTCCACTCTGGCCGGGCTGACCTGGAAGGGACAATCCAAGCAACGGAGCATGCCTGGCGGCGGGCAACGACGCGGAGGTATGCCAGAGGGGTTCCAACCACCCGAGGGGTTCCAACCACCCGAAGGCGGTGAGCCGAATGGCGACCAGCCCAGAGGTGGCGGGTTCGGCGCGTCTTTGAAGGGCGAGGAGCCTGAGAACCTGCCGTGGCTGATCAGCTTCGACGAGTTTGTGGAGGGCCGCCGCTACCAGGGGCACAACCAGGTGGCGGTACGGCCGGCCGCGATGGGCTCGACGACGATGCTGAACGAGGCACTGGGCATCGCACTGGTCGGTGCCTCCGGTGAGCCTACCCAGCGTTCCATCCACAGCGCCTTCACCGTTAACGGCCGCACCTCGACACCGCGCCTGATCGTGGAATACCTCGACGAGGGCTATGCGGAAAACCTCGGCGACGGTGTGCTGTACAAGTCGTTGGCCAGCGGCTCCTTCACTTACAAGGGCGAGGACCAGACCGGGTACACCAACGACTTCAAGCAGATCGACAAGGTCGGCGTCCAGGATCTGCAGCCGGTCATCGATCTGGTCAAATGGGTGAACGAGGCCTCCGACCCCGAATTCGCCTCAGACCTGGGCGAGCGTTTGGACGTGGAGTCGTTCGCCCGTTATCTGGTCCTGCAGAACCTCATGGTCAACTTCGACGACATGGCTGGGCCCGGACGCAACTACTACCTGTGGTACGACCTGGACACCAAGAAGTTCAAAGTCATCACCTGGGACCTCAACTTCGCCTTCAACGGTAACGCCAAGAGTGGTGTGAACGACACGATCTCGATGGGCGGCCGAGGACGCCCCCAGCAAGGCCAGCCGAACCAGAGTGCCACCCCACCCCAGAATGGCCGGCCGGAGCGTCCGCAAGGTCCAGAAGGCGGCGGCATGATGCGCTTGGGCCATCCTCTGAAGGAGAAGTTCCTCAAGAACGCCGCCTTCAAGAAGATCTACCAGGACCAGTATCGCGCTCTGTACACCGAACTGCTCGGCAACGGCACCGCATCCGGCCTGCTCGACGATCTCGTCACGTCCTACAAGCTGAACGAGAACGCCGACACCGCCAAGGCCGACACCGAGGCACAGAAGCTGCGCACGTTCCTGACCACCCGCACTCAGACACTGCGGTCCGACAAAGCGATCAGCGGCGGTTAGGGTTCTCGCGATCACGCGAGGGCCCTGAGGAGGGAGCTGGACCGAAGCCCGGAAGCGACCGCGGCCCAACCGTTCTCCGACAGACCGGTCTGCCGGAGAACCGTCCCCTCGCCCTTTCAGGAATCACACAGGTCATGTGCGTGACGATGATCACGCACATGATCGACCAAGGGCCGGTGCCGGTCACCTGACGATCACGTGACCGGCTCTCTAGGAGGTGTTCTTCGGCAGTTGTTTGAGGGACCCGGCCAGGGTGGACAGCTCGTCCCACGGGGCGGTGCCGGTGACGACGATCGTGACGTCCGGCAGGAACCGTACGAGGGAGCGCTGGTTCTTGTCCTCGCGGACGCGCTGTTCCCAGGTGACGCCGTTGATCTGGACGGTGCCGGTGACCGTGGAGGTGTTGGAGAGCCGGTTGGCGAACTCGGCCTCGGGCTTCTCGTCGCTCTGGGCGAGCATCGCGTGGAAGCGCTTCGCGGTGGCGAAGCCGAGCCTCCAGGTCGTGACGCCGTTCGCGTTCGTGTTCCTGGAGCTGTTCGGGACCCATCCGGCGGCGACGGGCTCGGGTGCCCACACCAGGAAGGGCGCCGTACGGCGCAGGTCGGCGAGGGCGATCGAGTAGTCGACCCTGGGGATGTGCTCGGTCCTGCTTTGCGGCGTGACCAGCAGGAACAGGCCGACGGCGGCCAGACAGACCGCCATCGCGAACACGTAGCCGTAGAAGCCCTGGGTGAACTTTCGCACGACTGTCGACACTATCCGTTCGGGTGGGTGGTCGGTCCTCAGGGGCGGTGGATCCGGGCGATGATGGTCAGCACGTCTTCGACGAGTGCCCGGGAGGCGTCCTCGTCGTCGGAGAGGGCGACTTCGGAGACGGCGGCGGCGAGCGCGCCGGTGAGGACGACGACCAACGCCCCCTCGTCGCCCTCGAACAGGGCGGCGTTGCGCTTGGCCCACTGCCGGAGCCGGTCGCGCATGATCACCTCGAACCCGGGCGGCCCGTCGCCGCGCAGGAAGAGCGCGGAGACCTCCCGTTCGGCCAGGCAACCCTCCAGGTAGGCGCGGGCCCCGGCGATGAACAGCCGCATCGGGTCGCTCTCGCCCTCCGCCCTGGCGTCCTGGACCGCCTGCTTGGTCCGCTGGGTCTGACGAGTCTGGAACTCCTCGAAGAGCGTGAGATAAAGATCGGCTTTACCGGAAAAATGATGGTAAAGACTTCCGACACTCGCTCCCGCGCGGGCGACGACGTCGGTGACCCCGGTCTCGGCGAAACCGCTTGTGACGAAGATCTCCCTCGCGGCGGACAGGAGCGCGACGCGCGTGGCGGCACCCCGCTCGGATGTCCGCGCACCCACGCCTTTCACCAGCCGTTCCGTGTCGCTGCTCATGGTGGGCACATTATCCTCCGCCGACCGGTCAGAGGGGGGCCAACTACGATCGTTGCATTGACACGAGAGGGGTTTCCCACCATGTCCGATGAGACGTCCGTTCCCGACGCCCTCGCCACGGGAGAACACGCACCCGATCGCAACCTCGCCTTGGAACTGGTCCGGGTCACGGAGGCGGCCGCGATGGCCGGTGCCCGCTGGGTCGGGCGAGGCGACAAGAACGGCGCCGACGGCGCCGCGGTGAACGCGATGCGCCAGTTGATCAACACGGTGTCCATGAGCGGTGTGGTGGTGATCGGCGAAGGTGAGAAGGACAACGCGCCGATGCTCTACAACGGCGAGCAGGTGGGTGACGGCAGTGGCGCGGCGTGCGACGTGGCCGTGGACCCGATCGACGGCACCCGGCTCACCGCGCTCGGCATGCCCAACGGCATCTCGGTGATCGCGGTCAGCGAGCGCGGCTCGATGTACGACCCCTCGGCCGTCTTCTACATGGACAAGCTGGTCACCGGCCCCGAGGCCGCCTCGTCGGTCGACATCAACGCGCCGGTGGCGGACAACATCGCCGCGGTGGCCCGCGCCAAGGGCGGCGTGCCCTCGGACGTGACCGTGGTCGTCCTCGACCGGCCCCGCCACGAAAAGATCATCCAGGAGATCCGGGAGGCCGGGGCCCGGATCAGGCTCATCACCGACGGTGACGTGGCCGGTGCGATCATGGCGGCCAGGGTCGGCACGGGCGTCGACCTGATGCTCGGCATCGGCGGCACCCCGGAGGGCATCATCGCCGCGTGCGCGCTCAAGTGCCTCGGCGGTGTCATCCAGGGCAGGCTCTGGCCGCAGGACGACGCCGAGCGCCGCCGGGCGCTGGACGCGGGCCTCGACCTCGACGCCACGCTGAGCACCGACGACCTGGTCAGGTCCGACGACGTGTTCTTCGCGGCCACCGGGATCACCGACGGCGAGCTGATGCAGGGCGTCCGCTACCGCGCGGGGAGGGCCATCACCAGCTCCCTGGTGATGCGCGGTCGTTCGGGGACGATACGGAAGATCGAGAGCGAGCACCAGCTCTGGAAGCTGCGGGCCTACAGCGCGATCAACTTCGACAGCGCCAGCTGAGAACCGGGCGCCGGAGCCGGGATTCCCCTTCGGCCGAGGAGCGCCCTCAGTGGGGCGCCCCTCGGCGGAGGGCTCCCGGTGAAGAGGGCGCGGCGGAAGAGCGATCGCGGCCGGCAAAAGGCCACGAAAGACCAGGAAAACCGCGTCGGCGGCTGATCCGGGAACGGTGTCAGCGGCGGAACCAGGAGCGGCGGGGACGCTTGGGAGACTTCGCCACGATGCTCCCCAGCGTGACGACGCCGGTGATCTCGATGACCGGCCCGTCGGGTGAGGCTGGAACCTGGTTCTTCTTGCCCCCCATGTACGACGAGGCGGGCATCTCGATCCGCACGCCCTCGGGGACGATCAGGGTGAGGGTGCCGCCCATCACGGTGACGTGCAGGGTCACGTGGCTGGACTGCAGCAGCGCGTCACACAGGTCGAGCTTGACGTTCGCGCAGATGGCGGTGGCCGTGAACCGGGTCGGCACCACCCATCGGCCGGAACGCTCCTCGGAGCCGAAGAACGCCGCCACCGGGCGGACGTCGGTGCGCAGCGGCTGCGCCTCGGGCGGGAGCAGGTCGGCGGTGAGCGCGGAGAGCTCTCCCAGCGTGCGGGCGCGGTAGAGGGTCTCGGTGCGCTCGTCGTACTCCGCGTGGTCGAGACGCCCGTCGGCGAGCGCGTCGGCCAGCACGGCGGCCACTCTCTCGCGGTCGACGTCTCCGGCTCTCAGGTCGGCGGGACGCGGCTGGGGACCGGTATGACGGACGGCGGGGGGACGGGGACTCTCCACCCTTCGACCATAATCCCTGTGGAGGCTCCGGCAGCGGTGCGAGTGCGCCGGCATGCCCGTGAGCCGGAACATCCGGCGCGACGGACCGGCGAAAACCGGTAGATCATCGGCCATTGACCGCCGGGTACCTCGCCCATACCCTGACGGAAACTTGAATCCCCCTCATGTTCCCCGGAGGTCGTCATGCCGACCCCACGTGACAGGCAGGCGCGCGTGGCGACCTGGGCGGCGTTCTTCGTCCAGGGGCTCTGCTTCGCCACCCTGCTCACCCATGTGATCGACCTCCAGCACAAGTTCGGGCTCAGCGACGGCGACCTCACCCTGGTCCTGCTGCTCGTACCGGTGATCGCCGGGGTCGGCAGCGCGGTCGCGGGTCTCCTCGCGAGCCGGTACGGCAGCGCCCCGGTTTTGCGGATCGCCCAGGTCGGCGTCTGCGCCACCGTGGTCCTGACGGGCTGGAACGAGCAGCTCGCCGGGCTGTACGCCCTCAGCGCCGCGTTCGGCCTGTTCGTCGGCGCGGTGGACGCGGCGATGAACATGCAGGCGGTCGCGGTCGAGCGCCGGTACGGCATGAGCGTGCTGACCGGTTTCCACGCGGTGTGGAGCATCGGCTCGATGCTGGGCGCGGGGTTCAACTCCGCCTTCAGCGCGCTCGGCGTCGAGCTGGGCTGGTCCTTCTCCGTCCCCGTGCTGATCGGCGCGGCGATCTCGATCGTCATGCTCCCCCGGCTCTACGGGCGGCAGGAGGAGAGGTCCGGTGAGCGGGCCGCGCACGTGACGGCCCGGGTGCCGTGGCGGCCGATCATCCCGCTCTGCCTGGCGATGGCGTTCCTGTACGTCGGTGACGCGGCGGTGTCCAACTACAGCACGGTCTACATGGAGAAGGCGCTGACGGCGAGCGGCTGGCTGGTGCCGTTCGCCTACCTCGTCTACCAGGCGACCATGCTGCTGGTGCGGGTCCCCGGCGACCTCGCCGTACGGAGGTACGGACCGGCGCCGGTGGTCCGCGTGGGCGCGGTGATCGCGGCCGTCGGCACGCTCGGAGTCGTCGTCGCGCCCGGCGTCGCGGTGGCCGTCGTGTCGTTCGGCCTGATCGGCGTCGGCCTGTCCGTCATCGCCCCGCAGTCGTTCTCGGCCGCGGGGCGGCTGGGCGCCGGGGCGGAGACCGCGATCGCGCGGGTCAACATGTTCAACTACGTCGGCTTCCTCGTCGGTGCCGCCGTGGTCGGAACGCTCAACGACCTGGTGAGCGTCCGGGTGGCGTTCGTACCGGCGGCCGTCCTGGTGGCCCTGATCGTGTTCCTCGCCAGGGGCTTCCAACCCGATCTGGAACCCTCGGACGACCGTGGCCCCGGGAGAGCCCCGCAGGAGCCCGCCGAACGGCCGTGACTCCGGTCCTGGTGATCAACCGGTCCGGCCGGGCGGCTCGCCGTCGCCTCCGGCCGCGCGAGGCTCGCCCGGATCTCGTCGTCAGCCCGGTCGGCCGCTCCCGTCGCCGGTGAGCTTCCTCAGGTACGCCAGGCTCTCGCGGACGTTCTCCCTGGGCGCGGCGGAACCGCCGGGCTCCCCGGGGCCACCGGGACCGTCCGAACCGTTTTTGGCGGGCTCCAGCACGATGTTCTGTTCCAGGACGTACCAGCCGCCGTACCCGGCCGCCGTCAGGCCGCCGACGACGGCGGGGAGGTCCACGTCGCCCCCGCCCAGCGGGCGGTAGAGGCCGTTTCTCACGGCCCGGGTGTGGGTCAGCTCGCCCGCCCTGACCCGCTCGGCCATCGCGGCGTCCACGTCTTTGAGGTGGACGTGCGCGATCCGTTCCGCGGCGTGGGAGACCAGTTCGGCGGGGTCGGTGCCGCCCGCGAGGAGATGGCCGGTGTCCAGGCACAGCGGCATCGAGCTGTCGTCGAGCACCCGCTGGACCTCCTCACGGTTCTCCACCACGCTTCCGATGTGCGGGTGCAGGGTGACGGTCCTGCCGAACTCCTTGGCGTTCTTGAGGATCCGGCGCAGGTTGCCGGTGAGGGTCTTCCAGGCGGTGGCGTCCAGCTCCGGCCTGGGGTCGCGGCTCTCGCCACCGGTGGAGGCGGCGAGCACGAGCACGTCCACCTCGCCGTCCATGAAGGCGCGCATCGCGGCCCGGACGATCGGGAGCGGGTCGTGGTCGGCCTCGTGCAGGACGACGGGGACGAACCCGCCCACCGCGCGCAGCCCGTACTCCGCGAGCAGGGAGCGGCAGTGCGTCGGCGAGGGCGGCAGGAACCCGGCGGGGCCGAGTTCGGTGGCCGTCAGGCCGAGCTCTCTCATCTCGGCGAGCACCTGAGAACGATCCGGCTGCCGCCCCCAGCCCGGGCCCTCGCAGGCCCCCCAGGAGATGGGTGCGCCGGCCGTTCTCACCGGGGCTCCTTCGGCGGCGGAGCCGGACTCTCTCACAGGATCGCCTCTTCTCACATAATCACCTCCGTGACGCGCACCGCACGCCCCTCGCGCCGGGAGAGTCCCGCGGCCTCGGCGAGGCAGGGCGCCGCGAGGGTGTCCTCGACAGTGCGGTGACTCTCCGCTTCCCCCCGGACCACGCCGGGAAACGCGCTAATCCTGCGGATTCCCGATGGTTCAACACGCATTGTGCCTTTCGGGGAAGAAAGCGGTTGATCCCCAGTTCTAGGCGAGGACTGGGAAGCCGTCAAGAATTTGTCAGGACATAAGGACGATCCATCGGACCGTACGCGACGTCCACCGGAAGGCGTATCCACAGGTGGAAGGCCTGATCGTGGGGCGACTCAGCGGCGCGGGGCATCCGCGGGGACGCGGATCGCGAGACGGCTCGGCGGATGCCCGCGAGGACACGGATCGTGACCGCCGACCTCGGTGTCACCGACGACCGGATTCCCACGAGGACACGGATCACGAGGTGACTCAGCGGCGCAGGGCGTCCGCGAGGGCACCGACCATCGCGTCGGCGCGGTGGACGGGCAGCCGGGCGAAGCCCATCACCAGTGCGGGCGGACCCGGGGCGTATCGCATCGGACCCACCGGCTCGGCCGCCAGCCCGCACTCCTGGGCCGTCTCCGCCACCACCGCCTCGTTCCAGTCACGCGGCAGCTCGGCGAGCAGGTGGAGCCCGGCGGAGACACCCCGCACGGTGATCTCGGGAAGGTGCTCGCCGAGGGCGAGCGTGAAGGCGTCGCGGCGGGCGCGGTACTCCCGGCGCATCCTTCTCAGGTGCCGGTCGTAGCCGCCGGTCGTGATGAAGTCGGCCAGGACGTACTGCTCCAGGACGGGCGATCCCAGGTCCAGCTCGCCACGGGCCAGTCGCAGCGATCCGGCGATCTCGGGCGGGGCCGCCACCCAGCCCAGGCGGAGGCCGGGGGCGAGGGACTTGCTGACGCTCCCGATCAGGATCACCCGGTCGGCGGCCAGCCCCTGCAGGCAGCCCACCGGGTCGCGGTCGAAGCGGAACTCCGCGTCGTAGTCGTCCTCCAGGATCGCCGCGCCGGTCGCGACGGCCCACTCGATCAGCTCGGCGCGGCGGCGGGGCGAGAGCACGACCCCCGTCGGGTACTGGTGCGCGGGGGTGAGCAGCACCGCCCGCGCCCCGGTCGCGGCCAGTGCCCCGACGTCGACGCCCTCGCCGTCCACCGGGACGGCGACCAGGTCGGCGCCGGCGGCGTGCAGCAGAGGGAGCTGGCGCGCGCCCGCCGGATCCTCGACCGCGAGCCGAATCCGGCCGGGGGACGGCACGGGGTTCGCGGCCCCCCGGACGAACCAGCCGAGGTCGTGGGGGGACCGGGCTTGGGGGAGCCTGCCCGCGAGCGCCTGGACGGTGAGGCTCATCCCCTGGGCCACCCCGCTCACGATCACCAGGTTGTCCGGGCTCACGTCGGCCGCCCTCACCCTCCCGAGATAGGCGGCCAGTTCCTCGCGCAGCGTCGGGACACCGCCCAGGTCGCCGTAGTTCAGGGCCTCCGCGGGCAGCGTGGCGAGCGTCCTCCTCATCGAGGCCAGCCACCGCTGTCTGGGGAACGCCCCCAGGTCGGGCGCGGTGGAACGGCGCCCGCGGTACGGCCCGCGACCGCTCTCCTCCCCGCGGGCGGTGCGTGCCTTCGCGCGCGGCCGGGCCGGCGGCGTCGGGGAGGGACCGTCGAGGGGCGCGGGACGGCTCGCGGCGGGTGCCACGGTGGTTCCCGCCCCGATCCTGGAGATCAGGAAACCCTCGGCGACGAGCTGCTCGTACGCCTCGACCACCACGCCGCGAGAGAGCCCGAGATCCCTCGCCAGCTCGCGGCTGGCGGGCAGCCTCGCCCCGGCCGCCAGCCGCCCGCGCCGCACCGCCTCGCGGAGTTCGCGGGCGATCTGGGCGGCGACACCGCCCGCCGCCCTGTCGACGACGATGTGCAGGTCGGCCAATTGGTCCTCTGTTTCACCGCTGGATTGGACCCGACAAGAGTGCCATTGACTTCCTAGCATTCCGCACATGAACGTGGATGTCAGTACCGCCGCCCGGCGGGGACGGCGCGGCCCGGTCGAGGCCGCGACGGCGATGTTCCTGGTGGGCACCCTGGCAGGGGTCTCAGGAGTGATCGGGGAGTACCCCGTCTACGGCGGCCAGGCCCTGCGCTACCTGCTCGCGGCCATGATCCTGCTCACCGTCGCCCGGCTCGCGGGGCTGCGGTTCGTCCGCCTCACCCCCCGCGAGACGGCGCTGCTGGCGGCGTTGTCCCTCACCGGTTTGGTGATCTTCAACGTGTGCGTGATCGAGGCCACCCGGCACGGCGGTCCGGCCCTGGTCGGGACCGTCCTCGGCACCGTACCGCTCGCGCTCGCCCTGCTCGGCGGGCGCCCCTCGCCCCGGCTCGTCGGGGCGGCGGCGGTGGTCGTCGCCGGGGCGACGGTGGCGACCGGGCTCGGCAGCGGCGACCTGACCGGGCTGCTCTGGTCGCTGGGCGCGCTGGGCTGCGAGGTCTGCTTCTCCCTGCTCGCCATCCCGCTGCTGCCGAAGCTGGGAGCGGTGCGCGTCTCGGCGTACTCGGTGACGCTGGCCGTGCCGATGCTGGTGGTCGCCGGGCTGCTCGTGGACGGCGCCGCGATGATCCGGGTGCCGACGGCGCCCGAACTCGCGGGTCTGGGCTACCAGTCGCTGATCGTGACGAGCGTGGCGTTCTTCCTCTGGTACGACGCCCTGCCCCGGCTCGGCCCGGCGACCGCGGGACTGTTCGCCGGGCTGATCCCGGTCGGCGCCATCGCCACCGGCGCGATCCTCGGCCTCGGCGCACCCTCGGCACCCGACCTGCTCGGCGCCGCGCTCGTCGTCGCCGGCATCGTCATCGGCCTCAGCTCAGCGGGCTCACCCGCTGCGGGGGTACGTCGGCCGGCCGGGACGGGGCGACCCGCTGCCGGGGAATCTCGACCTGTTGGGGCAGGCTGACCTGCCGCGCGGACTCGCCGACCTGCCGCAGGGGCAGGGTCGTCACCCGCTGCGAGGGCAGGCTCGCCGGCCCGGAGGCGGTGTCTGGCTTCTGCTGGGAGAGGGTGAGCGGAGGTTCCGGCCAGCTCACCGGCCACTGCGGAATGCGTCCGCCGGTCTCCTTGATGCTCGTCAGCGTGATCGCTATCAGTGACACGGTGAGACCGACCATCACGAAGAGGGCCACGATCACCAGCATGACTGTGTTTCCTATGGTCATTGTCCATCTCCCCGCTTCCGCCGGACGCTCGGTCCGGCTCCTTCCAGCCTCCTCTTCATTTCGGACAAATAGCCATAAAAGACGCATAAGTCATCAACACTTGCCGCAAATATGTGTCTTTCATCTCATATGTCCGGCTGACCGTGCGCAACCCGACCGCGGGGGCCGAGCGCGAAACACGAGGCCGTACCCTCTAGGGAAAACGGCGCCCGCACGGAGGATCGACGACGATGCCCGAGTTCGACTACACCGACCTGCTTCCCCTGGGACCGGACGAGACGGAATACCGTCTGATCACCACCGAGGGGGTGCGGGTCGTCGAAGCCGCGGGACGCAGGTTCCTCGAGGTCGAGCCCGAGGCACTGAGGCTTCTCACCGAGAACGCGATCCACGACATCTCCCACTACCTGCGGTCGTCCCACCTCGCCCAGCTCCGCAAGATCATCGAGGACCCCGAGTCGAGCGGGAACGACCGCTTCGTCGCCCTCGACCTGCTGAAGAACGCCTCGATCTCGGCGGGCGGCGTGCTCCCGATGTGCCAGGACACCGGCACCGCGATCGTGATGGGCAAGCGCGGGCGCCACGTGCTCACCGACGGCGCCGACGCCGAGCACATCTCCCGCGGGGTGTACGACGCCTACACCCGCCTGAACCTGCGCTACTCCCAGATGGCCCCCCTCACCATGTGGGAGGAGAAGAACACCGGCTCCAACCTCCCCGCGCAGATCGAGCTCTACGCCGAGGACCCGGGCGGCCACCCCGACGAGTACAAGCTGCTCTTCATGGCCAAGGGCGGCGGCAGCGCCAACAAGTCCTTCATGTACCAGGAGACGAAGGCGGTGCTCAACGAGAAGCGGATGCTCCAGTTCCTGGAGGAGAAGATCCGCTCGCTCGGGACCGCCGCCTGCCCGCCGTACCACCTGGCGATCGTCGTCGGCGGCACGTCCGCCGAGTTCGCCCTGAAGACCGCCAAGTACGCCAGCGCCCGCTACCTGGACTCCATCCCCACCTCCGGCTCCCCCTCGGGTCACGGCTTCCGCGACACCGAACTGGAGGCCAAGGTCTTCGAGCTCACCCAGAAGCTCGGCATCGGCGCGCAGTTCGGCGGCAAGTACTTCTGCCACGACGTCCGCGTCATCCGCCTCCCCCGCCACGGCGCCTCCTGCCCCGTGGCCATCGCGGTCTCCTGCAGCGCCGACCGCCAGGCCCTGGCGAAGATCACCCCCGAGGGGGTCTTCCTGGAGCGGCTGGAGACCGACCCGGCGAGGTTCCTGCCGGAGACCACCGACGACCACCTCTCCGAAGACGTCGTCAAGATCGACCTCAACCGCCCGATGGCGGAGATCCTCGCCGAGCTGACCAGATACCCCGTCAAGACCCGCCTGTCACTGACCGGACCGCTCGTGGTCGCCCGCGACATCGCCCACGCCAAGATCGACGAGCTTCTGGACGCGGGCGGCGAGATGCCCGAGTACCTCAAGAACCACGCGGTCTACTACGCCGGCCCTGCCAAGACCCCCGAGGGGTACGCCTCGGGCTCCTTCGGCCCCACCACCGCCGGGCGCATGGACTCCTACGTCGAACGCTTCCAGGCGGCCGGGGGCTCCAAGGTCATGCTCGCCAAGGGCAACCGCTCCAAGCAGGTCACCGACGCGTGCAAGGCCCACGGCGGCTTCTACCTCGGCTCCATCGGCGGCCCCGCCGCCCGCCTCGCCCAGGACTGCATCAAGAAGGTGGAGGTCCTCGAATACCCCGAGCTGGGCATGGAGGCCGTCTGGAAGATCGAGGTCGAGGACTTCCCCGCCTTCATCGTCGTTGACGACAAGGGCGAAGACTTCTTCGCCGACTCGACCGGCCCCGTCCTCACCATCGGCCGCCGCTGACCACACCCCCTGGCGAGACGCCGAGGGTCAGGACCCGCCGTACAGGCGCCCGAGGTCGACGAGTTCGACGTCGGAGCGCCGTGCGGCGGTGTGCGCGACACCTCGGGAACGACGGCCGCAACCGTCATTGGCGGGACCATCGCTCTGTCGGCCACCACTCCCGACGAGGACACCCCCCTCACCGCAACGTGCGGTCCGACTACGGAGAGAAGCCGTGAAGTCCGACCAATCCAGCAGATGTCACCCATTGTTTCCTAACAGTTACAAGCCTGAAAATCTGACTCAAGTTGGCAAGAAGATTCGGGCCTGTCTCTACTGGTCGCATTACGCAAATCGGTAAGCTGCACCACATGCGTGCGCCGCCCGGATACCTTCTCGCAGCGCGCTACCGGTTGTCCGAACCGGTTGGGCGCGGCGGCATGGGCACTGTTTGGCGTGCACACGACGAGTTGCTCAACCGCGAGGTGGCCGTCAAAGAGGTTCGCCTTCCCGTGATCCTCGACGAGGAGCTCCGCGCCGAGCTGTGCGCCAGGACCGAGCGCGAGGGGCGCGCGACCGCGATGGTCGCCCACCCCTCCGTCATCACGGTCTTCGACGTCGTCACCGAGGACGAGCGCCCCTGGATCGTGATGGAGCTGCTCCGCGCCAGGTCGCTGGAGCAGCTCCTCCAGGACCACGGCCCGCTGCCGCCCCGCCAGGTGGCGGAGATCGGCAGGCAGGTCCTGGGAGCGCTGCGCGCCGTGCACGCCAAGGGGATCCTCCACCGCGACGTGAAGCCGAGCAACGTCCTGGTGACCGACGACCGAGCCGTGCTCACCGACTTCGGCCTGGCCGCGCTCGAAGGAGACGTGTCGATCACCCAGGCGGGCATCGTGCTGGGCTCGGCCGGATACATCGCCCCCGAGCGCGTGCTGGGCGCCAAGGCCAGCCCGGCCGGCGACCTGTGGTCGCTCGGCGCGACCCTCTACACCGCCGTCGAGGGCCGGGGCCTGCACGGGCGCCGTACGGCCGCCGCCGCGCTCGCCGCGCTGACCAGTGGCGAGCCGATCCCCATGGAGCGGGCCGGACCGCTGACGCCGGTGCTGCGCGGCCTCCTCACGATCGACCCGAACGCCCGGCTCGACGCGGGACGTGCCCTGATGATGCTCGCCAGGGTGGCGGCCGGAGGACTGGTCGAGGAGTCCTTCTCCAGGCCCTCCACACGACCCGACACCAGGCCGTCCACGAGCGGGTCCGGCGGCAGGCCGTCCACGGGCGGGTCCGGCGGCAGGCCGTCCTCTGGCGGATTCAACGTCAGGTCGTCCGCGAGCGGGTCCGACGGCGCGTCGGCCCCGCCGTTCAGCCGCCGCTCCCAGCACCGCGGGATGCACCGGGTCGGTTCCGCGCCGCCCCCGGCACCGCGCCCCTCGTCACCGGGGACGCCCCCACCGCCGTCGGGGCCTCCGTCCGGGCCGACACCTCAGCTCCGGGCGCACCGGCGCCCCGGTGAGGGGGTCCATCGGAAGCCAGTGGAGATTTCGCCAACCTACCGGCCACTTGTCCGTTTTATGACGCCCTTTATAAGGTTGGTCCTCCCACGTCTTCTCTGGCCGAGGGAACTCCGTAAGCGCGGGTAAAGCGCTTCTCAAGGTGGAATGGCTATCTTCTTCTCATGCCGGAACAGCAGACGCGTGTGCTCGCGGACCGTTACGAGCTGATCGCGCCGCTCGGCCGAGGCACGATGGGCACCGTTTGGAAAGCCCACGACCGTTCCCTCGGCCGTGAGGTCGCCATCAAGGAGATCCGTCAGGAGCCCGGCCTCAGCGAGGCGCAACGCGCCGAGCTTCGGGAGCGGATGATCCGCGAGGGTCGTACGGCCGCCCGCATCAGCCACCCCTCGGTGGCCACCGTCCACGACGCGATCGTCGAGGACGGCAGCCCCTGGATCATCATGGAGCTCGTACAGGCGCGCTCCCTGGAGCAGGTGATCGAGGAGGAGGGGCCCCTTCCACCCCGCCTCGTCGCCGAGATCGGGGCCGACCTGCTGGGGGCGCTCCGCGCGGCCCACGCCCAAGGGGTCCTGCACCGTGACGTCAAACCCGGCAACGTGCTCATCACCGAGAGCGGCCGGGTGGTCCTCACCGACTTCGGCATCGCGAAGGCGGAGGGCGACACGAGCCTCACCAAGACCGGCATGGTGATCGGCTCCCCCGGATACACCGCACCCGAGCGGGCCCGCGGCGAGCACACCGGGCCCGAGTCGGACCTGTGGTCCCTCGGCGCCACGCTGTACTTCGCGGTCGAAGGCCGCCCGGCCTACGAGCGGGCCTCCGTGGCGGAGACCCTGGCCGCGCTGATGAGCGAGCAGGTCGACCCGCCGACCCAGGCGGGACCGCTCCGCCCGGTGCTCGAACAGCTGCTGGAGAAGGACCACACGGCGCGGCTGACAGCCGCCCAGGCGGGGGCACTGCTGCGGGCGGTGGCCGACACCCCCTCACACCTCGCGGACTCCCTGCCCCCGGTCCCCGCGCCCGCCACGCCCCCTCCCGCGCCGTCCCCCTCGGCCTCCGCGCCCCCTTCCACGGCGGACACCGGGGACGCCAAGGACGGCGCCGACGATTTCGACGCCAATCGCACCGTGATGGTCATCCGTCCCAAGGACGGCCTGCGCATCCCCGGCGGCACACCGCCCGCCGCCCCCGGCCGCCCGACGACCTCGCCCTACCCTGACCGCCCGCCCTTCGGAGAGCCGGGCGGTCCGGCCGCGAGACGGCAGGGCCCTCCCGGTCTCGGAACCCCCGTCGCCCGAGGACCCGGCGCCTTCGGAAGGCCAGGCGCGTTCGAGGAGCCGGACGAGACGGCCTTCGCGGAGCCAGGAGCCGAGGCCGCGGCGACGCCACCCCACGGGTTCCCCGTGAGCGGCAGAGCCGATCTCTCCGCCACCCCGCCACACGGCTTCCCGCCGGTCGATCCGGAGTTCGGGAAGCCCGGCGCGGGAGGCCCGGGATCCGAAGCACCCCCTCCGCCGAGACTCGTCCCCGGCAACCGGCCCGGTCCCGGTAACCCCCCCGGCGTCGGCGGCTCACCCGACCATGCGGGGCCGGTCTCCTCACAGCCCTGGCGTCCGCCGGGCCCCGAGGCGTCCGACGGCGCCTACCGCTCCCCCGGCCTGGGCACCGACCTGTTCGCGATCGCGGGCCAGAACGCCCACCCCGACCCCGGTCGCCCCGGGCCGAGGAAACCGCCGTCGGAGAAGACCCGGATCGGCGTCCTCGTCCTGATGGGCGTGGCGGCGATCGCCCTCGTGGTGATCATGATCCTCGCGGTGGCCGCCCTCTTCTGAGAACCCCCTTCCGAGAACGTCCCGCGAGGGCGACCCCGTACCCGCCGTTTGATTTCCTCCTCAGGACGCAGACTGGGGTCATGAGCGAGTATCGGATCGAGCATGACTCGATGGGCGAGGTACGGGTTCCCGCGGGGGCGAAGTGGCGGGCGCAGACCCAGCGGGCGGTGGAGAACTTCCCCGTTTCGGGGCGCGGGCTGGAAATCCCGCACATCTCGGCGCTCGGCCTGATCAAGGCGCTCGCCGCCGAGGTCAACGCGGAGCTGGGGGTGCTCGACAAGGAGCTGGCGGAGGCGATCGCCGAGGCCGCCACCGACGTCGCGGAGAACGAGTGGGACGGCGAGTTCCCCATCGACGTCTTCCAGACCGGCTCCGGCACCTCCTCCAACATGAACGCCAACGAGGTGATCGCGACCCTCGCCGAGGAGCGGCTCGGTCGTCCCGTCCACCCGAACGACCATGTGAACGCCTCACAGTCGTCCAACGACGTGTTCCCCACCTCCATCCACGTCGCCACCGCGACCGAGGTCTCGTACCACCTGATCCCCTCGCTGCGGCACCTCGCCACCGCGCTCCGGGACAAGTCGCTGGAGTTCGAGGGCGTGGTCAAGGCCGGGCGCACCCACCTGATGGACGCCACCCCGGTCACGCTGGGGCAGGAGTTCGGCGGGTACGCCACGCAGATCGACAACGCCATCGGGCGGGTGCGGAGCGCGCTCCCGCACCTCACCCAGCTGCCCCTGGGCGGCACGGCGGTCGGCACCGGCGTCAACACCCCTCCCGGCTTCGCGGCCAAGGTCATCGAGAAGCTGCGCCAGACCACCGGGCTGCCGTTCTCCGAGGCTCCCGACCACTTCGAGGCCCAGGGCGCGAGGGACGCCGTCGTCGAACTCTCCGGCCAGCTCCGCACGGTCGCGATCTCGCTCAACAAGATCGCCAACGATCTGCGCTGGATGGGCTCCGGTCCCCGGGCGGGACTGGGCGAGATCAACCTGCCCGACCTGCAGCCCGGGTCGTCGATCATGCCGGGCAAGGTCAACCCGGTCGTCCCCGAGGCGGTGACCATGGTCGCCGCCCAGGTCATCGGGAACGACGCGGCCATCGCCTTCGCCGGCGCCTCCGGCACGTTCGAGCTCAACGTGATGCTCCCGGTCATCGCGCGCAACATCCTGGAGTCCGTACGGCTGCTCGCCAACGCCTCCCGGCTGCTGGCCGACCGGTGCGTACACGACATCACCGCCAACGTCGACCGCATGCGCGAGTACGCGGAGTCGTCGCCGTCGATCGTCACGCCGCTCAACCCGTACGTCGGGTACGAGGAGGCCGCGAAGATAGCGAAGCAGGCCCTGGCCGAGCGCAAGACCATCCGTGAGGTCGTCATCGAGCGCGGCCACGTCGCCAACGGCACCCTCACCGAGGAACGGCTCGACGAGCTGCTCGACGTCCTGTCCATGACCCGGCCCCCCTCGTAGACCGCGCCCGGCCGCAGGTCACCGACCGCGCCCAGGCCCCCTCGCGGACCGGTGACCGGTCCGGCACGTGCACCGGCGGCCCCGACCGCCGACCGTGAACCGGCACGATCGTGAACCGGCTCCCCGGTCGGCGTCGTAGTCGGCTTCCTGGGAGACTCGGAAACATGACCCAAATCAAGTTCTACGGCCGCAGGGACGCCTGGTCCGGCCGGCGTCAGGAGATCTCCGACACTGTCCACGGCTGTCTGGTGGACGTCTGGAAGCTCCCTGAGGACAAGCGGTTCCACCGGTTCCTGCTGCTGGACGCCGAGGACATGATCTGCCCGCAGCGGAGCGAGCGGTATCTCATCGTGGAGATCGTCTGTTTCAGCGGCCGGACGGACGAGGCCAAACGCTCGCTGATCCGCGCCTTGTTCACCGGAGTCGGCGACGCCCTCGACCTTCCCGCCGAGGACCTGGAGATCGTGATCATGGAGTCCCCCAAGGTCAACTGGGGCATCCGCGGCCTCCCCGGCGACGAGCTCACGCTCACGTACCCGGTCACCGTCTGAGAGCCACGCGTCCCTCCACGAACCCGCACCGGGAAGCCATTCTCCCTAACCCGTGCGGCCAGGAGCGGCAAAGCGATCGAGACAACGAATCGTTGAACGTCCGCGTTCGTCTCACGCGACGGCTTCCGGGACGTTGACCCACTTCCCGCCCTCCGCCACCGAGGTGTCCCGAGCCGGGTGGCGGGACGGGACCAGGCAGGCGGATATCCGCCACATAAACGTACGGTGGAGTGTGGGGGTGGGCGACATGGGCCAGGATTCGGGTCATTGCCTAGATTCGGCAGCATGATTGACCTAGCGGGTCGGCGAGCCGTGGTGACCGGAGCGGGCAGCGGGATCGGGCGCGCCTGCGCGCACCGGCTGGCCGCGGCCGGAGCACACGTGCTGGTGGTCGACATCGACCCCGAGGCGGCGGCGAAGGTCGCCGCGGAGATTTCGGGCACACCCGTCGTCGCGGACCTGTCGGAACCGGATTTCGTACGGGCGATCCCGCCCGGTACGGACATCGTGGTGAACAACGCCGGGTTCCAGCACGTCGCCCCGATCGAGGAGTTCCCCCCCGAGGTGTTCTCCAAGATCCTCAAAGTGATGGTGGAGGCACCCTTCCTGCTGGTCAGGGAGGTCCTGCCGGGGATGTACGAACGCGGCTGGGGCCGGATCGTGAACATCTCCTCGGTCCACGGGCTCCGCGCCTCGCCCTACAAGGTGGCGTACGTCACCGCCAAGCACGCCCTCGAAGGGCTGTCCAAGACGATCGCCCTGGAGGGCGCCTCCCACGGCGTCACCTCCAACTGCGTGAACCCCGCCTACGTCCGCACCCCTCTGGTGGAGAACCAGATCGGCGCCCAGGCCGGAACCCACGGCATCGGCAGGGACGAGGTGATCGAGCAGATCATGCTCGCCCCCGCCGCCGTCAAACGGCTGATCGAACCCGAGGAGGTCGCCGAACTCGTCGCCTACCTCTGCGGCCCGAACGGCTCCTTCGTCACCGGCACCTCCCTCCCCATAGACGGCGGCTGGACCGCCCGCTGACACCTAACATCGCCATGAACCCGTGAAACCGCACCGGGGAAGAGGGAGGGAGCGGGACAAGAGCGGCCTCACCGCAACGCCCCAGCGTCCTCAACAGTGAGGACTACCCGTGAGGCCGCGCCGGGGACTGGACTGAGGAGAGGGAGGTCGTGAGGAACGAGCGACCTTCCTCGACGAGGGAAGGAGCCGGACAAGAGCGGCCTCACCGCGACGCGCCGGCGTCGCCAACAAAACAGCGGCCGAACCGCGACGCGCCGGCGTCGCCAACCAACAGGAGCGAAGCGGATGAGCGACGAGGGAAGGAGCCGGGTAAAAGCGGCCTCACCGCAATGCACCAGCGTCCCCAGTAGTGGGACTACCCGTGAGGCCGCGCCGGCGACTGGACTGAGGAGAGGGAGGTCGTGAGGAACGAGCGATCTTCCTCGACGAGGGAAGGAGCCGGACAAGAGCGGCCTCACCGCGACGCGTTAGCGTCGCCAACAACACAGCGGCCGAACCGCGACGCGCCGGCGTCGCCAACAACACAGCGCCAACAAACACAGGTCTTTCTCGAACTGCTGGCCAGGGAGGCTTCGGCCGTCGAGTTCGAGGGACCCGTTCTCGCGGCGAGGTCCGACGGGATCGACGCGGAGGCGCTGGCGGAGCTGGAGGAGGCCAAGCTCGCCGCGCTGAAGGTGCGGGCGCTGCTGAGGCGCAGGGCGAAGCGTGAGGCGGAGCTGTCGGCGCTGTTCGACACGGCGGGCGACCTCGCCGGGCTGCGGGACCTGGACGCCGTTCTGGAGGCCATCGTGCACCGGGCCAGGCAGTTGCTCGGCACCGACGCCGCCTACATGACGCTGCACGACCCCGAGCGGGGCGACACCTGGATGCGGGTGACCGACGGCTCGGTGTCGGCGAAGTTCCGGGCGCTGCGGCTCGCCATGGGCGCGGGGCTCGGCGGGCTGGTGGCCCAGACCGCCACCCCGTACTCGACCGCCGACTACTTCGCCGACGAGCGCTTCCGGCACAAGAGCGACATCGACGACGCGGTGCTTGAGGAGGGGCTGGTCGCCATCCTCGGCGTGCCGCTCAAGCTGGGCGCGCGGGTGATCGGGGTGCTGTTCGCGGCCAACCGGAGCGTACGGCCCTTCACCCAGGACGAGGTCGTGCTGCTGGGCTCGCTGGCCGCGCACGCGGCGGTGGCGATCGACAACGCCCGGCTGCTGCAGGAGACCAGGCACGCCCTGGAGGAGCTCAGCGAGGCCAACCGGCAGGTGAGCGCGCACAGCCAGGCCGTGGAGCGCGCTGCGCTCGCACACGACCGGATGACCGGCCTGGTGCTGCGCGGCGGCGGGGTCGAGGACGTGGCGGCGGTGGTGACGGAGGTGCTCGGCGGCTCGCTCGCGGTGCTCGACGACGCCGGGCGTCCGATCGCCGGGGACGCGCGCGTACTGGAGGACGGCGCGCTGGGCAAGGACGCGATCGCGGACGCCGCGCGCTCGTCGAGGGCGCTGGGGCGCGGCGTACGGCAGGGAGACCTGCTGGTCGCGTCGGTGGACGTGGGCGCGGAGCCGCTGTGCACGCTGGTGCTTCGCAACGGCGGCCAGGTGTCGGACGCCGACCAGCGCATCCTGGAGCGGGCCGCGCTGGTGACCGCGTTGCTGCTGTTGTTCAGGCGTACGGTGGCCGAGGCGGAGGGCCGGGTCAGGGGTGAGCTGCTCGACGACCTGATCTCGCGGCCCGCGCTCGACGGTCTGGCCGACCGCGCCCGGCGGGTCGGGGTGAATCTGGACCATGACCACGTGGTGGTCGTGGTGCGCCACGGCGGTGGGCGGGAGCGTGCCGCGTTCTGGGCGTCCTCCCAGGCGGCGATGCACCACGGTCTCGCCGCGCAGCGCGGCGACGAGGTGGTCCTGATGCTCCCGGGGGACCGGCCGGGGCCTCTGGCCAAACGGGTCGCGACCGAGCTGAGCGCCTCGCTGGGCCATCCGGCCACGGCGGGCGCCGGAGGGCCCGTACGCGGCACCGCCGAGGTGGCCGCGGCGCACCGGGAGGCGCAGCGCTGCGCCGACGCCCTGGTGGCCCTGGGGAGGGCCGGGGAGGGCGCCGGTGCGAGAGAGCTGGGTTTCGTCGGGCTGCTGGTCGGTGAGGGACGCGACATCGGGGCGTTCCTCGCCTCGGTGCTCGGCCCGGTGATCGACTACGACGCCCGCAGGGGCACCGCTCTGGTGCAGACGCTCACCGCGTACTTCGGCATGGGCGGCTCGCTGTCGCGGACGAGCGAGGCCCTGCACATCCACGTCAACACGGTCACCCAGCGCCTGGACCGGATCGGCCAGCTCCTCGGCGACGACTGGCAGAGCCCCGACAGGGCGCTGGAGGTTCAGCTCGCCCTGCGCCTGCACCGTCTCAGCGGCTGACCGGGCCGTGCCGGGCCCGGCTCGCGGGGCCGTCGCACACGTCCACATAGGGCACCTGTCGGCTATGGCGGTCGTACCCATAGGAGTGACGCCGGTCACTACGTACGGTAGCCGAAATCCCCCCAACAGCGACTTCCCCTGGTGAGTGAGATGGCAGAGAAAACCCGCACCCCCATCGGAAAGATCGTCGGTGCCAGTCTCGTCGGCACCACGATCGAGTGGTATGACTTCTTCCTGTACGGCTCCGCCGCCGCACTGGTGTTCCCGCAGTTGTTCTTCCCCGAGTCGGAGCCGCTGACGGGCACCCTGCTGGCGTTCCTGACCTACGCGGTGGGCTTCGTGGCCCGCCCGCTGGGTGCGCTGGTCTTCGGGCACTTCGGCGACCGGCTCGGCCGCAAGAAGCTACTGGTGGTCAGTCTGCTGCTGATGGGCGGGGCGACCTTCCTGATCGGCTGCCTGCCGACCCACGCGGCGATCGGCATGGCGGCACCGCTGCTGCTGACCCTGCTCAGGCTCGTCCAGGGCTTCGCCCTCGGTGGCGAGTGGGGCGGTGCGGTGTTGATCGTCTCCGAGCACGGCGACGCCGCGCGCCGCGGCTTCTGGGCCTCCTGGCCGCAGGCCGGCGCCCCCGGCGGCAACCTGCTCGCCACCGCCGTGCTGGCGGTGCTGGCGGCGGTCCAGACGGACGAGGCGTTCGTGAGCTGGGGCTGGCGGATCCCGTTCCTGCTGTCCGGTGTCCTGGTGCTGGTCGGCATGTGGATCCGGCTCTCCATCAGCGAGTCGCCGGTCTTCCAGCAGGCGGTCGCCAACGCCGAGCCCGCGCCGTCCCTGCCGATCGTGGACGTCTTCAGGTATCACTGGCGGGACGTCCTCATCGCGATCGGCGCCCGCTTCGCGGAGAACGTCTCCTACTACGTCATCACCGCGTTCGTGCTGGTCTACGCGACGGCACAGGCGGGCCTGCCGAAGCCCCTCGTGCTCAACGCGGTACTGATCGGGTCGGCCATCCACTTCGTCTCGATCCCGATGTGGGGGGCGCTCTCCGACCGGCTCGGCCGCAGGCCCGTCTACCTGATCGGCGCCGCCGGGGTGGGGCTGTGGGCCTTCGCCTTCTTCCCGCTGATCGACACCAGGAGCTTCGCCGCCGTCACCCTGGCGGTGACCGTCGGACTGATCCTGCACGGCGCGATGTACGGCCCGCAGGCCGCGTTCTTCTCCGAACTGTTCGCGACGAGGATGCGCTACTCGGGCGTCTCGATCGGCTCGCAGCTCGCCTCGATCGTCGCGGGCGCCCTCGCCCCGCTGATCGCGGTCGCCCTGCTGGACACCTACAGGTCGGCGTTCCCGATCATGTTGTACGTGGCCGGAGCCGCCGTGCTCACCCTGATCACCGTGTATGTCTCGCGCGAGACCAGGGGACGCGACCTCGTCACCATCGGCACCCCCGACGAGGCCAAGACCACCACCCGCTGAACCGTACGGAGAGACGTCTGATGCACATCGAGAACCGGCCGGTGCCCACCGGCCGGATCACCCAGAATGTCCTGTCGGTCGTGGGGAGCGCCACGGAGAACGCCTCGGAGAGCGGCGAGACGGTGCTGTTCGTGCACGGGAACGTGTCGAGCGCCGCCTTCTGGCGGGCCACGCTGCTCGCCCTGGCCGAGGCGGGCCACCGACCGCTCGCCGTGGACCTGCGAGGCTTCGGCGACACCGAGCCCGCCCCTGTCGACGCCACCCGTGGCCTGCGGGACTACTCCGACGACGTGCTCGCCCTCCTCGACGCCCTCGGACTGGACCGCGTGCACCTGGTCGGCTGGAGCATGGGCGGCGGGGTCGTGCTGCAGGCGCTGCGCGACCGGCCGGCCGCCGTACGGAGCGCGACGCTCGTCAACCCGGTCTCCCCGTACGGCTTCGGCGGCACGCACGGCCCCGACGGCGTGCTGAACCACCCTGACGGCACGGGCTCCGGGGCGGGCGCGGCCAACCCCGACTTCGTGAAGCTGCTCGCGGCGGGGGACACCTCCGACGACTCCCCGGTCTCGCCGAGGAACGTGATGCGGACCATGTACGTGAAGCCAGGCACGGTGATCGAGGACGAGGACGCCCTGGTCGCGTCGTTGCTGTCCACGAGGGTCGGCGAGGACAACTACCCCGGCGACGCGGTGGCGTCGGAGGAGTGGCCGGGGGTCCGTCCCGGTACGCGGGGCGTGCTCAACTCGTTCGCCCCGACGCATTTCCGGCTCGACGACCTGCACACGATCGACCCGAAGCCGCCGATCCTGTGGGTGAGGGGCGAGGCAGACGTGATCATCTCCGACACCTCACTCTTCGACCTGGCCCACCTGGGCGCCCTGGGGGCCGTCCCCGGCTCGCCCGGCACCCCCGCGCAGCCGATGGTCACCCAGACCCGCGCCGTCCTGGAGCGGTACGGCCCGTACACCGAGGTCGTCCTGGACTGCGGCCACAGCCCGCACATCGAGCGGCCCGCCGAGTTCCGCGCCGCCCTCTCCGACCACCTGAAGCGGAGCCGACCATGAGTAGTAGTGGCGAAAGCGGCGTTGGAAACAGCGCGAGAAGTGGCGCCGGGGGACGCGGCCGGGTGGCTGGGGTCGTCGCCGTCGGGCTCGCCGCGCTGGTGGCCCTCGCCGGGGCGCCCGCGGCGAGTGCGGGGACCGCGCCGGCGCACTGCGCCAAGCTGGACCGGGTGACGGTGCCGGGTGCCGAGCACCAGGTGAAGGCATGCCTGGACGACCTCACGACGGCGGGCACGACCGTCTCAGGGCACACCGACCCGGCCGACTGGGCGGGCCTGCACCCGGCGGGGGCGGTGAACCCGAAGGGCGTGCCCGGCATCCAGATCGACGGCTACTTCCCCGACACCTCGACCTTCAACACGACGCACGGGTGGAACCACGACTCGCAGTTCGTCCTGCGACTGCCGGACGACTGGAACGGCGGGCTGGTGGTCACCGGCACCCCGGGCAACCGGGAGCAGTACGCCAACGACTTCACCGTCTCCGACTGGGCGCTGGCCAAGGGGTACGCCTACGCGGTGACGGACAAGGGCAACGTCGGCGCCACCTTCTACAGGGACGGCCGCAAGCCCGGTGACGCGGTCGCCGAGTGGAACGACCGGGTCACGCAGATCGCGATCGCGGCCAAGGCCGTCGTCGCGCAGCGCTACGGCAGGCTTCCCGACCGGACCTACGCCGCGGGCATCTCCAACGGCGGATACCTGGTCCGCTGGCAGCTGGAGAACCGGTCCTGGCTCTACGACGGCGGGATCGACTGGGAGGGCACGCTCTGGCGGGTCAAGGGCGACAACCTGCTCAACTACCTGCCTCCGGCGCTGCGGGCCTATCCGGCGGGTGACACCCAGGCGATGTACGACGCGGGTTTCGCCCGTGGCTCGGAGTTCCTGTGGCCGTTCCACTACCAGTACTACTGGGACCTGACCCAGCGCGTCTACCGCGAGGAACTCGACCCCTCCTTCGACGGCGACACCGACGCGGGCACGCCCTTCTGCTCCTCGGGCACCCCGGCCTGCGACGCCGACTACGACTACGACGCGCGCAAGCCGTACGCGGCGGTGCGGAAGATCGGGCTCACCGGCCGGATCGGCAAGCCGCTGATCACGATCCACGGCACGCTGGACACGCTGCTGCCGATCTCCCGCTCCGGCGACGTCTACGCGGACATGGTCGGCGATCGCCGGCCGTTCCGCTACTACCGGATCACCGACGGCACCCACGTGGACAGCCTCTACGCCTCCTACCCCGACAGGCTCCGCCCGTTGCTGCCGTGCTTCCGCAGCGCCTTCGAGACTCTGGAGAGCTGGGTGGAGCGCGGGCAGAACCCGCCGCCGAGCGCGACGCTGCCGAGGCCCTCGACCGGCGACCTGCCCAACGAGTGCCGGCTGAGAGTGTGACCCGGCCCCCCTGACACCCCACCACCTCGACCGGCCGGTTCCGGAACCGTATGACACACACCGACCGGCCGTATGACGGCCCGGCGCCGCACAGCCCCAGCGGGCCGTGTGGCGCCGGGCCGGATCAGTTGAGCATGTAGCGCCGCTGGACGCTTTTGGTCACCCGGACCGCGTTCCTGACCAGCGGTATCCGCAGCGCGACCCGCTTCAGCAGCGGGTACCAGGGCTCGGAGGGCTTGGCGGCGGCGGATTTGTGGATCTCCACCCGGCCGCCGCGGTTCATCTCCACCTTGAAGCGGAGCCCGGTCTCCTCGCCGTCGACCCGCAGGAACGGTGCCCAGATCCCCGGCGCGAGGAACCCCTCCCGGTACGCGAGCCTGGTCGGGATCTTGGCGATCAGCCGCCCCGCCAGCTCCCCCGGGACACCGGGCTCGACCAGCGCGGGCGCGGTCACCTCGCGTTCCCTGCCCTCGGCCTGGCGGAACACCAGCTCCGCGGGCGGCCCCCCGCTCGGCGGTACGTAGGGTACGGGCACGACGACGAAGACGTGCTTGTGCTGCCTGATCACCGTCGTACCCGGTGAGACCAGGACGATCGACTCGGGGAACGAGCGCGGTTCCACGCAGATCCCCAGCTCCCCCCTGTCGGACCACCAGGGGACGACGAGCCGCCTGGAGCAGTCGGCGACCATTCCCGTGCAGTTCAGCGGCGACCCCGTCACCCGGGTGCTCGCCTGTTGCACCCCGCCGTACATGCGCACGTGTATCTCCCACAGTCCCGGCGGCAGCGGTCCGTCCATGGCCGCCGAGTCGATGTCCAGCCGGGCGGTGCCCGTGACCTGGAGCCTGACCCCGTTGCGGTGACGGCAGCGGGTCATCGAACAGTCCGAGGGCAGGAAGTGGATCGTCCCGGTGTCCTCGTGCCTGACGTAGACCTCGAACCGCGCCTTGGCCGCGGCCTGGCTGACGTCTGCCATCTCGGGCGGCAGGCGGAGCCCGTCGAGGGGAACGGGAGGCTCCCAGAGCAGGCCGCCCTCTCCGTAGGGGACGAAGCGCATCGGGGTGCCGTCGGCCTGTGTCATCTCCACGGTGAGCCGCAGGGTGAGCGCGCCGTCGTCCCAGGCGAGGTCGTCGAGGTCGGCCTGGAGGTGGACACCGCGCATGGCTCCGGCCAGCACGACGAGCTGGTCGAGCCTGCCGGCGCGGAGCAGTGCGGCGCGGACCCTCAGCGGTACGGGCAGCAGGAGGTCGAGGCGCGGAGGGAAGCGCTGGACGACCAGCTCGCGCAGGGTCGTGAAGGTGACCGCCCGATCCGCGGAGGAGGTGACGAATCTGCTTCCGCCGAGCCGTCGCAGCACCGCGCCGCGGAACCACTGGGCGTACATCCGGTCGCGCCGACGGCCTTCGGGGACCTCGTCGTCGATGACGTCGAGCAGTTCGCGCAGCTCCGCGGCCCAGACGTAGGGGTCCTGCGGCGGTTCCGGACGCTCGGTGACGTGGCAGCAGACCCCGTCGGCCATGACGACGATGTTCTCGGCCCGCAGGTAGGCGCGGAGCACGAAGGTCTGCTCGGCCAGGAGGCCGCCGGGGTCGGAGAAGTTCAGCGCCTCCGCGTCGAGGAAGGCCCTGCGGAAGAGCTTGTGCGGGGTGAGCAGCGTGAGCAGCCGGTCCTTCACGATGTCGGCGTTCTCGCGGTCGGCGTCGAAGACCGCGGAGGGTGGCCTCCGGTCGTTGACGAGCCGTCCGAGGAGGATGTCGGCCCCGGTCTCCACGGCCCGCGCGTACATCCGCTCCAGAGCGTCTCTCTCCAGGCGGTCGGCCTGGTCCAGCAGGTAGACGTACTCGCCCCTGGCGACCATGAGGGCAAGGTTGCGGCCGCGCATCGGCGAGCCGGTCCGCTCGATGTGGAGCACCCTGACGTTCGACCGCACCGCGGCCAGGGTGTCGAGGCGCTGCTGGATCCCGTCGTCGGAGCCGTCGTCGGCGAAGATGACCTCGTAGTCCTCGGAGGCCATCGACTGTTCCAGCACCGACCGGATACAGGCGTCGGCGCCATCACCGGGGTTGTGCACCGGCACCACCACGCTGACCTTCACGTCCATGCGGCCAAGGGTGCGGCGCGGGGCGCCGGGAGGCGATCAGACTTGCCGACTCCTGGTCTCTCAGTACCAGCCTTTGGCCTGGGAATGGGCCCAGGCGCCACAGGGCGAGCCGTAACGGCCCTTGATGTAGCCCAGCCCCCACTCGATCTGGGTGGCCGCGTTGGTCTGCCAGTCGCCTCCCGCGCTCGCCATCTTGTGGCCGGGGAGGGACTGGGGGATGCCGTACGCGCCGCTGGAGGTGTTCATGGCGCGCTCGTTCCAGCCGCTCTCCTTCATCCAGAGCTTCTCCAGGCAGCCCCACTCGCCGGACCAGCCCCTGGCGTCCAGCATCTGCTTGCCCAGTGCCCTGTTGCCGGTCGGGTTGGAGGTGCCCGGGGGGAGCTGCTGCGGGTTGAAGCCGCCACCGCCGGGCGCCTCGTCAACGATCTTGACCTGGTTGAGCGCCCTGCGGTTGTCGCGCTCGGCGGCGATCTTGTCGGCCTTGAGCGCCTGCGCGGCCTGGGCCTTCAGCATGTCGGACTCCAGGTCCGAGCCGAACGGGTCGGAGCCGAGCATCTGCGCCATCTCGTCCAGGGTGAGCGGCGTCGTCTTCGGTGCCGAGGCGTTCTGAACGGCGGTGTAGGCGGTGAAGGCGCCTCCACCCACCAGGACCACGAGCGCGGCGCCCAGGATGAGGGCGCGCTTGGAGGTCATGCCGCGCTTCGAACTGGGCGCGTCGGCCTTACCCGCGTCGGCCTTCCCTCTGCCGGCCCTGCGGCTCGCGCGGCGGGTACCGGGCGCCGAGCGCTCCTTAAGTTCCTGTGATCCTGGACTCACGACCTATGAGCTTGCCGTGGGGAGGGGGGTGGTCCGCAACCGGAACGGGAGAGTTGGTCGGCGCTCGCTCGTACCCGTAGGGGTTTCTCATGACATAACCGCCAGGCCACGGCTACTTTCCCGGCAATGAAAGCATGGGAGTGATTTTGCTCACATTTTGCCTTATGGGATCACTTCGACCATATCGATGATCATGAAAGTGCCCGAATCGTGGTCTGACCACCTAATTCAGGTACTGTTTGCGTTATGTCTGGGTTTTGTGACCCAGCGGAACCAACCAAGCCTTGGGAGAATGATTACCCGGTGGCAGGCATCCTTCTCGTCGAAGACGACCCCTCGGTCCGGATCGGGCTGGAGCTCGCGCTCACCCGGCAGGGACACTCCGTCACCGCGTACACCAGCGGTGAGGAGGCCCTTGAGCACATCAGAACGCGCCGACCCGAGATCGCCATCCTGGACGTCATGCTGCCCGGCATCGACGGCGTCGAGGTGTGCCGCCGTATCCGCAGGCTCGACCAGCTGCCGGTGATCCTCCTCACCGCCAGGGGCGACGACCTCGACGTCGTCGTGGGACTGGAGGCGGGGGCCGACGACTACGTGGTCAAGCCTGTCGAACCCCGCGTGCTGGACGCCCGCATCCGCGCCGTCCTGCGCCGGATGGAGTCGGTTGCCTCCGACCGCATCACCTTCGGCGACCTGGTCATCGACCGGGGGGCGCTCAAGGTGGCGCTGGGGGGCCGCGAGGTCCACCTCACCCCCACGGAACTGCGGCTCCTGCTCGAACTCGTCCGCCACCCCGGCCAGGTGCTCAACCGCAGATACCTGCTGCGGGCCGTCTGGGACCACACCCACGTCGCCGACTCCCGGCTCGTCGACGCCTGCGTCCAGCGGGTCCGCGCCAAGATCGAGGCGGTCCCCGCCGAGCCCGAGTTCATCCACACGGTACGGGGATTCGGCTACCGGTTCAGCCCGCCGTGAGACGGGCGCTCCCTCCCTCGCTCCGGTGGATGTACACCGGTCTGCGCGGGCGCCTGGTGATCACTTTTACCCTGATCGCCGTCACCGCCTCCGCGGTCGTCGCGGGAATCGGCTACGAGTTCGTCAAGAGCCGCATGATCGGACGTGCCGAGCATGTGGCCGTGAGCGACGTACGCGACACCCTGGAGGGCATCAGGGTGCCCGTCGGCGGACTCTGGCCGGGAGACGGCCCACCGACCGACGAGGAGATCAGCACGCTGCAGAGGAGCCTGCGTCCCCAGGGCGGCAGGGTGGTGGTCCGCTACGAGGAGTACGTCTACCCCGACGGCGACTTCGGCACCAAGGACGTCCCCGGTGACCTCTCCGCCAGGGCCACCCAGCGGATGGTCGCCAAGCGCATGACCATCCGCGGCGACATGTGGCTGCTCATCGGCACCCCCGTCTGGCGGATCGAACCCATACACACCGCGCAGCCCACCGGGATGATCGTCTACGTGTTCGCCCCTCTCATCGAGGAGGATCGGCTCCTGAGCGGCCTGCGGCAGCCGCTCGCCGTCGCCGGCGTCGCCATGCTGATCATCGCCCTCTCCCTGGGCCTGGTGTCGGCCAGGCAGCTCCTGCTGCCGGTGAGGCGGCTCGGCTCGGCGGCCCGAGCGCTCGGAGCGGGCCACCTGGACACCCGCCTGCCCGTACACGGCCAGGACGAGCTCGCCGAGCTCACCGCCACGTTCAACGACACCGCCGCCGCCCTGGAGCGGAGCGTCACCGAGCTGCGCTCGCTGGAGGCGATGTCCCGCCGTTTCGTCGCCGACGTCTCCCACGAGCTCAGGACCCCGCTCACCGCGATGACCGCGGTGACCGACATGCTCTCCGAGGAGGCGGAGCGCCTGCCACCCGAGCCCGCGACGGCCGTGCGGCTCGTGCTGCGCGAGATCGAGCGGCTGCGGACCCTGATCGAGCAGCTCATCGAGGCGAGCCGGTTCGACTCGGGCACGGCCACACTGAACGTGGACACCGTGAACATCGTGGATGTGGTCTGCGACTGCCTGGACATGCGCGGCTGGTCGGACCGGGTACGGGTGAACGTGCCGGAGGGACTCACTTTCTCCGTCGACCCCAGGCGTTTCGACGTCATCGTCGCCAACCTGGTGGGCAACGCCCTGCGCCACGGTGAGCCCCCGGTGATGGTGACCGCCCGCAGTACCCCGAACGGCCTGGAGGTGAAGGTGCGCGACCACGGCAAGGGCATCCCTGCGAAGGATCTGCCCTTCGTGTTCAACCGTTTCTACAAGGCCGGCGCCCGGGGTGACGGCAGCGGGCTCGGCCTGTCCATCGCGCGGGCCAACGCCCAGCTGCACGGCGGCACGATCTCGGTCCGCGCGCAGCGGCCGGGAACCCTCTTCACGGTCTGGCTTCCCCCGGCATGAGACGGCTCACCCGCCCGTACGCCCCGACGGCCCCGGACAGGAGGCGGCCGGCCCTCCCGACCGTCCCCCACGGGAGACGACGGCCCACCCTCCTGATCGCCCTCGGCGGAAGACGGCTCACCCCCATGACGTCCCTCGGCAGGAGGTGGCTCGCCCGGCCGGCCGTCCCCGGTGCGAGGTGGCTCGCCTGCCTGCTCTCCGCCTCCCTGCTGCTCGGCGGATGCGGCATCTCCCCCACCGAGGTCCAGGACTACGGCCGTCCGCCGGTGATCAGCTACAGCCCCACCTGGGTGACGGTCTATCTGCTCCGCGACGGCCGGCTGGAGCCCGTCAAGATCCCGGTGGTCTCCGACTCGGCCAAGAACATCATCGACACGCTCTTCCGGGCCGGCAAGCAGCCGCCGAAGGCGGGGCTGACCAGCGCGCTCAACGACTTCAGCCACTACGACACCAAGACGACCCGCTACTCCGACAACACCGACAACATCGATCAGCGCAACGAGCCGAACGACAACCTGGGTTACCGGCTGAACGTGATCATCACGGGCCAGGGCAAGGTCACCAAGGAGGCCCTCGCCCAGATCACCTGCACCATCCGGCAGAACAAGCAGGAGAGCATCTGGAGCGTCGAGGTCACCCGGCTCTTCCCCGGTACCCCGGAGACGATGGGCGACCGGGGCTGCTTCGAGTTCCGCAATCTCGCGGCCCCCGGCGTGCGGCTGCCGCCCTGACAGACCCCGTACCTCCACCCGGGCCAGGCGCGTACCGGGCACCGGAATCCCACGAACGCCAGGGGTACGGACACCGGAATCCGCGGGCGCCCCGACGCGCCGGCCGCCACCGGAGGCGCGGAGCCACAACGCGCGAAGCCACAACGCGCGGAGCGCGGTCGCGGGCCCGTACGGCCCCGCGACCGCGCTCCGGCGGCGTCTGACGCCCCGTCACATCGTGATGTCCTCCAGCATCTCGGTGACCAGCGCCGCGATCGGCGAGCGCTCGGAGCGGGTCAGGGTGACGTGCGCGAACAGCGGGTGTCCCTTGAGCTTCTCCACCACCGCCACGACGCCGTCATGGCGCCCCACCCGCAGGTTGTCGCGCTGGGCGATGTCGTGGGTGAGGACGACCCGGGAGTTGGCGCCGATCCGGCTCAGCACGGTGAGCAGCACCCCGCGCTCCAGCGACTGCGCCTCGTCCACGATGACGAAGGCGTCGTGGAGCGACCGGCCACGGATGTGGGTGAGCGGAAGCACCTCCAGCATGCCCCGGTCCATGACCTCCTCGATCACCTCGGGCGTGGTGACCGCGCCCAGGGTGTCGTAGACCGCCTGCCCCCACGGGCCCATCTTCTCGTTCTCGGAACCGGGCAGGTAGCCCAGCTCCTGGCCGCCGACGGCGTACAGGGGGCGGAAGACGATGACCTTGCGGTGCTGACGGCGCTCCAGGACCGCCTCCAGGCCCGCGCAGAGGGCGAGCGCGGACTTGCCCGTACCCGCCCGGCCGCCCAGCGAGACGATGCCGACCTCGGGGTCCATGAGGAGGTCGAGCGCGATCCGCTGCTCGGCGGAGCGGCCGTGCAGGCCGAAGACCTCGCGGTCGCCGCGTACCAGCCGTACCGACTTGTCGGGCAGCACCCGGCCCAGCGCGGAACCTCTGCTGGACAGCAGGCGCAGGCCCGTGTGGGTGGGCAGGTCGCGGGCGTCGACCACGTCTGCCGTGCCGTGCTCGAAGAGGGTCTCGACGTCATCCTCGGTCACCTGGAGCTCGTCCATGCCGGTCCAGCCGGACTCCACCACGAGTTCGGCGCGGTATTCGTCCGCGGCGAGCCCGATGGAGGCGGCCTTCACCCGCATCGGCAGGTCCTTGGAGACCAGCACCACGTCGTTGCCCTCGGCGGCGAGGGTCTTCGCCACGGTCAGGATGCGGGTGTCGTTGTCGCCGAGCCGGAACCCGACGGGCAGGATGGACGGGTCACTGTGGTTGAGCTCCACCCGGATGGTGCCCTCGCCGATCGGCATGGGCTCGTCCAGACGTCCGTGTGTCACCCGGAGTTCGTCGAGGTATCTCAGCGCCTTGCGCGCGAAATATCCGAGCTCTGGATGATGGCGTTTGCCCTCCAACTCGGTGATGACGACGATCGGGAGGACGACCTCATGCTCGGCGAAACGGCTCATCGCCGTTGGATCCGCCAGGAGCACCGAGGTGTCCAGGACGTACGTGCGCCGCTGCACTGCCGGCGACGTGGGTGAGGACGAAGGGTTTGCCACGCGTTCTCCCCCGGGCACCATGCACGGCGCCCTGCCATGAGCTGGGATGCGGACCGGCCAGGGGCCCGCTCACGAGAACGTCGAGCAGGGACCGTTGACCGGCCCTCCTCAGCAGGTCGTGACGCAAAGGCGGGCCCTCTCCGGCGTAGGTGAGCTGTGCTCCCCTACTTCTTACGGTACGTCCTGAATGCCCGACTTCCAACTGCTTAAGACTGACCGAAAGGGGTCGTTCATGTGGAATTTCAGGAACCGTACCTGCGGTGTCGCGCGGCGTAGGAGCGGAGAGCCCGCAAGAAGTCGACCCTGCGGAAGTCAGGCCAGTAGGCCTCGCAGAAGTAGAATTCGGAGTGAGCGCTCTGCCAGAGCAGGAAGCCCGAGAGCCGCTGCTCCCCCGATGTCCGGATGACAAGATCCGGATCGGGCTGACCGCGCGTGTAGAGATGCTCCGCGATGTGCTCGACATCGAGGACCTCGACGAGGTCCTCGATACTTGCGCCCTTGCTCGCGTGCTCCTGGAGAAGGGAGCGCACCGCATCAGCGATCTCACGCCTTCCTCCATACCCAACAGCAACGTTCACAATCAAACCGGGACGATGTGATGTCGCTTCTTTTGCGTTTTTGAGCACCCGGGCCGTGTGATCAGGTAAAAGATCAAGCGCGCCCATGGGCTTGATGTGCCATCCGTCGGCCACGAGTTCCTGGACCACGTCCTCGATGATCTTCACCAGGAGGTCCAGCTCGTCCTTGGAGCGGTTGATGTTCTCGCTCGACAGCAGCCACACGGTGACGACCTCGACACCGGCCTCGCGGCACCAGCCGAGCAGCTCCGAGATCTTGTCCGCGCCCTTGCGATGCCCGCGGCTCACGTCGTCGATGCCCATCGAGCGCGCCCAGCGCCGGTTGCCGTCGACGATCACGCCGACGTGCCGGGGAACCATCTCCTTGTGACGGGACAGCTTCGACTCAAGCCGGCGTTCGTACAGCCGGTAGACGAGATCTCGCACGCCCATTGAAGCCCCTCCCTCAGCACTGCCACGAATGGGCACTGACAGGCAATTATCACCGCCCCGCGGACCTCTCGGCCCCCTCTACAGGGATCTGGCGGCCTTGCCCAGGTTGGGAGATCTCAGGCACTCCTCGGCCTCCGCGACGAGCGCCTCCACGAAAACGCCCAGTTCGGAGGAGGTCAGAACGGCGCGCATCCCCATCCCGTCGCTGCCCCACGCCTCCAGGAACGCCCTTCTGGTGACCCGCCACTCTCCACCGGACCCCCGCCGCCCCGGCACCCAGATCGGGATGGTCCGCAGCTGGCAGCGGAGTTCGCCCCCGCCGACGACACCGTTCCTGGCCCGGTAACGAAAGGCGAACAGTTCCTCGTCGCCGGGAAAGCGGTCGTCGGGGTCGGGCCACCGGGCCTCGTGACCCGCACGCGCCTCGGCGACCCCTCGCGCCAGCCTGGTGAGGAACCAGCCGCACCGCTCGCCCACCGTGCCGTACAGCGCGCCGTCGCGGTGGAGCCGCAGGGTGATCTCGTACGGCGTACCGGCACTGTCACGGCACGCCACTGGCGTAACGGTCAGATAAGAACCATCAAGACAACGCAGTCCCCCCACCTCAGAGAGGGTATCCCGCCCCAGTCCGCCAAAACATGATCAACGCCATCCATGTCCCCGCCATCCGGGCGACGGCCCCGGCGCACATCCCCAAAACCGCGTCACCCGGGCGTCCCCACCCACGCACCTCCCCAAGACCACACCACCCCGGCGGCGCCGCCTCGCACACGTCCCCGAGGCGGCGTCACCCGGCCTGTCGGGGGTCCTCAGGAGCCGCCCCCGCCGCAACCTCCTCCGCCGCCGCAGCCGGAACCCGAACCGGAGTCGCCGTAGCCCCCGCCGCAGCCCCCGCCGCCACCGTCATGGGAGGAACCCCCCGAGGCACCGGAGGCGTCGCCACGGCGGGAGGAGCCGCGCCGCGGCGCGCGAGGCGGCGGGCCTTCCATGGACAGGATCCCCGCCAGCCGCCCGTCCTCCCACTGCTTCAGACCGTGCAGGGCGACGCCCAGGATGTTCAGCTCGTCATGGTCGACGTGGTCTCCGGCGCGGGGTGGCAGGGACCTGTCCTCGCGGTGGCGCAGGCGGTAGTGGGCCAGCGCGGTCTTCCCCGCACGGTTGGGGTGGGTGGGGTCGGCCCGTCCCGAACCGGGCGCGTCGATCAGCCCCAGGTCCCTCAGCCGCGCGACCAGCATGGTCACCGCGGCCCCCTGGGCGACCCCGTTCCTGATCGCCCAGACCGGCACGCCGCCCGCCTGCCCCCTGAGGTGGTCGAGGACCTCGGTCTGCACCGGCTGGGTGAGCACGCCGACCTGGCCTGACACCTGCGTCAGCCACCCGTCGCGCCGTACCCTCACCGCCCCTACGGCGGTCAGCGAGGCGAGCGCGGTGTCGGCCACCCTGGACCGGCCGCCCGCGAGCAGCGCCAGCTCGTACGGCGTCAGCTCGGGCCCCTCGTAGACGCGCGAGGGGCGCATGGCGAGGCGCAGCGCGATCAGCCCCGCCACTCCCAGAAGCGCGAGACCCACCACGACGACGATCTGTACGGTCTGCATGACGGCCTCCGGGATGGTCCCTGCCTGAGGTTCACTACCCGGTGGACGAACGGGGAGGACCAGAAGTTTCTGCCGCGCCCCGTCCGGCACGACCGATATCGGTCACCCGGCTCGGCACCTCCGGTTCGGCGACTCCCGGCTGAACACATCCGGCTCGAAGGCACCCGGTAAGGCGCCGTTAAGACACCCTGTTACGACAGGCGCCCGGCCCAGCGCAACCAGCTCGGCGCACCCGGCCCAACACACGCGGCCCGGCGCACCCGGCTCAGCGGCGTCCTCCGAAGAGCCACCATCGGCGGGGCGGGGGGCCGGGTTCCGGGGCCACGGGTTCCTCCGGCAGCCGCCCCGCCGCGCGGAGGTGGTCGGCGAAGTCACGGGCATCGGCGTGGGAACCGCCCTGCGGCTTGGGACGGCCCCTCGCGTAGGCGTCGAACTCGCCGGCGAGGCCGTCGCCGAGCAGCGCGGCCAGATCTGGCCGCAGTCTGGCCACGGTCCTGCGCCGCTTGGAGATCAGGCCGGCCTCCTGGATCCGCAGCCGCTCCCGGTCGAAACCCCGGGGCGCCTCCTCCCCGGCCACCAGGGCCGCCACCAGGGCCGCCTGCGCCTTGGCCAGCGCCTCCCTCGCCCCGTCCTCAGACACGGGCCATCGCGCCGCGGATCCGGTCGAGCTCCCCTGCCAGGGCGCCGTCGCTGGGATAGTCGTCGTCCCATTCGAGCAGCACACCGGGCGGCTCGACCCGCGCGCACAGCTCGGAGAGGATGTCCAGCACGTCCGCGGGGACGTGGGCGGTGTGGGTGTCGTGCCACAGCCCCCGGTGGGAGTGGCCCCCGGCGACGTGAACGTAGGCCAGCTCGGACAGCGGCAGGCCGTCCAGCGCGGCGACGGCCGACAGCCCCAGGTTGACCTGGTTCGTGTAGAGGTTCGCCACGTCGATCAGGAGCCCGACGCCCGTCATCTCCACCAGCTCGCCGAGGAAGGCGGCCTCGGTCATCTCGTCCTCCGGCCAGCCGAACAGGGCGGCGACGTTCTCCAGGGCCAGCGGCACGGGGAGGGCCTCCTGCGCCCGTCGCACGTTCTCGGCGACGACCGAGAGCGCGGCCCGGGTGCGCGGGACGGGAAGCAGGTGCCCGGCCTCCATCCCGCCCGCCCGTACGAAGGCGAGGTGTTCGCTGACCAGCGGCGCGTCCAGGGCTCGGGCGCAGTCCGCCAAATGCGCCAGCCGCCGCGGGTCGGGGGACTCGGCGCCACCGATGCCGAGCCCGACACCGTGCGGGATCACCGGTGTCCCGCGGGCACGCAGCACCCGCAGTGACTCGGGGAGCCGGGAGGGGTTCACGTTCTCCGCGATGACCTCGACGAAGTCGACACCGGGCAGCCGCTCCACGGTCAGGTCGATCTCCGGCCGCCAGCCGATGCCCACCCCCAGCGCCCGAGGCTCAGCCACCGCACCCGCCACCGCCGCACCCGCCACCACAACCGGAGCCGCCGCCGTCACTCGACCCGCCGCTGTCACCCGACCCACCGGAGTCGCCCCAGCCGCCGGAGCCGAAGTCGCCACCACCTCCGAAGGAGAAGCCGTCACCGGAGTTCGAGCCGCCGCCGCAGGCGCCCGTGGCGCAGCTGTTGGAGGCGCCCGCGGTCTGACGCTGCAGTTCCTCCTCCAGTCCGGGCTCGTTGAGTTCGCTCAGGCCGTACAGGGCGACGGGAATGCCGACGGCGAAGGCCAGATCGGGCACCAGCGGGCGGCTGCCTCGCGCGTGGGCTTTGCGGGCGGAGGCGAGCACCTGGTGGCCCGCGTTGCTCAGGGCGTCGCTCAGGGCCCGCTTCTGCCGCGAGTAGGCGGAGAAACCGCCGATCGCCGAGACCATGCCCACCAGGAGCGCGAAGGTGCCCAGTCCTCCGGTCGCCCCGGCGAGCAGGATGCCCGCCACGACGATCAGCTCGATGATCGAGGCGATCTGGAGCCGGCTGAGCAGCGCCTGCGCGTGGTCGAGCGCGCCCTCGGGCACGAGTAGGCCGAGCCCCAGCAACCGGTAGCGCAGACTCTCCACGCCTCGCCCCTCGGCCACCACGCGGCGGACCTCACTCACGGGGGCCGAGCCTCCGCGCAGGTGGAGCGCCTCCATGACGGCGTGCTCGACCGGGTCGGGAGAGGGTTTGGCGCCCGCGACCAGGCTGGTGTGTCCGCCTCGCGAGACCCGGATCACCCCGGCCCTGGCCAGCAGGCCGAGCGCGGTGTTGATCACGCGGCGCGGCCCTCCGGCGAGATAGGCGAGCTCGTACGGGTTCGGCGGTCCGCCGTAGTGGCCGACCATGGCCGAGCGAACCCGGCGGTGCTCGCGGCGCACCGTGAGGGCTGTGGAGAGGATGACCAGGCCGACGACACAGGCGATGACGAAGAGCGAGAACTCCATGTCCGCCTCCTCGGGGGAAAGGTGGGCCACAGGAGCGGCGTCCCGTGCACTCAGATGGACGCGCACAGCCTGGCAGAAGTTTCGCCCGACTTCGACGGCGAGTCAGTGAGATGTCGGTCACCAGGCGAAATGCGGCCACCCGCCCCGAGTATGACGAAGACCGGAAGCCTCGGCTCCCGGTCTCCGTCACGCCCGGATGGCACGGCCCTTTCAGCCCAGGCGGGCGACGAGGGCCTCGTGCTCCTCCCAGAGCTCTCCCGGCAGGTGGTCGCCGAAGGTCTGGAAGAAGGCGGGCATGAGCGACGCCTCTTGCCTCCAGATCTCCTCGTCGACGCTCAGCAGCGTCCGCATGTCCTCGTCGGAGACGTCGAGGCCCTCGGTGTCGAGCCGGGCGGGGAGCAGGCCGATGGGGGTGCGTACCGCCTCCGCCTCGCCGTTGAGGCGGTCGACGATCCACTTGAGAACGCGGGTGTTCTCTCCGAAGCCGGGCCAGATGAACCTGCCCTCGTCGTTCTTGCGGAACCAGTTCACGTAGTAGACGCGCGGCAGCCGCGCGTTCTCACGTCGGCCGATCTTGAGCCAGTGGGCGAAGTAGTCGCCCATGTTGTAACCGCAGAAGGGCAGCATCGCGAACGGGTCGCGGCGCAACTCGCCGACCTTGCCCTCTGCGGCGGCGGTCTTCTCCGAGGCGATGTTCGCCCCCACGAAGACGCCGTGCCGCCAGCTGAAGGCCTCCGTCACCAGGGGGACCGCGCTGGCGCGGCGCCCGCCGAACAGGATCGCGGAGATCGGCACGCCCTCGGGGTCCTGCCACTCGGGGGCGATCGTCGGGCACTGCGCGGCCGGGACCGTGAAGCGGGCGTTGGGGTGCGCGGCGGGCTCGCCGGACTCCGGCGTCCAGTCGCGGCCCTTCCAGTCGGTCAGGTGCGCCGGGGGCTCGTCGGTGAGGCCCTCCCACCACACGTCGCCGTCGTCGGTGAGGGCGACGTTGGTGAAGATGCTGTTGCCCCACAGCGTCTTGACCGCGTTGGCGTTGGTGGACTCGCCGGTTCCGGGGGCGACGCCGAAGAATCCCGCCTCGGGATTGATCGCGCGCAGCTGCCCGTCGGCGCCGAAACGCATCCAGGCGATGTCGTCGCCGATCGTCTCGACCTTCCATCCGGGGAGGGTCGGCTGGAGCATGGCGAGGTTCGTCTTCCCGCAGGCGCTCGGGAAGGCCGCCGCGACGTAGCGCGTCTCTCCCGAGGGCGGGGTGATCTTGAGGATGAGCATGTGCTCGGCGAGCCAGCCCTCGTCGCGGGCCATCGTGCTGGCGATGCGCAGGGCGTAGCACTTCTTGCCGAGCAGGGCGTTGCCGCCGTACCCGGAACCGTAGGACCAGATCTCGCGGGTCTCGGGGAAGTGGCTGATGTACTTGGTGGGGTTGCACGGCCACGGCACGTCGTCCTGGCCGTGCTCCAGCGGGGCGCCGACCGAGTGGACGGCCTTGACGTAGCCGCCGCGCTCCTCGATGAGCCGCAGGGCGTCCTCGCCCATGCGGGTCATGACGCGCATGGACACGACCACGTACGGCGAGTCGGTGATCTCCACGCCGAGCTGGGAGATCTCACCGCCCAGAGGGCCCATGCAGAACGGCACCACGTACATCGTCCGGCCGCGCATGCTGCCCTTGAAGATCTCGCCGAAGGTACGGCGCATCTCGGCGGGAGCGATCCAGTTGTTGGTCGGCCCCGCGTCCTCCTCACGCTCGGAACAGATGTAGGTCCGGTCCTCGACCCTGGCGACGTCGCTGGGGTCGGAGGCGGCGTGGAAGCTGTTCTGCCGTTTGGAAAGGCGCGTGAGGGTGCCCTGCTCGACCAGCAGGTTCGTCAGGCGGGTCCATTCGGCCTCGGAGCCGTCGCACCATTCGATCCGGTCCGGCTGGGTCAGCTCGGCGATCTCCTTGACCCACCCCGCGAGTTCCTCGTGGCTGGTCGGGCTGACGGCGGTGGCATCTACGGTAACGGACACTACTTGGGCTCCTTTACACTTCCCGGGACCAAGGCATCATTGACGACCGGACCGCGTCCAATCCAATTGGCGTAGACCACTGAATTAACGCGATCATGCGTCGCGACACCCCAGACCCGACGCCCCTGTCGACGTATGCCCAGGCAGGAGACGCAGGGTTTTGAAACCCCTACCCAAAAGAAGTGACTCTAAAAAAGCCGTTCCGCCAGTGGTATAGGCCAATGAGAAAGGTCTAAACCAATCATCGGACAGGTTCAGACCAATTTTTTCGCCATTTTCCCCGCTGGGGTCAGGAATTCACGTCCGGTCCTGCGGCCCGTACACGGTCGACGTGTTGCAGCGCGTCCCGCAGATCCGCCAGCCAGGTGTCGGTGTGGTTGCCCACCAGACGCACGCACCAGGCGAGCGCGTCGCTGCGACTGCGGGCCACTCCGGCGGCGACGAGAGTGTCGAGCACCTGGCGCTCCGACTGCTTGAGCCGGGTCATGACGGGCACCGAGAGTGTGGTGAACATCACCGTCTCGTCACCGACCGCGACGCCCCAGGAGACCTTCCTGCGGAAACGATGCTCGGCCTCCAGCGCGATCTCGACGCGCCGCTCCCTCGTCTCCTCACGGAAACGCAGGATGCCGCCCTCCACCGCGGCGGAACGCTCCACCTCCGAGACGTCGTCACCGAGCTCGGGAGCCCGGAGCCTGCCGACCACCGCGATCTCCTCGCGGTCGAGCACGATCTCCACTCCACCCTCGAACCACTCCGCGGGCAGCCTCCCCGAGAACCAGCCGCGCAGCTTCTCCACTGCTTCATCATTTTCCATGTAATTTAGATTACATCGCTTCGTAGATCGAAGCCAGCATCGCGAGGGAAGACCGGAGAGGCGCCCGCAGGCGAGGAAACGGAGTGGGCCCAAGTCAGGCCCCCGGGTGAGCGAGGCGAGTGCCCCCGGGGGCGATCGAAGTCGCGCGCTCGGCATCGGGTTGGCGGAGCCGGACCGGCACACCAGGGCGACACCCGGGCCTGCGGCACCGCTCGGCACCGGGCCGGCGGACCCGTCGGCACCACCGGGCTAGCGGACCCGGGCGGCGACCCCCGGGCTGATCCGGACGGCCCCGGCGAAGTTGCGGGTGGTGACGGGGACGAGCTTGACCACGTCGCCGGTCCTGGGGGCGTGCAGCATCTTGCCGTCTCCCCAGTAAATGGCCACGTGCGAGACGTAGCCGGGATTGGTGGGGTCGTGCCGCCAGAACAGCAGGTCACCGGGCTGCGCCTGGGCGAGCGGGATCTGGGGCCCGGAGACGAACTGCTGGTGCGTCACCCGGGGCACCTTGATCCCCGCCTGCGCGTACGCCCACTGGACCAGGCCCGAGCAGTCGAAGCTGTCGGGGCCCTCGGCCCCCCACACGTACGGGCGGCCGAGCTTGCCGATCGCGGCGGTGAGGGCGGTCGTGACCTGCGGGGCGGTCATGAAGGAGCTCGCGGACCAGGTCGTCGTGGTCTTGCTGGGAGCGGTGGTCCTGCCGGGAGCCCGCAGCACCGGGTTGATCACCGCGACCTGTGCCCCCTTGGGCAGGGCCCGCAGGAGGGTGAGGCGCAGCTTCGTGGAGTCGGCCTTCGGCGCGCTCACCACGAGCGCGTTGTTCTCCGGGATGCCCAGGGCGCGGGCGGTCGGCCGGGAGACCACGGCGTCGATGGCGCCCATGCCCATCGTGGCGTAGGCGCCGACGCGCAGCTCGCGCCCGGCGGTGGTGAAGGTCTTGCCCAGCGGCATGCCCCCGTCGTTGCCCAGGACGAAGGAGACGGCGACCTCCCCCGCCGAGACGTTCCGCCAGAGCCGGTCGGAGCGCGCGGTCGGTTTGGGGGTGTACGCGCGGAACGTCGAGGGGTTCACCCCGAGGGTCTGCACCCGCTTGCCGTCCAGGACCACCTCGGCGGCGTCGGCGCGCTCCACCGCCCGCACCCCGGAGACCTGGGCGACCTTGGCGACCACGGCCGCGCTGAGCGGCCTGTTCGCGACGACGAACAGGTGCGGCTGCCGCATCGAGGTGAGCGGCGCCACCGGTTCCGGTGAGCTACCGCCCTGCCCGCCCTGGACGGGTTTGGCCACCTGGGTCGGCAGGGTGGCGACGGACTTGCGCATCGTGATCGTCTCCGGCTTGGTCTCCGGCATCTGGGTGAAGACCATCAGACCGGTGGCCAGCAGGCCGACGAGCAGGACCGCCAGGATCGGAACGGCCCGCCTCATCAGGCGGGCGGTGCGGTGGCTGTAGCGGGGACGGGGGCTGTAGGCGAGGTCCTGCCGGGCTTCCCGGATCAGGTCGGAGACACGTGGTCGCCGCTTGAACACGACACATCCCCTTCCCCACGAACTCCAGCCCTACGAGGGTGCCGCAGGCGGTCCCACGATGCATGCAAACCTACTGAAAAGCACCCAATCTGCAATGCAGCCGCAAGTCTTGCGAAAGACTGTCAAATCTTCCGACACACGGCAATCCGCCGGGACGCCCGTCCCGGCGGATCAGCGAATCGATCAGGGTTCGCGGAGGTCAGTTGCCGATGTACGGCACGGCCTCAAGGATCTCGACCGTGTTGGAACGGCCGTTCGGCATCGTGTAGGTCGCCTTCTCGCCGATCTTCTTGCCGTTGATCGCCGAACCGAGCGGCGACTTGGGCGAGTAGACGTCGATCGGGGCGCCGCTCTCCTCGCGCGAGGCCAGCAGGAAGGCGACCTCCTCGTCGTCGCCCTCGAAGCGGACGGTGACCGTCATTCCAGGGCCGACCACGCCTTCGGTGCGGGGCGCCTCACCAACCTTGGCACTGTCCAGGATCTGGCGGAGATGGAAGATCCGGGCCTCCATCTTGCCCTGCTCGTCCTTGGCGGCGTGGTAGCCGCCGTTCTCCTTCAGGTCGCCCTCTTCGCGTGCCGCCTCGATCTTCTTGGCGATGTCAACGCGCCCGGGCCCCGAGAGGTGCTCAAACTCAGCCTTCAGGCGGTCGTACGCCTCCTGAGTGAGCCAGGTGACGCTCTCGTTGTGGGAGTCGGCCACGGGTTCTCCTTGCTTCCTCGGGGGCTTCGTGCTTGGTGCCTGGGGGTGCGGTCGGTCGAATCTCGAAAGGCTAACAAGTTAACCCTCCGATCGCCTCCCCAAATGTCTCACTATACGAGATAGCAGTACTGGACATGAACGGAAGTGGCCGGAGCACTGGTCTCTAGCCGTTCGGTAAGCCGAACATACCCCTCACCAGCCGGAATATTGACCTCCTTGCTGCCGACCTCGACGTGGCTGACATCGGTGGCCCGCAGGCGGCAGAGCGCCGCACGATCGGATGGTTTGACCGTTTCGAAGGTGATCTGCACAGAATCGCCGCGACTGGTGTCGAATGCGATGACCTGGTCGATCACCTCCGTGTCCCCCTTCGCCGCCCACATCACGTAGCCCCACCCTCCGGCGCACACGACGCAGAGGATCGCGATCACGGCGTGCACGACGAAACGCCCCCTGCGCTCCGGGCGGTCGGGAAAGTCGCCCGGGGTGCCGAGGACGGGACCGTCCCGACGGCCCTTCTCGGCTTCGCTGGTGGCCATGACGGAATCTCCCTGCACTACCTCGGTGTTATCCGAGACAATTGTCCCCTGCGAGGGCCTCGCCCTCGCGACCGCCCAAGAGAAACTAACCTCTCCCTAGAGTGACGTAAGCCGAGGGCGCGCGGGGGCACCACGTCGAGCGGAGCGGAAGACACGGCCAGGCGGGCCGTCCGCGAGGCGACCGGCGACGATCCGACGCGCGACCGACATAAGGAGACACCGAGCCCGTGAGTGCACCGCTCAGGCTGATGGCCGTTCACGCGCATCCCGACGACGAGTCGAGCAAAGGCGCCGCCACCATGGCACGCTACGTGGCGGAGGGCGTGGACGTGCTGGTCTGTACGCTCACCGGAGGCGAGCGCGGGTCGATCCTGAACCCGAAGATGGATCGCCCGGAGATTCTTGAGAACATCGGCGAGGTCCGGCGCCTGGAGATGGAGCGCGCCCGCGAGATCCTCGGCGTGCGGCAGCGCTTCATGGGTTTCATCGACTCCGGCCTGCCCGAGGACGAGAGCGAGCCGCTGCCCGAGGGCTGCTTCGCCCTGCAGCCGCTGGAGATCGCCTCGGCGCCGCTGGTGGCGGCCGTCCGCGAGTTCAGGCCGCACGTGATCCTGACCTACGACGACGACGGCGGCTACCCGCACCCCGACCACATCATGACCAACCGCGTCTCGGTCGAGGCGTTCGAGGCGGCCGGCGACCCCGACCGCTACCCGGGCACCGGCGAGCCCTGGCAGCCCATGAAGCTCTACTACCACATGGGCTTCACCAAGGACCGGTTCGAGGCGCTGCACGAGGCGATGAACGCCCGCGGCATCGGCTCCCCGTACGCCGACTGGATCTCCCGCTGGGAAGATCGCCCGCAGAAGTGGCCGGTGACCACCCGGATCCCCTGCGGCGACTACTTCGAGCTCCGCGACGAGGCGCTGCTCGCACACGCCACGCAGGTCGACCCGGACGGCTTCTGGTTCGTCTGCCCGCGCGACCTGCAGCGCGAGATCTGGCCGACCGAGGACTACCACCTGGCCCGATCGCTCGTGGACGTCGGGCTTCCCGAGGATGACCTGTTCACGGGCATCCACGCGGAGGTCCCCGCGGACACGGTCTCGCACGCCTGCCACTGACGCGACCGTGGGGTGGCGGTGGCAAACTTGACATGTGATTGCATTCGACATCGTCACCAAGGGTGACGTCAGTCCGGGCCTCCTGGGCTTCCTCGTCATCGCCGGTCTGGGGTTCGCCCTCTACATGCTGGTCAAGTCGATGAGGAAGCAGATCTCCAGGATCGAGGTCCCCTCCGAGGCCGAGCTGAGGGAGCAGAAGACCGACGTCACCACCACGACGCCGACCGCTCCCTAGCTCCGACGACCCCGCGCACCTCCGGCGTGCCCGGGGTGATCGCCCACGTCTCCGGCCCCACGGCCCCGACCGGCCACCGTGCGACACGCACGGCAGAGGGCCGAACCGAAACCCCCGAGAACGAGCGAGGACGAGCATGGCCGACGACATCGAGGTCTCCGACAACCCCGAGGCCCTCCGCTTCGAGATCCTGCTGAAGGGCGAGGTCGCCGGGTTCGCCGCGTACCGCCTGCGCGCCGGGAAGATCATTTTTACCCACACCGAGATCCTCCCCGAGCACGAGGGCAAGGGCCTGGGCAGCAGGCTCGCCTCCGCGGCCCTCGACGCGAGCCGCTCGTCGGGTCGGTCGGTCGTGCCGCTCTGCCCGTTCATCTCCCGCTACATCCGGCGCCACCCCGAATACAGGGATCTGGTGCCCGAGGGCTATCGCGACCTCCTCGACGAGGAGGCCTGACCTCGCGGTTCACCCCGGAACCCGAGGGCCGGGAATCGAGGGCGGAAAGTCACGCGAGGATCGCCGGTCATCGGACGGCGCCGCGGCCGGACCCCGGCGGGCTCACGAGGGTTTCCCTGAGCCGCACGGGAGCCGTGCGAGCACGTGTCGGAATCCTGAGGCTTCCCCCAGGTCGTACGGGGGTCGTACGCGAACGTCCCCGTCAGTCGCCGAGGGTGTCCGTCGAGGACCAGGCGCGCTCCAAGGCCTTGGGGAGCCCCCATCGGCCCAGCGAGGTGAGCACCTCGGTCCTGTCGACGATCCCGAGGCACGCCCAGAGCGGGGTGACCGAGCTGAAGAGCGTCTCGGCCGCCTCCAGGTCCTCCGGCTCGTCCAGATCGACGTCGATGTCCTCCGACTCGGCGATGAGCCTCGCGATCCGCTCAGGGGACGCCAGAACCCCGGGGCCACGCCTGGCCAGGGCGGCGACCACGGCCAGCCAGTCGGCGTGGTGGATCGCGCACAGGGCGGCCAGCACCGAGTCCTCGTGGCTGAGCTCCCCGTCCAGATCGGAGAAGATCTCCAGCCGGTCGCCCTCCTCCGACAGGTCGGAGATCGGCCCCGCGATGCCCGCCGTGACGGTCAGCCAGAGCTCCTCGTCATCGGCCGGCAGCGGCTCCCCCTCGTACCCGGCGCAGGCCCGCAGCACATTGCCCGGATAGCCGGGCCTGCCCAGCACCTCGCGCAGCCTGCTCGCCGCGGCCCGCAACTCCCTGACGGGCCGCTCAGGGGCGGGCAACTCGGCCAGGATGCGCCGCAACTCGCTCAGGGCGAACGCCTCCTCCTCGTCCCAGGCGGCGAACAGCTCCTCGTCCTGCTCGTCGGAGACCGCCGTCCCGGGGACCCGGCCGTCGGGCAGCGGGCTGGTGAGCCAGCGCTCCTGAAGGTCCGCGTAGGCCTCCCTCGCCCCCTCGTCGCCCCGGGCGAGCGCGTCCGGGTCGATCTCCCCCGCTGCGACCCGTTCCTCCAGGTGGGCGACGAGCCCGCGGAACATCTCCTCACCGACCGGCCCCCGCTCGTCCTCCTCGGGCCAGACGAAGAAGCTCGGAGTGAGCAGGAGCGGCTCGGTGCCCGTGGACTCCATCCAGCGCTGCACATCCCCCACGGTCGCGGCGCCGGACTCGATCGCGCCGAGCGTCGCCTTCGCGGAGTCCCAGAAGGGCACCGACAGCGGGTTTCCCGCCGCCAGCAGCGCCCGCCTCAGATCGGGCAGCGCCACCAGCGCCACCCCTGACGGCACGGCGAGCAGCGCGCGGGCAACATCACGCCGGGTCAGCTCGGAAGCCGCCCTTCCGGCGTGCACACAGACGAAGTCGAGATCCACGCCCAGTGAGCCTACGCCCGAAGCGCCGCGAACACACCTTCCCGCCCGGTGTCACCTCCCGTACCGGGACACCGCGTCTGTCCGGAAAGCCGCAGGGCCCGCTCCGGGGCCCGATCCGGGGCCCGCTCCGGGGCCGGAACGGGCGGCCGCCCGCGCGGGACGCCAGGTGCTCACCAGCGCGAACGCCAGCAGCAGTTCGGCGATGTCCCCGCCGTAGTACATGATCTCCGCGGCTCCGCGCAGCTGTTCGGCCGGCACCGGCACGTCGACGAGGAGCCCCGCGTACATCAGCTGCGACAACGCGGTGTGTACGGCGATCGCCACCCCCAGCACGACCAGCCGGAGGGGGACAGAAGGGCGCCGCGGCGCCGGATCGGGGCCGGCGATCACCCAGGCGAACAGGCAGCCGGACAGCAGGAAATGCAGGTGCGTCAGGTGGTGCGACAGCCCGCCGGTGGAGGTGATCCGATACAGCGGGGTGCAGTACAGCGCCACCATGGCTCCCACGCTGAGCAGCAGCGCGATCCACGGGTCGGTCAGCAGGTGCACCGCCCGGCAGCGCAGCACGGCGCCGACGCGCCGCCCGTGGACCGGCGGCAGCGAGCGCAGCAGCAACGTCACCGGGGCTGCGAGCACCAGGCCCAGCGGCGCGAGCATGCCGATCATCAGGTGCTGCAGCATGTGCCCGCGAAAGTCCGTCTCGGCGAACGCGGCGACGGGGCCGGTCACGGCGGCGGCGACCAGCGCGACGCCCGCGAGGAAACCCGCCGTCCGCCATCGGTTCCAGCCCTTGGGCTCACGGCCGCGCCGCACCGCCAGAAGCACGTATCCCACCGCCACCACGGCGAGGACCGTCGGCGGCAGTGCCGCCACCAGATCACCGCCGCCGTGAACCCCGTGAACCCCGTGAGTCCCATGGGCCAGGGCGGTCACGACGTCGGCGCGGCGGGGGCCCGCCCGCCCTCCTCGCACAGCTCGACCGGGCCGCCGCCGCGTCGCAGCATCCACCCGCCGAGCACCAGCGCCACGCCCAGGAGCAGGAACCCCAGGTCCCACCAGGTCTGGTACGGCCCGGTCCGCACGTGGTGGATGCCCAGCAGATGGTGATTGACGACGCCCTCCACCAGGTTGAACACCCCCCATCCGACGAGGATCCAGCCCCACAGCTCCCGCGACCTCCACACCCGGCCACGGGAGTGCAGGACCCGCGAATACAGCAGGCCGAGACCGATCAGCACCGCCAGCCAGGTGAACGCGTGGAACAGCCCGTCCCACAGCGTGTTCATCCGCAGCCCTGGAACGGTGTCCACCGGGTAGTACCTCACCCCGATGTTGTCGGTGTTCGTGCTGGACAGCATGTGGTGCCACTGCAGGATCTGGTGCAGCAGGATGCCGTCGACGAACCCTCCCAGCCCGACGCCCAACACCGCGCCCGGCAGGGCGATCCGCCCGACACCGGCCTTGCCTTCCGACCTGTCCGGCCTGTTTGGCCTGTTTGGCCTGTTCGTCATCACGGCCCCCTCGTTCCCGGCTCGCCCCCGGTCAGTCCTGTCCGTCCCACGTACGGGTCAGGCGGTCCGTGATCACATCCCGCCCACCGGCCCGCCGACCTGCCGCTTCACCGAGAAGAGAAGAAGGGTCGCTCCACCCGTGGATGTGGCAGGGTTCCCCGGCAAACCTCACCAGAGCCACCGGCGTGCGTACGTGAGCGACGCACCCGGGTGCGTCGCTCACGGCCTAAAATTTCGACCACGGCCGCACGGAAATCGATCATGGCGATGGCGGCCGCGCGACGGGCGTCCCGCCCGTGCTCGCGGCGTCGTCCCCCTCCGGGGAAGGTGTGAGGGGGATCGTGCGGGAAGAACCACGACGCGCGACCTCCGCGCACCTCGCGAGAGGAATCACGCACCGCGCACGCGGGAAAGGGCTCCCTGACCTCCTCCCCTCCCTGAAGGGAGGGGAGTCCCCACGGTCGCCCGTGAGGGTTCCTGCTTCACCGCCAGTCGCCCGCCCGAGAGGACTCTCGTTGAGGTCTTACACCGGCTCCACAGGCGTTTCACCTCTCCGCCAGCCCGGCGGCGAGGATGTTCTTCGCGGCGTTGACGTCGCGGTCATGGACCGCGCCACAGGCGCAGGTCCATTCCCGCACATTCAGCGGCATGGATCGCTGGAGGACGCCGCAGGCCGAACACAGCTTGGACGAGGGAAAGAAGCGGTCCACGACCAGCAGCTGCCGCCCGTACCACTGCGCTTTGTACTCCAGCATGGTGCGCGTCTGACGCCAGGAGGCACCCGAGATCGCGCGGGCCAGGCTGTGGTTCTTCACCAGGTTGCGCACGGTGAGGTCTTCGATCACGACCGTTTGGTTCTCACGGACGAGACGCGTGGTGAGCTTGTGCAGGTGGTCGCGGCGCCGGTCGGCGATGCGGGCATACACCGCGGCGACCTTGAGTTTCGCCTTGGCCCGGTTGTTCGACCCCTTCTCCGTGCGGGCGAGGCCCCGCTGAGCCTTGGCGAGCCTGCGCCGGTCGGCCCGCTCGTGCTTCGGATTGGTGATCTTCTCTCCGGTGGAGAGAGTGACCAGGGCGGTGATCCCCGCGTCCACGCCGACCGCGTTCACGCTCGGAGCAAGCGGGGTGATTTTCTCCTCGACCAGCAGGGAGACGAACCAGCGGCCCGCCGCATCCTTGCTCACCGTCACCGTGGACGGCTGCGCCCCCCTGGGAAGGGGACGCGACCACACGATGTTCAACGGCGCGTCCATCTTCGCGAGCGTCAACTCCCCCTCGCGCCAGCGGAACGCGCTGCGGGTGTATTCGGCCGACGCCCACGACTTCTTGCGGGATTTGAACGTCGGGTACCTGGCGCGTTTGGCGAAGAAGTTGGTGAACGCCGCCTGAAGGTGGCGCAGCGCCTGTTGCAGGGGGACCGACGACACCTTGGACAGGAAATCGTAGGCACCGCTGCGTTTCCACTCGGTCAGCGCCGCCGACGACTCCACGTAGGAGACACGGCGCCCTTCGAGCCTGTAAGCGCGGCTACGCTCCTCCAAGGCCTTGTTGTAGACCAGGCGCACGCAGCCGAACGTCCGGGCGAGCTCTTCAGCCTGCTCGGGGGTCGGGTGGAAGCGGTACTTGTAGGCCCGCTTCACGATCTGCGCCACGGCTCAGATGTTAGCCACGACCAATTAGAGATCGTGCGCGTTCGGTACGACGATTCGCCTGACGACGAATCGCCTGTCCCTGCCCTGCTCCGCAGGGGTCCGATTCCTTCCTCGCCTCAAGGCGGGGATTTCCTTGGAGGTTTCTGATGAACCGTTTGAAGGACGCGACGAGCCCCTATCTGTTGCAGCACGCGGACAATCCCGTCGACTGGTTCGAATGGGGCGAGGAGGCGTTCGCCGAGGCCACCCGGCGGAACGTGCCGTTGCTGATCAGCGTCGGTTACTCGGCCTGCCACTGGTGTCACGTGATGGCCCACGAGTCCTTCGAGGACCGGGCCACGGCCGCTCTGATGAACGAGCTTTTCGTCAACGTGAAGGTCGACCGCGAGGAGCGGCCGGATGTCGACGCGGTGTACATGGCGGCCACCCAGGCCATGACCGGTCACGGTGGATGGCCGATGACGGTCTTCGCCACCCCCGGGGGCCACCCCTTCTACACCGGCACCTACTTTCCCAGGCAGCAGTTCCAGCGACTGCTGACCGGGGTGTCGAACGCCTGGACCGGCGAGCGGGAGGCCGTGCTGGAACAGGGCTCGAAGATCGTGGAGGCGTTGAACGAGCGGTCGGCGCTGCCGTCCGGGCCGCTTCCCACGCCGGACACGCTCACCCGGGCCGTGCACAACCTGGCCGAGTCCTTCGATCCGGTCCGCGCCGGTTTCGGTGGGGCACCCAAGTTCCCGCCGTCGATGGCGCTGGAGTTCCTGCTGCGGTACGGCGCGGCCACCGGGGGCGCGGCGGCCGGGGAAGCCGGAGGGCGGGCGACCGCCGACGCGGCGATTTCCATGGCCGGGCGGACGTTGGAGGCCATGGCGCGGGGCGGCATCTACGACCAGCTCGCCGGAGGCTTCGCCCGCTACAGCGTGGACGCCGACTGGGTGGTTCCTCACTTCGAGAAGATGCTCTACGACAACGCCCTGCTCCTGCGGGTCTACGCGCACTGGTGGCGTTCCACCGGCTCCGCTCTGGGCAGGCGGGTGGCGCTGGAGACGGCCGACTGGCTGCTGGCCGAGATGCGCACCCCCGAGGGGGGCTTCGCCTCCGCCCTGGACGCCGACAGCGAGGGCGTGGAGGGCAAGTTCTACGCCTGGACCCGCGAGGAGCTCCGTGAGGTCCTCGGCGAGGAGGACGGGCTCTGGGCGATCGAGCTGTTCGAGGTGACCGGGACCTTCGAGCACGGCACCTCGGTGCTACAACTCCTCGCCGACCCCGATCCCGGCGAGGAGGAGCGGTTCGCCCGGGTACGCTCCGCGCTGCTCGCCGCGAGGTCCCGCCGGGTGCGGCCGGGACGAGACGACAAGGTGGTGGCCGCCTGGAACGGTCTGGCCGTCGCCGCCCTCGCGGAGACCGGCGCCCTGTTCGAGCGGCCGGACCTCGTCGAGGCGGCGCGCGAGGCGGCCGTGCTGGTCGACGAGCTTCACATGGACGGCGACCGGCTGCTGCGCACCTCCCGCGACGGCAGGGCCGGCACCAACGCGGGAGTCCTGGAAGACTACGGTGACCTCGCGGAGGGCCTGCTCACCCTGTACGGGGTGACCGGCGAGGTCCGCTGGTTCCGGCGGGCCGAGGTGCTGCTCGATACCGTCCTGGAGCGGTTCTCCGACGGCTCCGGAGGGTTCTACGACACCGCCGACGACGCCGAGCCGCTCTTCCAGCGCCCACGGGACGCGACCGACAACGCCACGCCGTCCGGCCAGTTCGCCACCGCGGGCGCGCTGCTCTCGTACGCCGCGCTGACCGGCTCGGCCAGGCACCGCGAGGCTGCCGAGGCGGCCCTGGGCACGGTCACCGTGCTGGCCGACAAACACGCGAGGTTCGCCGGGTGGGGGCTGGCCGCGGCCCAGGCCGCGGTGTCCGGTCCGATCGAGGTCGCGATCGTGGGCCCGGCGGGCGATCCGGCGACGGCCGCCCTGCACAGGACCGCCCTGCTGTCTCCCCTGCCGGGTCTGGTGCTGGCGCTCGGCGAACCGGGTCCCGCCACCGGCTCCGATACCGCTGTCAATGCCGCCTCCGCTCCCGATGCCGGCTTCGGCTCAGGTCCCGATACCGATAGCGGTACCGCCGCCGGCTCCGGGGAGGTGCCGCTGCTGGCCGGACGGGGCCTGGTGGGCGGCGAGCCCGCGGCGTACGTGTGCCGCGGCTTCACCTGCAGAATGCCCGTCACCACCCCCGAGGCCCTTCGAGCCGAGCTGGTGGGTGAGGCGTAGCCGGGGTTCGGTCGTCCAGACCGGGTGCGGTCGCCCTGGCCGTTTCACCTGCTCTGGCCGAGTCCAGGGCGCCCAAGCCATGACCAGGCGCCCTGGCCCGGATTCAGCCGCCCCGGCCTGGCCGGTTCAGTTGTCCAGGCCGGGGTCGCCGAGCCTGCGGCCCAGGTCGTCGACACCGAAGTCACCGCCCCTGTCTCCTCGGTCTCCCCTGCCGCCTCCGCCGCCATCGCCGCCGAGGTCCTCACCCCTGCCTGGCCCGGGACCGTCCGTTCCTCCGCCGGTGTCCTCGGGGGCCGAGGTCTGGCCGGGCCCCGGGGTCTCCTGTTCAGGGGTGGCGCTCTGGTCGGGGCCGGGGGTGGCCGCCTCGTCGGGGCCGGGCGTGGTCGTGTCCTGGCCGCCGGTCTGGTCGTCGCCGTGCTGGTCGCCCGAGCTGTAGTCGTACGGGGCGTAGCCGTAGTTGGACGGCTCCTTGAACTCCTTGACCGGCTTGCCCTCCATCGCCTCGGTCATGAAGGCCCGCCAGATCTGCGCGGGGTAGGAACCGCCGTACAGGGCGCTGCCGTTCACCGTCACCGGCTTGTTGTCGTCACGGAACATGTCGACCGCTACGGCCAGTTGCGGGGTGAACCCGGCGAACCACACGGCCGCCGATTCGTCGGTGGTGCCCGTCTTGCCCGCCACGGGACGGTCGTAGAGGCGGGCGGCGGAGCCGGTGCCCCCCTCCACGACCTGGGTGAGCGCGTAGGTGGCGTCGATGGCGGCCTGCTCGCCGAAGGCGCGCTTGCCCTTGGTCGAGCTCTTGACGACGTTGCCCTCGGCGTCGGTGACCGAACGGATCACGTGAGCTTCGCGGTGGACGCCCTCGGCGGCGAAGGAGGCGAAACCCGAGGCGTTCTGGACTGCGCTCACCGAGGCCACGCCGAGCGGGAGCGTGGCGGCGCCCCGGTGCGGGTCGAGCTGTTTGCGGGGGATTCCGACGCTCTCCGCGACCTTGATGACCTTGCTCAGGCCGACCTTCTGGCCGAGGTCGACGAACGCGGTGTTCACCGAGCTCTGGGTCGCCTTGACGAGGTTGACCTCGCCGTAGGAGTAGCCGCCCGAGTTGGGGATGTCGGCGGAGGCGATCCTGAGCGGGGAGTTGCCGTCGACCCTGGTGTCGAGGCCGAAGCCGTTGTCCAGGGCCGCGGCCAGCGTGTACGCCTTGAACGTCGATCCGGCCTGCACCTTGGCCGAGAAGGAGTTGTCGAACTTGTTGGCGGCGTAACTGCGTCCGCCGTAGAAGGCCACGACCTCACCGGTGGCGGGGTCGACGGCGGCGAGCCCGGTGCGGACCTTCTTGGGGGTGTCGTCCGGCAGGACCGAGGTGACGGCACGCTCGGCGGCGGCCATCAGGTTCTTGTCGAAGGTCGATACGATCTTCAGCCCACCCTGGTTGATGACCTCGTCGGTGTAGCCCCTGCTTTTCAGCTCGGCCGTCACCTGGTCGAGCATGTAGCCCTCCTGCCCCTTGGGCGCGAAGATCGCCTTGGGCTTGCGGAGGGTGGGGAAGGTCAGCGCGGCGGCCTCCTCCGAGGTGACGGCCCCGGTGGCCACCATCCCGTCGACCACCGACCTCCAGCGGTCCCTCGCCGCGTGCAGGTCGGGGCCCTGCGGGTCGGCGAACCTGGAGGGCTGCTGGATCACCGCGGCGAGGTAGGCGCTCTCGGCGACGCTCAGCCTGCTCACGTCCTTGCCGAAGTAGGCTCCGGCCGCCGCCTGGACCCCGTCGGCGCCCCGGCCGAAGTAGATCGTGTTGAGATACTGCTCCAGCACCCAGTCCTTCGACTTCGACTGGTCCACCTTCAAGGAGATCATGACCTCCTTGAGTTTCCTGATTATGGAACGTTCCTGACTGAGACCGCTGTAGTAGTTGCGGACCATCTGCTGGGTGATCGTGGAGCCGCCCTGGAGCTGCCGGCCGCTGATCGTGGACCACATGGCGCGGAAGGTGCCGGAGAGGGAGACGCCCTGGTCTTCGTAGAAGGAGCGGTTCTCCGCGGCGATGACCGCGTTCCGCAGGCTCTGCGGCACCTTGTCGAGGGTCACGCTCTTGCGGTTGACACCCTGTCTGGCCAGCACGGTCTTGCCGTCGCGGTAGTAGATCACCGACCCCTGCGCGGTGGCCCTTGGCTGCGTGCTGTCGGGGATGGGAGTGATCGCCCACACCACCCCGAGCAGGCCGATCGCCGAGATGATCCCGACGCCGAAGACGATGAGTGTGATTCTCAGGAGTTTCCTCCTGGGACTGCTCGTCCCGCCCTTTGACACGCGTGACCCCCCGATAGGACCCGCCGCTGACCCCCGACGGTTGCGGACCGTTAAGGGTAAACGATGGATAACGGTGTCTGGCCCCTGCTTGGCATGGTACGGCTAGCCCTTCCCCTTGCGCGGGACATCGGCCACCAAAGGCAGAACACGGTATGGCACAGGGGTGTCCAAGGCGATCACCGACGAGGTTCTGACCACGCCCCGGACATCAACGATCAGGTCAATTACCCGCTGCAGATCGGCATTGCTGCGTGCCACCACCCGGCAGTGCATGTCGTCACCGCCGGTGATCGTGTGCACCTCCAGCACCTCGGGAATGGCGGCGAGCTGATCGGCGACCGGATCGTACCCGCTGACCTGGCGGATCTGCAGGGTCACGAACGCCATCACGTCGTAGCCGAGCGCGGCGGGGTCGACGTCGGGGCCGAACCCGGTGACCACCCCCCGGGAGGCGAGCCGGTCGAGGCGTGCCTGCACGGTCCCCCTCGCCACACCGAGCCGCCGTGAGCACTCCAGCACCCCCAGCCGGGGCTCCGCCGCCAGCAGGGCGATGAGCCGGGCGTCGAGCTGGTCGATCGTCATGATGTACAGATGCTCCGCGATGGACGGCGAGTAGGTGTGCATATTGTCTGGTCTTCGAAGACAGTGTTGCACAAACAGCTCAACAAAACAGACAGTATTCGCATGAGCGACAACTTTCCTGTGAACGGTATGGACTGCGTGGTCTTCGCGGTAGGCAACGCCAAGCAGGCCGCCCACTACTACTCCACCGCGTTCGGCATGCGGCTCGTGGCCTACCGCGGCCCGGAGAACGGCAGCCGCGACGAGGTGGCGTACGTTCTCACCTCGGGCTCCGCCAGGTTCGAGTTCCGGGGGGCGGTGCGGCCCGGCACCGGGGTCGCCCGCCACGTCGCCGAACACGGCGACGGCGTGATCGACCTCGCCATCGAGGTCCCCGACGTGGAGGCCGCCTATGCTCACGCCCTCGCCCAGGGCGCGCGAGGGCTCACGGAGCCGCACGTCATGGAGGACGACCAGGGCAAGGTGGTGACGGCCGCGATCGCGACGTACGGCGAGACCCGGCACACCCTGGTCGACAGGTCCAACTACAGCGGCCCGTACCTGCCCGGCTACGTCGCGGCGAAGCCCCTGGTGGCGGCCCCCGACGTGCGCAACGGCCGCCTGTTCCAGGCCGTCGACCACTGCGTCGGCAACGTGGAACTCGGCAAGATGGACGAGTGGGTGGAGTTCTACCGGCGGGTCATGGGCTTCACCAACATGGCGGAGTTCATCGGCGACGACATCGCCACCGAGTACTCGGCGCTGATGTCCAAGGTGGTCGCGGACGGCACCCGCAAGGTGAAGTTCCCGCTCAACGAGCCGGCGATCTCCAGGAAGAAGTCACAGATCGACGAGTACCTGGAGTTCTACGGCGGCCCCGGCGTGCAGCACATCGCGCTCGCCACCAACGACATCCTGAGCACGGTCGACCACATGCGCGAGGCCGGCGTGAGCTTCCTGGACACCCCCGCCTCCTACTACGACGACCCGGAGCTGCGGAAGCGCATCGGTGAGGTCCGCGCGCCGATCGAGGAGTTGAAGAAGCGCGGCATCCTGGTCGACAGGGACGAGGACGGCTACCTGCTGCAGATCTTCACCAAGCCGGTGCAGGACCGCCCGACGGTGTTCTTCGAGCTGATCGAGCGGCACGGCTCGCTCGGCTTCGGCAAGGGCAACTTCAAGGCGCTCTTCGAGGCGATCGAGCGCGAGCAGGACCTGCGGGGCAACCTGTAACCGTCCTTGGCTTTGCGATGGCGACCTTGAGGTGATCATCTTTGGATGGGATCAGTACCGCCACCGCCGGATGACCGGGGATCGGACCCGTGGTCCGATCCCGAGCCGCTCAGGCCGGGCCACGAGGGCTCGAACCCCGCTCCGGGCCGCGACCCCGCCCATGGCACTTCTCCGGGCCCCGGTCACGATCCCCACCCAGGCCAGGGGCCCGGCTTCGGCTCCGACCTAGGTCCCGGCCATGAGCGGGGTCCCGGCCATGGCCGGGAACACGGACGGGAGCATGCACGGGGGTTCGATCCCGTCTTCGGCTACACGTCCGCGGGGGATCCGCCCGGCGATTTTTCCCCGCCGGGCACCATGAGGCTGGGAGGGCGTTGGCGCCGCCTCTTCGCGGGAATCCTCGACCTTCTCATCGTCGGGCTCATCTCCTCGCCCTTCACCTACCGGACCGTCAACACCGTCACGGGCGCCGCGAGCGGGCTGTCGGTGCAGGTACCCTACGCGGAGACCTTCCTGGTCACGGTGATCGGCTTCCTGTACTACTGGCTGCTGACCGCCTACTGGAACGGGCAGACGCTCGGCAAGAAGATCTTTCGGCTGCGCGTGACGGACACCGACGGGCGGAGGGCCGGTGTCGGACAGGTCGCGCTGCGCGAACTGGTCTCCTGGCTGATGTACTCCACCTGCTGCCTGGGCTGGATAGATGTGGCTTTCATCCTTTTCCACCCACGCAAGCAGGCCGTGCACGACCTCGCCGCCAGGACGCTTGTCATAGACGCCTGATCGACGCAGGTCAGTCGCGTAGTGTGCCATTCCACGGGGCTCGGCCGTCCGGCCGGGAAAGGGGCTTTAACGAATGGCGTCCAAACGGCTGGCCGCGGCGACCGCCGCTCTTCTCAGCACGCTCGGGACCGTTGGCACGGTCGCCTGCTCGGCGTCGAACGGGGAGAGCGTCCTCCCGACGGGTTCCGTGAAGCCGGTCGCCTCCGACGTCGTCGCCGGTGGCGGCGGTGGCGGCGGTGGCGGTGAGGCCGCGCCCGGCGCCTCGGGGATCGGCGACCCCGACTTCCCCACCGACGGCAACGGCGGCTACGACGTCGGCCACTACGGGCTCAAGCTGAGCTACGACCCACCCTCCAAGCACCTGTCGGGAGTGACCAGGATCGAGGCGCGGGCAACCCAGAACCTGGCGAGCTTCAACCTCGACCTCTCCGGCTTCACCGTGAGCCGGGTCACCGTGGACGGCAAGCCCGCGAGTTTCGACAGGGCGGGGACCGAGCTCAGCGTCACCCCGGCCGCGTTCATCCCGAACGCCGCCGCGTTCACCGTCGAGGTCGCGTACGCCGGTGAGCCCAAACCGGTCAGGGGTTCCTCCAACCTGGGCACGTACGGCTTCATCCCGACCAAGGACGGCGCGTTCGTCACCTGCCAGCCCAACGGCGCCAAGACCTGGTTCCCCGGCAACGACCACCCCGTGGACAAGGCGAGCTACGACTTCGAGATCACCGTTCCCGCCGGGCTGACCGCGCTGGCCAACGGCGAGCTCGTCGGCACGCCGAAGAGCGCCGGGGGCAAGACGACCTTCCAGTGGCGGGAGAGCCACCCGATGGCGAGCTACCTCGCCACCGTGACGCTGGGCAGGTTCGAGATGCTCCAGGGCACGACCCCCGGAGGTGTGAAGAACCTGGCGGCCGTCGACCCGAGGTTCCGCGGTTCGCTGAAGAAGCTGTACGACGTGTCGGGAAGGGTCACCGACTACTGGAGCACGGTCTTCGGCCCCTACCCCTTCTCCTCCACCGGAGGCGTGGTCGACGACTTCCCCGCCGGCTATGCGCTGGAGAACCAGACCAAGCCCATGTACGGCGGGTTCGACCCCGACGCCGCCATCATCGCCCACGAGCTCGCCCACCAGTGGTTCGGCGACAGCCTCAGCATCACGCGCTGGAAGGACCTGTGGCTCAACGAGGGCTTCGCGACCTACGCCGAGTGGCTCTGGTCGGAGCACGAGGGCGAGGCCACCGCCGAGCAGCTCTTCCGCAGGCACTACGGCGCCGGGGCCGACGCCGCCATCTGGAGCTACACCCCGGGCCAGGCCAAGCCTGACGACCTGTTCAACGACTCCGTCTACACCCGGGGCGGCATGACGCTCCACGCTCTCAGGCAGCGGATCGGCGACTCTGCGTTCTTCAGGCTTCTCAAGGAGTGGAACGCCACCCACAGGTACGGGAACGTCACGACCCCGGAGTTCGTCGCGATGGCCGAGAAGATCTCCGGCAAGAAGCTCGATGCTCTCTTCGACGCCTGGCTGTTCACCGCGAAAAAGCCCACCACCTGGTAGGAGGGCCGTCCTGGCCAGGGCGGTCGTCCTGGCCAGGAAGATCGTCCGTCCACCGCCGCGACCGGCCCACTCTCCCCCGCCCTCACGTGACGATGATCTTGTATCCCTCGACGCGCAGGGAGCCCAGCACCTCCTCGGAGTGCACCGGCCCCTTGGTCTCCATCTGGAGCTGAACCTCGACCTCCCCCAGGTGCATGCCGAGCCGCCCGTGCACGATGTCGAGCACGTTCGCGCCGAGTTCCGCCAGCCGCGACAGCAGCGCCGCCAGCGCGCCCGGCCGGTCGGAGAGCCGGACACGCAGGGTGAGATAGCGCCCGGCGGCGGCCAGGCCGTGCCTGAGGACCTTCGCCATCAGCAGCGGGTCGATGTTGCCCCCGGAGAGCACGGCCACCACCGGCGGCTCGAAGACGTGCGGGTGGGCCAGGATCGCGGCCACCCCGGCCACGCCCGCGGGCTCGACGACCTGCTTGGCGCGTTCGAGGCAGAGCACCAGCGCCTGGGAGATCTGGCTCTCGGTGACGGTGACGACACTGTCGACCAGATAGTGGATCAGTTCGAAGGGCAGCTCGCCCGGACGGCCCACCGCGATGCCGTCGGCCATCGTCGAGGCGGGCCTGACCTCCACCGGATGCCCGGCGGCCAGCGACGCCGGGTAGGCGGCGGCCCTCTCCGCCTGGACCCCGACGATCCGCACCCCCGGCCGCAGCGACTTGACCGCGAGCGCCACCCCGGCCGCCAGCCCGCCCCCGCCCAGCGACATCACGATCGTGCCGACCTCGGGCAGCTGCTCCACGATCTCCAGCCCGATCGTGCCCTGCCCGGCGACCACGTCGGGATGGTCGAACGGGTGGATGAACACGGCCCCGGTCCGTGTCGCGTGCTCCCGCGCCCGTTCCAGCGCGACGTCCACGGTCTCGCCCGCGAAGAGCACCTCGGCGCCGTACGACCGGGTCGCGGCCACCTTGGGCAGCGGCGCCCCCAGGGGCATGTAGACCGTTGCCCCGGCGCCGACCAGCCCCGCCCCGAGTGCGACTCCCTGCGCGTGGTTGCCCGCGCTGGCCGCGACCACCCCCCGACGCCGCTCCTCCTCGGTCAGCCCGGCGATCCTGACGTACGCCCCCCGGATCTTGAACGACCCGGAGCGCTGCAGGTGCTCGCACTTGAGGTGGACGGGCCCGCCGATGATCTCGGAGAGCACGTGCGAGTGGAGCAGGGGGGTACGCAGAGCGACGTCGGCCAGCAGCTCACGCGCGGCGACCACGTCGTCGTAGGTCACCTGGGTGCCTGACATGCGGATCATCGTACGACGAGCGCACCCGCAGCCCGGACGGCGCGGTCCGGCTCACGTCACGAACCGCCGGCCGGTTGGTGGGAGGAGAAGACCAGGACCGAGGCGGTGAAGCCGTGGACGTGGTTGTGGCCACCCACCGGGCCCACCTCCCCCGCGGCGAAGAACCCGGCCACCCCGATGGGACCCAGGGTGTCGCGGACGGCGACGGCGTCGTGGTCGGCGCTGCCGAACATGGCCGAGCCCCGGCCGTTGCAGGAGAACAGCAGTGCGCCGTCCACCCGGCCGAACTCCGTGCGGTGCGCGTCCAGCAGCTCGTACAGGTCCTCGTCGGCGGTGGCGGCGTCGCGGACCTGGAAGCGGACGGTACGGCCGATCTCGACGACGTCGCCGATCGCCACGGCCTCCCGCTCGGGGTCGATGCCGAGCACGCCCCGGATCAGGAAGTCGCCGCGCTCGTGCTTCTCGGCGTACTCGTCCATCGCGATGCCGATCTGCAGGCCCGAGGCGACCAGGTCGCGGTCGTCCTCGTCCAGGGCACTGACGATCTCCTCCAGCCGCGCCAGGGCGGGCTGCCCTGCGAGTTCGAGCAGGAGGTTGTCCTCGACGGAGGTGACCGTCATCGTCGGGCCGATCGGGCGGCAGCCCTGGCTGACCACGGTGCTGACGTTGAGGGCACCGCTGAGCAGCACCCCGACGGCTCCCTCGGTGTGGATCTCCCCGTTGGCGAACAGCCGGACCGCGCCGCGGCCCTGGATCGCGTTGGCCAGGCCGCCGATCAGGGGAAGATTTCCCATGACCTCCTCGGAGCGCTCGACGAAGCCGTCGGTGGGGAAGCTGTAGGGATCTGCGAGCAGGATGGCCGCGTGATCGTCGGGGGCGCGGTCGGGCAGACCCACCACCACGAAGCGGTCGTCGGCCCTCAACGTGTCGAGCGCGAAGGTCGTCAGCCGGGCCCCGCCCAGGGAGGCGGCCCAGGCGCTCACCGCGGGGGTGACCTCGACCCCCTGCCCGTCGCCGATGACCCCGGTGGCGCTGCATCCGAGGACGGCGGCGCCGGGGGCCATGCTCATCGCGCGCAGTCCCGCGCGGGAGACGTCGTCGGGATCGTCGCCGCAGATGAAGAAACAGAGCAGATCGGCCGGTCCGGACAAGCCGGACAGGGCTTGGCGTACCGCCGCCTCGGCCGCGGAGACCAGATCGGCCCCCACCGCGAGGCCGTCGGCGAAGCGGCTCGTCATCAACGCCACTTGTCTCGCCTCTCCCTCTTGTCCCTCGTCGTGTGGCTCGCCGGAGAGCGTCGGATCTCATCCGAAGCCCGCCCTGAAGCCCTGAAGCCTGCCATGAACCGTTGTGAACCGACGTTAGCCGAGAGCGTGAGGCCCGTCAGTGCCGTGCGACCGCGAATGCCGAAGATCCCACGTGGCGGCCCCTTCCGGGGGTGCCCCGGCTCCCGGGCGGGGGAACCGGCCGATACCTTGTCTTGGAGCGATTCTCCCCACTGGGGAGACAAGCACTCACGTTGTCCCTCACGCAATACTCAAGATCCGAAAGAGGGATGAGAGTGCCGGATCGGGCGTTGTGGACGTAGGCTCGATCCCGTGCCTCAAATCCCAGAGCCACGTACTCTGCGCGAGCTGCGCGCGAGCGGCCATATTCACCGTACGGTAAAGGCCGAGATCCGTGAGAATCTCCTGACCCGCCTGCGGGCAGGAGAGCCGCGGTTCCCCGGCATCGTGGGCTTCGACGACACCGTCCTGCCATACCTGGAGCGAGCGCTGCTCGCCGGACACGACCTGGTCCTGCTCGGTGAGCGGGGTCAGGGCAAGACCCGGCTGATCCGCACCGTGACCGGGCTCCTCGACGAATGGACCCCCGCCGTCGAGGGCTGCGAGATCAACGACCATCCCTACGAACCCTCGTGCGTCCGTTGCCGCCGCCTGGCCGACGAGATGGGCGAGGAGCTGCCGATCTCCTGGAAGCACCGGGACGAGCGGTACGGCGAGAAGCTCGCCACCCCCGACACCTCCGTCGGCGACCTGATCGGCGACATCGACCCGATCAAGATCGCCGAAGGGCGTACGCTCGGCGACCCGGAGACCGTCCACTACGGCCTGGTCCCCAGGAGCAACCGCGGGGTGTTCTCCGTCAACGAGCTGCCCGACCTGGCGGAGCGCATCCAGGTCTCGCTGCTCAACGTGCTGGAGGAGCGCGACATCCAGGTGAGGGGCTACAACCTGCGCCTGCCCCTGGACATCCTGCTGATCGCGAGTGCCAACCCCGAGGACTACACCAACCGCGGCCGGATCATCACCCCGCTGAAGGACCGCTTCGGTGCCGAGATCCGCACCCACTACCCGCTGTCGATCGAGACCGAGCTGGTCCTGATCCGCCAGGAGGCCGCGCTCGACCAGGTGGGCGCCGATCTGCCCGACCACCTGATCGAGGTGATCGCCCGCTTCACCCGGCTGGTCCGCGAGTCCACCGCGGTGGACGCCCGTTCGGGGGTCTCGGCCCGCTTCTCCATCGCCGCCGCCGAGACCGCGGCCGCCTCCGCCGTACGGCGTGCGGCGCTGACCGGTGAGGATCACGCGGTGGCGAGGGTCGCCGACCTGCCGGGGATCGTGCACACGCTGCGCGGCAAGGTGGAGTTCGAGGTCAGCGAGGAGGGCCGGGAGACCGAGGTGCTCGCGCACCTGCTGCGCAGGGCGGTGGCCGAGACGTTCCGCGGCACGCTCGGCGGCAGCGACCTGAACCCGCTGCTGGAGAAGTTCTCCGAGGGCGTCCAGGTCGAGTCGGGCGTGGCGATCCCCGCAGGGGAGCTGCTGCGCAGGATCGGCCCCGTTCCGGGCCTGGCAAAGATCATGTCCCAGCTCGGTATCGGCGACGAGTCCCCCGGGCACGCCGCCGCCGCGCTGGAATTCGCCATGGAGGGCCTCTACCTCCTGCGTCGGCTGTCCAAGGACGAGGTGGACGGCACGACGGTTTACCGCACCTGAGGTGTCCGCATGAGCTATCGCTATGGCGAATACCGGGACGGGCCCGACCCGCTCGCCCCGCCGTACGACGTCCGTTCCGCGCTGGACCGGATGGGTGACGCGATCCTGTCCGGCTCCAACCCCGCCCACGCCCTGCGCGACCTGCTCAAGGAGGGCCTGCCGGGCGCGCAGGATCGTCGTGGCCTTGAGGAGCTTCTCCGCGAGGTGCGGAGACGGCGCCGTGAGCTGCGCGAGCGCGGCCGTATCGACGGCACGCTGGAGCGGGCCAGGGCGCTGCTGGACAAGGCGATCGGCCAGGAGCGGGCCGAGCTGTTCCCCGACCCTTCCGACGAGGCCCGGCTGCGCGAGGCGGAGCTGGCCGCTCTTCCCGACGACACGGCGAGCGCGATCCGGGAGCTGGGCGCCTACCGGTGGCGCTCGGCCGCCGCCAGGCAGACCTTCGAGGAGCTGCGCGACCTGCTGCGCAGGGAGGTGCTCGACAGCCAGTTCCGCGGCATGCGGCAGTCTCTGGCCAACCCCGACCCGGCCGCGATGGAGCGGGTCAGGGAGATGATGTCCGATCTGAACGACATGCTCGACCGGGATGCCCGGGGTGAGCACACCCAGGCCGACTTCGAGCAATTCATGTCGAAATACGGGGACATGTTCCCGGAGTCGCCACGGAACCTGGAGGAGTTGGTCGACACCCTGGCCCGGCGGGCGGCGGCCACCCAGCGCCTGCTCGCCTCCCTCACCCCGGCCCAGCGCGAGGAGCTCGACCACCTGATCGAGCAGACCCTCCAGCAGGCCGGGCTGGACGAGCAGATGCGCCGCCTGGGCGAGTCCCTCTACGCCCGCCGCCCCGACCTGGCCTGGAACACCCCGGAGCGGCTGGGCGGCGACGAGCCGATGGGGATGTCCGACGCCGTGAGCGCGCTGGACGAGCTCGCCGACCTGACCCAGCTGGAGGCCGCACTCCGCCAGGACTACCCCGGCGCCCGCCTGGACGACATCGACGAGGCGGCGATCCGGCGCGCCCTGGGCCGCTCCGCCGTCGACGACCTGGAGGCGCTCAGGCAGGTCGAGCGCGAGCTGGAGCAGCAGGGCTACCTCCTGCGCCGGCGCGGCAAGCTGGAGCTCACCCCCAAGGCCGTACGGCGCCTGGGAGAGACCGCGCTGCGCCGCGTCTTCTCCTCCCTGGAGAGCGGGCGCCGCGGCGACCACGACCAGGTGGACGCGGGCTCGGCCGGTGAGCTCACCGGGTCCTCACGGCCCTGGCGGTTCGGCGACGAGCAGCCGATCGACGTGGTCCGTACCGTGATCAACGGGGTCCGGCGCGGCGGGGGCGGCGCGGTGACCCTGTCGGTCGACGACTTCGAGGTCGCCGAGACCGAGCGGCGCACGGCGGCCGCGGTGTGCCTGCTGGTCGACCTGTCCTACTCGATGGCGCTGCGCGGCACCTGGGCCGCCGCCAAGCAGACGGCGATGGCGCTGCAGGCGCTGGTGGCCTCGAAGTTCCCCCAGGACTCGGTGCAGATCATCGGCTTCTCCAACTACGCCAGGGTGCTGCAGCCCGACGAGCTGGCAGGGCTGGAGTGGGACATGGTCCAGGGAACGAACCTGCACCACGCCCTGCTGATCGCCGGACGCCACCTGGACCGCCACCCCGACTTCGAGCCGGTCGTGCTCGTGGTCACCGACGGCGAACCCACCGCCCACCTGCGGCGCAACGGCTCGGCGGCCTTCGAGTGGCCACCGACCCAGGAGACGCTGGAGCTGACCCTCGCGGAGGTCGACAAGATGACCCGGCGCAGGGCGACGCTCAACGTCTTCATGCTCGCCGACGACGAGCGGCTGAAGGAGTTCGTGAACGAGGTCGGACGGCGCAACGGCGGCCGGGTCTTCTCCCCCGGCGCCGACCGCCTGGGCGAGTACGTCGTCAGCGACTTCCTGCGGGCCCGCCGCACCCGCTGAGGCGCCCGGGGTGATGTTGGACTCACGCCCGAGGCGGGCTTGCCGTATTCCTGCGGGCCCGCCGCACCCGCCGAGGCGGACCCGGGGTGACGTGGACTCGCGTCCCGAGGCGGGCTCAGGCGTCGGCGTATTCCTGCGGGCCCGCCGCACCCGCCGAGGCGGACCCGGGGTGACGTGGGCTCACGGCCCGAGGCGGGCTCAGGCGTTGGCGTAGGCGGCGTATCCGTCGAGCGCCAGATCGAGGCCGTCGCGATAGTGGCGGTAGGAGCGGTAGCAGGGCCGCCATGCCGTGCTGTTTCCGACACCCGCGCGGGCGTCGGCGATCGCGGAGGGGACCCGCTCAGGGGAGAGCAGGAGACCTCCGCCGAGATAGCGGTCGTCGGTGAGGACCGTGGGGGTGGCGGGGTCGCCGCTCGCGTAGCGGCCACGGCGCCAGCCGCTCTCCTCGTCCCAGACCAGCGCGTCGCCGCCGGTCAGGCGGATGGTGACGGTGCGCGGGTCGCAGGGACCCTGCCACCAGCTCTCGACCGCCTCGCCCAGCGCCTCGACGACGAGGCCGGCGTAGCGGGACGGCTGGTCGCGCCACTCCTCGGTATACGGCTCAACATGTTTGACACCCACGGCGGGCACTCCCTTGTGCCGTCTTGCTCTGTCTGGTTGAACGCCCGCCCGGCACGACCACGGTTTCACCACCGCCGGTCTCATCACACGGTAACGAGCTCGCCCACGATCCTACTAACGCCGCGGACGTGCTCCGCGCGGAACGCGGAGATCGACAATCGCGTACCACCGATTCCACCCCCCACCCCAAGCGTGACCTTTTCGTGACAACCGCATCGATGTCTGCGCTGTCTACCCGGTAAAGGAAGAACACGGTTGTGGAGGAGGAAGAAGTGAGCCCGATGCTCGCGGGAGTTCTCGTGGTGCTGATGCTCATCGTCTGCGTCTGTTTCGAGGTGTGCATGGTGCCACACGCGCGTGAGGAGAACGCGATCTCGGATCGCGGCGCCCCGGACCATGAGCGCGACGACGGCCGTCCGGGCAGGTACGACACCGTCGAAGGTGAATCGTCCCTGTCGTGAACGGTGGCGACATCTCGACCACGGGGCCCGCGAAAAAGCGAAGGATGAGGAGCACGTCCGCCCGCCCTGCGGGAAAACCCTTCAAACGATCATTGAGGAAGACCAACGCCGTCGGGTGACACCGTGCGAGCCGTACCCAGACGAGATCACCGGATACTAATGTCTGGCGCATGACAGACCACCTGCTGCTCTGGTTGCACATCGGTTTCGCGATCTTCGCCCTGGGGCCGATCACCGCCGCCACGATGTCCACTCCCAGATTCATCCGCACCAAGAACGTCGATGTCCTGCGTTATCTCCACAAGACCACGCGCATCTACGGTTTCGCGTCCATCGGTGTTTTCCTGTTCGGGGCACTGCTGGGCCGCGAATTCCTTGGAAGGCCGTATCTGTCGGTATCCATGACGCTTTTCATCGTCGCCGCTCTACTGCTGATCATGGTGGAGCGGGACCAGCGCACCGCCATCCGGGTCCTCACCAATGAGAGCCCGGACGACGACGCCAAGGTGCAGGTCGGCCGGATCGCCGCCCTCTCCGGCGTGATCGTGCTGATCTGGGTGGTCATCCTGGTGCTGATGGTCTGGGGAAGCCCGGCCTGAGCCCGCGTTTTCCGGCCGCGCCCCTTTCTGAGCCGCAGCCGCAGCCGTTTCCGAGCCACGGCCGCTTCCCGGCCGCGCCCGTTTCCGCCCCGGGGGCCGCCGCCTGCCCGGCACCGGTTCCCGGCCGGGCGCCCGTACCCGTTCCAGCACCCGATCCCGGCCGGGCGCCCGTTCCCGGGCCAGGATCCGGCTCCTGGAACGGCGCCTGCTCCTAGCCCAGCGCCTGGCTGAGGTCGGCCAGCAGGTCGTCGATCGACTCGATGCCGACCGACAGGCGCACCAGGTCGCCGGGCACCTCCAGCGGCGAGCCCGCCACCGAGGCGTGGGTCATCAGGCCGGGGTGCTCGATCAGTGACTCCACGCCGCCGAGCGACTCGCCCAGGGTGAACAGCTTGGTCCTGTTGCACAGCTCGACGGCCTCGGCCTCGCCTCCGGCCATCCGGAAGGAGACCATGCCGCCGAAACGCCTCATCTGCTTGGCCGCCACCTCGTGCCCCGGGTGGTCGGCCAGGCCCGGGTAGAGCACCGAGGTCACCCGAGGATGGGCGAGCAGCAGGTCCACCACCCGTTCGGCGTTCTCGCAGTGGCGGTCCATCCTCACCCCGAGCGTCTTGAGACCGCGCAGCGTCAGCCAGGCGTCGAACGGCCCGGCCACCGCGCCCATCGCGTTCTGGTGGTAGGCGAGTTCCTCGCCCACTCCGGCGTCCCGCGCGACGAGCGCGCCGCCGACCACGTCGGAGTGGCCGCCCACGTACTTGGTGGTGGAGTGCACGACGATGTCCGCGCCCAGTGCGATCGGCTGCTGCAGGTACGGGGAGGCGAAGGTGTTGTCCACCACCAGCAGCGCGCCGCACTCGGTCGCGAGCTGGGCGAGTGCCGCGATGTCGGCGATGCCGAGCAGCGGGTTGGTGGGCGTCTCCACCCAAATAATCTTGGTCTTCTGGGTCACGGCGGCCGCCACCGCCGTCAGGTCACCCAGCGGCGCCGGGTCGTAGTGCAGCCCCCAGCGCTCGTGGACCTTCGCGAACAGACGGTAGGTGCCGCCGTAGGCGTCGTTCGGGATGATCACGTGGTCACCCGGCCTGCAGATCGCCCGAAGCACCGCGTCCTCGGCGGCCAGGCCCGAGGCGAAGGCCAGACCACGGCTGCCGCCCTCGACGGCGGCCATGGCCTCCTCCAGCGCGGTCCTGGTCGGGTTGGCGGACCGGCTGTACTCATATCCGGCGCGCAACCCGCCCACGCCGTCCTGCTTATAGGTGGACACCGCGTAGATCGGCGGTACCACGGCCCCGGTGTGGGGGTCGGGTTCCTGACCTGCGTGGATGGCCAGCGTCTCGAATCCTTGGTTCATGAGGTCAACGTTACTCGCGGCGGCGGGTGCCCCAGGGCAGCGGAAACCGCCGCCCAAGGACTCCTGGCCGCCTACTCCGCGCGCTCCCCGCCGATCCGCGAGAGCAGGACCGGGTCGGCGAGCGTCAAGGCCGCACCGACCGCGAGCCCGGCGAGCAGGAGCACTATCCCGATGATGGTCATCTCTTTCCCCCTTCGACCTCTCAAGCATCGGCGAGGGGCTCCCCGCGCCGCTTCCGCTGAAGGACCGGTTCCCCGGGGAACGATTCGGCCGAACGGCCGATATGACCACTCCTCCGCGAGGCTTAGGCTCGGGGACCGTGGGAGAGACGAACCGGCTGATCTACTGGGTCAAAAGACTCAGCGAGATCGCTTTGATCGGCTGGCTCGTCCTGCTCCTGCTGATCGACGTGATGGTGGTCTCGGCCATCATGTCATCGAGGGGCGGCCTCAACCCGGCGATGCTGCTGAGCCCCGTGTGCGGCCTGGTGGGCGTCGTGGCGGTGGCGCGACGCCGCCGCTGGCGGGTCGGCGGACTCGTCACCCTGCTGACGGTGTCGTTCCTGTCGTCCCTGATCATCGGGATCACCAACGGCGACGGCAGTCCCGGCGTGGCCGAGATCGGGTCGCTGCTGGTCCTCACCGTCGGCGGGCTGCGCGCGATCGAGCCGGTGCGGCGGGCCGCACTGTTCTCCCTGGCGACGATGATCGTGCTCGAAACCTCCTCCGTCCGCCTGAACTTCATGAGCGAGGAACCGGCGACGGCCTCGGGCTTCCTGCTCTTCGTCTGCTGGTCCTTCGCCGCCGGTATCGGCGCCTACCTCCGCTTCCAGCTGGAGCGCCGCAGGGAGGCCGTCGACACGGTACGGCGGTCCGAACGCCTGGAGTTGGCCAGGGAGCTGCACGACCTGGTCGCCCACCACATCACCGGGATCGTGGTGCAGGCCCAGGCCGCCAAGGTCGTCGCCGAGCAGAAACCCGAGGCGGTGGTCCCCTCCCTGGAGGCGATCGCGAACGCGGGGGCCGACGCGCTGACCTCGATGCGCCGCCTGGTCAGCGTGCTGCGCGCGGAGGACGGGGCCGCCCGCTCACCGGGCAGCACCCTCATGGACATGCGCACGATGGTCGAGCGTTTCTCCGCCGCAGGCCCCCAGGTCACCTTCGACATCGGCCAGGGCATCGCCGAGGGCACCGTCGCCCCGGAGGTGATGACCACCCTCCACCGGGTCCTTCAGGAGTCGTTGACCAACGTCCGCAGGCACGCCCCGGGCACCGACTGGGTCGAGGCGGACCTGAAGCTCACCGACGGCTCCGACCTGCGTGCCTGGGCCGAGAGCGTACGCGTGAATACGGGGAACGACCAGGATCCGCGGGCCCGGCGCACCACCTCCGCCCCAACGGGCGCCCCGCCTCGTGAAGGTACCTCGCCCATCGGGGGCGCCGTGCGGCTGCGGGTGCGCAACTACGGCTCGATGGCCGACGTCAGGGTCGCCCGTCTCGGCGGCGGGTTCGGGCTGGTGGGCATGGCCGAGCGCGTCGAGGCTCTCGGCGGACGCCTCCTGGCCGGCCCCACCCCCTCCGGGGCCTGGGAGGTGGCGGCGGAGTTTCCCCTCTGACCCCGCCCCCTCCTGAAGAACGGGCTAGTGGCTGGCGAGGAAGGCGAGCAGGTCCTGACGGGTGATCAGGCCGACGGGCTTGCCGTCGTCGAGGACGACCGCGGCGTCGGCCTTCTCCAGTGCCTCGACGGCGATGGAGACCGGCTCCCCCGCGCCGATCGTCGGCAGCGGCTGCGACATGTGGGCGGCCAGCGGGTCGGTCGGCCGCACCCGCCCCCGGTACAGGGCGTCGAGCAGATCGCGCTCCAGGATCGAGCCGACCACTTCGGCGGCCATGACCGGCGGCTCCTCCTTCATCACCGGAAGCTGCGACACCCCGTACTCGCGCATGATCGAGATGGCCGTGTCGACCGACTCGTGCGGGTGGGTGTGCACGAACTCCGGCATGCCGGAGCTCTTCTGGGTCAGCACGTCCTTGACCAGGCCCTCCTCGCTGGAGGTGGTGAGGAAGCCGTAGTCTGCCATCCACTCGTCGTTGAAGATCTTCGACAGGTAACCACGGCCGCCGTCGGGCAGCAGCACCACGATCACGTCGTCCGGCCCGGCCCGCTCGGCCACGCGCAGCGCCGCGACCGTCGCCATGCCGCAGGAGCCGCCCACCAGCAGCGCCTCCTCACGGGCCAGGCGGCGGGTCATGTTGAAGGAGTCCTTGTCGGAGATCGCGATGACCTCGTCGCAGATCGTGGTGTCGTAGTTGGCCGGCCAGATGTCCTCGCCGACGCCCTCCACCAGGTACGGCCGCCCGGTGCCGCCGGAGTAGACGGAACCCTCGGGGTCGGCCCCGATGATCTTGACCCGGCCGCCGGAGACCTCCTTGAGGTAGCGGCCGGTGCCGCTGATCGTGCCTCCGGTGCCGACGCCCGCCACGAAGTGGGTGATCCTGCCCTCCGTCTGGTCCCAGATCTCCGGGCCGGTGGAGTGGTAGTGACTTTCGGTGTTGCGCGGGTTGGAGTACTGGTCGGGCTTCCAGGCGTTCGGCGTCTCCCTGGCCAGCCGGTCGGAGACCGAGTAGTAGGAGTCGGGGTGGTCGGGGGAGACCGCCGTCGGGCAGACCACGACCTCGGCACCGTAGGCGCGCAGAACGGAGATCTTGTCCTGGGCCACCTTGTCGGGCACCACGAACAGGCAGCGATATCCCCGCTGCTGGGCCACGATGGCGAGGCCGATCCCGGTGTTACCCGAGGTGGGCTCCACGATCGTGCCCCCGGGCCGCAACTCTCCCGACTGCTCGGCGGCGTCGATCATCCGGACCGCGATGCGGTCCTTCACCGACCCTCCAGGGTTGAAATACTCCACCTTTGCCAGCACTTGAGCGGAAATGCCCTCTGTCACCTTGTTCAGTCGGACGAGAGGGGTGTTGCCCATCAGTTCGACAAGCGAGTCATGTACGCGCACCGGGATATCACCTCGAAATACCAAAGCTCGGTCGGCTTGTTGTCGTAATCGCCGCGATCCCCGTAGGGGTGGCAGGGACTCGGCTGTGTCACCAAAGGCAACGCTACCGCCCCGTACGGAGGGAGCAACGCCACGTGAGCTGGACACCGGGTACGGCGCGAGTCGCCCGCCGCGTCGCCGCGGCGGCCGCTCTGGGTGGAGGGGGCCTCACCGCGCTCGGCGTGGCGACCTACGGCCTGCTGCTGGCCGAGGCACTGGTGGCCCGCCGCACCGTCGGCCGCCCGCACGGCATGGAGGGACCGCCGTCGGACGGGGTGTACGGGGCCTTCCACGGCGAGCCCGTCAGGATGGTCATGCTCGGCGACTCCACCTCCGTCGGGCTGGGCACCTCCGAACCCGCGGAGACACCCGCCGTGCTGATCGCGAACGGGCTGGCCGTGATCGCCGAGCGGCCGGTGCGGCTCACCGTGACGGGCAGGTCGGGAGCGACCTCCGCGGAGCTGGGCGAGCAGGTGGACAAGGCGTTGAAGGCCAGGCCCGAGATCGCGGTGATCTTCATCGGGGCGAACGACGTCACCTCGCAGAGCAGGCCCGCCCAGGCCGTACGGCACCTGCGCAAGGCGGTCGAACGGCTGCGGGAGGCGGGGGCGGAGGTGGTCGTGGGCACCTGCCCCGACCTGGGCACGGTCCGGCCGATCGCGCAGCCTCTGCGCTGGGTGACGCGGCGATGGAGCCGCCAGCTCGCCGCCGCGCAGACCGTCGCCGTGGTCGAGGCGGGCGGGCGGACGGTGGCCTTCGCCGACCTGCTGGGGCCGGAGTTCGACACGAACCCCACGGAGATGTTCGGCCTTGATCGTTTTCACCCATCTACCCAAGGCTATCTCCAGATCGCCTACGCGGTGCTACCTTCCGTATGCAGTGCGTTGGAACTCTGGCCCGAGCCCCGGGTCCGGCGCACTGAGTCGATCTACCTCGCGGCGGCCAAGGCCGCGGAGGAGCCCGGCGCCGAGGTCTCCGCGACCCGTGTCGCCGGGCGAGCGACCGGACCTCACGGACGGTGGGTGACCATACTCGGCCGAAGGCCGTGGATGCGGCCCAACGACGCCTGAACACGGTCACCCTCCGCTGCGAAGCCGTAACGCCTCGCCCGCATTGGAGTGGAATACCCGTGATCCGGCCCCTCGCGAAACCGGCCCTGGTGCTCGCCGGAGCTTTGACCCTGGGCGGCTGCTCCGGCACTGAAGCGGCCACCCCCGACCATCCCACCTGGCACAACACCGAGGTGAACGCGGTCAGCCGCACCACCGCCGCCGGCGGCGTCGCCACGACGACCTCGATGAAGCCCGACGGCACGCTGGAGACGGTCGCCCTCGACCTCGCCACGGGCAGGAAGCTGTGGGCCCACCCCTCGACCATGGCGGGCCGCCTGCCGGGCATGGGGGTGCCCGCCCCCGCGATCGTCGAGACCTCCACCGGACAGACCGTCGCGGTGACCATCGACCCCGCCAGACGGGGCCGGTGGAAGGCCACGCTCGTCGGCCTGGACGCCAGGACCGGGGCCCGCAGGTGGCGTCGCCCGGTGCACTCCACCTTCGGCCCGCAGCGGTGCGGGGCGTTCGTGTGCGTGTCCGAGAACACCGCGCTCGCGAGCGCCCGCGTCGTCGTCCTCGATCCGGCCACCGGCAAGGCCATATGGAAGATCCCCGGCATCGCCGAGGCCGAGTGGTCCGACGCCTCGCGCGTGGTGTTCCTCCGCCTCGCCCGCCACCCCGTGCTGGAGTCGCACGACCTCAAGAGCGGCAAGGTCATCTGGCGACTCCCCGTCGAGCAGCCCCTCGGCGCCGGAGTCGACCTGTCGGGGGGGTGGTCCTTCGGCGCGACGGCGGGAAACCTCGTCGGATACGTCGCCCCCTACACCAATCCGAAGACGAGCAAGGTCTCCGCCTTCGGCCTGTTCTCCGTCAAGCTCTCCGACGGCACGGTCAACTGGATGCGCCCGTCGGTGGTCCGCGTCTATCCCAGCGGCAGTCCCGGCTTCGCCCCGGTGGTCCGCCCGGTCGACCAGGAGGGCCGGTACGGCGGTTTCGCCAGACTGGAGGCCGAGAGCGGCCGGGTGCTCGGCCAGATCTCCGCCGAGCAGGTGCCCGAGGCGGGCTGGTGGCTCGCCTTCCCGCCTCGCATGGAGAAGGTCGGCTTCCTGCGGCACGGCAAGCCGGGTAACGCCTTCGACCTTCCCACCGCCCGCGCCGCCGACGTCAAGGACGAGCGCGCCTGGTCCTTCTGCGTGACCGATCCCAAGCCGCTCGCGATCAAGGGCCAGAACCCCGGCTTCTACTCGGTGGCCTCGCTGTGCGAGTACAGGCTGGCCGACGGCAAGCGGGTGTCCGGCTCGGGTGCCCCGCCCCTCTGGTTCACCGGCAGTCAGAACGGCTGGCGGATGTGGCGTGACGAGAAGGGCGGTCTCCACGGGATCAGGGACGGCGACGGCACCTCCCCCGGCATGTACGGCTGACATCCCCGGCCACCTTCCGGCGTCTTCGGCGGTATCGCGGTCACCCGTCACCGACGGGGCGGCCGGTTCCCGACCGGGCCCCTTCCCGCCTCCGGATGGGAAGGGGCCTCGCGCATCCCGTACAAAGTTCTGTTTCAACGCCCCTGGGCGCGGTTTTGGACATACCGCGCGGTACGCTCCGCAGGAGGAGCAGACACCAACCCAGGAGAGCCACATGCCCGAGGCAGTCATCGTCGCGACCGCGCGCTCGCCCATCGGACGCGCCTTCAAGGGGTCCCTCAAGGACATCCGCCCCGACGACCTGACCGTACAGATCATCCAGGCCGCGCTCGCCAAGGTCCCCCAGCTCGACCCGACCACGATCGACGACCTCATGCTGGGCTGCGGCCTGCCGGGCGGCGAGCAGGGCTTCAACATGGGTCGCGTGGTCGCCACCCTGCTCGGCCTGGACGGCGTGCCGGGCACCACCGTGACCCGCTACTGCTCGTCCTCGCTGCAGACCACCCGGATGGCCCTGCACGCGATCAGGGCGGGCGAGGGGGACGTGTTCGTCTCCGCGGGCGTGGAGTGCGTCTCCCGCTTCGCCAAGGGCAGCTCGGACTCGCTGCCCGACACGACGAACCCGCTCTTCGTCGACGCCCAGGCCCGCTCGGCGAGTGCCGCCGAGGGTGGCAAGGGAGTCTGGCACGACCCGCGCGAGGACGGCCGGATGCCCGACGTCTACGTGGCGATGGGCCAGACGGCGGAGAACCTCGCCGGGCTGAAGGGCGTCTCCCGGCAGGAGCAGGACGAGTTCGGTGTCCGCTCCCAGAACCTGGCGGAGAAGGCCATCGCCAACGGCTTCTGGGAGAAGGACATCACCCCGGTCACCCTGCCCGACGGGACCGTGGCGAGCAAGGACGACGGCCCTCGGGCGGGGACCACCTACGAGGCGGTCTCCCAGCTCAAGCCGGTCTTCCGGCCCGACGGCACGGTCACCGCGGGTAACTGCTGCCCGCTGAACGACGGCGCCGCCGCCGTGATCGTGATGAGCGACACCCGGGCCGCCGAACTCGGCATCACCCCGCTCGCCCGGATCGTCTCCACCGGGGTGACCGGTCTGTCCCCCGAGATCATGGGCCTGGGCCCGGTCGAGGCCTCGAAGCAGGCCCTGGCCAGGGCGGGCATGGCCATCGGCGACGTGGACCTCGTCGAGATCAACGAGGCGTTCGCCGCCCAGGTCATCCCGTCCTACCAGGACCTCGGGATCGACATCGACCGGCTCAACGTCAACGGCGGCGCCATCGCGATCGGGCACCCCTTCGGGATGACCGGCGCCCGCATCACCTCCACTCTGATCAACAGCCTCGCCTTCCACGACAGGTCGATCGGCCTGGAGACCATGTGCGTCGGCGGCGGCCAGGGCATGGCGATGGTCCTGGAACGCCTCAGCTGAACCCTGCCGTACGCGGTGTCGTCGGACACCGCGTACCGGGGGATCTCCCGACGCGGACCACGTCGGCGAGGCGAGCGTGCGACCGAGGTGTGTCCCGGGACGCGGTCAGCCGTGCACGTCGGGGCCGGCTCGGGTGATCGCGATCCTCAGGATCACCCGCCGTTCCCGCTCCATCGCGGCCCGGTAGTCGTCCCAGTCTGGGTGCTCGCCGGAGATGTCACGGTAATAGCTGACAAGGAGATCCATCGCCTCGGGTAGGGAGACGATCTCCGCGACGCCGTCGATCTGGATCCACTCACCAAAGAAGGCGTCGGTCGTCACGCAGAGCGAGACCTGCGGGTTCCTGCGGAGGTTGCGTACCTTCGCCGCCGTCTCCCTGGTGCTGACGATCGCGTTCCCCTGCGCGTCGAGCCCCACGGTGACCGGGGAGAGTTGCGGACGGCCGTCGGCGTGCGAGGTCAGCATGACCGCTCGGTGGTTGGCGCGGATGAACCCGCGCGCCTTGTCATGATCCATGACTCCATCATGACCCACGCCGAAGCCCGCACCACCGAGGTGGCACGGGCTTCACGGAGATAGACGGCTTACAGGTGGCGGGTACGGCGGTGCCGCTCGTGCTCGTGCACGATGGCCGCGGCGTAGCCGTGGGTCAGCCCGTGCTCGTTGGCGAGCCAGGTGGCCCGCTCGTCACAGCGAAGGAACGACGGGCCGTTGTCGATGGCTTGAAACCACTCTGGGAGTGCACGTCCGGTGATGTCCGGAACCCTGGCGATCAGCTTGCTCTGCGTCTCCATCGAGTGGTTCAACGACATGGGCACCTCCACGGATAGGCTCCTTTGCTCGACAGTGCATCACGAAAGCCCAGATAGCAAGCCCCGAGATGCTCTCTTCCTTCGTGGTTCGCCCATCCCCCTTTGCCTTCCGTTCACTCATCCGTCGCAGGAAAAAGCGAGAGGGCCCCGCCGGAACACGTCCGGCGGGGCCCTCTCGGCGCTGTCGTCAGTCGCTACTTGAGAAGTAGCTCAGCAGGCGCAGGATCTCCAGGTAGATCCAGACCAGGGTGACGGTGAGGCCGAAGGCCATCAGCCACGAGTACTTCTCCGGAGCCCCGTTCCTCACGCCCTGCTCGACCTGGTCGAAGTCGAGGAGGAGGAAGAAGCAGCCGATGAGGATCGCGGCGATGCTGAACACGTAGGCCAGCGGGCCGCCCGCGCGGATGCCGATGCCGTCCTCGATGAAGAACCCGGCGACCAGGTTGATGAGCATGAGGCCCATCAGGCCCAGCCCAGCGGCCACGACGAACTTGGTGAACTTCGGCGTCACGCGGATGATGCGCAGCGAGTAAACGGTCAGCATGGCGGCGAAGGCCAGAGCCGTACCGACCACCGCCTGGAAGACGATGCCGCTGTACAGATCGTTGTAGACGTGGCTGATCACACCGACGGCGACGCCGTAGGCGACCGAGTAGCCGAGGATCAGAACGGGGTTGGTGCTGGACTTGAACGAGATGACCAGAGCGAGGATCAGGCCGACGATGACACCGGCGATCGCCGCGACCATGCCGAGGTTGAGCACCCAGGCGACCGCCGCCGAGACGACAAGCGTGCCAAGCGTGATGAAACCACGCACGACCACGTCGTCAATCGTCATCGTCCGCTGGGCAGGCGGCGCGTATGACGGCGTGTTGTACATGCCCTGAAGCTGGTCAGGGGTGGGGGTCGGCATGCCCCAGCCTTGCTGCTGGCCCTTGGCCTGCCGACTGAATACGGGGTTCTTGCTCTCCATCGCTGCCTCCACGCTGCGACCTACGCGATCAGCGTATTAGATCGGTTGTCACACGGCCGTATCGTGCTGATGTCCATGTTGTCCAGGCGACCGTACGGCTACCGCCGATGGTGCCAACGAACAGGTGGCGCCTTCGGTTCCCGGGCCTCACATCTGTCTCGCCGCTCGCTCGTCGAAGAGCCGCTGCGACGCCTCGACCTCTTCGAGATTGCGGCGCGCCCACTCGCAGATGCCGGTCACGGCCACCGACAGGTCGCGCCCCATCCTGGTGAGCACGTACTCCACCGTGGGCGGCGAGGTCGGGTAGACGTTGCGCTCGACAATGCCGTCACGCTCCAGGGCCCGTAGCGTCCGGGTCAGCATGCGCTGGTTGATCCCCTCGATCCGCGCCTTGAGCCGGGAGAAGCGCTGGGCCTCGTGCCCCAGCGCCGCGATCACCAGCAGGGACCACTTGTCCCCTATATGACCGATCAACTGCCGGGCGACCCCGTTCGCCCCCAGTACGGACTCCAGGTTCGCCTCGCTACTCATGGTTACTATTTTATACCAGGGATCTATCGAATCCCGACCCTCTCCACTCGACCGAGAATGATCACAGTTATGTAACTCCAAAAGTTTTGCGAGCACATTTGGGAGAGGCCCTCCCGACCGTTCGGCACGGGCCACGCGGAGCCGGATAACACGAAAAGACCCGCGACCACGTTTTCACTGGTCGCGGGCCTTGTTCCGCAGATCACCATGAGTGCCCCCGGAGGGACTCGAACCCTCACTCGAACCCTTTTAAGGGGTTTGCCTCTGCCATTGGGCTACGGGGGCGCCGTAATCATACGTAACGGACCACTCATGCGTAACTGCTCAAGGCAACCGTCGCATCACTTCCGCTGAGAATCTGTGGATCGTCCCGCCTTCGGGGGACCCGGTCAAGGAATAGCACATCGCCGGGAACGGCGAACCCGGAGGTGGGCCTCGTCGGCCACCTCCGGGTTCGGGAGTTCGGTTCACCACGAAGTCCGGGGAGTCTGTTCGCCCTTCGGACGTTCAGTTGCTCGCCGCGGCGCGGAACTCCGTGCGCGGTTCCTCGATCTCTCCGAGAGAAACGGTCTCCCGCTTGAAGAAGAGCGCCAGGGTCCAGTCGGCCGTCACCCGGACCTTGCGGTTGAAGGTGGGAACCCGCGACAGGTGGTAGGTGCGGTGCATGAACCACGCGGCGAGCCCGCGCAGCTTGATCCCGTAGACGTTGGCGACCCCCTTGTGAAGGCCGAGCCCGGCGACGGAGCCGACGTACCTGTGCCGGTAGTCGACCAGCTCCTGCCCGTGCAGGCTCCGGGTGATGTTGTCCGCGAGGACCTTGGCCTGTCGTACGGCGTGCTGCGCGTTGGGCGCGCAGTACTGGCCGGGGTTGGTCAGGTCGGGCACCCCGGCCACGTCTCCCGCCGAGTAGGCGTCCTCGACGCCGACCACGGTGAGACGGGCGGTCGTCTTGATCCTGCCTCGCTCGTCGAGGGGCAGGTCTCCGGCGTTGACGACCGGACTCGGCTTCACGCCGGCGGTCCACACGATGGTGGCCGACTCGAACTCGTCGCCGTCGGAGAGCTTGACCAGGCCGCCCTCGCAGGAATCGAGGCGGGTGTTCATCTTGACCTCGATGCCGCGCTCGCGCAGCTGCTCGGCGGTCCACGCGCCCATCTCGGGGCCCACCTCGGGAAGGATGCGATCGGTGGCCTCGACGAGGATCCAGCGCATGTCCTCGCGGGAGATGTTGCGGTAGTAGCGGGTGGCGTCGACCGCCATGTCCTCCAGTTCGGCGAGCGCCTCGACGCCGGCGAAGCCCCCGCCGACCACGACGAACGTCAGGGCGCGCCTGCGCAGGGCCTCATCGTCGTCGCTCTCGGCCCGGTCGAGGAGTTCGAGCACCCGGTTGCGCAGCGCGATCGCCTCGCCGACCGTCTTGAAACCGATCGCGGCGTCGGCCAGGCCGGGGATGGGGAGCGTACGGGAGATCGATCCGGCGGCCATCACCACGATGTCGTAGTCGATCTCGTGCGGGGTGCCGACGTTGGGGGCGAAGGTGATGGTCTTGGCCGCGTGGTTGACCTTGGAGACCTTGCCGTTGAGGATCGTCGCCTTCGAGAGCACGCGGCGGAGCGGGACGACCACGTGCCGGGGCGAGAGGTTTCCCGCGGCGGCCTCGGGGAGGAAGGGCTGGTAGGTCATGTGGGATTCGGGGGTCAGGACGGTGATGCGCACGCTTCCATCGCGGAGTTCCCTGCGGAGGGTGTGCTGCAGGCGCAGCACGGTGTAGAGGCCGACATAGCCTCCACCCACGACCACGATGTGCTTGGAGTTGCGGTTCACTTCGACACTGTCCTTAGCTTCGAGGCTTGTGAAACCTTTCACAAGGATACGCTCACGCTTCCCATCGCACCAGCCGCCTACCTGGCAAGCTGGTGGTAATTTCCGTCATCAGCTAAAAACATCACTCTTCTCAGGAGAATTCCGATCAATCTTCTCTTTGTGATCGACTTCACAAGCCCCGAAGCACGTTCGCCCTGCTGAAGAGATCGTCGAGCATCTGTGCGGTCACCCGGCCGGTGAAGGTGTTCTGCTGGCTGGGGTGATAGCAGCCGAGAAGGCGCGCGGGATTTCCCTGTGGAGAGGTGATCTCCACCTCGGCACCGTGCCCGAAGGGCGGTCTCGGCCGCGGCAGGGCGTACCCGGCGTCCCTCAGCGCGGGCCAGATCGCCTGCCAGGCGAAACCTCCCAGCGCGACGACCACCCGTACCTCCGCCGAGACCAGGTCGACCTCGCGGGAGAGCCAGGGGAGGCAGGCCGCGCGCTCGGCGGGCTCGGGCTTGTTGGCGGGCGGTGCGCACCGGACCGCGGCCACCATCCGCGCGCCGATGAGCCGTTGGCCGTCGTCCGCGCGAAGGCTCGTCTCCTGTACGGCCAGACCCGTCCGGTACAGCGAGGCGAACAGCCAGTCGCCGCTGCGGTCTCCGGTGAAGATCCTCCCGGTCCTGTTGCCGCCGTGCGCCGCCGGGGCGAGCCCGACGATGAGGACCTCGGGCCTCTCGTCGCCCCACCCCGCGATGGGCCGGCCCCAGTAGGTCTCCTCCGCGAACGCCCGCCTTCTCACCGTCGCCACCTCCTCGCGCCACTCCACCAGGCGCGGGCAGGCCCGGCAGACCGACTGCGCGGCCGTGAGCTCCGCGAGGGTACGGCTCTCCCCCGCGAGTTTTCGCACCTCGGCGGGGTCGTGGGCGACGGGGGTGCCGGGCTGGGCGGGGTCACCGGGCCAGCCGGATCCAGGAGGAACGTAGCTCATGTCCTCGATGGTGCCCGACACGGGAGAGCGCCGGGTCCACGCTCGCGATGCCCGGCACGCGAGAGCACCCGGTTCACGCCCTCACGACGTCCGGCACGGGAGCACTCGATTCACGCCCTCGTGTACCCCGCTCGAGAGCGCCCGGCCCACCTCCAGCCTCAGGGAAGCCCGGAAGGTCGCGTGGGAAAACGAGAAGCGGCGCCCGCTGGGTGCGGGCGCCGCCTGTTTCACTCGGGACGCGACCCGGCGTCAGCCGCCGGGCGCGCTACCTCGACCTACCGTGTCCTCAGGAAGAGGTCTCGGTGACGGCCGGAGTGGGGGTGGGGGTGACGCTGGGGGTGGGGGTCGGCGTCGGGGTCGGCTTCGGGGGGTGCTTGCAGAAGACCTTGCCGACCGCGGTGCCGGTGGTCGGGCCACCGGAGATCTCGATCGCGCGCTTGGACTCGCCGGAGGCAGAGGCGCTCCAGCTGTCGGACACGCTCTGGCTCTGCGAGCCGTAGCCACTGAAGTGGGCGTACTTCCAGTCGCCCGCCACACCGTCGCTGATCCAGCGGTACCTCACGGTGGTGCGGCCGCTCGCGCCGATCGTGCCGGTGAAGGTGCGGGTCGTCGGGCAGGTGCCCGCGTAGAAGGACGGACCGTCCACGGACGCCCAGACCTTCGGCGACGTGTCCTTGCACCAGATCTTGAAGTGGACGCGGTTGGAGGACGCCTTCACCGGGCCGACGACCTGCAGCACGGCCCAGCCCCTGAAGTCCTCACCGGGCTTGATCACGTGGACGACCTTGCGCGAGCCGTTGACGCGGACGGCGTCACGCTCGACGACCTCGCCGTTGACGACCCAGCGGTAGTGCACCCAGCGGGTACCGGTGGCGGTGATGCGACCGATCAGGGCAGCCTGGCAGTTGCCCTCGTCGACCCACGCGTCGGCGTCGACGCGGCGGGGAACGACGACCTCTTCCTTGTCGCCGTTGGAGCCACAGGTGACCGAGAAGTGGCCCTTCGAGGAGGTGGCGCCACGCGGGGACAGGACCTGGATGGCCTGCCAGCCCTTGACGTTGCCCTTGAAGGTGGACTTCTCCTTGACCGTGAAGCTCTTGACGCCCTTGCCGCGGAAGGTGAAGGACTTCACCTTGCTCTTCGAGCCGTCACCGTGCAGCCACCGGTAGGCGACCGTGGTCTTGCTCTTGACGGCCTTCACCTTGATCTTCGAGGAGAAGGTCACGCCGACGGGGCACTCACCCTTGTACTTCGAGGGCGATGCCTTGGGGGTTCCGACAGAGACGGCCGGCTTCGGCTTGCCGGCGGCCGAGGCCACCGTACCCGCCTGGCTCGAACCACTGGCCGCCGCTGCGGGCGTGGCCAGCATGCCTACTGCCATCGTCGCCAGCATGGCCGCGCTGGCTCCTGCTGCGGCTAGCTTGGTGGCTAGTCCGGACTTCATGAGGGGATGCTCCGTTCGTTGGGAAGCAAGATTGCTCGGGAGACGGTTGCCGCCCCGACAACAGCTGTGCCGGGCCCTACGGCAAAGCCTCACTAAAGCTTCTTTACCTAACCATAAACGGGAAGCTTTCCTCAATACTCCCTAAACGGGTTAATTGTCTAGATCTCGCTACGAGTCAGCAATCGACCACGCGATGCCATCGAGGATGTCGTGCTCGCTGGCGACCACATCTCCGAAGCCGTAGCGGGTCACTATTCGGTCCAGGATGAGCGCCCCCGCCCCGATCACGTCGACCCTTCCCGGGTGCATGAGGGGAATCGCAGCCCGCCGTTCAACGGTCATTCCAAGCAAGCGCTTGGCGACGTCATGCACCTGACCTGCAGAAATTCGCGAGTGGTGAATTTTCTTCGGATCGTATTCCGGCAGCTCAAGCGCTATTCCGGCAACGGTGGTCACGGATCCCGCGAGCCCGACCATCGTCAGCGCCCGCTCCACGGGCACCTCGGCCGCGACCCGGTCGAGCGCGTCGTCGATGTCGGCGGTCATCGCCTCGACCGCCTCCGCCGACGGAGGGTCGCCCGCGTCGCGCAGGTGGCGCTCGGTCAGCCGGACGCACCCGATATCGACCGAGAGCGCGGCCTCCACGTGCGTCGAGCCGAGCACGAACTCGGTCGAGCCGCCACCGATGTCGACCACGAGGTACGGAGGGCGGGTGCCCTCGGGGGCGGGCAGGCCCGTCTCCTCGGAGAAGCGCACCAGATCGCGGGTGGCCCCGACGAACGACAGCTCCGCCTCCTCCGCACCGGTGATCACCTCGGGCTCCACGCCGAAGATGTCGCGTACGCCGTCCACGAAGTCCTGCCGGTTGGCGGCGTCTCTCGTCGCGCTGGTGGCGACCACGCGGACCGAGGAGGCTCCGAGCCCGCCGATGAGGCCCGCGTAGCCGCGCATGGCGGCGAACGTACGCTCCAGGGCCTCCGGCGCCAGCCTGCCGGTCCTGTCGACCCCCTGGCCCAACCGGACGATCTCCATCCGGCGCTCCAGGTCGATCAGCCTGTCCCTGCCGACGTCGGCGACGAGCAGGCGGACGGAGTTGGTGCCACAGTCGATCGCGGCGACGCGGATCACTCTGTCTCCTTCGAGGTCGGTGCCGCGGCCTCGGCACACGGGGCTACGGGTGGGTCGACGCACGGCCCGGCGGACCACCAGTCGCCGAGCGCGTCGAGGGCCTCGCGGCCGAAGGGGTTGCCGCCCGGCACCGCGAGCTCGTGCCCGACCAGGGCGTGCAGGCACTTAACTCGGGTGGGCATGCCCCCGGTGCTCTGCATGTCACGGGGCAGCGGCTCCAGGCCATCCTCGGCGGCCGCCCTGTCGCGACGCGCCACATAGTCGTCGTGTGCCGCCCGGTACGCCTCGGCCAGCTCCGGATCCTCGGCGAGCCTGGCCTGCATGTCCCGCATCATCCCCGAGGTCTCCAGCCTGCCGATGGCCGAGGCGGCCCTGGGGCAGGTGAGGTAGAACAGGGTCGGGAAGGGCGATCCGTCGGGCAGCCTCGGGGCGGTCTCGACGACGTCGGGAAGCCCGCACGGGCAGCGGTGCGCCACCCTCCGCAGTCCTCGCGGCGTCCGGCCGAGCTGTCGCTCCACCGCCGCCACGTCGCGGTCGTCAACCATTCGTGGACACCCCCCTGAAAGACGACAACCAGGGTATCGGCGTCACCCGGCGGACTTGGCCGCCTTCTGCCCCCCGCCGCTGTCGGCGGCCTTGACCGAGTCCCACAGCGTCTCGTACCACGGCGGCCTGGCCACGGCCTTGCGCTCACCCGTCGTGCCCTTACCCGGCGAGGGTGAGCCCCCCATGACGACGTAGCACTTCTGCCCTGGATCGCAGTAGAAAAGACGCTCCCTGCCCTGCCGCTTGATGAAGCCGGGGTCGAGGAGCTGCTTGGAGCGGTCGTCAAGGGCCTTGATCGCGGCGATCTCCCTCGCCTTCTCCTGCTCCAGCTGGGCGATCTGGCGGCGCTGGGCGACGTACTCCCTGATGGGGTAGGCGAGGCTCATCGCGATCGCGCACACCACGATCGCGAGCACCGCGGCCCGTCCCGTCAACTGTGGTCGTGCCGCCATGCGTCCTCCTCCGTCTCCACGCTCCGTACCGACGCTCGTCCGCGGTGTGGCTCGCGCCCGGATCCGGGCGCGAGCCGCCAGAAGAAACTACCGCCGGAAGCGCGGGAACGCGGCGCGACCCGCGTAACGGGCCGCGTCGTCCAGAAGCTCCTCGATGCGGAGCAACTGGTTGTACTTGGCCACCCGGTCGGAGCGGGCCGGGGCGCCGGTCTTGATCTGGCCGCAGTTGGTGGCCACGGCGAGGTCGGCGATCGTGGTGTCCTCGGTCTCGCCCGAGCGGTGGCTCATCATGCAGCGGTAACCGCTGCGGTGGGCCAGGTCCACGGCGTCGAGGGTCTCGGTCAGGGTGCCGATCTGGTTCACCTTGACCAGCAGCGCGTTCGCGGTGCCCTCGGCGATGCCGCGGCCCAGACGCTCGGGGTTCGTCACGAACAGGTCGTCACCGACCAGCTGGACCTTGTCCCCCAGCGCGCGGGTGATGGCGTTCCAGCCCTCCCAGTCGCTCTCGTCCAGCGGGTCCTCGATGGAGACCAGCGGGTAGTTGGCGACCAGGTCCTCGTAGAAGGCGATCAGCTCGGTCGCCGACAGGCCCTTGCCGTCGATGGTGTAGACGCCGTCCGAGTGGAACTCGGAGGCGGCCACGTCCAGGGCGAGCCCGATGTCCTCGCCCGCGACGTATCCGGCCTTCTCGATGGCGACCAGGATCAGGTCGAGCGCGTCACGGTTGGAGGGCAGGCTCGGCGCGAAGCCGCCCTCGTCGCCGAGGCCGGTGGCGTACCCCTTCTCCTTGAGGACGGACTTGAGGGCGTGGTAGACCTCGGTGCCCATCCGCACGGCCTCGCGGAACGTCTCCGCCCCGATCGGGGCGATCATGAACTCCTGGATGTCGACGTTGCTGTCGGCGTGCGCGCCGCCGTTCAGGATGTTCATCATCGGCACCGGCAACACGTGCGCGTTCGGACCGCCGAGGTAGCGGAAGAGCGGCAGCTCGGCGCTCTCCGCGGCGGCCTTGGCCGCGGCGAGCGAGACACCCAGGATCGCGTTGGCGCCCAGACGGGCCTTGTTGGGCGTGCCGTCGAGGTCGATCATCACCTGGTCGATGCTGCGCTGCTCGGCGGCGTCGAACCCGAGGATCTCGTCGGCGATCTCGTCGGTCACACCGAGAACGGCCTTCTCGACACCCTTGCCGCCGTAGCGCTCGTCGCCGTCACGCAGCTCGACGGCCTCGAACTGGCCGGTGGACGCGCCGCTGGGAACCGCGGCACGCCCCTGGCTGCCGTCGTCCAGGAGGATGTCGACCTCAACCGTCGGGTTGCCCCGGGAGTCAAGGATCTCTCGGGCGGTAACGCCCTCGATGGAAGCCACGAAGCGCTCCTAAAGTCGCAGGACAGTTTGCCTCGGAAGCCTATCGAGATCCCCATACCGACACGGCGACCGGGCCACCGCCGAACAATGTTCGCGCAATTTCCATACAAACCTCCCACCATGCCCCACCGCCACCATGCCCCACCCCCATCAAGAACCGCCCCAAGAACATGCCTGCCTCAACCGGGGTAACCGCCACCAAATGGCTCACCGCCGCATCCCAACAAGCCCCGGGAACACCCCCCAAGGACCCCTGAGGACACGCCCAACCCGCCTTTCCTCGCGGGACTACCCCGTGAGGCCGCGCCGGCGACTGGACTGAGGAGAGGGAGGTCGTGAGGAACGAGCGACCTTCCTCGACGAGGGAAGGAGCCGGACAAGAGCGGCCTCACCGCGACGCGAAGCGTCGCTTATAGGCACGCGCGACGGCCCGCAGTTCGGCCTCCGGGTCGAGTCCCGCCGCCTGAGCCTGCCGTACGAGCTCGAAGAGCCTCGCGCCCACACCGTCGGCGGGGACCCCCTCGGGAAGGGCCACCGAGGCTCCGACGCCCTCGGTGCGGCGCAGGAGCTGCGCGACGAGGGAGAGCGCCGGCTGACCCATCGGGACGCCGTCGACGACCGAACCGGGGTCGCCACCGTTCTTGGCCGCGCGCTCGGCGGCCTTGATGGTCTCCCAGTTGGCGCTGACCTCCCCCGCGCCCTCGACCCGGGTGTCGGCGAAGACGTGCGGGTGGCGGCGGACGAGTTTGGCGACGATGCCCTCGGCCACGTCGTCGATGTCGAACCCTTCCGGCCCCTCCGCGGCGACCCGCGCGTGGAAGGCGACCTGCAGGAGCAGGTCGCCCAGCTCCTCGCGCAGCGCCGCGCGGTCGCCCTCCTCGATCGTCTCCAGGACCTCGTAGGCCTCCTCGATGAGGTACGGGGCGAGGGACTCGTGGGTCTGGCGGGCGTCCCACGGGCATTCGACCCGGAGCCGGTCCATCACCGAGACCAGGTCGAGCAGTCGCGCGCCCGGCAGGTCGTACGAGCCCGGCACGACCTCGATCACCGGCGGGTCGTCGAGCGCCACCGCGGCGTAGCCGATGGAGCGCATCAGCGCCTCGTCGGCCTCCAGCCACACGACGGTCCCCGAAACGGCCTCGCGGACCAGCGCGGCCGGGTCGCAGGCGACCACCTCGACCTCGACCCCCGCCTCCGCCAGGTACGGCAGGTGCGGGTGGTCGGCGGACCCGGTGCGCACCGGGCCCTCCTCAAGGACCTGCCACGCGCGGCGGCTGAGCAGTCCGGGAGCGACCCGGGGCGAGGTGGTGACGACGATCAGCGACATGCCGGAGGCTACTGCTGCGGCGGCGCGAGCGGCGCGTCGGCGGGGCCGGGAGCGCCGACGGTGCCGAAACGGCCGGCGTCGGCGAAGACGCCCGGCTGCTGCTCGCTCCGCTCCTCGTTCAGCTTGCCGTACCTGGGGTTCCAGGTGATCGGCGTCGCCTGGAGGTCCTTGATCGCCTGCTGCTGGCCTCGCTGGATGGCGGCCTCGTCCGTACCGCCGCCGTACTTGGCGACGAGCTTGCTGACCATCACCTGCGACTTCAGGAACTCACGTGCCTGCGAGGGCGCCACGGCCTGCTGGAGCATCTGCTGCTCGAACTTCTCCTGACCGCCCTGGCCCGCGATCACCTGGTCGACCTCGCCCTCGGTGACCGTGATGCCCTTGCTCGTCGCGACCTGCGCGTACTGCTTGGCGTTGGCCAGCTGGAAGAGCACGAGCTGCGGGACGCTGTCCTGGAACTGCAGCTGCGAGGAGGAGAGGCCGGCCTTGGCCAGCGCCGCCTCGTACTCCCGCACGTTCCTGTCCAGCTCGCCCGAGCTGATGCGTTCCCCGCCCACGATGGCCGCGGCACCGGCCTGGTTCGGAGAGCAGGCGGTCAGCGCGACACCGACGGCGGCGACCGCAAGGATGACGCGGATTCGAGTCGACTTCACATGCTTTCCTTTCACAACAAACGCCGCTTACTCTACCCGCACGGTTTCGAGGAACATCGCCTCGACAAGATCACCGCACCACTTGAGCAGATCCAGGTCGCGCAGCGGCTGGCCGCCGAGGGGCCTGGTCTTGGGCACCGGCACCAGCAACGTACCGGCCGCCTGCTTCAGCAGCGCCTTCGGGTAGAGCCTTTGCAGCCTGACCTGCTGGGAGTCCTTCAGGTCCACCGGCGCGAACCTGATGTTCTGCCCCTGCAGGGTGACGTCGGTGAGCCCGGCGCGGCGGGCACGGACGCGGAAGCGGGCGACCTCCAGCAGGTTCTCCACCTGCTGGGGCGGCCGTCCGTACCGGTCGACGAGCTCGTCGCGCACCGCGCCGATGTCGGAGTCCGAGCCGATCGCGGCGATCCGCTTGTACGCCTCCAGCCGCAGCCGCTCCGAGGTGACGTAGTCGTGCGGGATGTGGGCGTTGATCGGCAGCTCGACCTTGACGTCGGGCCGCTCCTCCTCCTGGTAGGTGCCCGCCAGCTTCGCCTTCTGCTCCTGCACCGCCTCGGCCATCATGCGCACGTACAGGTCGAAGCCGACGCCCGCGATGAAGCCCGACTGTTCGGCGCCCAGGATGTTGCCCGCGCCACGGATCTCCAGGTCCTTCATCGCCACGTACATGCCCGCGCCCATCTCGGTGTGCTGGGAGATCGTGGCGAGGCGTTCGTGGGCGGTCTCGGTGAGCGGCTTCTCCGGCGGGTAGAGGAAGTAGGCGTAGCCGCGCTCGCGGCCCCGGCCGACCCGGCCGCGCAGCTGGTGGAGCTGGGACAGGCCGTAGTTGTCGGCCCGGTCGACGATGAGGGTGTTGGCGTTGGGCACGTCCAGGCCCGACTCGACGATCGTGGTGCAGACGAGCACGTCGAAGTCACGCTCCCAGAAGCCCACCATGATCTTCTCCAGCTGGTGCTCCTGCATCTGGCCGTGCGCGACGGCGACCCTCGCCTCGGGTACGAGTTCGCGCAGCATGGCCGCGACCTTGTTGATGCTGGCCACGCGGTTGTGGACGAAGAAGACCTGGCCGTCGCGCATCAGCTCGCGCCGGATCGCGGCGCCGATCTGCTTCTCGTCGTACGGGCCGACGAAGGTGAGGATCGGGTGCCGTTCCTCGGGCGGGGTGAGGATCGTGGACATCTCCCTGATGCCGGTGAGGCCCATCTCCAGCGTGCGGGGGATCGGGGTGGCCGACATGGCCAGCACGTCGACCTGGGTGCGCAGGTGCTTCATCGCCTCCTTGTGCTCGACGCCGAACCGCTGCTCCTCGTCGATGATGATCAGGCCGAGCTGCTTGAACCTGACCTCGGGCGAGAACAACCGATGCGTGCCGATCACGACGTCGACCGAGCCCTCCCGCAGCCCCTCCATGGTCACGGAGACCTCGCCGTCGCTCTGGAACCGCGACAGCGGCCTGACGTTCAGCGGGAACCCGGAGAACCGCTCGGCGAAGGTCGACATGTGCTGCTGCACCAGCAGCGTGGTCGGCACCAGGACCGCCACCTGCTTGCCGTCCTGCACGGCCTTGAACGCCGCCCGCACCGCGATCTCCGTCTTGCCGTAGCCGACGTCGCCGCAGATCAGCCGGTCCATCGGGATCGGGCGCTCCATGTCGCGCTTGACCTCGTCGATCGCCTCCAGCTGGTCGCCCGTCTCGGCGTAGGGGAAGGCGTCCTCCATCTCCCGCTGCCAGGGGCTGTCGGGCGCGAAGGCGTGTCCCGGCGAGGCCATCCGGGCGGAGTACAGGCGGATCAGCTCTCCGGCGATCTCCTTGACCGCCTTCTTCGCCTTGGTCTTCGCCTTGGCCCAGTCGGCGCCGCCCATCCGGTTGAGCGTGGGCGACTCGCCGCCGACGTAGCGGGTGACCTCGTCGAGCTGGTCGGTCGGCACGTAGAGCCGGTCACCCTTGGCGTACTCGATCACCAGGTATTCGCGGGTGGCGCCCTGCACGGTCCGCTGCACCATCTCGATGTAGCGCCCCACGCCGTGCTGCTCGTGCACGACGTGGTCGCCGACCTTGAGCTGGAGCGGGTCGACCATGTTGCGGCGCCGGGAGGGCAGCCGCCGCATGTCCTTGGTCGACGCCTTCTGGCCCACCAGGTCCAGGTGGGTCAGCACAGCGAGCGTCGGGGTCACAAACCCGTGCTCGACCAGGCCCGTGGTGACGTGGACCACCTTCCTGTCCGGCACGGCGTCGAGGCCCGGCTCCAGGCGCGCGGGCAGGTCGACACCCTTGAGCAGCTCGACCATGCGCTCGGCGGGGCCGTGGCCCTCGCTCAGCAGGACGACGACCCGGTCGGAGTCGAGCCAGCCCTTGATGTCGGACAGCGCCCGCTGAGTGTCGCCACGGTAGGACTCGACCTCGTTCGCCCGCAGCGCCGTACCCCCGCCGGGTCCCTCGGCGGCGTCACCGTCGGCGTCGGCGCCGAACGGCGCGAGCGACCACCAGGGCCGGCCGAGCCGCCGCGCGTGGTCGCGGACCTCCTCCAGGTCGCGAAAGGCCGCCGCGCCCAGGTCGATCGGCGCCTCGCCGCCGGAGGCAGCGTTGATCCAGGACGCCTCCAGGAACTCCTGACTCGTCCGCACCAGCTCGTCGGCGCGCCCCCGGATCCGCTCCGGGTCGCACACGAAGATCGCCGACTGGCTCGGCAGGTGGTCGACGAGCAGGTCCATCTCCCCGGCGAGCACGGGCGCGAACGCCTCCATGCCCTCCACCGGCACACCCTCGGCCAGCTGCTCCAGGGTCTCCACCAGCGAGGGATGCGCCTCGGCGAGCTCCCTCGCCCTCTCCCTGACGTCGTCGGTCAGCAGCAACTCGCGGCAGGGGGCGGCGAACAGCCCGTCCTCGGCCACCTCCAGCGAGCGCTGGTCGGCGACCTTGAACCAGCGGATCTCCTCGACGGTGTCGCCCCAGAACTCCAGCCGGAGCGGGTGCTCCTCCGTGGGCGGGAAGACGTCGAGCAGGCCACCCCTCACCGCGACCTCGCCGCGCTTCTCCACCATGTCGACCCGGTGGTAGCCGTTCTCCACGAGACTGTGGACGACGCTGTCGAGGTCGGCGTCGTCCCCTGCGCGCAGCCGTACCGGCCGCAGGTCGCCCAGCCCTCGGACGATCGGCTGGAGCAGCGCCCTGATCGGCGCGACGACCACGTGCAGCGGCCCCGCCGAGTGGTCGCCCTCGACCGGATGGGCGAGCCTGCGCAGCACCGCCAGGCGCTGCCCCACGGTGTCGCTGCGCGGCGACAGGCGCTCGTGCGGAAGCGTCTCCCAGGCGGGGAAGACCGCGACGGTGCTCTCGTCCAGGAGGCTGGTGAGGGCCGAGGCGAGATCCTCGGCCTCGCGCCCGGTGGCGGTCACCGCCAGGACGGTCCTCGCCTCCCCCTTGGCGCCCTCCCTGGCCAGCGCCGCCACCGCGAAGGGGCGCAACGCCGGCGGCGCGACCAGCGATACGTCGGACGAGTCGCCCCCGCGCACGTCCTGAAGAAGGGAAGCCAGCTCAGGCTCCCCGGCGACAAGGTCCAGAAGTCCGGAAAGACTCATCAGATTCGCCCACAGCCCCACGACGGCAACACGACAACCCCGGGCCGAGAGAACACGGGGGGTACCCGCCCAAGGGTACCGAATCGTGGACCGGTGCTCCGGCCTTCGGATACGCGGGCCCGCCCACAGCCCCGGCGACCGGCCTGAGGAGCGACCTCACCTCGACGCGCCAACGTCTTCAACGTTAGGGACCACCCGTGAGGCCGCGCCGGCGACTGGACCGAGGAGAGGGAGGTCGCGAGGAACGAGCGATCTTCCTCGACGAGGGAAGGAGCCGGGTAAGAGCGGCCTCACCGCGACGCGTTAGCGTCGCCATGTAACAGCCGAACCGCGACGCGCAGCGTCGCCGTGTAGCCCAATCGTGCTGACTTGACTACTCTCGGTTACATGGCAGAGGTGAGGTCGGTCGTCGATCAGGACGACCTGTTGAGTCAGCGGGTCAGGGAGCAGTGGAGCAGCCAGCTGGGCCGGCGGCTCGACATCCTGATCGCCGGGTGCGGATGGCCTGAGCCGCTCGATCTCGCGCAGACGGAGTCCAGGGTCATCGGAATCGACGAGGACCTGCCCGTGTTGCGCACGAGCACGTCCGCGCGCAAGGACCTGGACTCCTGGGCGCTGGGCGACCTGCGCTCCGTGCCGGTGCCCCCGCGGGCGTTCGACGTCGTCTACGTACCGTTCCTGTTGGAGCGGATCGAGCACGCCGAGCTGGTGCTCGACCGGCTGCTCACCGGGTTGCGGCCCGGGGGGCTGCTGCTGGTGAGGATGCGCGACCGGGCTTCGGCGTACGGGGCGTGCGACCGGCTCACGCCGACGGGGCTGCGGCGCTGGCTGTGGCGCAGGTTCGTCCCCGCCGGGACCGTGGGCCCGCTGCCCGCCGTCTACGAGCAGATCGCCTCGCGCGAGGGGATGCACTCCTTCTGTCTCGTGCGTGGGCTGATGGTGACCGAGGACATCTCCACCGCCAGTGGTCCCGCGCTCCGCGGACCTCTCGGTAAGCTTGCCCGCGCCACCTGCTCGGTGGTGGAGGCCCTCTCCAGGGGGAGCCGGCCCGCGTCTCACGACGAGATAACTTTGGTGATCCGCAAGCCCCAGAGTCACTTCGCCCGGTTGATCTGAGATCCACCGGACCGAGGCACCTGGGATTCACCGGGCGGCCGGCTCCTGGATTCGCCGGACGGGGCCGTCCATCATGAGCGGGCGGAGCAGGAAAGTTCCGACGACCGCGATGGTGGAGCAGATGACGGCGCCTTTCGAGTGGACCCCAGACGCCCGTGAGCTGGCCGACCTTGAGCTGCTGCTCTCCGGCGCCTTCAGGCCGCTGGAGGGCTTCCTGAGCTCGGCCGACGCGCACGCCGTGGACGAGCACGGCACGCTCGCCGACGGCACCCGGTGGCCCGCGCCGGTCACCCTCACCCTTCCCGACGACCACCCGGCCGCCCCCGGCGACCGGATCACCCTGCGCGACCCCGAGGGCGCGGCGCTCGCCGTGCTCACCGTCACCGAGCGTGAGGACGGCTTCGTCGCCGGGCCTGTCGAGGCGCTGGACGCCCCCGAGCACGGGCCGTTCGCCCGGCTCCGCCTCACCCCGGCGCGGGTGCGCGAGCAGCTGAACGGGCAGGAGTCGGTCCTCGCCGTCACCATGCGCGGGCCGCTCGGCGACCTCGGCGAGATCACGGCGACCGCGCGGGAGCTGGAGGCGTCGATCCTGCTGCTCCCGCTCGCGTACGGCGAGGGCGGGCCGGCGGTGGTCCGCGCCGCGCTCAAGGCCCGCGATGGGCTGCCCGAGGGCACGCTCGTCGCGGTGGTCCCGCTCGCGCCCAGGGAGCCCGCCATCGACCTGGAGCTGCGCGAACGCGTGGCCGAGGCCTACGGCGCGACCGAGCACCTGGCGGGTCCCGAGCCTGTGACGCTTCCCGGCCCCCCGCATCGCCGGGGGCTGGTGGTCTTCTTCACCGGCCTGTCCGGTTCCGGCAAGTCGACCGTCGCCCGAGGGCTGCGTGACGCGCTGCTGGAGCGCGGCAGCCGCACGGTGACCTACCTCGACGGCGATGTGGTCCGTCACCTGCTCTCCGCGGGGCTCACCTTCTCCAAGGAGGATCGCGACCTCAACATCCGCCGCATCGGTTTCGTCGCCGCCGAGGCCGCCAGGCACGGCGGTCTGGCGATCTGCGCGCCCATCGCGCCGTATGCCGCCACCCGCGAGGAGGTACGGGAGATGGTCGAGGCCGTCGGCGCCGACTTCCTGCTCGTCCACGTCTCCACCCCCCTGGAGGAGTGCGAGCGCCGCGACCGCAAGGGCCTTTACGCCAAGGCCCGCGCGGGGATCATCCCCGAGTTCACCGGCGTCTCCGACCCGTACGAGGAGCCGGACGACGCCGACCTGGAGATCGACACCACCGGTATCAGCGTGGACCGGGCGGTGCACCAGGTGCTCGACCCGTTGATCCAGGGCGGCTGGATCCGCTGATCCCGACCTGGCTCCCAGGTCATCAGCGGGCGGGGACGACGGCGTCGAGGCGCGGGTCGCGGGCGAGCTCGCCGAAGGCCCTCCGGCCGCCGGGCGTGGTGTCGAAGCGGGTGTCGCCCCGGGGGGCGCGCGGCGAGTCGAAGTAGATCAGAGCCTTGATCCGCGGGTATTCGCCGATCTCCCCGCGTACCGAGTCGAAGAACGACTCCTTGAACCCCGGCCGGTCATGACGCTCGAAGACGCCCCACTCGGCGAGCATGACGGGCTTGTCGGGGAAGCGTTCCCCCATCCAGCGGTAGAACCCGGACCACCGGGGGAACTCGGGGCGGGTCTTGTTCACCAGCCCGTCGAAACTGTGGACCCTGTGGTCGACGTAGGGATCCATCGCCACCCAGTCGACCACGTCGTCACCGGGATAGAGCTTCTCGAACCAGGGTTTCGACGCCCAGTTGGGTGCTCCCATGTAGGTCATCACCGTGACCGCGTTGGTCACGCCCCCCTGCCGCAGGCGCTTCACCACGTGGCGGAACATCGCGGCGTAGTCGGCCGCCGTCATTCCTCTGCCGTGGGCCTCCCGCACGTCGTTCTCCGGCTCGTGGTGGACGGTGAGGAAGAACCGCTCGGGGAAGGTCCTCACGATGTGGGCGGCCAGCCGGTCGATCCGCTCGTCCAGCGCCCCACGGGCGATCTGCCCCCAGGTGTGGTCGAGGGACGGCTTCCAGTTGATCAGCAGGAGCCTGCGGCCGGCCGGGTCGCGGGCGATGGCGCGTTCCGCGGGGGTCGGGAAGAGCTCGTCGCCCCGGTGGTAGGCGTGCATGATGTCGGCCGGCCGGCCCATGCGCCTCTCGGCCCTCTCCATGGCCCGCTTCTGCGGCCGTCCCGTGAAGATCTCGGGTGCGATCCCCCACCAGGCGCCGCAGGAGGGCACGAGCTTGGCGCTGACCTCGCAGGCGGCCCGGGAGCCCCGGGAGCGCTGCCCCGCACGGGCTCCCGGGCCGCCGACGGCGCCCGCCGCGTCACGGGCCTCCCCCGTGTCGGCGGTACCCGGGGCGTCCGCGGCGTTCGAGGTCCTGCCGCCTCCGCTCAGCCCGGCGATTCCCAGTGCGAGGGTGCCCAGCCCCAGCGCCAGCACGAGGCCGGAACCGGCGATTCTTACCACTCGCGGAATTACGTCTATAGGAGCATTTGTCTGATGCACCGTTTCCTCACAGCCGTCGCGCGTACGCATTCGTGGGCCGTCCTCGACCGTCACGGGGGAACACCTTCCCATCGCCCGGACGTGCCTCGTCCCTGACTTTGCCGGTCCGTGCCACAGCTCCCTCGCGGACAATAGGAAATATCGGATAAACCGCTGTTATCTCCCTGTGATTGGCGCGGCCAACGCAAAGAAAATCTTGCGTATCGGTTCGGGGAAACGGAAAGCCGACCTATAGTTCCAAGGGTTCCCAGCGTCTGTTCGCCGGAGAGGCACCAGCGACACATGAGCCCGTCACCGGACGCCCCCGTCCGCCGCGGAGGCGAGGATCTGGCGGACTACGCGTCGCTTCTCCGCCGCCGGTGGCTGATCGTTCTCTCCCTGTTCCTCACCGGAGCCGGTGGCGGCATCGCCCTGATGTGGCTCACCCCGCCCTCCTACACCGCCTCCGGGCAGGTCCTGGTGACCGCGACCGGAGCGCAGGAACAGACCAACCAGGTCACCAGCCGCCAGCGCGAACCGCTCAACCTCGACACCGAGGCCCAGGTGGCCAGGTCCGCGGTGGTCGAGGCGAAGGCGAGGCGGCTGTTCGACGGCCTCTCCTGCCCCGCCGAGGTCTCGGTGCCGCCCAACACCTCGGTCCTGGAGATCTCCTGCAGCGCCGCCGACCCGGCGACCGCGGCCTCGGGAGCGAGCGCCTACGCCCTCGCCTACCTCGCCCAGCGCCGCGAGTCCTCCGCTCAGACGCTCGCGGCCCAGACCAAGGCCGTGCTGGTCAAGCTGAGGCAGACCAACGCGGGTCTCACCAGGGTCGCCACCGAGCTTCCCGGCCTCGGCAGGGGAACCACCGAGCGGACCCTCGCCCTCCAGCGGCAGAACGTCCTCGCCCGGCAGGTTCACAGCCTCACCTCCAAATACGACGCGCTCAAGACCGTCGCCGTCACCCCCGGTTCCGTGATCAGCCAGGCGACGGCACCGGCCGAACCCACCACCCCCCGCCCTCCCCTCTACCTGGGCAGCGGCCTCATGGCGGGGCTGATCTGCGGGGTCGGGGCCGCCTGGCTCCGCGACCGCCTCGACACCGCCCGGCGGACCCCCGCCGACGTCGGCCGCCTCACCGGTCTCGACACCCTCGACGGCGTCCAGGCGCACGGTCCGGCGGGCGCGGTGCTCGTGGTCGCGACATCCGGCACCTCCTCACGCGAGGTCAAGCACGCCGTACGGGCGCTGAACGATCGCGGGATCCCCGTGGTCGGCACGTTCGTCATCGGCGACGATCTCCCCTCGCTCCCCGCCGGGCGGGGCTCTCACGCGGCGCGCGATCCACAGGGGCCCTACGTGTCGCAGGGACCGACATCGCAGAGGGCGTACGTCCCGCAGGTCGCGTCCACACCGCGGGCCGGAGGAAAGCGGAGCCGCGAGGGCGCCCAGAGAAGAGCCGACCGGCCTCTGGCCGGCCTGGCGGGAGGTCCCGCGATCCCCGAACCGATCGGTGAGAGCCCGAAGGCACCCGCCGGGCAGGGAGCGTACGGAGGATCACCCCGCGTGCCGGAGGCACCGCTCGTCCCCTGGGCGAACGGAGACAGAGCACGCGCGGCGAACGCGGGAGCGGAGACACCGCCCAGAACGTACGGCGGGGCGGCCGGAAGACCTGAGGCGGTGCTCGCTCCCGAGGCCGACGGGAACGTTCCAAACGCCGGGCAGGCGGCCGGCGGCCGGAGGGGGCGCAGGCTGTGAGGGGTCCGCGTCCGGCCGTCTGGCCGATCGCCTCCCTTTTGGTGGGATATCCCATCTGGTGGGCGCTCGGTTTCGGAGGCCTGTCGGTGATCGTGGTGGCCCCGGCGATGGCGCTGATCCTGTGGCGGAGACGGCCGATCAGGGCGCCGCGCGGTTTCGGGCTCTGGCTGCTGCTCCTCGCGGGTTACCTGATCAGCGCGCTCATGCTCGCCGAGATGCCTCCGGGCACCTACGGCGAGTTCGGCGCCGGGCGGCTCATCGGCTATCTGATGCGCCTGTTCCTGTACGTCTCGCTGCTGGTCATGGTGCTCTATCTGGGCAACCTGACGGAGGAGGAGCTGCCGCAGCTCACCCTCGTGCGGATGCTCGGCGCGTTGTTCCTCACGACCGTCGCGGGCGGCCTGCTGGGCGTGTTCGCCCCGCGCGTGGAGTTCACCTCACCGGTCGAGATGGTCCTCCCCGACTGGATCAGCGGCAACCCCTTCGTCCACAACCTGATCCACCCCACCGCCGCCCAGATGCAGAGGGTCCTCGGCCACGCCTCGCCGCGCCCCGAGGCGCCGTTCGAGTGGGCCAACGCCTGGGGGGGCAACCTCTCGGTGCTGCTCGTCTGGTTCGTGGTCGGCTGGTGGGTGTACGGCGGGCCGCGCAGGCGCCTCGCCGTCGTCCCTCTCGTCGCGCTCGCCGCGATCCCCGTCGTCTACTCGCTCAACCGGGGGCTGTGGATCGGGCTCGGCGTCGCCGCCGCGTACGTCCTGCTGCGGCTGGGTACGCGGGCCCGCATCGCGACCTGCACGGCCCTGACCGCGGGGGCCCTGGTGTTCGCCCTCAGCCCCCTGCACGCGATGGTGGCTCAGCGGCTCGACAACCCGCACAGCAACGGCATCCGCGCCTTCACCGTCTCGGCGACCCTCGCCGCCGCGAGCACCGCGCCGCTCATCGGGTACGGCAACACCCGCAACGCCACGGGCAACCACCGGACGATCACCACCGGCAAGAGCGGCTGGTGCCCCACCTGCGGCCATCCGCCCCTGGGCGGGGACGGCCAGCTCTGGCACCTGATGATCACGCAGGGTTTCACCGGGGCCGCGCTCTACGTGGCGTTCTTCGCCGGGGCCGTCCGCCGCCACTGGCGTGACCGGAGCCCGATCGGCATGGCGGGGGTCCTCGTGATGATCCTCACCCTCCTCTACATGTTCGTCTACGACGGGCTGGTCACACCGCTCAGCCTGTACCTCGTCTCGTTCGCACTGCTCTGGAGAAACTCGATGGCGAGCACGGCCTCATGAACGACGCCCGCGCCCGTCTGCGCTACCTGGACCAGACCCTCGACCTGCTGTTCCCCGGCCCCGGCGACCCGAGCCCCTACACCCTGCTCCCCCACCGGCTGCTCCCCCGCAGGTTGGTCCCCCGCGCCTGGTGGCACCCCGGCGGGAGGGTCACGGTGGCCTCGGGCCGGGACGGCATCGAGAGCCACCTGAGCGAGGTGTTCGGCACCGCCGTCCGTGTCACGCTGCGGGTGCGCCCGGCCCGCCGGGCCAACCGCAAGCCGATCCTGGAGGCGCGCGCCGCCGACGGGCCGATCGCCTTCGTGAAGATCGGCGACACCGACCTGACCCGGGAGCTCGTCTCCCACGAGGCGCGGACTCTCGGCCTGCTCGCCGGCGTGCCGCTCAAGACCGTCGTCCCGCCCGCCGTGCTGCACCACGGATCCTGGCGCGGCCTGTCCGTGCTGGCGCTCACCCCGCTTCCCGTACGACGAGGGCGGATACCGGGTGACATCCTCATCGACGCGATCGACGAGATCGCCCGCATCCCCGGGGGCGACGTCCCAGATCGCGCCCCCGCCGCTTCAGGCCCGGCTTCGGGAGGTCCGCTTCCCGGGAAAACCGCCGGCGCGGCCCGGCCCTCCCTCGGCAACCCCGTCGCAGGAGCCCCGGCTTCGGGAGGCCCGCTTCCCGGAAAACCCGCCCGTGCCGGCCAAGCCCTCCTCGGCGCCCCTGCCGGAGGAAACCCGGCTCCTGAAAGCGGAGGGCTCGAAGAGCGGCCGTTCTGCTGGCACGGTGACCTGACGCCGTGGAACATCTCGCGCGGCCCCGACGGACGGTTGCTGGTCTGGGACTGGGAACGGTTCGGCACCGGGGTCCCGCTGGGCTTCGACGCCGTCCACCACTTCTTCCAGCGGGCCCTGCGCCGCGCCGATCCGGCCACCGCGGCGAGGGCCTGCGTGGCTCGGTCCCTGCGAATCCTGGCCCCGTTCGGGCTCTCGGCCGCCGAGTCCCGGCTCACCGCGCTCCGCTACCTGATCGCCCTCGCCGACCGCCACGCCGCCGACGGCCACGCGCCCCTCGGACCACCGGAGCTCTGGCTCACCCCCCTCGCCGACTCCCAGGAGACCCTGCTGTGAAGGCTGTAAAGGTTGTGAGACCCGCGCTGAAGCGTTCGGTCCACACGGCCTCGTGGGCGATAGGGCGCCTCACCTCCCGCAGCCGGATGCTGCCCTCCTTCCTCATCGTCGGGGCACAGCGCTGCGGCACCACCTCGCTATACCGCGTCCTGTCCCAGCACCCGCTCATCCTGAAGCCCGTCCTGCGCAAGGGCGTTCACTACTTCGACATGGCCTACGACCGGGACCTGTCCTGGTATCGGGCGCACTTCCCGCTGCGGGTGTCGGCCTCCCGGCCGGCCCGCAGGTACGGCTTCCCCGCCCAGGCCTTCGAGTCGTCGCCCTACTACCTGTTCCACCCGCTGGCCGGTCCCAGGATCGCCCGCGACCTGCCGGGTGCCAAGCTGATCGTGCTGGTCCGCGACCCCGTCGAGCGGGCCTTCTCCGCGCACGCCCACGAGCTGGCGAGGGGCTTCGAGACGGAGCGCTCCTTCGCCAGGGCCGTGAGGCTGGAGGAGGAGCGGCTCGCCGGGGCGGAGGAGCGGCTGCGCGCCTCGCCGTACTCGACGAACCTCGCCCACCGTCACCACGCCTATCTCGCGAGGGGCCGATACGCCGAGCAACTCGCCCGGCTGGAGCCACTGGTCGGCCGCGACCGGCTGCTCGTCATCGACAGCGGCCGGTTCTTCGCCGAACCCGATCTCGCCTACGACCGCGTGCTGGCGTTCCTCGGGCTGCCGCACCTCGGTGACCCGGTGTTCGAACGGCACAACGGCCGGGCCAGGCCAGGTCCCATGCCCCGCAAGCTCCGTCGCGAATTGAGGGCCCACTTCGAGGAGCAGGACACCCTGCTGACCTCGTGGCTGGGCGCGGAGCCCTCGTGGCGCCGCTGATCCCCACCCGCCTGGCGGGCCTGACCGGGGCCGCGCGGGGCGGGGTGGCGGGGCTCGCGGGAGCGGGGGCGGGGGCCGTCGCGCAGTTCCTCACGGTCGTGCTGGTCACCAGGGGGGTGGAGCAGGAGGCCGCCGGTCTCTTCTTCTCGGCGACCGCCCTGTGCCTCACGGTCGCCACGGTCCTGCGGCTGGACGCGGGGAACGGGCTGGTCTACTTCATCGCCAAATCCCGGTCCTTCGACCACCACCACACCTCCGGCTACGTCCGCGCGGCACTCGTCCCGGTCGCGGCGCTCTCGCTGGCGACCGGCGCGGCGGTCGCCCTCACCGTCTCCGACCCGGCGCTGCGGGTGCTCGCGGTCGCCCTGCCCGCGGTGACGTGCTCGGGCGTCGTGGTGAGCGCGACCCGCGGGTTCGGCTCGATGCGGCCGACCGTGCTGCTGGACGGGGTGCTGCAGCCGGTGTCCCAGTCGCTCCTGGTCGGGGCGGTGGTGCTCGCGGGCCACGACTCCGTGCCCTTGCTCGCCGCGGCCTGGGCGCTGCCGTACCTGCCGGTCCTGCTGCTCGCCTCGATCTGGCTGCGGCGGCGGCTGCCCGGGACGCCCCGGCTGCCGGGTGCCGCGCACGACCTGTGGCGTCACACCTGGCCACGGTCGCTGGCTGCCGGGATCCAGGCGGTGTTCCAGCGGCTGGACGTCGTGATCGTGGCGCTGCTCGCCGGGCCGTCCGAGGCCGCCGTCTACACCGCCGCCACCCGTTTCAGGATCGTGGGTCAGCTGGCCGGTCAGGGGCTCGCGCAGGCCACGCAGCCGAGGCTGGTTCGGGCCCTCGCCGAGGGCGACCTTCCGCGCGCCAGGGAGCTGTACCAGTCGGCCACCCTCTGGCTGGTCCTGCTCACCTGGCCGGTCTGGCTGGGGTACGCCGCGCTCGCGCCGTGGCTGCTCGGCGCCGTCTTCGGTGACGGCTACACCGGCGGCGCGCCGGTGGCGTTCGTGCTGGCCGCGACGATGATGCTCGCCACGGCGTGCGGTATGGCCGACGTGGTGCTGACCTCCGCCGGGCACACCGGCTCCAGCCTGGCCGACCTGGTCGCCGCCGTCGCGACGGTGGTGGCGCTGGACCTGTTGCTCATCCCGTCGCTGGGCTCGCTCGGTGCCGCCCTCGGCTGGGCGGGGGGCACGGTGGTCAAGAACCTGCTGCCGCTCTGGCACATCCACCGCCTGTACGGCCTGCGGCCCTTCGGTACCCACAGCCTGGCCGCCCTGACCACCCGGCGGACGGCATGACCCCCCTTCCTTCCCCGCCTCCCCCCACGGCCCCGAACGCGGGATGGACACCGTGACACCCGTGCTGGTCACCGGGCTGCCCAGGACCGGGACGAGCTGGACCGGCAGGATGCTCGCGGCGAGCGGGAAGCTGGTCTACGTCAACGAGCCGCTCAACCCCGAGCACCCGCCGGGCCACTCCCCCGGTGTCCTCGACGCCGTGGTCGGCCACCGCTTCCAGTACATCTGCCCGGACAACGAGCGGGCCTGGCTGCCCGCCTTCACCCGTACGGTCGCGCTGCGCTACGGGTTCCTCGCCGAACTGCGCCGCAACCGGTCACCGTACGACCTGGCGAGGATGGTCCGGTACGGCACCGCGTTCACGCTGGGGCGGCTGGGCGGGCGCCGGGCGCTGCTGGACGACCCGTTCGCGCTGTTCTCCGCCGGGTGGTTCGCCGAGCGGCTCGACTGCCGGGTGATCATTCTGCTGCGCGATCCGGTGGCGTTCGTCGGTAGCTGGCAGCGGCTCGGCTGGACGGTCTACTTTCACGAGTTGCTCGAACAGCCGCTGCTGATGCGCGACCAGCCCCACCTGGAGGCGTTGCGCCCGCTGGTCGGCTCCCAGGACCGTCTCGCCAAGGCCGTGGCCCTGTGGCGGGCGGCCGGGATCACCGCCGCCGACCTGGCAGAACGACACCCGGGGATCATGCTCGCCCGCTACGAGGACCTGGCCCGCGAGCCCCTGGCGGGCTTTCGCCGCCTGTACGAGTGGGCAGGTCTGACCTGGACGGCCCGCGCCGACGCCCGTGTCCGCCGCGCGTGCACGGGCGCGGCGGACACGGGCGTCGGTGGCTTCGCCTGGAGCGGCCTGTCCCGCACGGCCTACCGGCCGATGGACTCGCGCCGCGCACTCGCCGAGGCCGACGCCCGGCTGAGCCCGAAGGAGGCCCTCCGGGTCAGGAGACTGGTCTCGGCGGAACACTGAGGTCCGCGCGGGAAACACCGCGGCCCCACGGCTTCGAGGGAAGACGGCTTCAGGAGAAGAGGCCGCGTACGAGGGAGACCGTGAGAAGCCGAAGCGCGTACGGCAGGTCGTCGACCAGATAGCGGCGGGCGAGCCTGCCCGGCTCCCGCGTCAGCCGGAAGACCCACTCCAGGCCGACGCGGCGCATCCACGCCGGTGCCCGCCGCACGGTGCCCGCGGTGAAGGCGATCGCCGAGCCGCAGCCGACGAACCAGGTGCCCGGCAGGTCACGGCGGAGCGAGGCGATGAGGCGCTCCTGTCGGGGGAAGCCGAGCCCGACGAAGACCAGCCGGGGTGCGGCGGCGATCACGTCGTCGCGCACCCGGGCGTAGCTCTCCGGATCGTCCTCGAACCCGTAGGGCGGGGCGCCGACCCCGGCTATCACCAGCTCCGGATGGCGGCCCACCAGCTCGCGGGCCGCCTGCGCGGCCGTGCCCCGGGGACCGCCCAGGAGATACACGGGGTGGCGGTAGAAGGCGGCGGCCTCCGACAGGGACCAGATCAGGTCGGCGCCGGTGACCCGCCCGGGAAGAGGAGTGCCGAGCAGTCTCGCCGCCCACACCAGCGGCATGCCGTCCGCCACCGCGAGATCGGCGCGCTCGACGAGTCGGCGGGCCCGGGGATCACGGGCGACGGTCCGGCTGATGTCGACGTTCGGGGTGACGAGGTGGCCGCCCTCTCCGCGTTTCAGAGCCGCGATCACGTGCTCGACCACCTCGCCCTCGGTCATCGGGTCGATCGCGACCCCCGCCACGCGCACGCGCCTGCGCAGACGCCTGCGGGTGGCCTTGTCCGGTCGGGGCCTCCGGCGGGAGACGGCCGGGGAAGCCTCCCGCCCGGTGACCGGCGTCCCGGCCTGCCCTGCGACGGCGGGCAGGCCGGGCGCCGAGTCGTGACCGGTGGTCGCGGACCGGTGGTCGGTGCGGAGCGGGGAGGGAGACACCGTCGGGCGCTCGACGGTCTTCACCGTCAGGAACGGGGCGAACGGTGAGTCGCGGCGCTCGGCGGCCTGGCTCGTCGCGGGTGGAACGATCAGGGCTCCGTGGCGGAGGGCGACCCGCGGATGCCGGGTGATGGGCGCCATCAGATGCCGTGTCCCCGGTGGTGCAGGACGCTGAGCAGGGTCCGCGCGGGGATCAGGCCCGTCGCCACCGCGAGCGCGATGGGCGCCCGGGGCTCGCCGTGGCGGGCGGTGAAGGCCCGCCAGGCCCAGCGGCCCGCCTCCCTGCGCTGGCCGAGGGCCGCGTGGTGGAAGGCGAGCTGACCGTAGACCCGCGCCGCGCCGCGCGGATCCACGGCCAGATCAGGGTGCCGGGCGAGCATCCACTGCAGCCCGGCGATCCGGTCGGCCCAGCGGGCCACGTACGAGGAACCACCCCAGCGCACCCGGACCAGGGGCCGGTCGACGTGCACGATGGGGTGCTGGGCCGCGGCGCGCAGCGCCAGGTCCCAGTCCTCGTTCTGTCCCCTGGGGGCGCTCTCGTCCGCCCAGAGGCCGCCGCGCCGGAACAGGAATGTCGAGGAGTGCACCATCACCATCCGCGAGCGCACCAGGTGGCGGTAGGTGACGCGACTGGTCCCGGCCAGCCGGGCGATGCGGCGCGATCCGTACTCGACCTCGATGGCACAGCTGGAGAAACGCGCCTTCGGCTCCGCCTCCAGCGCGGCGACCTGGGCCTCGATCTTTCCGGGTAGCCACTGGTCGTCGTCGTCGCAGAAGGCGACCAGGTCGGTGCCGAGCGCCGCGATGCCGGTGTTGCGGGCGCCGGGCAGGCCGGGGGTGAGCCGGTTGGCCATCACCCGCACGCCGCGCGAGGACGGCCCGTGCCGGCCGGGTGTCACCGCCCGGCTGGCGAGGAGGTCGGCCACCTGGTCGGCGACCCAGGCGGGATCGCCACCGTCCACGACGACGACGACCTCGACGGGGCCGGGATGGTCCTGGCCGAGCACGGCGAGCGTGGCCGCGCGCAGCTGGTCGGGCCGGTGTCCCCGGGTGGGGATGACGACACCCACCGATGCGTTCACGCGATTCTCCCGTAATAGCCATATTTGATCATGAGGGGCCAGGTCAGCGCGGTGACCAGGCGCGACTGCCGGGACGACGCGACGTCACGCCAGCCGTCGTCCCTGGTCAGCTCCGTGCGGCCGACCGCGAAGCGCACCGGGTTGCCCGAGGCCGTGTGCGCCGTCGAGAGCTCCGCCCACCTGCCCGAGAGGAAGTCGAGACGGCAGGGGAGCCCGATCCTGGCGACCACCCGCCTGAGCGTGTCGGCGGGGGTGTCGAGCAGGTCCTCGTAGCGGACCCGGGTGACCGGGACGCCCCTGCGGGCGAGGAGTTCGAGGCCGAGGTTCTCGCTCAGCCAGTGCAGCGAGGTGCGGGAGGGCGACCAGTGGGTCATCGGGCGCCCGTCCTCCGGACGGGCGACCCTCCTTCGCCAGGAGTGGGCGACCGCTCGGGGGTCGCGGACCATGTGGACGACCTGGACGTCGACACCGGCCGCCGCGAGGCAGAAGGCGAGCGAGGCGTGCTTGCTGGAGTCGATCACGACCGGGCAGTCGGCGACCTCGCCCGCCGCGTCGTACAGGTCACGGTGGATCGCGACGTACTCGTCCAGCTCCGCGGTGCCGGGCGTCGGCCATCGGCCGGTGCCCGTCTGCTCCTCGGCGAGGAGCCTCGCCAGCGTGGGGATGCGCCGGGTGCGGTCGACGCGGGACCTGAGCGCGATCATCCGGTGGGCGAGGCCCTCTGACCAGCCGCCGAACGCGCGCTCGCCGACCTTCTCCCAGAAGGGGCACGATCCGAAGGGCTCGCCGCACCCGCAGGCCTCGTCCGCGAGCGCGCTCCTCGCCCAGAGGTGGACGACCTCGCCGAGCGGGACGATGCCGGGGATCTCCCCCAGCAGGCGCTCCAGCAGTGTGGTCCCGCTACGGCCGAGGCCGCCCAGGAATACCACCCGAGCAGGTGACGGACTATCAGACACAGGCACGAATCCTTACCCGACGGATACGGAACGTGTCGAGGCTAGCGCGGAGCGTAACAGAGGGGTCGGAGAACGGACAAAGGATCTACCCAACGGGTGTGACGCCGCCCGTCCCCTGAATCTCCTCCACCGAACGGGGAGTGGCCACGACGTCGCGACCGGACAGGGAGATCGAACAGGGAAGGGGTCGCGACCTCGCGATCCGACGCCGGGCGGATCCACGACCGGCCCCTGGAACGGCGAACCGCCCGCGGCCCCGCGCCACGGCCCCTCCCTTCACGTGCGGGAGGGGTCCACGGGGCGGGCCGCGGGCGGCGGGGTGTACTACTTGGCGTCGACGATCATCCCGGCGCCGACGGTGTTGTTGGTGGACTCGTCCACGAGGATGAAACCGCCGGTGAGGCGGTTGCGGGCGTAGTCGTCCACGAACAGCGGCCGGGTGACGCGGAGCGAGACCCGGCCGATCTCGTTGAGGCCGAGCGACTGGGCCGTCTCGTCCCGGTGCAGGGTGTTGACGTCCAGCCGGTAGTGCAGGTCCTTGACCAGGGCACGGGCCGTGCGGGTGGTGTGCTTGATGGTCAGCTTGGCGCGCGGTGCCAGCTTGGCCGTGTCGGCCATCCAGCAGATCATCGCCTCCAGCTCCTGGGAGACGTGCGGCTGGTTGTTCGGACGGCAGATCATGTCACCGCGCGAGATGTCGATGTCGTCCTCCAGCCGCAGGGTGACCGACATCGGCGGGAACGCCTCGTCGAGCGGCCCGTCGAAGGTGTCGATCGACGCGATGCGCGTGGCCAGCCCCGAGGGCAGGTGCATGACCTCGTCACCCGGCTTCAGCACCCCTCCGGCGACCTGGCCCGCGTAGCCGCGGTAGTCGTGGAGTGAGGGGTCGGTGGCCCGCTGCGGGCGGATGACGTACTGCACGGGGAAGCGCACGTCGACCAGGTTGCGGTCGGAGGCGATGTGCACGTGCTCCAGGTGGTGGAGCAGGGAGGACCCGTTGTACCAGGGCGTGTTCTCCGAACGGGACACCACGTTGTCGCCGTGCAGCGCCGAGATCGGGATGAACGTGAGGTCCGGCGCGTTCAGCTTGGAGGCGAACGCGGTGAACTCCTCACGGATCTCCTCGAACCGCTCCTGGGAGTAGTCGACCAGGTCCATCTTGTTGACGGCGAGGACCAGGTGCGGCACCCGCAGCAGGGTGGTGAGGAAGGCGTGCCGCCGCGACTGCTCAAGCACGCCCTTACGGGCGTCGATCAGGACGATCGCGAGGTCCGCGGTGGACGCTCCGGTGACCATGTTCCGGGTGTACTGAATGTGCCCGGGGGTGTCGGCGATGATGAACTTGCGCTTGGGAGTGGCGAAGTAGCGGTAGGCGACGTCGATCGTGATGCCCTGCTCCCGCTCGGCCCGCAGGCCGTCGGTGAGGAGCGACAGGTCGGTGTACTCGGTGCCGCGGTCACGGGAGGTGCGCTCGACGGCCTCCAGCTGGTCCTCGAAGATCGCCTTGGAGTCGAAGAGCAGCCGCCCGATGAGGGTCGACTTTCCGTCGTCGACACTTCCCGCCGTGGCGAAGCGAAGAATGTCCATTAGCGCTGCTCTCCAGAGGTCGTACGGCGTGCGCGGCCGGACCGCACGGGAAGGGACTCGCGGCGGGCCGGGTGGACCGGGTCACACGGGGCGTCGAAGATTCGGACTCTCACTAGAAGTAGCCCTCCTTCTTGCGGTCCTCCATGGACGCCTCGGAGGCACGGTCGTCGGCGCGGGTGGCACCGCGCTCGGTGATCCGGGTCACCGCGATCTCCTCGATGATCTCCTCGACCGTCGCGGCACTCGACTGGACGGCGCCGGTGCAGGTCACGTCACCGACCGTCCGGTAGCGGACCGTCATCTCCAGGAGCGACTCGTCCTCGTCGCGGGTGATGAACTCGCTGTCGGCGAGCAGCATGCCGTCGCGTTCGAACACCTTGCGGGTGTGGGCGAAGTAGATCGAGGGAATCTCGATCCCCTCGCGCCGGATGTAGTCCCAGATGTCGAGCTCGGTCCAGTTGGACAGCGGGAACACGCGGATGTGCTCGCCCTTGCGGATCCTCGCGTTGTAGAGGTTCCACAGCTCGGGACGCTGGTTCTTGGGGTCCCACTGGCCGAAGTCGTCGCGGAAGGAGAACACGCGCTCCTTGGCACGGGCCTTCTCCTCGTCGCGGCGGGCGCCGCCGAACACCGCGTCGTACTCGTTCTCCTCGATCGCGTCCAGCAGCGTCGTGGTCTGGAGCCGGTTGCGTGAGGCTCTGCGGCCGGTCTCCTCGACGACGCGTCCGGCGTCGATGGAGTCCTGGACGCTGGCGACGACGAGGCGTGCGCCCAGCTCGGCGGCGCGGCGGTCGCGGAACTCGATGACCTCGGTGAAGTTGTGCCCGGTGTCGACGTGCATCAGAGGGAAGGGAATCGGCGCGGGCCAGAACGCCTTCTCCGCGATGCGGAGCATGACGATGGAGTCCTTGCCCCCGGAGAAGAGCAGACAGGGGCGCTCGAACTCCGCCGCGACCTCACGCATGATGTGAATAGCCTCTGCCTCGAGGACATCGAGCTGCGACGTGGTGTAGTCGCGCTGAAGCATCAGACTCTCCTAGCGGGGATTAGCGGTGCAGATCCCGGATTCCAGCGAGCAACGTTGACGCCAGTCCCGGTAGGGAAACAAGGATATCCGGCAGTGAGGGGTCGGGCCGGTTGTAGACCAGCGGCGAGCCGTCGATACGGCTCGCGTGGACCCCGGAGGCGAGGGCCACCGCGACGGGCGCGGCGGAGTCCCACTCGTACTGGCCGCCGGCGTGCACGTAGGCCTCGACCTCGCCGGTGAGCACGGCGGAGATCTTGGCACCCGCCGAACCGATCGGCACCAGGTCGGCGCCGGCGAGGCGGGCCAGGTTCTGGACGAACTCCGGCGGGCGGGTCCTGCTGACCGCGATCCTGGGCCTCGCGCCCGCGTCGGGGGTGGGCGGCACGGGGGGTTCGAGGGTGGAGAGCGTACGGCCCTGGGCGGGCAGCGCGACGGCTCCGGCCGTCAGTGTGCCGCGCTCCCAGAGCGCCACGTGGACCGCCCAGTCAGAGCGGCCCTCCTCGGCGAACTCACGGGTGCCGTCCAGCGGATCGATGATCCAGACCCGCTCGGCGCGCAGCCTGCGCGAGTCGAGACGCTCCTCGCTGGTCGCCTCCTCGGACAGCACACTGTCACCCGGACGCAACCGTGACAGGGCCTCCATGAGAAACACGTGGGAGGAGGCGTCGCCTTCCTTGCGAAGCTCGGACGGGTCGCCGAAGCCGCGCTCCGCGCGCAGCGCCGCCAGCTTCTCGCCGGCCGTTGTCGCCAGCTCGGCGGCGAGCTCGTGATCGTCGCGAACGGTCATCAGTATGCTCCAGCTCCTCGCGCGACAGCCGACCAAGTCTTCCACAGGATCTGCAGGTCCAGCATGAGGGACCAGCTCTCCACGTAACGCAGGTCCAATCGTACGGATTCCTCCCAAGAGAGGTCAGAACGGCCACTCACCTGCCAGAGGCCGGTCATGCCCGGCTTGACCAGTAATCGACGGCGGACGTCGTCACCGTACCTTGTGACCTCCTCGGGCAGTGGCGGCCGGGGGCCGACCAGCGACATATGCCCCAGAACCACGTTAATCAATTGAGGCAGTTCGTCCAGTGAGTGGCGGCGCAGCCGGGCGCCCAGCGGCGTCACCCTCGGATCATTACGGATCTTGAAAAGTGGGCCGGGGCCGTCGCTGGACAGGGCGATCTTCCTGCGCTCGGCGTCGGCGCGCATCGTCCGGAACTTGTAGATCGTGAACTCGGCACCGTCGCGCCCCACCCTCGTCTGCCGGAAGAACACCGGTCCCGGCCCCGAGGCCCGTACGGCCATCGCCACCCCCGCCAGCAGGGGCAGCAGCGCCGTCAGCAGCAGCCCGGCCCCCACCCGGTCGAACAGGTTCTTGAGCACCTGACGCAGGCCGGAGATCTCGGGGTGGTCCACGTGCAGCAACGGCAGTCCCGCCGCCGGGCGGATGGTGATCCGCGGCCCGGCCACCTCCATGAGGGCGGGGGCGACGATCAGGTCCGTGTCGGTCTTCTCCAGCCGCCAGGCCAGCCGCCGCAGCGCCACCCCGTCCATCTCCGGGCAGGCGAGCACGGCCACGGTGTCGGCCGAGACCCGCCCGACCGCGAGCGCGACCTCGGAGAGGTCGCCCAGGACGGGCACGCCCTCCACGTCGCCCATCCCGCCGCGCGGGATGCACGCCGCCACGACCTCCATGCCGTGGTAGCGCTCCCGGCGGAACCTGCGGACCAGCTCGGTGATCGCCGCCCGGTGACCCACCGCCACGACCCGCCGCATGCACCCGCCCCGCGCCCGCCTGCGGTGCAGGGAACGGCGCAGGGCGTACCTGGCGAGGAGGGTGAGCAGCGTCGTCAGCGGGAGCGCCAGCACCACGTAACCCCGGGCCACCTCGATCTTGGTGAGGTAGGCGCAGACTGCGAGGGCGGCGGTGAGCATGAAGCCGCACTGCAGGATCCGCTGGAACTCCTCCGAACCCAGGCCGATGAGCCGGGGCTCGTAGGCGCGGTTCAGCGCGACCACGCAGACCCAGACGACGGGCAGGGCCGCACTCAGCACGACGTACGGGAAGACGTAGGCGGTAACCTCGCCGAATCGAACGAACAGCGCGAGGGCTCCGGCCAGGGCGGCGCAGACGGTGTCGGCGGCGACGGCCGTCGCGCGGTGCTTCCGCACCCAGCCCGGTGTGCGCCGCCGCGCGACCGGAACCGCCCCGGCCTCCCGCACGGCCCCGGACCCGGCCTCCCGCACGACCGGGGCGGCCCCGGCCTCTCGCACGGCTCCGGACCCGCCTTCCTGCATGTCCGGGACGGCTTTCGCCTCGCCTTCCCGCACGACCGGCACGGCCTTCCCGTCGGCTTCCCGCGCGGCCTGGACGGCTCCCGACCCGCTCTCCTGTGCGGCCTGGAATGCGGTCACGTCGCGCACGCGCTCCCCCTGCGTAACCGTTCACGGACAGACAGTCATGGAATGCTAGCGGTGGCGGGAGAGACCAGAAGGTTGAAGACCGAAACGTATATCTCTGTGGATGTCGAGGCTGATGGTCCCATTCCGGGGCCGTATTCAATGATCAGCATGGGTATGACCGTGGCCGGGCGGATGACCGGAAAGGTCTTCGAGCCGGTGGATCCGCAGACCCTCACGCTCTACGCGGAGCTGCGGCCGATCAGCGACGACCATGTGCCCGAGGCGCTCGCCGTGAGCGGGCTCGACCGGGAGACGCTGATCCGCGAGGGCCGCGACCCGGCCGAGGCGATGCGGGGGGCCGCCGCGTGGATCCGCGAGGTGTGCGGGAACAGCTCGCCGGTGCTGGCGGCCTATCCGCTCTCCTACGACTGGATGTGGATTTACTGGTATTTCATGCGCTTCACCGGCGCCTCGCCGTTCGGGCATTCGCGGTGCATCGACCTCAAGACGCTGTACGCGGCCAAGGCAGGCGTACCGATCGGCTGGGCGACCAAGCGGCAGATGCCCGAGCACCTGCGGTCCCGGCGTCCGCACACCCACAACGCGCTTGACGACGCGATCGAGCAGGCCGAGCTGCTGCAGAATCTGATGGCGTTCGACCGCCGCTGACATCGGCCACGGGGAGCACGGCGCGAACACCCGGGCCTCCCTGGCGGGCCGCCCGTCCGGACGGACCGGCTCCCCGGACGGACCGGCTCTCCGGGCCGTCCGAGTGCTCCGAGCGTCCGGGCGGGCCAACCGTCTGGGGGTCAACCGTCCGAGAGCCGGCTATCTGGGCGGGCCGGAGATGTTCAGGTCGCCGGCGTGGAAGGCGTTCTGGGTCGGCTCCAGGCCGACCTTGATCAGCGACTCCACCACGTCGGAGGCGCGGTCGACGAGGAAGGCGAGATCCTTGCGTTCGGCGGTGGCGAAGTCGCGCAGGACGTAGGCCGCGGCGTCCATCCGCCCTGGTGGGCGGCCGATGCCGAACCTCACCCGCAGGTAGTCCTTGGTCGCCAGCGACTTGGTGATCGACTTCAGCCCGTTGTGGCCGTTGTCGCCGCCGCCCAGCTTCGCCCTCAGCGCGCCGTAGGGGATGTCCAGCTCGTCGTGGACCACGACCACCCTGGCCGGGTCGACCTTGTAGAAGTCGGCCAGGGCCTTGACCGGCCCGCCGGAGAGGTTCATGAAGGACAGCGGCTTGGCCAGCACGGCGGGGACACCCGCCAGGCGGCCCTCCAGGACCTCCGCCCGCGACCTGTGCGCCTTGAACCGTCCCCCGGCTCGCGCGGCGAGCTCGTCCAGGACCATGAACCCCGCGTTGTGCCGGTTCCCGGCGTACTCCGGCCCGGGGTTTCCCAGGCCCACGACCAACCAGCGGTCCACGATCGACATCCCTTCACACGCGCGTCAGGGCGGCCCGGTCCCGGGCCGCCCTGACAGATCTAGCAGAGAAAACTACTCGGCGCTCCCGGAGCTCTCGCCCTCGGCGGCCGGAGCGGCCTCGGCCGTCTCGGCGGCCTCGCCCGCCGGCTCGGCGACCGGGGTCGGGGCGACGATGAGGACGAGCGCCTCGGGGTCTGCGGCGAGGGTCGTGCCCTTGGGCAGCTTCAGGTCGGCGGCGGTGATCTGGGTGCCGACCTCCAGGCCCTCGACGTCGACCTCGACGCCCTCGGGGATGTGGGTGGCCTCGGTCTCGACGGAGACGGAGACGAGCTGCTGGTCGAGGATGCCGTCGGCGACGTCGCCCACCACGGTGACGGGGATGTCGACGGTGACCTTCTCGCCGCGACGGACGAGGATGAGGTCGACGTGCTCCAGGAAGCCCTTGATCGGGTCGCGCTGGACCCCCTTGGGCAGGGCCAGCTCGGCCACGGCGCCCTCAAGGCGGATCAGCACGTTCGGCGTACGCAGGGCGAGCAGCAGCTCGTGACCCGGCAGGGACAGGTGCTGGGGCTCGGTGCCGTGCCCGTAGAGGACGACGGGGACCTTGTCCTCGCGACGGATCTTGCGGGCTGCGCCCTTGCCGAACTTGTCACGGAGTTCGGTGGTGATGACCACTTCGGACATGGCTGATCTCCTAGGGATCTCGGGAATCGGAAAGGTGCGCTCCCCCTCACCCGCCCTAGCGGAAGGCGTTACGAGCGCACGCAATCCCACAACCCTACCGTGTCAACGGTGACGCCAAACGCGTCGCGGTCCCGAACGCCCTCGGATGCCTCCGGAAGGGGCCTCACCGCGCTCCGGGAACGGGAAGGAGGACCGTCCCCGGGAACGCGCGCACGGCGGTTTCCCGGGGGACGGGACGGGGTGTCAGCTGTCGCCCTCGAAGAGGCTCGTCACCGAGCCGTCGCTGAAGACCTCGTTGATGGCGCGGGCGATCAGGGGGGCGATCGACAGCACGGTGAGCTTGTCGAACCTCTTCTCCTCGGGCAGCGGCACCGTGTCGGTGACGATGACCTCGGAGATTCCGGAGTTCTTCAGCCGGTCGACCGCGGGGTCGGAGAACACCGCGTGGGTGGCGGCCACGACCACGTTGGTCGCGCCCTGCTCGTACAGCGCGTCGGCCGCCTTGCAGATCGTCCCCGCGGTGTCGATCATGTCGTCGATCAGCACACAGGTCCGGCCCCGCACCCGGCCGACGACCTCGTTCACCTTCACCTGGTTGGCCACGTCGAGGTCGCGGCGCTTGTGGATGAAGGCGAGCGGGGTGCCCAGCGTGTCGGCCCAGCGCTCCGAGAGCCGCACCCGGCCGGTGTCGGGCGAGACGACCGTGGTGGTGGCGAGGTCGAGCTTGTCCTTGAGGTAGTTGACCAGGACGGGCATCGCGAACAGGTGGTCCACCGGGCCGTCGAAGAAACCTTGGATCTGGGAGGTGTGCAGGTCGATCGACATCAGCCGGTCGGCCCCGGCCGTCTTGAACATGTCGGCCATGAGGCGGGCGGTGATGGGCTCGCGGCCCCGGCCCTTCTTGTCCTGGCGGGCGTAGCCGTAGAACGGCATGATCACGGTGATCCGTTTGGCGGAGGCGCGCTTGAGTGCGTCCACCATGATCAGCTGTTCCATGATCCACTGGTTGATCGGCCAGGTGTGGCTCTGCATGACGAACGCGTCGCAGCCGCGGACCGACTCCTGGTAGCGGGCGTAGATCTCCCCGTTGGCGAAGTCGCGCAGCGTGGTCGGCGCCGCGTCGACCCCGAGGTGGCTCGCCACCGCGTCCGCCAGCTCCGGGTGCGCGCGTCCGGAGAAGAACATCAGGTTCTTCTCACCGGTCTTCTTGATGCCGCTCATGCCGTCCCCCTCGACTGAGAGCCCGCCGATGCCCGCGCGACGCCGCCGTGCCCACCGGACTGCCCACCGGGCCGCCCACCGGGCCGCTCGCTTCGCTCACTCACGTCTGGCTCCCCTGCTGTTCCCCGGCCTCGGCGGCCCGTAGCGCCGCCTCGGCCGATCTGGTGCCCGCGCGCCTGCGCGCGACCCACCCTTCGATGTTGCGCTGCCGCGCGCGCGCCACCCCGATCGCTCCCGGGGGGACGTCTCCGTCGATGACCGAGCCCGCGGCCGTGTACGCGCCGTCGCCGATCGTGACCGGCGCGACGAGCATGGTGTCGCACCCGACGAAGGCGTTCTCTCCCACCGTCGTGTGGTGCTTGTTGACCCCGTCGTAGTTGACGAAGATCGCCGAAGCACCGATGTTGGCGCCCGCACCGATCGTGGCGTCGCCCACGTAGCTCAGGTGTGGCACCTTGGCACCCTCACCGACCTGCGCGTTCTTCATCTCAACGTACGTCCCCGCCTTCGCCTTTCGAGCCAGGACCGTGCCGGGGCGCAGGTAGGCGTACGGCCCGACCAGGGCCTCGGGGCCGATCACGGCGTCGACGCAGACGGCGTTGCGCACCAGCGCGCCCTCTCCGACGATCGTGTCGGTCAGGGTGCTGGCGGGGCCGATCTCCGCGCCCCCGGCGACCGTCGTGCAGCCGTGCAGCTGGGTCCCGGGATGGATCACCACGTCCGCTTCGAGGATGACGTCGGCGTCGACCCATGTGGTGGCCGGGTCGATCACGGTCACCCCGGCCCGCATGTGGGCCTCCAGCAGGCGCGCGTTGAGCACCTTGCGGGCGAACGCCAGCTGCACGCGGTCGTTGACGCCCTCCACCTCCACGTAGTCGGCCGCGATGTGCGCGCCGACCCTGTGGCCGTCCTCCCGCAGGATCGCGAGGACGTCGGTGAGGTACTCCTCGCCCTGGGCGTTGGAGGTGGACACCCGCTTGACCGCGTCGGCGAGCAGGAGGCCGTCGAAGGCGTAGACGCCGGAGTTCATCTCCTTGATCGCCCGCTGCGCGGGGTTCGCGTCCTTCTCCTCGACGATCTCCAGGACCGCTCCCGAGGCGTCGCGGACGATCCGGCCGTAGCCGCGCGGATCGGGGACCTCGGCCGTCAGCACGGTGACGGCGTTGCCGTCCTCCCCGTGCCGTTCGAGCAGGGCGGCGAGGGTCTCGGCGCGCAGCAGCGGCGTGTCGCCGTACGTCACCAGGACGGTGCCGTCGATGGTGCCGGTCGCCTCCAGTGCGGTCCTGACGGCGTGGCCGGTGCCCTTCTGCTCGGTCTGGACGACGGTCCGCGCGTCGGGATCGGCCCCGGTCAGGTGCGCCTGGACCCGCTCCCTCTCGTGGCCGATGACGACGACGAGCCGCTCGGGTTCGAGGTCCCTGGCGGCGGCGAGCACATGGTCGACCAGGGCGCGGCCGCACAGCTCATGGAGGATCTTCGGTGTTCTCGACTTCATCCGGGTGCCCTCGCCTGCGGCGAGGACGATGACGGCTGCCGGGCGCGGCACACTCACGGACGAGGCTCCCTCGGCGTCGCGACTGAGACATGGCGAAGCGTGGTGACGGACGGCTACCCCGGGGGGCGGCGTCCTCACCTGCTCGACACCGTGAGGATACATTCCCCCCCGGGAAGCCAGTCAGCCGACCAGCCGAGGAATAAAGCAGACAGAAATGGATTGCTCCGGCACCAGGACTCGAACCTGGACAACAAGGACCAAAACCTTGCGGGCTGCCAATTACCCAATGCCGGACCGGTCGGGCGATCGGGACGGAACCCGTACGCCCGGCACCCCTACGATACAGAGCCCGCACCGCCGAACGCGCCCCGTTTTGGCACCCGCTTCCGCGACCCGCCCCCGCGGCCCGCACAACCGGGCACGCGCTCGGTCGCCCGATCCCCCCGGGCATCCCGGACGCCTCAGGGGACACGAACCCCCCGGGCGTCACCGGCTTCACGGGCGGGCGCACGCGGCATCCTCGTTTAGCAGGTCAGCCGAGGGTAGAACAAGTGATGGACCCGCTACGGAGTGAATCCCAGAGAGTCATGTTCCTGACATTAGGCGCTTAGGTGTTCCTAACTTACGATTGCGTAGGTTACGGTTGCGTAGCCGGACATGAGTCCTTGCCTTTTCCGAGCCACCGCGAGGTAGCGCATGACCCTCATCGAAGAGCGCCCTGCTCAGGGCCCAAAACCTGACATCGACCCCGAGCGGAAGACCCTGCCCGAGATCATCACCTTCGGGGTGGTGGTCGGCGCCCCGCTGATCGCGCTGGTCGTGGCCATCCCGTTCGCCTGGGGGTGGGGGCTCGGCTGGTCCGACGTCATCATCGCGAGCGTCTTCTACGTGGTCACCGGACTGGGCGTCACCGTCGGCCTGCACCGCCACTTCACGCACGGTTCGTTCAAGGCCAAGCGCCCGCTGAAGATCGCGTTGGGCATCGCCGGCAGCCTCTCCATGGAGATGTCGGTGCTCGACTGGGTGGCCACCCACCGCAAGCACCACAAGTTCTCCGACAAGGAGGGCGACCCGCACTCGCCGTGGCGCTTCGGCACGGGCTTCGTGGCCGTGGCCAAGGGTCTGCTCTGGGCACACATGGGCTGGCTGTTCGAGGCCGACAGGGCCAACCGCGAGAAGTACGCGCCCGACCTGGTCAAGGACCCGGACATCATCAAGCTGCACAAGCTCTTCCCCGTGCTGGCGATCACCACGATGGTGATGCCCGCCCTGCTGGGCGGCCTGCTGACCTGGTCGTGGTGGGGCATGGCGACCGGCTTCTTCTGGGGCACGCTGGTCAGGATCGGCCTGCTGCACCACGTGACCTGGTCGATCAACTCCATCTGCCACGTCTTCGGCGAGGAGGCCTTCGAGTCGCGTGACAAGTCGCGCAACGTGTGGTGGCTCGCCATCCCCTCCTTCGGCGAGTCCTGGCACAACCTGCACCACTCCGACCCGACCTGCGCCCGGCACGGCGTGTTGAAGGGGCAGATCGACCTCAGCGCGGGCGTCATCCGCTGGTTCGAGAAGGCCGGATGGGCCTACGACGTGCGCTGGCCGACGCCCGAGCGCCTCGCCGCCAAGCGCATCGCCGCCTGACCCGGGGTTCGGGTCCCGTCCGGGAGCGGGGGAACGCCATTATTAGAGACGTGAGCGAACCCCGACGGCGCATGTCAGGTAAGGAACGCCGGGAACAGCTGATCCAGATCAGCAGGACCCTGTTCGCGGAGAAAGGGTTCGACGGCACATCGGTCGAGGAGATCGCGGCGACCGCGAACGTCTCCAAACCGGTGGTCTACGAGCACTTCGGCGGTAAGGAGGGCGTGTACGCGGTCGTCATCGACCGGGAGATGCAGAAGTTACTGAGCCTGGTGACCGAGGCGCTGTCCGCCTCGCACTCGCTGATCAAGCTGGAGAGGGCGGCTCTCGCCCTGCTGGCCTACGTGGAGGAGAACAGCGAGGGTTTCCGCATCCTCGTCCGTGACTCGCACGCCGCCTCGGGGACCGGCACGTTCGCCAGCCTGATCAACGACATCGCCAGCCAGGTCGAGGACGTCATGGTCGACGAGTTCGTCGAGCGAGGCTACGACCCCCAACTGGCTCCCATGTACGCCCAGATGCTGGTCGGCATGGTGGCGCTGACCGGCCAGTGGTGGCTGGACGTGCGCAGACCGGCGCGCGAGGAGGTCGCCGCCCACCTGGTCAACCTGGCCTGGAACGGTCTGACCGGCCTGGATCCCAACCCCCGGCTGACCGCGGCCTCGCGCGGCCTGGAGCACCGGCTCGCCCATCCCCAGCCGCGCCCGTCCGAACCCCACCCGTCCGGCCCCCGGCCGCGCGCCACCGGGCCGGAGCCGAAAGAGCCGGAGCCTCCCCCGGAAGAGTCGCCGCCCCTGACGGAGAAGGAGATCCGGGAGCTGGAGAAGGCCCGCGAGCGGGAGCTGAAGAACCAGGAGAAGCTGCGCGAGCGCGAGCTCAAGGAGCAGGAGAAGGCCCGCGAGCGCGAGCGGCGCGAGGCCGAGAAGCTCGCCAAAGACCTGGAGAAGATCCGGCTCCGCGAGCAGCGGGAGCTGGAGAAGGTGCGCGAGCGGGAGTATCGGGAGCAGCAGCGGCTGCTCAGGGAGCAGGAGAAGGCCCGCGAGCGGGAGCTGCGAGATCTGGAGAAGGCGCAGCTCAAGGAGGCCAGGGCCGCCGGCGACGGCCGCAGGCACGCGAGCTCCGTCGATGCGGGGCGGGAAAAGCTTGAACCAAGTGAGTAAGCAACAGCGCTCGTTGAGACGAAGTTAACGTTCCGTTCAACCAAAGCGGGCATTCTGGTCATATGTCCGCTGAACTCGTTCGCCCGGCCCCCGATGGGCTCTCTCTACCCCAGGAACGCTTCCTCAACCGGGAGGAGAGCTGGCTCCAGTTCAACCAGCGAGTCCTGGAGCTGGCGGAAGATCCGTCACTGCCCCTGCTCGAACGGGTTCGGTTCCTCGCCATCTTCGCCAGCAACCTCGACGAGTTCTTCCGCGTGCGGGTGGCCGGGTTGAAACGACGGATGGCCACCGGCCTGCTGCTCCGCACGAAGAGCGGGCTGAAACCGCGTGAAGAGCTGGCGAGGATCGCGGCCATCGCCAACGACCTCGCGCAGCGGCAGTCGGCCTGCTTCCACGAGCGGATCTGCCCGCAGCTGGGCGCCGAGGGCATCGAGATCGTGCGCTGGGACGATCTGGGCCGCGACGAGCGCAGCGAGATGCGCAAGCTCTTCAGGGAGCGGATCAGGCCGGTGCTGACGCCCCTCGCCGTCGACCCCGCCCATCCCTTTCCGTACATCTCGGGCCTGTCCCTGAACCTGGCCGTCACCGTCCGCAACCCCTCGACGGGCAACACGGTCTTCGCCAGGGTGAAGGTGCCCAGCCAGCTCCCCCGCTTCGTCACCGCCTCCAGGGACCGCTTCGTCCCGCTGGAGGACGTGATCGCCGCCCACCTCGGACAGCTGTTCAAGGGCATGGAGATCGTCGAGCACCACGTCTTCCGGGTGACCCGCAACGAGGACCTCGACGTCGACGAGGACGTCACGGAGAACCTCATGCAGGCGCTGGAGCGCGAGCTGCTCAAGCGCCGCTTCGGCCCCCCGGTCCGGCTGGAGGTCGAGGACACCATCACGCCCGAGGTGCTCGACCTGCTGGTGGACGAGCTGGGGGTCGCCGAGCACGAGATCTACCGGCTGCCGGGGCCGCTGGACCTGACCGGGCTGCACGCGATCGCCGACCTGGACCGGGGCGAGCTGAGCTTCCGCCCGTTCGTGCCCGCGGAGGTCGTGCACGTCGAGGACGACATCTTCGCGGTGTTGCGCGAGCGGGACGTGCTGCTGCACCACCCGTACGACTCGTTCTCCACGAGCGTGCAGCGGTTCATCGAGCAGGCCGCGGCCGACCCTGCCGTGCTCGCCATCAAGCAGACGCTCTACCGCACCAGCGGCGACTCGCCGATCGTGGACGCGCTGATCGACGCCGCCGAAGCGGGCAAGCAGGTCGTCGTGGTGGTGGAGATCAAGGCCAGGTTCGACGAGCACGCCAACATCACCTGGGCGCGCAAGCTGGAGCGGGCCGGATGCCACGTGGTCTACGGCGTCGTGGGCCTGAAGACCCACTGCAAGCTCGCCCTGGTCGTGCGCCAGGAGCCCTCGGGCGAACTGCGCAGCTACTGCCACATCGGCACGGGGAACTACAACCCCAAGACCGCCAGGCTGTACGAGGACCTCGGCCTGCTCACCGCCGACCGGCTGGTCGGCGAGGACGTCACGGACCTGTTCATCCACCTCACCGGCTACTCCAACCACTCGGCCTACCGGCGGCTGCTCGTCGCCCCGCACTCCATGCGCGGCGGTCTGCTGGCCAGGATCGAGCGGGAGATCTCCCACCAGGAGGCGGGACGGCCGGCCAGGATCAGGATGAAGACGAACTCCCTGGTGGACGAGCCCATCATCGACGCCCTCTACCGGGCGTCACAGGCCGGCGTACCGGTGGACCTGTGGGTGCGCGGGGTCTGCACGCTCCGCCCCGGTGTCCCCGAGCTGTCGGAGAACATCAGGGTGAGGAGCGTCCTGGGCCGGTTCCTCGAACACTCGCGGATCTACGAGTTCGGCCACGGCCGGCGCCCGGAGATCTGGATCGGCAGCGGTGACATGATGCGCCGCAACATCGAACGCAGGGTGGAGACGCTGGTCAAGGTCTCCAGCCAGCAGCAGCGCAACTATCTCAGCGACCTGCTGGACCGGGCCATGTCGGACGACACCGCGACCTGGTGGCTCAACTCCGACGGCACCTGGACCCGGCACCCCGGCGACGACCTGCAGACCTATCTGATCGGCACCCGCAGGTGGAGAGCGATCGATGACTGAGCACGGCCCCCACCCGGACGACATGATCCACGCGGCCGGGGCGGTCATCTGGCGCGGCTCCCCCGACGCGCCGGAGGTCGCACTCGTCCACCGGCCCAAGTACGACGACTGGTCGTTTCCCAAGGGGAAGCTGAAGCGCGGTGAGCACCCCGTCGCCGGCGCGCTGCGGGAGGTGGCCGAGGAGACGGGCCTCACCGTGGAGTTCGGCCGGTCGCTGCCGTCGAGCCACTATTTCAAGGGCGGGCGGCCCAAGCGGGTCGACTACTGGCTGGCCAGGATGGTCTCCGAGGGCGGTCGCACCGACACCCGCGAGGTCGACGGCGTGGCCTGGCTACCGGTGGAGGAGGCCGCACGGCGCCTGACCTACGAGTGGGACGCCGGACTGCTCCGCGCACTCGGCGAGGCGCAGGCGCCCCTCGCGACCACCCCGCTCGTGCTGGTACGGCACGCCCTGGCGGGAAACCGGCAGGACTGGAAGGGCGACGACGACGACCGGCCGCTCGACGGGCGCGGGCGCGGGCAGTCCGAGGTGCTGGCGAGCGTGCTGGGCGCCTTCCGCCCCGCGGAGCTGGTCAGCTCACCCAGCAGGCGGTGCGTACAGACCCTGGAGCCGTACGCCGAGCGGGCCGGCCTGCCGATCCGGCTCGAATCCGTCCTGTCGGAGAACGGTTACGACTGCCGGGCCTCCCTGTGCCTGGCCACGGAGGCGATGGCCTCGAACCGGCCCGTCGCGCTCTGCAGCCACGGCAAGGTCCTGCCCGAGTTGATCGCCGGACTCGACGAACGGGCGGGTGGCACGCGGCTGGCCAAGGGCGCGTTCATGGTGCTGCACCACACCGGCGGCGACGTCGTGGCCGTGGACGCCTACGACGTCTGACGGCACGCCGGAGGCGTCGGCCGTCCCTCCATGAGGGACCTCGTGCCGCCGGAGCTCACCGTGGCCGAGACGCCGGGTGGGGACGGCCGGGTGAGGTCGTCCCCACCCGGCCGTCCCGTCAGAGGATTTTCGCGACGGCGGCCCTCGTCTCCTCCCAGATCCGGGGGAACTCCTCCCACGCGCGCGCGGCCGCGGCCCGCTCCACGCCGGTCAGCACGCCATAGGTGAACGTGTCCTCCCCGACGAGGCGGGCGTTTCCGGCCTCGGCCGCGAGCCGCTCCTGCGCGACGACGCCGTCCATGTGACTGCCCAGCACCTCCTGGACGTCCTCCGCCCACTTGGCCAGCTTCTTCATGCCGATCACCTCGGCGGTGTAGCGGGCCTGCTTTGCCGCCTTGCGCACGTCGTGCATCGCGATCTCGCGCTCGGACTCGTCCTCGACGGCCTGGGCGGTGTCGTAGATCCTGGTGACCCGGCGCCAGCTCTTGGCGGCGACGACCTCCAGGGTCTCGGCGGGCTTCTTCGCGGCCTTGGTGAGCACCGGAGTGCCGGTCAGGTCGTCGAGGGCGTCGAGCAGGGCGAAGTAGCGTTCCCCGCCCATGAGGTCCCTGATCCGGTCGAGGGCCTCGTGTTCGTCGTCCAGCAGGTCGGAGCTGAGCCTCGCCCTCACCGGGCCCACGATCAGCGCGTCGTCCAGGCTGTCGAGCCTGCGCGCGAACCGCTCACGGATGACCTCCAGGTCACGTGCCTCACCGAGGACCGCGCCGAGCCACTTGAGCTCCTTCCTGAGGTCGTCGGTCCCCTCGACGACCGCCTTGAACGACTTCAGCGCGCTGCGGAGCCGCCGGGCGGCGACGCGCATCTGGTGCACGGCGTCCTCCTCCGCCTTCCTGACCCGGGGGTCCTGGGCAAGCAGCACACCGACCTGGGAGGTGAGGTAGCCGAGGACGACCTCGCCCGCCGACCCCGGAGCGGTCTCGGCGCGCGGATGCTCCGAGACCGCTCCGGCGCCGCCGAGCAGGCGCGCGAGCTTGCTCGCCGAGTCGGCGGGGACGGCACCCGCCTTGCCCAGCCGCTTGCCGACCTTCTTCAGGAGCTTCTCCTCACCCTGGAGCAACTCCGCCTCCACCTCGCGCCAGCGCTCGACGTGGGGTTCGTCACCGAGCACGGTGCCCTTGACCCGGTCGTCGGCGATCTCGACCAGCCCCACCCCGGCGCCGTTGACCAGGGTGGTGACGGAGCGGCGGGTGTCCAGCTCGGCGATGGGCGCGAGCGGGGCGCCCCGGGTGTAGGCGAGCACCAGGTCCGCCAGCTCGACAGGGACGATCTTGGCGCTCCGGGTCAGCGGGTGGGTGATCTCCTGCCGGACGCCCTTGGCCTTGGGAAGTTTGAGGTGCCAGCCCGGATCGGTGCCGCCCCTGCGCCTGCGCAGGGTGATCCCCCGCGCGGCGAGCCTCAGATCGGGCGTGTCGAAGTAGAGGGCGACCAGCTGGTGGGTTTTCGGCCCCACCACCCCGGTCGAACCCGGCAGGCCCGTAAGGTCCGGCAGCCGGTAGTCCACCGGCACGTCGAACTTGTCCTCGATCTCTATTCCCACAGGTCATCCCCAGATTTGCCCAGATATCTACCATGTCTTCGCAGTATTTATTGATGCCCTGTCATCCGTCCAGGAACCCCAACCATCGCCGTAACCAGGACGCCACCGCTGTCCGGGCTACCGGGGTGCCTCATGGTGCTCCCGTACCGTGAGGGGGCCTGGCTTCTCGAAGTGGAACTCCAGAAGTTCGCCACGAAGTTCGCACGATCGCCTCCCTACGCCGAGAACCGCTGGTCTACCGGCGGCATGGCCTCGGATGCAGGTACGGATCAAGGGCGTACGTTCGCGAATCGCATCCCAACGGTCATTTCCCGGCGACCGCGAAGATCCGGCGGAAGGGGAAGACCGTGCCGGACGGCTCGGGCGGGTAGGCCTCGCGGAGTACGGCGGCGCAGTCGGCGAGGAAGGCGGTGGCCTCGGCGGGATACAGGCGGTCGAGCATGGGGCGCAGGGCGGTGCCGGTGATCCAGGTGAGCACGGCGTCGTCACCGGGCAGGACGTGCAGGTAGGTGGTCTCCCAGGCGTCCACCCGGCAGCCGAGGCCGGCGAGCAGGCCGAGGTACGCGGCCGGGGCGTCGACCGGGGAGGGCCCGACCAGGTCGCCCAGCCGGTCGCGCCACGTGGTGCGGCACAGCTCGCGGATCAGGGTGTGGCTGGGGGCGTCGAAGTTGCCGGGCACCTGGAAGGCGAGCCGGCCGCCGGGGGCGAGGGCCTCCACCCAGCGCGGCAGCAGCTCGCGGTGCTCAGGCACCCACTGCAGGACGGCGTTGGACACGATCACGTCGACCGGACGCTCGGGGCGCCACGTCGTGACGTCGTCGACGGAGAAGCTCAGCGAACCGCCTGCGGGAGCTTTCTCGATCATGGCGGGCGAGGAGTCGAACCCGTGGACCCGGGCGTCCGGCCACCGCCTCGCGAGCTCGGCGGTGAGCTCACCGGTGCCGCAGCCCGCGTCGACCACGTAACCGGGGCGCTCCGCGGCTATCCTGGAAACAAGATCGAAGAACGGTCGCGAGCGCTCGTCGGCGTAGCGACCGTAGATCCGGGGATCCCACATATCTCTTGACATCAAGACAAGTGATATCCGGCAAGATATCTCGATGTCAAGACAGATAGACTCGCGCCATGACCCAGCACCACTCGGAGCACGGCTCCGGGCGTCCCTCCGCCACGAAGGACGAGACCGTCGCGGCCGACGCGGCCGACGCGGCCGCCGGGGATCCCGACCAGGACCCCGACAGGAACCTCGCCCGGGATCCTGACAAGGACCTCGGCCAGGATCCCGCCCCGGACTCCGGCCGAAACCTTGACCGGGGCTCCGACAAGCACCTCGATCGAGACCTCGGCCAGGATCCCGAGAAGGACCTCGACAAGGACGAGGTCGACCTGCTGGTCGCCGCCTGGCGCCAGGAGCGCCCCGACCTCGACGTGGAGCCGCTCCAGGTGCTCAGCCGGGTCTCCCGGCTCGCCCGCCACCTCGACCGCGCCCGCCGGGCCTCCTTCGCGGAGCACGACCTGGAGACCTGGGAGTTCGACGTGCTCACCGCCCTGCGCCGGGCCGGGGAGCCGTACGAGATGAGCCCGGGAGCCCTGCTCCGCGCGACGCTGGTGACCTCGGGGACGATGACCAACCGGATCGACCGCCTGGCCGCGGCCGGGCTGGTCAAGCGGCGCCCCGACCCCGAGGACCGGCGCGGTGTCCTGGTCTCCCTGACCGACGCCGGGCGGACGCGGGTGGACGGAGCCTTCGCCGACCTGCTGCGCCGCGAGCGCGATCTCCTGTCGAGCCTGGGAAAACGCGAACAGCAGGCCCTCGCGGACCTGCTGCGCACGCTGCTCGTCCCTTTTGACGCCACCGACACCGGAGTACGTTGATCGTTCATGCCCTCCGGTGAAGATCCAAACCTGAGGTCTTCCACATGGTGAGCGCCGCTGGTTTGACCTTGACGCTGCGTCAACTTCTAGCATCGGGGCCATGTCGATCACTGTTCTTGACACCTACTCCGCCATGCGGCGGATTCTGCTGGCCCCGGTCGCGGACCGCGTTGGCCTGCTGCACTCGATGCTGGAGCCCAACAAGGGTATGTACCGCTACAACCCCGGCGAGGTCGACCTGGTTGCCGTACACCGCGAAACGTCCGGATTCCCCATCGACCGCGACGAGGAGCGTTGCCTCGACGCGCTTGAAACCCTGGCGGCGGCCGGGGCCTGGGAGCGGATGGAACGCGCGCTCGACGACGCTCTCGCCGTACTGCTGGAGGCGACGCCGGGGCTGGAGACCCCGGACATCACCGTGCTGTTCGTCCTCGGCGATCCGGGTGACGAACACTTCATGGGTCCCTGCAAAGGATTGACCGGGTTCGGCGGCATCTCGGGCCACATCGCCATCACGTTCTGGCCCTTCCCCGAGAACGTGGAGCGGCTGGAGGCCACCGCCGTACACGAGCTGCACCACAACCTGCGGTGGAGCCCGGGCGGGGTCGTGTGGGACCCGATGACCGTCACGGTCGGCGAGCACATCGTCGGCGAGGGCCTGGCCGACGCCTTCGCCCGTCAGCTCTACGGCGACGAGCTCGGCCCCGCCCGCATCGGCGTGCCACACCTGCACGACGACGAGGTCTTCGGCAAGGTGCTCACCGGGCTCGACGTGACAGGCATGCAGAACTTCACCGCATGGGTGCACGGCGACCCCAGCGCCGAGCGCTTCGGCCTCACCCCGGTGGGACTGCCGATGGGCGCGGGGTACGCCGCGGGCAACCGGCTGGTCGACACCTACCTGGCGGCGACCGGGCAGACGGCGGCGCAAGCCCTGCACGCCGACGCCTCGGAGATCATCGCAACCACGCTGCGCCACGGGTAACACTGGAACCGTGACTCCTCCGCTACACGCTCGGGCCTGGGCGGCCCTCCCGCTCCCGATTCCCCCGTCGCCCGAAGACGACGGTCCCCTCGGGAGGAACTGATGGAGTGGACGATCCAGGAACTCGCGGCGAGGGCCGGCATCACCAGCCGCACCCTGCGGCACTACGACCGCGTCGGACTCCTGGCCCCGTCCCGGGTCGGCACGAACGGGTACCGCTACTACAACCCCACCGCGGTCGCCCGGCTACAGCGGATCCTGCTCATGCGCCGGCTCGGCATGGGCTTGCCGGCCATCGCCGAGGTCCTGGCCGAGGAGGTGGACACGCGCGACGGGCTCCGCGCCCACATCGCCGCGCTGGAAGAGGAACGAGACCGCGTCGAACGGCAGATCCGGTCTGTGCGTCACACGCTCGAAGCCCTGCTGGCGGGGGCGGAACCGCAGATGGACGTCATGCTGGCGGGGTTCAACGACCACTACAAGGACGAGGTGATCTCACGCTGGGGCGAGCGCGCCTTCCAGGTGAGCAACGACTGGTGGCACGGCAAGACCCTTGACCAGCAGCGGGCCTGGAAGCAGGCCGCAGAAGACCTCGTCGCCGCATGGGTCGCCGCAGTGAGGACCGGGGTTTCTCCGACGTCGGAACACGCTCAGTCGCTGGCCGCCCGGCACGTCCGGTGGCTGAGTCAGATCCCGGGCACCCCCACCGCCGAGGGCGACCAGGAGCGCTCGATCGAGATGGTGAACGGCATCGGGGACATGTTCGTCGACGACCCCCGCTTCGCCACCATGTACGACGACGAGGCGGGGGCGACGTTCGTCCGCGACGCACTGCAGGCGTACACGCGGACCCGGATGTAGCTCGGGTGGCTCGCGGAAACGACCGATCGGGCGATCCGACCGCCCCCGTCTCCTCGGAGCGGCAGCCATGCCTAGTCACCCAGGCGGTCGGCCAGCTCCAGCCACTCGCCCTCGATCGACTCCTTCTCCGCGAGGATCTCCTTCAGCTGCGCGTCGAGCGAGGCGAGCCGCTCGTAGTCGGCGGCGGCGTCGGCCATGGACGCGTGCAGCTTCGCCTCGCGGCCACTCAGCTTGTCGAGCTGGCGCTCCATCCTGGAGAGCTCCTTGCGGAGGTCGCGCTCGTCCTTCGCGGACAGGCCGGGAGCCGTCTCCTTCGCGCCGGTGGACGAGGTCGCCGACGCCGTGCCCGACACCGCGCCGGACGCCGCCCGCGCGGACAGGGCCGCCCCCGAGGCCCGGCGGGCCAGGTATTCGTCCACGCCGCCGGGAAGCATCGACAGCTTGTGGTCGCCGAGCAGGGCGACGGTCCTGTCGGTGACCCGCTCCAGGAAGTAGCGGTCGTGGCTGACCAGGATCAGCGTGCCCGGCCAGCCGTCGAGCAGGTCCTCAAGCTCATTGAGCGTCTCGATGTCGAGGTCGTTGGTCGGCTCGTCGAGCAGCAGCACGTTGGGGTCGTCCATGAGGAGGCGGAGCAGTTGCAGGCGGCGCCGCTCGCCACCGGACAGGTCGCCGACGACCTTCCACTGCGCGTCACCCTTGAAGCCGAGGCGCTCAAGCAGCTGGGAGGCGGTCCACTCCTTCTTGCCGACCTGGATGAACTTGCGGACCTCCTCGACGGTCTCCAGCACCCTGCGCTCGGGGTCGAGCTCGCCCAGCTCCTGCGACAGGTGCGCCAGACGGACCGTCTTGCCGCGTACGAGCCTGCCCGAGTCGGGGTGCACGGTGCCGGCGAGCAGGCGGAGCAGCGACGACTTGCCCGACCCGTTCACGCCGATCAGGCCGATCCGGTCGCCGGGACCGAACTGCCAGGTCGTGTGGTCGAGGACCATCGGGCCCTGGCCGGGGCCTCCGGCGTGCAGGGTCACGTCCTCAAGGTCGTAGACCGTACGGCCCAGCCGGGCGGCGGCGAACTTGACCAGCTCGACGCTCTCCCTGGCGGGAGGCTCGTCGGCGATCAGCGCCTGGGCGGCGTCGATGCGGAACTTCGGCTTGGAGGTGCGCGCGGGCGGGCCCCGGCGGAGCCAGGCGATCTCCTTGCGCATCAGGTTCTGGCGGCGGGCCTCCGCGGAGGCGGCGATCCGGGCGCGCTCGGCCTTGGCCAGCACGTACGCGGCGTACCCGCCCTCGTAGCGCTCGACCGCGCCGTCCACGACCTCCCACGTCCTGGTGGAGACCGCGTCCAGGAACCACCGGTCGTGGGTCACGACCACCAGCGCGGTCCTGCGGCCCGCCAGGTGCCTGGCGAGCCAGTCGATCGCCTCGATGTCGAGGTGGTTGGTGGGCTCGTCCAGGATGATCAGGTCGTGCTCGTCGATGAGCAGCTTGGCCAGGGCCGTGCGGCGCCGCTCACCGCCCGACAGGCTCCCCGCGGGCGCCGTCAGGTCGATGTCGCCGAGCAGGTTGGCGAGGATCTCGCGGATGCCCGCGTCACTTGCCCATTCGTGCTCGGACCTGTCGCCGAGGACGATCTCGCTCACCGAGCGCACCGGGTCGAGGTCGTCGCCCTGCGACAGCGACCCCACCTGGAGCCCTCGGTTGTGGGTGACCCGTCCGCTGTTCGGCTTGAGATCACCGGCTATCACCGAGATCAGGGTGGTCTTGCCGCCGCCGTTGCGGCCGACCACGCCGATGCGATCACCCGCCTCGATGCCGAGGGAGACGTCGCTGAGCAGGGGCTTGGGACCGTAGGAGTGGGAGACCGACTCAAGATTGACCAGATTCATCGCCACACAAGCGTATCCGCTCCCAGCCGGCGCGACCCCCGCGGGGAGAACGGCTCCCGCCCGCGCGACCGTCGCCGAGAGGCGGACCCCGTCTTCGGCTGTCTTCGGCTGTCTTCGGCTGTCTTCGGCTGTCCTCGGCTGCCCTCGGCTGCCCTCGGCGGTCACGCCTCCTGTGACCACGAGCGGTTACACGATCACTGGACCGGGGACGGGGCCGTGGGCGGTGATGACGTCGCGTGCCACCCCGGCGTCCTTCAGGGAGGCGGCCAGCTCACCCGCGTGGGACTCGGAACGGGCCAGGAAGGCGCAGGTGGGACCTGAACCGGAGACCAGCGAGCCGAGAGCCCCGTGCTCACGGCCGGCCTCCAGGGTGCGGGCCAGGGATCCGCGCAGCATCACGGCGGCGGGCTGCAGGTCGTTGCGGAGCTCGGCGCCGAGGGTTTCCGCGTCCCCCTCGCGGAGCGCGGCGAGCAGCGGCTCGGCGGCCCGAGGCCAGGCGACCCGCTCGCCGGTCGCCTGGCGGAGGCGGTCGCACTCGGCGTAGACCGTGGCCGTGGACAGGCCGCCGTCGGCGAGCGCGAACACCCAGTGGAAGTCTCCCTCGACCTTCAGCGGGGTGAGCCGCTCGCCCCTGCCGGTGCCGACGGCCGTACCGCCGAGCAGCGCGAACGGGACGTCGCTGCCGATGTCGGCGGCGATCTCCATCAGGTCCTCAAGCGGCAGGCCGAGGCCCCACAGCTCGTTGCAGGCGACCAGGGCCGCGGCGGCGTCGGCGCTGCCGCCCGCCATGCCGCCCGCCACCGGGATCGACTTGCGGATGAGCAGGTTCACGCCGTACGAGCGGCCCGCGTGCCCGGCGAGCGCGAGGGCGGCCTTGATCGCGAGGTTCTCGCGGTCCTCGGGCACCTGGTCGGCGGACTCGCCCTCCACCCGGACACTCATCCCCACCTTCGCGGTGGCCGTGACCTCGTCGAAGATCGAGACGGCGTGGAAGACGTTGACGAGGTCGTGGTAGCCGTCATCCCGCAGCGGCCCCACGGCGAGCTGCAGGTTGACCTTCGCGGGCACGCGGACGGTCACGGAGTCCATGCGTCCCCCATAAGAGCTCGCTCACTGGTCACGACGTCAGATGGTAACGGGATCCCTGCGCGGTGCACACGAACGGACCGGCGAATCACATCACGCACCGCTCTCCGCCCCGCTTTCCTTCGTACCATGCTCGGCGATCCGCGCGAAGTCCTCGACGGTGAGCTGCTCGCCGCGTTCCGAGGGGTCGATCCCCGCGGCCCGCAGCGCCCGCTCGGCGGCGGAGGCCGTACCCGCCCAGGAGGCGAGGGCGGCGCGGAGGGTCTTGCGGCGCTGGGCGAAGGCGGCGTCCACCACCGCGAAGACCTCCTCGCGGGTCGCCACGGTCGTGGGCGGCTCCCGCCTGACCATCGCGACCAGGCCGGAGTCGACGTTGGGGACCGGCCAGAAGACCGTGCGGCCGACGGGACCCGCCCGGCGGACGTCGGCGTACCAGGCGGCCTTGACCGAGGGGATGCCGTACACCTTGGAACCGGGGGCGGCGGCGAGCCGGTCGGCGACCTCGGCCTGCACCATGATCAGGACCTTGCTCAGCGACGGCTGCGTCTCCAGCAGGTGCAGCACCACCGGAACGGACACGTTGTAGGGGAGGTTCGCGACCAGCGCGGTCGGCCTCTCCTCGGGCAGGTCCGCAGGCAGGACGCGCATGGCGTCGGCGAGCACCACGGTGAGGCGGTCGGCGAGCTCGGGGGCGTGGTCGGCGACGGTGAGCGGCAGCTGGGCGGCGAGGACGGGGTCGATCTCCACGGCGATCACGCGGCGGACCTCGGGAAGCAGCGCGAGCGTGAGCGATCCCAGCCCCGGACCGACCTCGATGACGACGTCGTCCGGCTCAAGCCCGGCCACCCGCACGATCTTGCGGACCGTGCCCCCGTCGATCACGAAGTTCTGGCCGAGCTTCTTCGTGGGACGAATATTGAGCTTGTTCGCCAAAATACGTATTTCCGCTGGACCGAGAAGGTTCATGCTGGTTCCCCGCACGCCCGCTCACGGCCGGCACCCATCGGCCCGCTGGGGTCTTTGGCTCGTTCGCCGTGATTACTCAAGGTTGTTCTCCCATGCCATCCGACCAGTTTCCCGCACAGAAGGCGATGCGAGGACTTTCGATGAAGCGTGAGAGGTTCCGTTGTGGATAACGTTGCCGTACGGGGGCCCGACGGTGAGAAAGGGAATCTTCCCGGTGAAGAGGACGTGAACCAGCCCGGTGTCGAAGGGCTGCGCCCCGCCGACCCTGAGCGGATCGGGAGTTACCGCCTGCTCGGACGTCTCGGCGAGGGCGGGATGGGAACCGTATATCTGGCGCTGGCGCCGACGGGACGGCCGGTCGCGCTCAAGGTGGTGAAGGCGGAGTTCGCGATCGAGGACGGCTTCGCGGCGAGGTTTCACACGGAGGTCGAGAACGCCCGCAGGGTGGCCTCGTTCTGCACCGCGCAGGTGCTGGACAACGGCAACGACGACGACGGCCGCCCCTACATGGTCACCGAGTACATCGCGGGCACGCCGCTGTCCCGCCAGATCATCGAGCACGGCGCCCTGGAACAGGGAACCCTGCACGGCGTGGCCCTGGGGGTGGCGGCCGCTCTGGCCGCGATCCACGTCGCCGGTCTGGTGCACCGGGATCTCAAGCCCGCCAACGTGATCCTGTCCATGTCGGGACCCCGCGTGATCGACTTCGGCATCGCCAGAGCCCTCGACTCCACGCACAGTTTCACCCGCTCGGGCGAGGTGCTCGGCAGCCCCGGCTGGTGGGCCCCCGAGCAGGTGCGCGGTCTGGAGATCACCCCGGCCGCCGACGTCTTCGCCTGGGGCTGCATGGTCGCGTACGCGGGCAACGGCCGCCACCCCTACGGGCGGGGCGACATGATGACCATGGCGACCCGGCTGCTCACCACCCCACCCGACCTGGGCGCGCTTCCCGCCCCGCTGAACGACCTGGTCCGCCGCGCGACCGAGATGGACCCCTACCAGCGGCCCAGCGCCCAGGACCTGCTGATCGCCCTGGTCGGCGGCGGGATCGCGGCACCGGCCGCTCCCGCGCCCGTGCGGGCCGACCCGCCCACGCTGATCGCGACCGACCTGCTGAACGAGTCGTGGGAGCCGCCTTCCAATGTGGAACCCGACTCCACCCAGACCCTCAGCGCACTGAACCTGGGGACGGGGTTCGCCGACCCGGCGACCGCACCGACTCCCATCCCCGGCCCGATCCCCGCCCGGCGTCCTGCGGACCCACCCTCAGGGCCGGCCCCGTCCGCCCCCGGCGCGGCTTTCACCTCGGCGCCCCCGGAGGCACCGGGATCCTCGGCACCCGGTCCATTCACCGCAGCCGGTCCGTCCACGACACCGATGGACCCCGCGTCCCGGACGACACCGGCGCCCCTCCCAGCGGCGACCGCGTCACCGGACTCCCGGACGGCAGCGGAGCCGACCCCGCCGCCGAATCCGCTCCCGTACCCCATGCGGACCGAGTCCACGACATCACCGTCGCCCCCGTTCACGAGCCCGCTGCAGGCCAGGCCGTCCGGGCAGGAACCGGGCGCAGCACCGGGCCGGACGCCGGGGCAGGCACCCGCCGCCCTGCCCTCGTCGCCACCGTCGCCACCGTCGCCCTCGTCGCCCTCGTCGCCCTCGTCGCCCTCGTCGCCCTCGACCGGCCTCCAGACCCCGTCCGGATCGGGCGAGCCGGACCCCGCGCGGTCCGCCCCCCGGCGGCGCTGGTTGTTCGCCGGACTGGCCGTGCTCGCGGCGCTCGCCGTCACGGTCGTCGTCCTGCTGAACACCGGTGGGGGAAACGCGACCAACGGCGCGGGGCAGGCGTCGCAGGACGCCACCGGCGAGACCGGCAACACCGGTGACCTCGCCGGCACCGGCGACACCGACGTGGGCCGCATGATCACAACCGGCTCCCTCATCGAGGACCCGCGGCTGATCATCCCGCGGACCCCGAGCTGCGGGCTCACCTCGTACCAGGGCACCGCCCCGGCGCGCGGCCGGTTCTGCACGATCCCGTTCACGCTGATCAACACCGGCGGGGAGTCGGTCCCGCTCGACGGCACTCCGGTCACGCTGATCGACGATCGCGGCGCGACGCACACCTCCGAGGAGACGTCGACGGCCATGCCCGCCGCCCTGGCCCCGGGGGCGAAAGTCGACGGCGTCCTCGTCTTCGACCTGCCACCGGCCCGCAAGCCCGCGAAGCTGACCGGTGTGGTCATCAAGGGAGGCAGGAACATCGAGGTGAGGTTGTCATGAGGCTGCTGCTCCCCCTCGCGGCGACGGCCGCGATCGCGTTCGCCTCCACCGGGTCCGCCGAGGCGCTCACCGCACCCGGTGGGATCCTCGCGGCCGGAACCGCCGCCTCGCCCGCCGACTGCACCGGGGCGGGCATGAGCGACTTCAACGGCGACGGCCTGGAGGACGTGGCGGTCGGCGACCCGTTCGCCAACCCCGGCGGGCTGGCCGGGGCGGGGGCCGCCCACATGCTCTTCGGCAGGGGAGAGAGCGGGAAGGCCGTGACCGTCCCCGAGACGAAGGCGGGAGACGGCTTCGGGTGGTCGGTGCGGCTGGCCAAGATCGACGGTGACGGCTGCGCGGACCTGCTCGTCGGCGCCCCGTACGCGGACGTGGCGGGCGTCGAGGACGCGGGCGCGGTCTACGTGGTGTACGGCGGCCCAGGGGGCAGGACGGTCCGCCTGGTCGCCCCCGAACCCGAGGCCGACGCCCACTTCGGCTGGTCCCTCACCTCCGGCGGGACGATGGTGGCGGTCGGGGCCCCGCACGAGGACGCCGACGGTACGGCCGACTCCGGCGCGGTCTACCTCTTCGACACCGCGACGCTCGGCACGGGCCGGCGGATCTCCCAGGAGACCGAGGGGGTGACCGGCAACGGCGAGGTCGGCGACATGTTCGGCTGGTCACTCGCGATCGGCAGGCTCGGCGGCGCCGCGGACGAGCCGGATCTGGCGGTCGGGGTGCCGTACGAGAACGACGACGGGGCGGGCCGCCAGGTCGACGCGGGCAAACGCGACTCGGGGTCGATCGCGGTGATCTACGACGTGCGGGAGCCCAAGGAGGAGTACGGGAGCAGGAAGTGGGACCTTCGTGAGGTGGCCAGGTCCGAGACGGGCGACCGGTTCGGCTACGCGATGGCCTACGCCGAGCGGGACGACGTCGGCTACCTCGCGGTGAGCGCACCGCTCGGCGACGGCGGGGCGGTGAAGAACTCCGGCCTCGTCCAGCTGTTCCAGTCCTCGGGCACCCAGGCGATCACCCCTCTCGCCACCCTCCACCAGGGTTCGGAAGGGGCTCCGGGCGAGGGCTACGGATTCTCGCTCGCGTTCACCGGCGAGGGAGGCGGAGGGGAGGTCAGGCTCGCGGTGGGCGTACCCTTCGACGCCGACGGCCAGGGCGGCGTGCGTCTGATCACGATGGGCGAACAGGGGCCGGGCGGGCTGATCACCCAGAACGGGGCGGGTGACCACTTCGGCTGGTCGGTCGGGTTCAGCGGCAACCGGCTGGTCGCGGGGGCGCCCGACAGGGGAGGCGCGGGAGCGGTCGTCCTGCTGGGCCGCAACGACACCGAGGGAGTCCCGCTCTCGCCGGGCGCAGGCGGGATTCCCGCCCTCGAAGGTGCCGCCTCCGCCGACTTCGGTGCCTCCGTGGGCTGAGACTCCCGGCCCGGACGCCCCGTGAGCCGGGAGCAGGCGGGCTCGGGCCCGTCTCCGGCCGGGATGGACGGCTCGGGACCCGGGAGGACCGAGAGCACAAGGGTTACGGGCCTGCCCCTGGTCTGGAACGGACGGGTTCCACGAGGACCCGGCGCGGATGGGTTCGGGACCCGCTGTCGGCGGGGTCCGAGCCTTGGTCACCAGGAGCCGAAGACGGTCTCCCCGTTGGCGCTGACGGCGGTGGCGAGCTCGGTGAGGTCGGCCCCCTTCACCTCGGCGAGGCAGCGCAGCGTGAGCGGTATGAGGTAGGGCGCGTTGGGTTTGCCCCGGTGGGGGGTGGGCGGCAGATAGGGTGCGTCGGTCTCGACGAGGATCAGCTCTCGCGGCGCGACCCGCGCGGCCTCACGGAGGTAGGCCGCGTTCTTGTAGGTCACCGGACCGGAAAAAGACATGAAATATCCGGCATCGACGCACTGCTTCGCCATCCCGGCGTCACCGGAGAAGCTGTGGAACACCACGACCTCGGGAGCGCCCTCCTCGGCCAGCACGCGCAGCACGTCGTCGTGGGCCTCGCGATCGTGGATCACCAGGGCCTTGCCGGTCCGCTTGGCGATCTCGATGTGCGCGCGGAAGCTGGCGTGCTGGTCGTCCTTTGACGCCCAGTCTCGGTAGTAGTCGAGCCCGGTCTCCCCCACCGCCCTGACATGCGGCAGGCGGGCCAGTCGCTCGATCTCGGCGAGGGTCTCCGGCGTCGAGGCGTGCGCCTCGTTGGGGTGGATGGCCACCCCGGCGTAGACGTCCGCGTGGAGGGCGGCCGTCTCGGCGTTCCAGCGCGAGGACGGCAGGTCGTAGCCGATGGTGACGAGCCGCGTCACGCCGACGGCGCGGGCCTCGTCGAGGATGCCCTCGACGCTCGCCCGAGCCGCCTGCGCGGCCTGGGCCACCGGGTCACCGGAGGACGCCTGGCGGTTGCCCACCATGATGTCCAGGTGGCAGTGGCTGTCGAACACCTCTGCTGGCAGGGGCTTGGGCGCGGCGGGAAGGTTCGGCGTGCTCACGGCGTCCAACCTACCGAGAAGCGGGCACGGCCCGCGCCCACCGAGCGGCCCCTACGGCCCTCGTCCGCCGAGAGACGACGGCCCGCGCCCGGAACCGGGCGCGGGCCGTGGACGTCCTGCGAACCACACGCTTCAACGTCCTAAGGGTCACACGCTTCACAGCGGGTCACAGAACGTCCTGACAGGCCACAGACCGCAGGACGTCCTGCGAACCACACGCTTCTCGGGGACCGAGAGACTCGCCCTACTCGGCCAGGCGGGCCAGCTCCTCCTCGACGATCTTCGGGTCGAGCTTGACGAAGAGCGGGGTCGGCGGGGCGAGCGGGGAGCCCACCCGGATCGGGGACGACTCCCAGCGCGCGGCGCCCTCGTAGGAGCCGGTGATGATCGGGTAGGTTCGGCCGTCGTCGTCGGTGACCTCGTGGATCTCCGGCATTCCCGTCCAGACCCCGGTGCCGCCGAGCATCGCGTAGATCTTGTTGGAGGAGTTGGGCAGGACCGGGGTGAGCAGCGTCTTGGCGTCGTCCACGACCTGCAGGGCGACGTGCAGGATGGTCTTCACCCGCTCGGGGTTGTCCTTGATCTTCCAGGGCTCCTGCTCGGCCAGGTATCGGTTGGCCTCGCGGATGACCTCGAACGCCTCGTTCGTCGCGTTCTTGAAACGGCAGTGCTGGAACTCGACGGCGACCTTCGGGAAGGCCTCGCGGCTGCGCTCCAGCATGGCGCGGTCGGCGTCGGTGAGGTCACCCGCCTCGGGGATGACCCCGAAGTTCTTGGCGGCCATCGAGATCGAGCGGTTCACCAGGTTGCCCCAGGCCGCCACCAGCTCGCCGTTGTTGCGGTTGAGGAACTCCGACCAGGTGAAGTCGGTGTCCTGGTTCTCCGGGCCCGCCACGGCGATGTAGTAGCGCAGCGCGTCGGCGTCGTAGCGCTCCAGGAAGTCGCGCACGTAGATGACCACCTGACGGGAGGAGGAGAACTTGCGCCCCTCCATCGTGAGGAACTCACTGGAGACGACCTCGGAGGGCAGGTTCAGCGCGCCGAGCGCGCCCGGCTCGCCGTCGCGGGCACCCCGGCCGTTGTAGCCGAGCAGCATCGCCGGCCAGATCTCCGCGTGGAAGACGATGTTGTCCTTGCCCATGAAGTAGTAACTCAGGGCCTCGGGGTCCTGCCACCACTGGCGCCAGGCGTCGGGGTCACCGGATCGGCGGGCCCACTCGATGGACGCGCTGAGATAGCCGATCACCGCGTCGAACCAGACGTAGAGCCGCTTGTTGGTCTGGTCGCTCCACCCCTCCAGCGGGATCGGCACGCCCCAGTCGAGGTCGCGGCTGATCGCGCGGGGCTGCATGTCGCCGAGCATGTTGAGGGCGAACTTCAGCACGTTGGGCCGCCAGTCGCCCTCCTTGGAGCGCAACCACGACGCCAGGACCTCGGCGAACGCGGGAAGGTCGAGCATGAAGTGCTCGGTCTCCACGAAGTCCGGCGTCTCACCGTTGACCTTGCTCACCGGGTTGATCAGCTGGATCGGGTCGAGCTGGTTGCCGCAGTTGTCGCACTGGTCGCCACGGGCGCTCTCGTAACCGCAGATCGGGCAGGTGCCCTCGATGTAGCGGTCGGGCAGGGTGCGCCCGGTGGAGGGCGAGATGGCGCCCATCGTGGTCTGGGGGAAGATATAGCCGTTGTCGTGGAGTCCCTTGAAGATCTGCTGGGTGACCGCGTAGTGGTTTTCCGTGGTGGTCCGGGTGAACAGGTCGTAGGAGAGCCCCAGCGCCTGGAGGTCCTCGACGATCACCCTGTTGTAGCGGTCGGCGAGCTCGCGGGCGGTGAGGCCCTCCTTGTCGGCCTGAACCTGGATCGGGGTGCCGTGCTCGTCGGTCCCGCTCACCATGAGGACCTTGTTGCCCGCCATCCGCTGGTAGCGGCTGAAGACGTCGGACGGCACGCCGAATCCGGAGACGTGCCCGATGTGGCGGGGGCCGTTGGCATAGGGCCAGGCGACCGCGGTCAGGATGTGCTGGGACATGATGTAAGCCTAAGGGACGCGGCCGTGGTCCTTGATGTCGTCATGCCTCTTGGAGGCCTCCGCTTTCCCAAAGTCGCCGCCTCCGCGGAGCCCTCGCTCCCTCGAACCGCCATGACGACTCGGGACGGCCACTCCCCCGAACCGCCATGACGACTCGGGACGGCCGTTCTCCCGGGGTCGCCGTGGCGTTCAGGACGGCCTCTGCGAACCCGGCGCGGCCTCTCGCCGGAGGTGTCGACCGGTTCGGCTCAGGGCAGCCGCGGCGACACCGGGGTGGCACTCTCGGCCGGGGTGGCCGGTTCGCCCGCGGCGGCGCGGCTGACGGCCTCGGCGGCCTCCTCGGCGGCGGAGGCGGCCACGTCGATGGGCGTCTCCTTCGTACGGCGGATGCCCAGGATGCTGATGAACAGCGACGCGAAGATCGTCTGGAAGCTCACGATCAGCGCGGTGGCCGAGGGCACGACGATACGCAGCGACTCCGAGGGGATCAGCGGGCCGAAGCTGCGCGTCTGCCAGTGGACCAGTGAGGCGACCAGGCCGCCCAGGCCGCCCAGGGCGAGCAGGCCGCCGACGATCAGGCCCTTCTCCAGGCTCACGATGTCGACGAGCTTGCGCACTCTCCTGTCTTCGGGGAGGAAGCCCTCCTCGGCCGCGTACACCTTGGTGAACAGGGCGAACAGGGACGCCTGGAAGCCGATCACCACCATCGCCGAGGCGCCGACCAGGGTGTCGACGTCGAAGGCGAGCTTGCCGATGTAGACGGGGCCGAAGGTGAGGGCGGTGCCCGCGACCAGGCCGATCGTCATCATGACCAGGCCGGGGATGAAGAACAGCCAGCGCGGGCTGTAGAGCATCAGGAAGCGCAGGTGGCGCCAGCCGTCACGCCAGGAACGCAGGTGCGGCGGGCGGGAGCGGCCGTCGGGCGACAGCGTGGTGGGCACCTCGCGCACGTCCAGCCCGGACAGCGTCGAGCGGACCACCATCTCGCTGGCGAACTCCATGCCGCCGGTCTGCAGGCCGAGCTTGAGGATGGAGTCGCGCCGGAAGCCGCGCAGACCGCAGTGGAAGTCGCCGATCGCGCTGGGGAAGAACAGGCGGCCGATGAAGGAGAGCACCGGGTTGCCCAGGTAGCGGTGGAGCGGAGGCATGGCGCCCGGCGCGATGCCGCCCTTGAAGCGGTTGCCCATCACCAGGTCGGCACCGTCACGGAGCTGCTCGACGAACGGCAGCAGGGCGGTGAAGTCGTAGGAGTCGTCGGCGTCGCCCATGATGACGTAGCGACCGCGCGCCGCGCGGATCCCCCCCATCAGCGCGTTGCCGTATCCCTTCGCGTCGACGTGCACGACGCGTGCTCCGGCCTCCCGGGCGAGCTGCTGCGAGCCGTCCGTGCTGCCGTTGTCGGCGATCAGGACTTCCCCGTCGATACCGTGCTCCCGCATGCAGGCGAGCGCCTTGCGTACGCAGGTCTCCACGGTCTCCGCCTCGTTCAAGCAAGGCATGACCACGGTCAGTTCCACGTCTCAACCCTTCACTTACGGCACAGGCCAATCTCACCATGATGCCCTCTACAGTCCCCTGCCCGGGTCAACTCCCTGAAACGACTGGCATCCTGTAGTGCATGGTGACCGTCGCCGACCGCCCTAGCCCGGACGTGCCTCCGCCCGACCGGGTCGGTCGCCTATGGGCGTTTCTCTATCGGCATCGGATCTTCGTGGCCGCCCTGGTGCTGGCGTTCGTGCTGCGTGTGGTCACCATGCTCGGGTACGGCCCTGCCCAGTGGTTCAACGACTCCTACGAGTATGTCTCCGGGGCGGTGAACCCCGACCGTCCCAGTGCCCTGAGACCGAACGGTTACTCCTTTCTGCTCCTGCTGATGCGGCCGCTGCAGAGCTTCGCGCTGGTGGCCTTCGTCCAGCACCTGATGGGCCTGGGCGTCGCGGTGCTGATCTACTCCCTGCTGCGTGTGAGGTTCGGGCTGCCCGGCTGGGGGGCGACGCTCGCCGCGGTGCCGGTGCTGTTCGACGCGTACCAGATCCAGCTCGAACACCTGATCATGTCCGACGCGATGTTCATGCTGCTCGTCGTGGGCGTGATCACGCTGGTGCTCTGGCACCGGCGGATGTCCTGGCGGCTCGGTGCGGTGGTCGGGCTGTTGCTCGCCCTCACCGCGCTCACCCGGTCGATCGGCCTGCCGATTCTCGTGCTGGTCGTGATCTACCTGATGGTGAAGCGCACGGCCTGGAAGACGATCGCGGCCATGGTGGTCGCGTGCGCGCTCCCCGTGACCGGATACATGGCCTGGTTCGCGTCCGCGCACGGCAACTTCGCGATGACCAACAGCGACGGCGCGATCCTCTACATGCGGACGGCGCTGTTCGCCGACTGCCGGAAGATGAAGGTCGACCCTCGCGAGGAGCTGGAGCTGGCGCTGCTGTGCATCAGCGCGCCGCCGGGCCAGCGCGGCTTCTCCGGCCAGAAATATCTCTGGTGGGCGCAGAACGGCCAGCGCTTCCACGCCTTCGGGGTGGGCAGCACGTTCACCCCCGAGACGAACAAGACCGCGGGTGCGTTCGCCCAGCGGGCCATCCTGTCCCAGCCGCTCGACTATCTCAGCCTCGTGGCCGGCGACTTCTTCCGCGCCTTCCACTGGGGCCGGCCGCGCTTCCCCGACTTCAACACCTACCGGCAGTACGAGTTCCTGCCGGAGAACAAGATCCTTCCCGCCTGGTCGTCGTACCGGGGCAACACCGACACCGACGCGCAGAAGTACGATCCGGGCCTGCGGACCGCGCAGATCCAGGGCAAGCTGCGCGTGATCGGCACCGATGTCACCGACCCGTGGGCCGGCTTCCTGCAGGCGTACCAGCGGGTCGTCCGGCTGCCGGGCATCGTGCTCGGCGGGCTGCTCCTGGTCGGGCTGGCCGGGGTGGCGGTGCGCTGGCGGAAGCTGGGCGGGCCGGTGCTGCTGCCGTGGCTCGCCTCGCTCGGCCTCATCCTGGCACCGGCGGCGACGGCCGAGTTCGACTACCGCTACCTGCTGCCCGCGGTGCCGCTGGCGTGCATGGCGGCGGCGATCTCGCTGCGCCACGGGTTCTCGGGACCCGTCACCGCCGCGCCCGCCGCCGTCGCCCCCGACAGCGTCACACCCGATCCCGTCATACCCGAGCCCGTCACACCCAGCTCCGGAACAGCATCCGCGCCCACCACTGGGAGTGCGGGATGAGCTCGGCGCTGAGCACCGGGTAGAGCCATCCGAAATTGATCAGCGCGAGGAGCGTGAAGGCCCCGACGACCGCGGCCCCCACCGCCCTGCGGTTGGGCGCGGCGTCCGCCTTTCCGATGATCAGCCCGGCGGCCAGGGTGAGCGCGAGGATCATGAAGGGGACCATGGGGATCATGTAGAAGAGATACATGGTCCGGCCGTCGGCGATCGCGTAGTAGAACCAGGGGAGCCAGCCGGCGGCGTAGCCGACGAGCACGGCTCCGGCCCGCCAGTCGCGGGTGGCGACGTACCAGGCGACCATGGCGATGAGAGCGACCAGGCCCCCGTACCAGATGACCGGGGTGCCGACCCCGAGCACCGCCTCGGCGCAGCTGTCGGCGCCGCATCCGGTCTTGTCCGGCGGATAGTGGAACGCCACGGGGCGTAGCAGCAGCGGCCAGGTCCAGGGGTCGGATTCGTAGTTGTGCGGGGTCGCCAGGCCGGTGTGGAAGCCGAGCACCTGGAAGTGGTAGCTCAGCCATGATCGCAGCGAGTCGAAGACGAAGAACGCCGGCCCGTGCGAGGTCGCCTGGACCCAGTTGCGGCCCCAGCCCAGGGGGGAGGCGAACCAGCCCGCCCACGAGACGACGTAGGTGACCGCGGGCAGCAGGCCCATCACCAGCACGACGCCGGTCAGATCCCGGTTCAGCGCTCCGGCGTACGGTCTGCGCAGGCCGATGGCTCTGCGGGCTCCGGCGTCCCACAGCAGTGACATCACCGCGAAGGCGACGAGGAAGAAGACGCCCGACCATTTGACGGCGCAGGCCGCGCCCAGGCACAGGCCGGCCGCGATGCGCCAGGGCCTGGCTCCCAGGCCGGGGCCGTGGTCGCTGAGGGGTGAGGTCTCGTACCAGGTGACGAGGCGTTCTCTGGCCCAGTCGCGGTCGGCGACCAGGCAGGCGAAGGCGGCCAGGACCCAGAACATCAGGAAGATGTCGAGCAGGGCGGTGCGCGACAGGACGAAGTGCAGGCCGTCGAGGGCGAGCAGGAGTCCGGCCAGGCAGCCGAGCATGGTCGAGCGGGTCATCCGGCGGGCGACTCTGGCCAGGATGAGGATGGACAGCACCCCGACCACGGCTCCGGCGAACCGCCATCCGAGGGGCGTCATACCGAAGATCTGCTCGCCCACGCCGATCATCCACTTGCCCAGCGGCGGATGGGCCACGTAGAGGGGACAGGGGTCGGCCTCCGGCGGCGTGCACTTGACCAGGAAGTCCGTCTTCCCCGCGATGATCATGCGGTCGGCGATCGGGTCCTCCACGGTGCCGAGCGAGGCTCGCTCCACCCCGTGGTGGATCAGCGCCCAGGCGTCCTTGGCGTAGTACGTCTCGTCGAACACGACCGCGCGCGGCCTGCCGAGATCGACGAGGCGCAGGATCCCCCCGAACGCCGCGACCAGCAGCGGGCCCAGCCACCCCCAGAGCACGCTTCCCCTCATGGGGGGTAAGAGGCGATCCCGTATCAATCCCATTCGGGCAATTATGGTGATAAATCAGCCTCGATGGACAGCGTCATAAAGATCGCGTTTTGGGATTCCGGCCGCCTTCGCCACGTCCACGATCGCCTGCTTCCTCGACACCCCCGACTCCTGCCTGCGCGCCACCTCGCCGACCAGGTCCTCGATCACCGGCGGCAGGGCCTGCCCGGTGTATCCCGCGACGACGACCGTGATCTCCCCCTTGACGCCCCCGGCCGCCCACTCGGCCAGCTCACCGAGACCGCCTCGCCGCACCTCCTCGTACGTCTTGGTGAGCTCCCGGCAGACCGCCGCCCGGCGGTCGGCGCCGAACGCCTCCGCCATCGCCGTGAGCGCGGCGTGCAGCCGGTGCGGGGCCTCGAAGAAGACCATCGTGCGCTCCTCCTCCGCGAGGGCCGAGAGCCTGCGGGAGCGCTCACCGGACTTACGCGGCGGGAAGCCCTCGAAGCAGAAGCGGTCGCTGGGCAGGCCGGAGACGGCGAGCGCCGTGGTCACCGCGGACGGTCCCGGCAGCGAGGTGACCCTGACCCCCGCCTCGACCGCGAGGTGGGTGAGGCGGTAGCCGGGGTCGGAGACGCCGGGCATGCCCGCGTCGGTGATGATCAGCACGGTCTTGCCGTCCTGGAGGGCCTGGAGGAGCTCGGCGGCACGTCCGGCCTCGTTGGCGTCGTAGTAGGAGACGACCCGGCCGCCGATCTCCGCGCCCAGCTCCCCCGCGAGGCGGCGCAGCCTCCTGGTGTCCTCCGCCGCGACCACGTCGGCACTCTCCAGCGCGAGCCGCAGCCGGGGCGAGGCGTCGCCCGCCTGCCCGATCGGAGCTCCTGCCAGCACAAGCCTGCCGTTGTCGTTCACCGTCCCATCCTCCCGCATTTCGGATCGCCTCCCAGCCGGGGAAGAAGTTCTCGAATTGGGCATCTGACAGATTTTCTCTGGGCTGGATGGGGTGGTGTGACCGTACGATGTCGGAGTGGCCGTGACCGACTTCACTAACCAGGCGTCAGAGCAGCCCGAGCCCCAGCCGTCCGGCGGGCACGAGGGCTCGGTACGCGACCGGCTTGTGCCGCCGATGCCCGGCGGCGCCCTGTGGGGCTGGCTGGGCCCACTCCTGGTCGCGGTGTTCGGGGGGATCCTGCGCTTCACGAACCTCGGTCACCCTCGCGCAATCATGTTCGACGAGACGTACTACGCCAAGGACGCCTGGGCACTGATCAACTTCGGTGCCGAGCACAATGTCGTCAAGGACGCCGACAAGATCTTGATGGACGGCGGCACCGCGATCTGGCAGGACTGCGCGCCCACCGAGCTCGACAAGTGCGCCTCCTACGTGGTCCACCCGCCGCTGGGCAAGTGGATGATCGGCGTGGGCGAGCAGATCTTCGGTATGACGCCCCTCGGATGGCGGTTCGCCGGAGCCGTGGTCGGGGTGCTGTCCATCCTCATCCTGGCCAGAGTCGCCCGCCGGATGACCCGCTCGACCATGCTCGGCTGCCTGGCCGGACTCCTGCTCGCCCTCGACGGCCTGCACTTCGTCCTGTCGCGCACCGCCCTGCTCGACATCTTCCTGATGTTCTGGGTCCTGGCCGCCTTCGCCTGCCTGGTCGCCGACCGCGACTGGGCCAGAGAACGCCTCGTCACCTGGTACGAGGCCTCACCCCTCAGCGACCACGGCCCCGGCCTGGGAGCCAGGCCCTGGCGCATCGCGGCCGGCCTGTGCCTGGGCGCGGCCTGCGCCGTCAAATGGTCGGGTGTCTTCTTCCTCGTCGCCTTCGCGGTGATGTCACTGCTGTGGGACGCCGGAGCCCGCAGAGCCATCGGCCTGCGCAGACCGTACGCCGGCACCCTCGGCAAAGACCTCACCGGCGCCGTGCTCACCACCGCCCTGCTCCCCGCCGCCGTCTACGTCGCCTCCTGGGCGGGCTGGTTCGCCTCCGCCGGCGGTTGGGGGCGCAACTGGGCGCAGGCGACCTCGCAGGGGCCGGTCTTCTTCGTCTTCGACTCGCTGCGATCATGGCTGAGCTACCACTTCCAGGTGCTCGGCTTCCACACCGGCCTGGCGACCCCGCACAACTACCAGTCCGACCCCTGGACCTGGCCGCTGCTGCTACGCCCCGTGGCGTTCTTCTACGAGAGTCCCCAGGGCGGCTGTGGAACCGACACCTGCTCGCAGGCCGTCCTCGGGGTCGGCACGCCGGTCATCTGGTACGGAGGGCTCGCGGCCCTCATCGCCATGGTCGCCTGGTACGTCGCCACCCGCGACTGGCGGGCCGGAGCCGTGCTCGTCGGCTACGCCGCCGGCTGGCTCCCCTGGTTCTACTACGCCATCGCCGACAACCGGACCATGTTCCTGTTCTACGCGATCCCCATGGTCCCCTTCATGATCCTGGCGATCGTGCTCGTGGCCGGGCTGATCCTCGGCCCGGCGAGCGCCCCGCAGGGACGCCGGACCGTCGGCGCCGCGGTCGTGGGGGCCTTCGCCCTGCTGGCGCTCGTCAACTTCTGGTGGCTCTATCCGGTGCTCACCGCCGAGATCATCCCGTACGCCGAGTGGAGTTCACGGATGCTTTTCAAGAAGGGCTGGATCTGAGCGTCCGCGTATGAGCCACTTAGAAGACATTTCCTAGGGTAGGCACCGTGCAGGATCCATTACGTCACGTTCATCGTCAGAGCAGGCCCGCATACGGCAGACTGCGAAGCATGCCTGCACCGGACGTGGCCGCCCTCCTGTCGGAGCTGGAGCGTTCCGAGCCCGCCTCCGCCGAGCATGCCCGCAGCGCGATCGACTGGCTGACCGGCGGCGAGCCGCTGGAGACGATCAGCGAGCTCAACGTGTGCGAGTTTCTCTGGTACACCCTGCCCTCGAAGGTCACCGGCGACCGCCCTGCGATCGCCCGCGCGCTGGGCCTGCTGCTGCGGCTGGGTGGCCTTGAGCGCTACGCCGCCCTCTGCTCGTCGTCCACGACCACCCAGATCCTGCGCACCTACGCCCGTCTGGGCGAGGACGCGGGGATGGCCGCCTACCAGTCGGCCCTGGACGCGACGGGTGTGCTCCCGCCCGACGTGCCCGAGCTGCGGTGGAGCTCGATCATGGGACCGGAGGAGCTGGGCGCGCACGGCGCCTGCTCGGCCGCGCTGGAGCTGGCGATCGTCTCCGGTGAGCTCGCCCCCCACCCGGCCGAGCGGCGGAAGCTCACCAGCCGCTGGCTCACCACGCCCCGCCCCGAGCTGGGCGGCGACAACTGGCTGCACCGGGTCCAGGGCGAGCGGCTCAATCGCTGGGTCCTCGGCCGGGGCACCGCCTGGCGCGAGCTCGCCCAGCCCTTCGAGGTGCGCTTACACGCGCCCATCCCAGCACCGGACGAGGCCCATCTGGGGGCGCTGCGCTGGCTGCTGACCGTGGGGCTCCGGCCGGGCGGCATCCCGCTGACCCAGCGGCACAACCTCGCCCGTTCCGTGCTCGCGGAGAGCACCTGGAGCGGCGCGGAGCTCGCGGCCGTCCGCGAGGTGGCCCAGGACCAGATGGGCGCGCTACGCCAGACCGGCAGGCGCCTGGTGACCACCTCGATGGGCGAGCGCCTGCTCGGCGACACCGACCTGCTCTGGGAGACCGCGGCCGCCGCCCTGCTCGCCCCCTCGCCGGGGGAGAACGGCTTCCGTGCCTCGGCCAGGGAGGTGGCGCTGATGCTGCTCGCCGACGGCGCCCCCGCCGACCGTGACCACATCACCGCCGTGATCGACTGCACGGAGCGGCAGACCCTGGAGGTCGACGCCTCGCTCGCCGAGCTGGGCAGGCGCCTGGACGCCTTCGGCCTGCGCGTCGACGGCCACCTCACCCCCGCCGGCCGCTCCGCCGCTCTCGCCGCCCTCCGCAACCACGCCCTGCGCCCCCGCCAGTACGTCAACATGACCTGACGACACCTCCTGAGCCCCTGCGGCCCCCGGTGTCCCGCCGTGCTCGAAACCGTACGGCGACCAGGGAAAATATGGTGGTCGCGGACCGACTAACCTTCCTGGAAACGGGCAGTGGCAGCGGGTGTCCGAGCCCACCTCCGCTGACCGCGCCACAGCGCCGGAACCATCCCCGCCCGCCCCCCGCGCTCCGTCGACGGAGACGGGCGTGGGAGGCGTACCGGCGTCATCGGCCGGAGCCGGCGAATCCGCCTCGCCCGAGCCGATCCTGACCTCCGCGGGCCCTCTGGTCCTGCCCGTCGTCCCGCCCGCGGATCTCGACGGCCCTGCTCCCGGCGCTCCTGCTCCCGGCGCTCCTGCTCCCGGCGGCCCCGCTCCCGGCGGCTCCGCGAGCACGGTCACCGTGTCCCCCGGCGCGGCCGCGTCCCCCGATGCGGCGCCGTCCTCGGGGATCACGCCGAACCTCCCGTTCGGCCGTCCTGGACGCTCGATGAGCAACAACCCGTTCGTGTTCGGCTTCACCGCCGCCCTGGGGGTGCTCACCGCCTGGTGGCTGGTGCAGGCCATCGCGACCGCGAGCTCGGTGCTGGTCCTCATCGTCGTCTCGCTCTTCCTCGCCATCGGCCTGAACCCGGCCGTCGAGGTCCTCCAGCGGCGCAACGTCCCCCGGGTGTGGGCCATCACCCTCGTCTTCCTGGGCGTCATCCTCGTCTTCGTCGTCTTCGGCCTGGCCGTGGTCCCCCCGCTGACCACGCAGTCCACCCAGTTCGTCGAGCAGCTCCCGCAGTACGTCCAGGAGCTGCAGAACAATCCGGTCATCCGCGACCTGGACCAGCGCTTCCAGCTGCTGGAGAAGCTTCAGACGTACGTGACGAGCGGCGACTTCGGCACCCAGATGTTCGGCGGTGTGCTCGGCATCGGGTCGGTCCTCATCGGGGCGGTCTTCAACTCGCTCACGGTGCTGGTGCTGACGCTCTATCTCCTGGGCTCGTTGAAGTCGCTCAAGAAGCTGGCCTACCGCCTCGTCCCCCGGAGCCGCAGGGTCCGCACGACCCTGCTCGGTGACCAGATCATCGACAGCATCGGCGGATACGTCGCCGGGAACCTGATCATCTCGCTCATCGCCGGTGTGACGACCTTCATCTTCCTGAGCATCATGCAGGTCCCGTACGCCCTGGCGCTCTCCCTGATCGTCGCGATCACCGACCTCATCCCGCTGGTCGGCGCCTTCATCGGCGCGGGCATCGCCTCCCTGGTGGGATTCTTCGTCTCCCCGACCGTCGGGATCGTCTGCATCGTCTTCTTCACGATCTACCAGCAGATCGAGAACTACTGGATCGCCCCGACCGTGATGAAGAGCTCGGTCGACGTGCCGCCGCTCGCCACGATCGTCGGTGCTCTGCTGGGGGGCGCGCTGCTCGGCGTGGTGGGCGCGCTGCTCGGCATCCCGATAGCCGCGGCCGTCCTGCTCATCCTGCGGGAGGTGGTCCTGCCCCGGCAGGAACGTACCTGACCGGCCCTGACCGGCCTGATCGACCCCTGATCGACGTGGAGGAGCCACGTCGGACTCTCCCCCGCCGCACGGGTCGGGAGGTCACGAGTCCTCACCGTCGAGGTACGCCCGTCACCCCTCATCCGCACACAACATCACAAAAAGTTTTTTTCGCTTCTTCGTCTCAAAAGTACACAGATCACTACAACATGCGATAAAAGATCACTTGCACCTACTGTCTCCCCTTTGGGGTATACGTGAAGAAGCGCCTTCGACTCCTCGCGGCCCAGCTGCTCGCCGCTACCCTTGTCCTCACCGCCCTCTCGGCCCCTGCCCACGCGAGCACTCCGGAGAGCGACCCCCAGCTCGCCGCCGAGTGGCAGACCGCGTGGGACACCTACAAGTTCTACAAGAACACGCCGCCCCTCCCGGGATCGGGACGGAGCCGGGCACAGGACAGCATCTCCATCACCATCGACGCCCCCGTCAACCAGGTGTTCCCCGCGTACTCGAACATCAACAACCACCTCGGCATGCACTCGTTCCTGAAGCGGGTCGTCACCCACGAGGACTCGTGGCAGGGCAGCAAGCGCCACATCAACTTCACCGCGGTCGAGGAGCTCCCGTACGAGGGTTCGACCGTCGTCATCAACACGCACGCGCAGCAGCGCATCAACCACGCCGCCCTCTACTACGAGACCGACAGCTGGACGATGCCCAACGTCGTCACGCACCAGAAGATCGTCTTCGAGGCGCTCTCCGGAGGGAAGACCAAGGTCACCGAGTACCTCACCTTCGACGCGGACAGCACGCTGATCGACTTCGTCCTGGAGAACGGCGTCACCTCCCACGAGGCGACCCAGGCGGCGATGAAGCAGGCGATCGAGAGCGGCGAGCTCTAGAGACGGCGGCCGCCGACGAGGGTGAGCCATCGCGGGGCTCACCCTCGTCGGCGGTGCGACCTGTGGGGGCCATGTGCCGCAGCGCGGTGACGGCGAGTACGGCGATGCCCGTCACCGGCACTCCGGCGACGACGGCGGTGATGTCGAGCCCGGCGGTGAAGGCGTCGCGCGCGACCGCCGAGGCCGCGCCGAACGCCGGCCGCTCGCGTTACCGGCCGTGCCCATGGTCACGAGCCCTGCCGCCGCAGTTCCCCCTCCAGCGCGTCGAGCCATCCGCCGGTGCCGCGTTCCCTCCATTCCGGCTTCTCGTGGCCGTCGAGGAAGGCGTCGTGCTCGGTGAGGACCAGCCGGGTGCCCGCGCCCTCGGGGACGAACTCCACCGTGGTGAACGAGACCGTGGCCAGATCATCCCCAACGGAGAGGGTGGAGGTGTAGACGATCCGCTCGTCCGGGACGATGTCCTGGTACGAGGACTCGAACGTCGTGCCAGGACCGTGCTCCGGTCCGCCTCGGTTGACCTCCTTGCCGCCGACCCGGAAGTCGAGGTCGTGCTTCCCGTCGGGGGCGGCGAACCACCGGGCCTTCGCCACCGGATCGGCCCACGCGGCGAACACCCGGGAGGGGGAAACGTCGTACACCCGCTCCAGGGTGAACGTGGCATGCGTGACAGAACCATCGGCCATGATCTTCTCCTTGTTCCGGTCGTTCCGGGTTTCGATATCCCGGCTCACTCGTTCAGCAGGTCGCCGAGCCGGTCGAGCCGGTGCTCCCAGGTGGTGCGCTGCCCGACGAGCCAGCTCTCGGCCGTCCGCAGCACGTCCGGCTCGACGTGACAGGTGCGGACCCTTCCGACCTTCTCGGTCCGGACCAGACCGCACGCCTCAAGCACCTGCAGGTGCTGCATCACCGCCGGCAGCGACATCTCCAGAGGCCGGGCCAGCTCACTCACCGACGAGGGCCCGCGAACCAGCCGCTCGACCATCTCGCGTCGCGTCGCGTCCGCGAGCGCCTGGAACACCCGATCCAGCGAACCACCTTGGTTAAGCATGTACTTAAGTATTGGAGACGAAAGGCGAACAGTCAAGCATCTACTTAAGTATTAATCGTGGGTTTGACCTTGCCGTAGCGTCAACGTTTCCAATGAGGGCATGCGGATCGGCGAGCTCGCCGCGCTGGTCGGGGTGTCCACCCGGACCGTGCGCCACTACCACCACCTGGGTCTTCTCCCCGAGCCCCTGCGCCGACGTCTACGGGGTCCTCTACGTGCTGATGATCATCGCGGCCTGCGTCACCCGGCCCCACGTGGTGACCGCCGAGGAACTGCGTGTCCGCTACGGCATGTACTTCGACCTCCGCGTCCCCCGTCATCTGATCTCCTCGGTGCGGCTGTCGCGCGACTACAACGAGAGCGGCATGATCACCGTGGCGGACCTGCGGCTCAGCGTGGTGGTGTCCTCCCAGACCAACGTGGTCGTCGAGCCGGCCGAGCCGGTCACCGTGGTCCGTCCCCTCGGCGGCCGTGCCGAGGCCACCACGATCCGCTTCTTCACCGACACCCCCGAGGCGCTGCTGAACGCCCTGCGGCCCTCCCCGCACCACAGCGCTCCCTGATCCCCACGCGCCCCGTCCGCATCCGGCGCCGGGCCGTGCCGAGACGCCACGCTTCCCTGTCAAGCTCAGTCAGATCAGGTCAGATCTTGTATTGACTTACATTGTCTTAAATGTAAAGTTTCTTTCGAGAGAGCGCTCTCACGCCTCGTCCTCCTCCCCCCACCCCTCAAGGACCAGCCGTGAGATTCACCATGCTGACCAGCGTGGCGGTACTCGCCGCCGCGCTCGTCGTCCCGTCCCCGACCGCGCAGGCCGCCGCAGTACCCGACCCCGGTCCCGACCCCTCCAAGGCGGCCACAGCCGAACAGGCACTGCGGCGAGACCTCGGCCTCACCCCCACGCAGGCCCGCGTCCGCCAGGCCCACGAGGCCGGGGCGGCCGTGGTGGAGCGGCAGCTTCGCACCCGTCTCGCCGACCGGTTCGCCGGCGCGTGGTTCACCCCCGGCGAGGGGCGGCTGAGCGTCGGCGTCCTGAACCGCGAGGACGCCGACCTCGTCCGCGCGGCGGGCGCGCTGCCGGTGTCCGTGCCTCGCAGCGAGAAGCAACTGGCCACCACGAAGGCCGCGCTCGACCGAGTCGCGGGCTCCGCGGGCAAGGAAATCCACAGCTGGTACGTGGACGTCGCCGCGAACACCGTGGCGGTGTCGGCGGCCGACCGCGCCGCCGCCGAACGTTTCGTCAGGGCGGGCGCCGTCGACGCCGCCGAGGTGCGGATCTCTGTCGGCGAGGCGCCCAAACCCCTGTACGACATCCGTGGCGGCGACCAGTACGTCATCAACGGCAACACGCTCTGCTCGGTGGGCTTCGCGGTCAACAACGGCGGCTTCGTCACCGCCGGGCACTGCGGCCGCACCGGCAGCCCCACCCTCGGCCACAACAACGTCAGCCAAGGCACCTTCGCCGGCTCGTCGTTCCCCGACAACGACTACGCCTGGGTCCGTACCAACGGAAACTGGACACCCCGCCCGTGGGTCAACAACTACGGCGGCGGCAACGTCGCCGTGGCGGGCTCCCGGGAAGCCGTGGTGGGCTCCTCGATCTGCCGGTCCGGGCGCACCACCGGCTGGCGCTGCGGCACCATCCAGGCCAAGAACGTGACCGTCAACTACTCCGGATCCCTGGTCCACGGGCTCACCCAGACCACCGCCTGCGCGGAGGGCGGCGACTCGGGCGGCGCCTGGATCACCGGCGACCAGGCCCAGGGCGTCACCTCCGGCGGCTCCGGCAACTGCTCGACCGGCGGCAACACCTTCTATCAGCCGGTCAACGAGATCCTCGGCGCGTACGGCCTCACCCTGACCACCACCGGCGGGGGCGGCGGACGGCTCATCGGCTGGCAGGACAAGTGCATCGACGTGCCCGGCAGCAACGCCGCCGACGGGCAGCGCCTGCAACTGTGGGACTGCAACGGCACCGCCGCGCAGAACTGGACGTTCCCCGGCGACGGCACCGTCCGCGCCTTCGGCCTCTGCATGGACGTGGCCTGGGGCTCCACCGCCAACGGCGCCGCCATCCAGCTCGCCACCTGCAGCGGAAACCCGGCGCAGCAGTTCGTCCTCAGCGGCGCGGGTGACCTGGTCAACCCGCAGGCCAACAAGTGCGTGGACGTCACCGGCTTCGGCGGCAGCGGCACCCCGCTGCAGCAGTGGGAGTGCAACGGCGGCGCCAACCAGAAGTGGCGGCGAGGCTGACCACCCGCGGGACACCGCCGGGGCGGTAAGCGTTCTCACCGGTTCGCACCGCCCCGGCACCGCGCCGTTTCACCCACCGCCGGATACGCGGTGGAAGTCCCCACCGCGCATCCGGCGGCGCGCGGTGGGGACACGCGGTGCGCGCCCCCACCGCACCGGCCACCCAACACCACGATCTTGACGGGAGGTCACGACCAGGCGCCGGTGGCGGCGACCCGGGCCGCGTAGTCCTCGAACGCGACCGGAGGACGGCCGAGCACCCGCTCGACCCCGTCGACGGGCTCGGCCGTGTGACCGGCGCGGTGCAGGGCGAACAGGGCGTTCAGCGCGTCGGCCGCGACCTCCGGATATCCCTCCGCGAGCAGCTCGGCCCGGTAGGCCTCCGGGGTCAGCTCGACGTACTCGATGGACCGGCCCGCCGCCCGCGCGATGATCTCGACGGCCGCGCCGAAGGTCACCCCGCGCGGCCCCGACAGGTCGTACGTCAGCCCCGCGTGCCCGTCCCTCGTCAGCGCGGCCACGGCGACCGCGGCGACGTCGTCGGCGTCGATGAACGGCTCGGGCACCTCGCCGATCGGCAACGCCAGCCTCCCCGCCCGCAGCGGCGCGTGCCACAGGTCCTCGTCGAAGTTCTGGTTGAAGTTGTTCGCCCGCAGGATCGTCCACTCCGCCCCCGAGTCGCGTACGGCCCGCTCCGCGGCGGCCATGCCCTGGCCGAAGTCCTCGCCGACCAGGTCCATGCCCCGGCCGGACAGCACCACGAAACGCTTGACGTCCGTGGCGCTCTCGACGAAGCCGCGGATCGGGGTGGGGTCGTCGGGCGCCACCAGGTATACCGCCTCGGCGCCTCGCAGCGCGTTCTCCCAGGTGGTGGGCTCGGACCAGTCGAAGCGAACCTCGCTGGAACGGGAGGCGGGCCGCACCCGCTCCCCCTCCGCGCGCAGTCGCCGCACCACCCGGCGGCCGGTCTTGCCCGTCGCGCCCAGAATCAGGATCTCTCTCATGTCACAGAGCCAACCGCGCGGGGAGCCGCCCGCACATGGCCGGACGTACGCCGCGCCTGTCCGATCGTCCCACTGTCGCGGCACCCTGGACGCAGGCCATCCTGGTCCGATCGTCCCGTTGTCGCGATGCCCCGGGCGCAGGCCGCACCCGTGCGATCGTCCGGTTATCGTGGGCGCCATGGACCCGTACGACGACCTGTTGCGGGGGGTGCGCGGCGAGGGGGCCGTCTTCGGCGCGTCGGTGCTGTCGCCGCCGTGGGCGCTCAGGTTCGCCGACGGTCCCTCCCTGACGCTCCTCGTCCCCCTGCGCGGCGAGGGGTGGATCGTCCGGGGAGACGACGCCCGGCAGGTGCGACTTGGCGAGGCGGCGATCGTGCGCGGGCCGGAGCCCTTCGTCGTCGCGGACACCGGCGCACCGCGGCCACTCGTCCTCGCGGACGCCCACGCACCCAGCCCACTCGTCGCGGACACCGGCACACCGCGGCCTTCCGTTTTCGCGGGGACCGGCGCACCGCGCCCTGCCGGGGAGGTTCCCCCCGAAGGGGCCGTCGCCGGAGACCTGACCGGCCGGACCATCCTGCTGGCGGGGTCGTACCGGGTGAACGGCGAGGTGGCCCGCCGCCTGGTCCGGGTGCTGCCCCCCGTGCTCGTCGTACCGGACGATCATGATTGCAGCAGTATGGGCGCCTACCTGGAGGCGCAGCTCCTCTCCGGTCGCCCGGGGCACCAGATCGTGCTGGACCGGCTGCTCGACTGGTTGCTGGTGTGCACGCTACGCGACTGGTTCGACCGGCCAGAAGCGGTGAGTCCCGGCTGGTACACCGCCCTGAACGACGACGTGGTCGGCCCGGCCCTGCGCGCCATCCATGAGGCCCCGTCCAGGCCGTGGACGCTCGCCTCCCTCGCCACCGCCGCGAGCGTCTCGCGCACCACCCTGGCCAGGCGGTTCACCGGACTCGTGGGCGAGCCGCCGATGACGTACCTGACAGAGTGGCGGATGGCGCTCGCCGCCGACATGCTGGCCGAACCCGCCGCGACGGTCGCCACGGTGGCGCGCAGGGTGGGCTACTCCGACGCGTTCGGCTTCAGTTCGGCGTTCAAGCGCGTCCTGGGCGTGAGCCCGAGCGTCTACCGCGACGGCGTCACCGTCCGGACCGGAGAGGCGGCGAGCGCCGGGCGTCCCGGTTCCCCCTGAGGCGGAGGCATCGGAGACCTGCCACCGAGGCGGCGTCCCTGAGACGGCGTGCCTCCTGGGCAGGAGGCGAACGGCGCGGTGTTCGCCCCCTCGTTCCCGGCGCCCATCAGCGCCGGTGCAGGTAGTGGTGGGTGACGAGCGCGGCGGCACACGCCAGGACGATCATCCCGAACCCGATTCCGATGAAAACGTTGAGGTCGGAGGTGGAGGTCACGATGTTGCAGACCACACCGACCATCAGCAGAGTCCACAGCACGGGACGCACCATGCCGCTCCGGGCGTCGGCGGGCCGCGTCGAAGGCGGCGTCTCGAAGGTGTTGGAAACGCGGTGGGAAGGGTCGGTCACGGCGTGCTCCTTGGTCGAACCGTTCGTCATGCTCCGACGCTACGAACCGCCGCCGCCCCCGGCGATCCCGCCGACGAGACAGGCGAGGTACAGCAGGCTGTACTTCTCGGCCCGCGACCTGACGGCGCCCGGACGGTGCCCTATCGTCTGGCCGAGGAGGTGTGAATGTCGATCCACGAGTCCCCTGCCGGCCGCAAGCCGGCGGTGTTCGCCCGTGCCCGTACCGTCCTGGACGCGTTCGAACACCTCGTCGGCGGGCTGGGCACCACGGTCCTCGCCCTCGTCGCTCTCCTGCTGCTCGCCGCCACCGCGCTCGCCTGCCTCGTCGGCGTGGGCGTGTTTCTGGCACCCACCGCGCTGCGCGGGCTGCGTGCCGTCGCCGACCGGGAGCGCGCGAGGCTCTCCCGCTGGGGGCCGGAGATCATCGGCCCGGGGCCGGTGCCGTCCGGCCTGCGTGCCGCCCTCGCCGATCCGGCCACGCGCCGGGAGCTGGGCTGGGTGGTCGTCCACTCGACCCTCGGTCTGTTCCTCGGCCTGGCCGGTCTCACGATCTTCTTCAGCGCGGTGACCGACACCACCTTCCCGCTGTGGTGGCGGCTGCTGCCTCCGGAGGAGGCGGCCACCTCCGCCATGGGGCTCTGGACCGTGCGGGACCTGCCAGGCGCCCTCGGGGTGAGCCTGCTCGGCCTGGGATGGATCGTCCTCGCCGTGCTCCTCATACCGGGGATGGCGCGACTGCAGGCATGGCCCGGCCGGCGGCTCCTGACGACCGACCCGGGCACCGACCTCGCGCTGCGGGTCGCGCAGCTCACCGCGACCCGCGCGGCGGCGCTGGACGCGCACGCCGCCGAGCTGCGGCGGATCGAACGGTCGCTGCACGACGGGACCCAGAACCGGATCGTCGCCGTCACCATCCTGCTCGGCGCGGCCCGTCGTGCGCTGGCGCGCGACCCGTCCGGCGCCGAGGCCATCCTCGACCGCGCCCAGGACGCCGCCGAGCAGGCGCTCGTCGAGCTTCGCGCGGTCGCCCGCGGCATCCTGCCTCCGGTGCTGACCGACCGGAGCCTCGTCGACGCACTGACCGGGCTGGTCACCACCTGCCCGGTGCCCTGCCGGCTCGACGCAGACCTTCCCAGCCGCTGCGCCGCCTCCGTCGAGGCCACCGCCTACTTCGTGGTGGCCGAGGCGCTCACCAACATCGCCAGGCACAGCCACGCCGGTCACGCGACCGTCATGGTCCGCCGCCGCGACGACCGGCTGCACCTTCAGATCACCGACGACGGCCGCGGAGGAGCCGACGAGCACGGCGGGTCCGGACTCGTCGGCATCCGCCGCCGTACCGAAGCACATGATGGGACGCTCATGCTGACCAGTCCCCCCGGCGGGCCCACCGTCCTTGAGGTGAGCCTGCCATGCGGATCGTGATCGCCGAGGACGACCCGCTCCTGCGCGAAGGGCTCGCGCTGCTGCTGCGCGCGGAGTCGCTCGACGTCGTGGCCACCGCCGCCGAGCCCGACGGGTTCCTCGCCGCCGTCGACGCCCACGAGCCGGATGTCGCCATCGTCGACGTCCGGATGCCACCGACCCACACCGACGAGGGGATCGTCGCGGCCGTCGAGGCCAGGCGCCGCAGACCCGGCCTGGCCGTGCTCGTGCTGTCCGCGTACGTCGAACAGGCCTTCGCCACCGAGCTGCTCGCCCAGGGCAGCGCCCACCTCGGATACCTCCTCAAGGAGCGGGTCGGACGCGTCGACGAGTTCCTGAACGCGCTGCACCGGGTGGCGGGGGGAGGCACGGCGATCGACCCCGAGGTCGTCGCGCAACTCTTCGCCCGCACCCGGTCCGACGACCGGCTGGACCGCCTCAGTCCCCGCGAACGCGACGTCCTCGCCCTGATGGCCGAAGGACTGGGCAACACCGCCATCGCCGAGAGGCTCTTCGTCACCGACGGCGCCGTCCACAAGCACATCCGCAGCATCTTCGCCAAGCTCGACCTGGCGCCCGCGGACCGGGCGGACCGGCGCGTCACCGCCGTCCTGCGCTATCTCGAAGACGCCCAGCGCCGAGCCTGACCACCGGCCGTTCCGCTTTCGAGGATCGCGGCGATCCCGATGCCGATCAGGATGAGCCGCGTGCCGACGACGCCGTCCCGGAACGCCAGGGAGTAGATCAGCAGCGCGACGGCGAGGGCGGAGACGATGGCGAGGACCGACACCTGCGTCCCGCTCAAGGACAGCGACACGATCGCGATGGCCGCCGCGGTGCTCGCCGCCGAGCTGATGCCGATGACGTCGGGGCTGGCCAGCGGGTTGCGGAGCATCGTCTGAAAGGTGACACCGGCCAGGCCGAAGCCGAAGCTCACGACCACGACCACGGCGAGGACGGCCCTCGGCAACCGGAGCCGTCCGACCGTGAAGGACGCACCCGGAACCTGCTCGCCGAGGATGACCCGCACCACGTCGCGGGGCGGGTAGAACGTCTGCCCGGCCATCAAGGTCACGGCGAACCCGGTGACGACGAGCGCCACCAGCGTCACGACGACGAGGCGGCGACGGGAGGCACGCCGGCGGCGACCGTGGGCGTCGACCGGCCCCGCCGCGAGGGCGGGCAGCGTGCGGGTCTCCCTGGTCATGGATGGACGCGGTGCGGCACAAGCGACATTTCTCCACCCCAATACCGGACGGCAGGACAACACGCTCGGGAAGAAGCACTGGTCAGAGCGACTCCGTCCGCCTCCTGCCCATGAGCCTCAGATGTGGTCGTCGTTCGGTAAGGGCAGGGAAGGCATCGAGCCTACGGCGCGGTGAGAGGTTCCGCCTGATAGGCCCGGTGCAGTAGCGACACAAAGGACGGCGCTTCCGGCAGGGACACCGAGCCGATCCGACGCACCGTCACACCCGGCGTCCACGAGTTCATGACCACGGCCCCGGCCAGCGTCGGCAGGTCGGCGATCCTCACCTCCAGGACGCGCTGGGGCACACCGAGGCGGTCCAGCTGTCGGCGGACGATGTTCATCGTCGTGCCGTGCAGCATCTCGGCCTCGGGCCACACCACCTCGGCGCCGTCCCAGAAGGCCAGGTTCCAGATCGACCCCTCGCTGAGCCGTGCCCGGCGGTCGACGAAGGCGGCGTCGTCGAAGCCTTCGCCGACGGCCTGACGGAGAAGGTACGTCTTCGCCACCTCTCCGACGTGTTTCACTGCGGGGAGGAACCGTTCGTGCTCGACCGCCGCCAGCGCGAGCGGGCCGCGCGGGCCGGACGTGGCCGGTCCGGTGCGTACCAGCAGTTCGGGCTCCACGTCGGGCCCTGCCACGGTGAACTCCCCCGCCGGGGAGTACACGGTGACCGTCAGCGAGAGGTCGGCAGGACCGGACCGCAGTGCCGCCCGCATGCGGGTCAGCACCCGATCGTCGGGCAGCGCCCGGCCGAACAGCTCCGTGGAGGCGGACCGCAGTCGCTCCAGGTGGAGGTCGAGGCCCCGTATCCGGCCACCACGCACCTGCGCGGCGGTGAAATGGGCGTAGCCCGCGAAGGCGAGCGGCGCCAACTCCTCGGCACTCACCGCGCGGCCGTCACGGTGCACAACAAAAGCGGACATGCGTCACTCCAACGGGACAGGTCAGAAGGGGAGCACTGACGATCACGCGGACACCCGGGCCGGAATGTCCGTTCACGAGGCGACGTTAGAGGTTCACATCGATGGAAAGGTCAACCCCGGCCGGGGAGGTCACATGCTGATCGGAGAGCTGTCCCGACGTACCGGGGTGACCCCGAGGTTGCTGCGCTACTACGAGGCGCAGGGGTTGCTCGACGTCAACCGTGGTCCGAACGGCTATCGCCACTACGGCGAGGACTCCGTGGTCGTCGTGCGGCAGGTGCGCGCTCTGCTGAAGGCGGGCCTGTCCACCGAGGTGATCCGTTCCGTGCTGCCGTGCGCGCGGGGCGAGCGCCCGGAGTTCGACTGGTGCGCGGACCTGTGGGACATCCTGAACGGGGAACTGGCGGCGATGGACGAGCGTATCGACGACCTTCAGCGTAGCCGTGGCGCCCTCGCCGACTACCTGACGAAGCCCTGAGCCCCCACACGGGGGGGGAAGCCCGGCCGCCGCGCGGAGGCCCGTGCGCCCGCTCCGTCGTCGGCGGGGTTCTCGAATGGTTTGAGACTCAGGCCCCCCACCGCCGTGTGACCGCACCGGTCGTTCAGGGGGGAGCGGCCCCTTCCGCGCGTCCGATCACCTCGTGGGCGCTCCTGGCGACCGCCGCGTCGATGAACCGGCCCCTGGCGTCGAGTGCGACGCCGCCCGTCTCGGCCAGGCGGCGGACCAGGTCGCGGGCCTCCTCCAGTTCCTCGGGCGACGGGGTGAAGACCTCGTTGATCAGCGGGAGCTGGCGGGGCGACAGCGCGGTGCGGGCACGGAACCCCTGCCGCAGCAGGGTGCGGGTGCCCGCCAGCAGCGCCTCCGTGTCACGGACGGCGGTCTCGACCGGGCCGACCGGCGGCAGGATCCCGGCCGCCGCCGACGCGACGACGATCCGTGACCGGATCGGCCAGAGTTCCTCACGCTCGGGACCCGGGCGCAACCCCAGCTCACCGGCGAGGTCGGCCTCTCCCACGCCGAGCCGTACCACCCGGGGCGACGCCGCGACACGTTCGGCCTGCACGACCCCGGAGGCCGACTCGATCAGCGCGAGCAGGGCGAACGTGCCCGGCGCGAGGTCGCGGACCGTCTCGGCCTCGGTGAGCAGGGCGTCGGCGAGTTCCAGCAGCGCGGGTTCGGCCTTCGGGACCACGATCCCCTTCAGCCCCGGTACGGCCACCGCCGCGATGTCCGCCTCCGGGGTGTCGGCGTTGACGCGTACCCAGACCTCGCCGGGCAGTTCCGGGATCGCGGCGGCGGCGTTCTTCCTGGCGGCGGCCTTCGCTCCGGGCGCGACCGCGTCCTCCAGGTCGAGGATGAGCGCGTCGGCCCCGCGACCCGCGGCCTTGGCGAGCCTGTCCTCCTGGTCCGCGGGGACGTAGAGGTAGCTGCGCGGGGTCATGCGCCGGTCGGCCTGGCCAGGTAGCGGCCCTGCGGGCTGCCGGTGACCTTGCCGTCGGCGAGCACCCGGTGGCCGCGCAGGAACGTGTCGGTGACCCGGGCGTTGAGCTCGAAGCCCTCGAACGGGGTGTACTCCTGCGTCGACTCGGAGTCGGCCGCGCGCACCGTCCAGGTGGAGTCGGGGTCGACCAGGCAGAAGTCGGCGTCCAGGCCCTCGGCGACGGCACCCTTGGTGCGCAGGCCGAACCGCCTGGCGGGGTTCCAGGACAGCAGGCGGGCGATCTCGCCGTAGCCGAGACCGCGCCTGGAGCCCTCGGTGACCAGGCCGGGCAGCAGGTACTCGGCGCCGCCGAAGCCCGACTTGGCGACGAAGACGTCCTCGCGGGGGTCGCCGAACTTCTGCTCGTCGCGGCAGCAGGCGTGGTCGCTCACGACCCAGTCGACCTTGCCGTCGAGCACGTGGCCCCACAGGGCCTCGACGTCCTCGCGGGGGCGCAGCGGCGGGTTGACCTTGCCGCCGATGCCGCTCGCGGTGGTGATGTCGGCCAGCAGGTGGCCGATGGTGACCTCGCGGCGGAAGTCGATGTGCGGGAACGCCTCGGCCATGCGCAGGGCGGCGTCCATCGCCTTCGCCGACGACAGGTGCAGCAGGTTGATCGTCGGCAGGCCGGTCTCGTGCGCGAGGTAGGAGGCGATGCTGACGGCGAGGCCCTCGGAGTGGGGCGGGCGGGAGGCACTGTAGGCGGCGAGACCGGTGAGGGTGCCCTCCTCCTCGACCATCTTCGTGTACGCCGTCATGATCTCGGCCGTCTCGCAGTGCAGCGAGAGTGAGATCTCGTCGGCGAGGTCGGGGAACTGCTGCCGGGCGGCCTGGATGCCGCGCATGACGAACTCGAAGTGGGCGACGTCGTACCGCTCGTCCTTCGGGATCATCAGGAAGGAGTTCTGGTCGGCCGAGCGGCCGTGCAGGCCGTGGCTGCCGTAGAACATGAACACCTTGAACGAGGTGACGCCGTGGTCGCGGACCAGCGACGGGATCTCCTCGATGTGGCGGCGCATCATCGGGGCCAGGTGGAAGGCGTAGTCGACGAAGGCCCTGCCGTCGGAGGCGGCGAGCACCTCGGGGAAGACCTCGGCGTACTCGCCGCCCTTGTTGAGGTAGTACTGCCCGGTGCGCATGTACGTCAGGGCGGAGGTAACGCCGCCCTGCGCGCAGGCGCGGCTCTCGGTCTCGGTGTCCACGGAGAGCGGGTTGTAGATGCCCCAGTGCTGGTGGGCGTCCACGACGCCGGGGAAGGCGAGCCTTCCGCCGCCGTCGATCACCGAGCGACCCTCGGCAGGGTCGATGCCGGGCGCGACGCGGGCGATGCGCCCGTCGAGCACCGCGATGTCGGCGTCCGTCGGCTCGGCGTGGTCGTGGTGGACGACCCGGACGTTCTTGATGATCAGGTCAAACGAGGTCACAGGGAGACTCCTTCAAGGTGGGTGAGCGGGCGCAGCACGTCGGCGACGCCGGGCAGCCGGTCGAGTGCGAGCACCTGGTCGCGGACGGTCTCCGCGGCCTCGTCCGGCAGGCGGCCCGAGACGTTCTCACGGAACTTGCGTGACAGCTCGGCGTCCGAGAGCGGCCTGGCCGGACCGCCCCGGTTGGCGAGCACCTCCTCGGTCCACTCGCGACCGTCGTCGGTGCGCACCCGGACCACGGCCGGGAACTGGTGGGGGTAGATCTCGTCGCACCGCTCGTCGGCGACGACGTCGACCTTCGCCATCAGTGCCCGTCTCCACGGGTCCCTGGCGAGGTCGTCGGTGAAGTCGTCCAGTCCCACACCGAGGCCGGAGCCTCCGACGAGCCCGGCGACCACCGCGTAGGGGCCGCTGAACTGGGCCTGGTAGCCGGTCTCGGGGGCGCGCTTGCCGCTGATCGGCTGGCCGATCGTGCGGATCACCGCGTAGGGCACCCGGAGTTCGATGTGCTCGATCCGGTCGAGCGGCAGGCCCCGCGCGCGCAGTGCGAGCCCGGCGTCGATGGCGGTGTGGGTGAAGTGGTTGGCCGGATAGGGCTTGAAGAAGACGCCCGGCACCGCCCAGCGGTCGCCGAGTCCGTCGAGCACCTGCGACAGGTCGGTCTTGTCGTCGCGGATGAACGCCTCGAAGAAGCCGAACCGGCCCTCCAGCACGGTCGGCGGACCGGTGAAACCCCGCCCGACCAGCGACGCGGCGGTGACGGCCGAGTGGGCGGCCCACCCGCAGTGCAGCCGCTTCACGGTGCCGCCGGTGCGGTTGGCCTCGATGATGCCCGAGGCGAACGAGGCGGCGACGCCCAGCGCGTCGCGTACGCCGTCCTCGCCCAGGCCCATGAGCAGGGCCGCCGCGGCGGCGCCGCCCATCGTGCCGCAGATGGAGGTGGCGTGCTGGCCGTGTTCGAAGAAGACCGAGTTGCCGAGCGTGGTGTCGTAGCCGGCCATGCCGAGCCGGACCGTGATCTCCAGTCCGGCCGCGATCGCCGCGACCGTGTCGGCGCCCGAGGCCCCCGAGGCCTGCGCGGCGGCGAGCGCGGCCGGGATCACCCCGGCGCTCGGGTGCAGCACCGAGGGCAGGTGGGTGTCGTCGTAGTCGAGCGAGTGCGCCAGCACGCCGTTCGCGAACGCGGCCTGCGCGGCGGGCAGCGCCTGGGTGACCCCGACGGCGTACGCCTCGGGCCGCCCGCCCTGGTCCGCGACGTAGCCGGAGGCGGCCACGCTGGTCGGCAGCCGGTAGGCGGCCACGCACAGCCCGAGCACGTCGAGCACCCGCTGCCGTACGCTGGCGATCACGTCGGCGGGCGGTTGGCCGCTCAGGGTGGCGGCGGCGAACCTGGCGAGTTCGGCCGCGAGGATCGGCTCACCCACGGCTCACCACCGCCAGCGGGCGGACCGGCGAGCCGGTGGCGCCGAAGATGGGCAGCGGGGCGAGCACGAACGTGAACTCGTGCACCCCCGCGGCGGCGAGTTCCTCCAGGTCGAGGGTCTCGATGATGTAGACGCCGCGTTCGACCAGGAGCACCCGGTGGGCGGGGAGCACGCTGTGGCCGCTGCCGGGTTTGAGGCATTCGAAGGCGATCGTGTCGGCGCCCGCCGCGTGGGCGCCCTGGTCGGCGAGCCAGGTCGCGCCCGCCTCGCCGACACCCGGCACGCCCGAGTCGCGGCCGATGTAGACGTTCCGGTCGGGGTCGCCGAAGAGGCGGCCCCAGCCGCTGCGCACCAGCACCACGTCTCCGGAGGCCAGGGGGGTGCCCTGTCTCGCGACCGTCCTCTCCAGGTCGTCGGGGGTGATCTCGTAACCGGCCTCGCAGCCCTCCGGGATACCGAGGGCGGCGGGCACGTCGAGCAGCACGCCGCGCCGCACCATCGGGGCGATCGTGTGCGCCCCGAGCTCGGCGAACCGGCCGCCGCGGCTCGCCTCGAGGGCGTCGGAGCCGTCGATGAGGCGGCCGTCATGGGAGACGTGGGCGAAGGCGTCGATGTGGGTGCCGACGTGGGTACCCATGCTGATCATGTCGTTGGCGGCGGAGCCGCCGTCGGCACGGACCATGTCGCCGTGGCGGCGGGGCAGCGTGTGCCAGAAGGGGGGGTGGTTCGGTGACTGCGGCATTCCGATGGTCAGCGGACGGCCCAGGTCGTAGATGCCGACCCCGTCGCGGACCGCCTGTAGCAGCGGGTCGGTGGTAGCGGTGCCGCTCACGTCGCCTGGCCTTCCGTTTCCGGTGCTCGCGCCGGTGGTTCCGGCGTCTGTCGTGTGGTTTCCGGTCCTCACGCCGGTGGTTCCGGCGCCTGTCATGCGATCACCTTGCGTACGCGCAGGTCGGCGGTCGTGGCGGCGTCGACCCCGAGCTCCCGCAGGATCTCGTCGGTGTCGGCGCCCAGAGGCCGGCCGGTGAAGCGGACCCGCCCGGGGGCGCCGGGCATCCGCCACATCACGTTGTGCATCAGCACCGAGCCCAGGTCCTCGTCGGGAACGCGGGTGAGCATGCCTGTGCCGGTCACGTGGGGGTCCTCGGCGAGGTCGCGGGCGTCGTACACGGGTGCGGCGGCGGCGCCGACCCGTTCGAACTCGGCCATGACCTCCTCGCGGGTGCGTTCGGCGATCCAGCCTCCGACGTGGGCGTCGAGCAGGTCGGCGTGGGCCGCCCGCTGCCGCCCGGAGGCGAACCACGGTTCGGCGATCACCTCGGGGTGGCCGACCAGCGTCATCACCCGTTCGGCGATGCTCTGGGCGCTGGTGGAGATGGCGACCCAGCTGCCGTCCTTGCAGCGGTAGGTGTTGCGCGGGGAGTTGTTGCCCGACCGGTTGCCCTGGCGGCGGCCGATCACGCCGAGCTGGTCGTAGACGGTGGCGTGGGGACCGACCGCGGTCATGATCGGTTCGAGGAGGTTGATGTCGACGACCTCGCCCCGGCCGGTCCGCTCCCGGGCCCAGAGCGCCATCATCGTCGCCGAGCTGGCCGCGATGCCGCAGATGCTGTCGGCGAGCCCGAACGCCGGGAGGGTCGGGGGGCCGTCGGCCTCGCCCGTGAGGTGGGCGAAGCCGCTCATCGCCTCGGCGAGGGTACCGAACCCGGGGCGGGCCGCGTAGGGGCCCTCCTGCCCGAAGCCGGTGATCCGGACGATCACCAGGCGGGGGTTGATCTCGTGGAGCGTCTCGGGCCCGACGCCCCAGCGTTCGAGGGTGCCCGGCCGGAAGTTCTCCACGACGACGTCGGCCGTCTTCGCCAATTCCAGGAACAGCTGTGCGCCTTCCGGAACGGAAAGGCTCAGTCCGATCGTGCGCTTGTTGCGCGAGATCTCTTTCCACCAGAGCGGGACGCCGTCCTTGGAAGGACCGTGGCCGCGCATACCGTCCCCGGCGACCGGGTGCTCGACCTTCACGACCTCGGCACCTTGGTCTCCGAGGATCTGGCAGCACAGTGGTCCGGCGAGGATGGTCGACGCGTCGATCACCCGCAGACCTGTCAGAGGTCCGTCTTCCACCATCACTCCTTGTTCCGCTATAGCGAACGCCGGTCCGCTCAGAGAGTATGTCAGGCCGGTTGGTGCGGTCAACGTCCTCCCCCTCCGAGCGCCGTCCCGATGGCGTACGCACGGGCCACCCCCGCGGCCAGCGAGGTGCCGCCGCCCGGGTAGTGGTCACCGAAAACGCTCGCGGAGACGTTCCCCGCGGCGAACAGGCCGTCCACGGGGGTGCCACCGGGGGTGATGACCTGTCCGTGGTCGTCGGTGACCACGCCGCCGCAGGTGCCGAAGGTGCCGGGAATGACCGGCACCGCGGTGAACGGTCCTTCGGCCAGCGGCGCGAGGGACGCCGAATCACGTCCGAACCGCCGGTCGGCGCCCGCGAGGGCGTCGGCGTTGAACTCCGCGATCGTCTCGGCCAGTACCGACGCGTCGATCCCGCAGGCATGGGCGAGTTCGTGCGGCGTCGAACCGGTGACCGCCCAGGAGGGCGTCTCTCCCGCAGGCATGCCCGCGACCGGGTACCGGGCGCGGTGGGCGGCGTCGTACACGAACCAGGCGGGAAGATGCCGGGGCGCGCCGGTGACGGGATCGGTCTCGCGGAACACCTTCGTCAGGTCGTAGTAGCTCCCCGTCTCGTCGGCGAACCGTCGCCCCGAGCCATTGACCATGATCGAGCCAGGCCGGGTCAGTTCCGCGGTGGCGAGCCGTCCGGTGGGCAGCCCGTCGTAGCTGACCTCGGGGTCACGGAATATGGGCACCCCCCACGAGGCGGTCATGTCGGCGACCGCCGCCCCGGCGCGCAGCGCCATGAGCAGGCCGTCCCCCTCGTTGCCCGGCGCCCCGATCGGGGTGAGCCGGGCGGGCAGGAACGCCTGCTGGAGCGCCGGATCCCATTCGAAGCCGCCACCGGCCAGCACGACCGCCCGGCGTGCGGTGATGTGACCGGAGTCTTCGAAGGTGAGGTCCCACGACCGGCCCGACCGCTCCAGGCCGACGGCACGGGCGCCGAGCAGGAACTCCACGCCACGAGCGCGGGCCGAGACGGCGAGCGAACCGGCGAGCGCCCCGCCCACCGTGCGCACCCCCCGTTCACGGCGCTCGCGGTCGAGCGCGGCGAGGTCGGCGCCGGTGTCCTGCTCCCGTTCCGCCATGGTGAGCCAGGGCAGATAGGTGGGTGGCCGGAGCAGACTCTCCAGTCCCGGGTACGCGGTGACGTCGAACGGCCGGTTGTCGAGGGCCCGGCCCCCGAGCCTGGCACCGGGCAGGTCGGCCCGGTAGTCAGGGCGTTCCAGCGCGAACAGGTCCACGTGGGTCTCGTCGCACAGATAGCGTACGGCCTCCCCGATCTGGCGCAGGAACCACTCAAGGCGGGCGCGCGGCACGGTATCCCGGGTGACCGCGACGAGGTGGCGCAGGGCGCCGTCGACACCGTCGGCGTCGGCGAGGTGGTTGCCCGGCGCCCAGATCACACCGCCCGACACGGCGGTGGTGCCACCGAGCACGGAGGCCCGTTCGACGACGACGACGTGGTGTCCGGCGTCGGCGGCCCTGCAGGCGGCGGTCAGCCCGGCCGCGCCGCTGCCGACGACCAGCACGTCACACGACGCCGGCGGATGATCGAGGGTGGTGAAGTTCATCAGGTCGCCTCCCATGCGGCCCGGTTGACCAGCACGAGGAGTGCGGCCAGCCCGCAGAACGCCGCCGCCAGCAACCAGCCGGCGGCGTACGAGTGATATTGCGCCACTGCTCCCACGAGCAGCGGCCCGAGAATGCCCCCGGCCGCGCCGCCCGACTGCACGACGCCGGACGCGGCGCCCGGCATGGTGGCGTAGGTCTCTGCGACGGTAAGGGCGACCAGGCCGGTCCAGCCCCAGCCGGCGCCGCAGGCCACCAGCGTGCCGACCAGGAACAGCCCCCGTTCGCCGGGAATGAACAGCAGGAACCCGACCCCGCCGAGCGCCATCATCGCGGCGACCGTGAGACGGCCGTACCTGGTACGGCCCAGGGTCAGCCGCACGGCGATGATGACCGCGCTGCTCACGGCGAGCGCGATGCCCGCGAAGGACGGGGACAGGCCGAGCGTGACGCTGTAGTCCACGAAGAAACTGCTCAGCGCGGTCGCGGCGGCCGAACCCAGCAGGAACGCGCCGGTGACCAGCAGCAGGGGCATCAGCGGCTTCAGCTTCACCCGCGCGGGGCGTCCCGCCGAGGCCGGAGCCACCGTGCCGGGCACCCGCATCAGCAGCAGCGCGGCGACCGCGACACCACCCACGAGGAAGACCAGCCGCCAGTGCATCACGGTGGCGAGCAGCGGCAGCGACAGCCCGGCGACCAGCGTCGAGGCCGGGATCGACGAACGTTCGAGGCCGAACGCCATCGGCCGCCGCGACGCCCGCACGTTTTCGACGATCAGCACGGTGCCGATCGAGGCGCCGACCGCCGAGCCGATCCCGCCCACGGCGAGTGCGGCGAGCAGACCGGCCCATGACCCGCCGAACACGGCCACCCCGACGAGGCAGAGGCCGGTCATGATCGCCGACAACCGCAGGGCCCTGCGCGGGCCCACGCGGTCGGCGATCCGGCCGCCCGGGGACATGGCGACCGCACCGACCACGTAGAAGACGCTGACGGTGAGGCCGAGGCCCGCACTGTCGAGGCCGATGTCGTGCCGGATCGCCACGCCCAGGGTGCCCACCAGGTAGGCGGGATACATATAGGTCATGCCGAGCAGCACGGCCAGGACGACCGCCCGACGCGACGTCGGGGAGTCGCTCACCCCTAGATTTCGTCCGCGTAGCTGATGTTCACGTTCGCACGCCAGCCGGTGGCCTCGTCCTGCCCCCACTTGGCTCGCCAGCGAGCGGCGTGGTCGAGGATGACCGGGTCGCCGAAGTGCAGCTTCCCGTCGGCGTGGAAGGCGTCGAGGTCGTCGACGAACATGAGGTCGAAGTGCCGGAAGCTCTCCTCGCCCCGGACGTTCCTCTTCACCACGTAGTTCGCGTAGTCCTGGATGCGGGGGTTCTGGCGGAATGCGGGGTAGTCCACCGAGCGGGTGAACTCGATGTACTCGTTCAGGTCCGATCCGGGCCGGATGTCGTAGGTGAGCAGTACCAGTTTGCGCGCCATGGCGGCGTCTCCTTTGTTCTTTGTCGGTTTTACGAGGTATGGGTTGTCGGGTGCACCGAGCCGCGAGGCGTCGTTCCCACAGGGGCGCGGGTTCACGGGTTCACAGGGCACGGGCGAGGGCGTGGCCCTCGTACATGGCTTCGAGCAGGGATCGGGGCGCCACCGCGTCGCCGATGACGTGCACGGTCAGCCCGCTTCCCGCGAGGTCGGTGGCAAGGGCGTCGAGGGCGTCGGGAGAGTCGAGTTCGATCACGTCGGTGACCCCGTCGATCACGGTCTCGGCCGAGACGAGGGAGGAACGCACCACGGCCCGTCCCTCACCGAACTCGGCGACGGCGCCGGTCCAGATGTCGACGCCGCGGTTTCTGAGCCGTTCGAGCGCGGTCATCCGGCTGTACTCGGTCACCCCCCACAGCGGGGACGTCGCCGGGGTGACCACGTGCACCGTCCCGCCGGCCCCGGCGATGGTCTCCGCGACGGACGCGCAGGTCCAGGCGCCCTCCCGGTCGACCACGACAACGGTCCGCCCTTCCCAGGAACGACGTTCGAAGGCGGCGAGGGGGCGGCGGCGGGCCGATCCGGTGGCGATCACCACGACGTCGGGAGCCGCCGCGACCACCTCCTCGGCGGTCACCACCCCCGCCCCGGTCCTGACGGTCACCCCGAGCCTTTCCAGTTCGTGTTCCTCGTAGGTCCGCAGCAGGTCGAGTTCGTGCCGCCCGATCCCCCGCCGTCCGACCCGCACCTGGCCGCCGAGCTCGTCGCCCTGCTCCCACAGACGCACCCGGTGGCCGCGTTCGGCGGCGACCCTCGCGGTCTCCATTCCCGCCGGGCCGCCGCCGATGACGAGCACCGTCCTGGCCGGGGTCGCGGGTGCGGGGAGAACCGGCCACTCGGCCTCGCGTCCCACGGCGGGGTTCATCATGCAGGTGATGGCGCGGTGCCCGGCGATCTCGCCGATGCAGAAGTTGCACGACACGCAGGGCCGTACCTCGCCCTCGCGGCCCTCGGCCGTCTTGGCGAGCAGATGGGGGTCGGCGATGTGAGCGCGGGTCATCGCGACGGCCGCGATCTCGCCTCCTGCGAGGGCCCGTTCGGCGTCGTCGACGCTGACGAACCGGCAGGCCGCGAAGACCGGCACGTCACCCGCGACCTCGGCGATCGCGAGCGCCTCCGGCAGGTAGGGCGCCCGGCCCTCGCTCATGTCGGCGACGTGGTGGCCGATGGACGGCACCGTGTAGGAGGCGACCGACACGTTGAGGAAAGCGATCGGCCGGGTCCGGGCCAGGAGTTCCGCGATGCGCCGCCCCGCGGCGAGGTCCTGCCCGCCGGGCAGCAGCTCGTCGGCGCTCATCCGCACCCCCACCAGCGCCGACGACCCGACCGCGTCCAGCACGTCGTCGAGCACCTCCAGCGGGAACCGCAGCCGGTTCTCCTCGGTGCCGCCGTAGGCGTCGGTCCGCACGTTCACGGCCGGTGAGATGAACTGGTGCAACAGGTGCCCGTGCCCGAAGTGCACCTCGACCCCCTGGAATCCCGCCTCCACCGCGAGCAGCGCCGCCTCGACGTAGGCCCGCCGCACCTCTTTCATGTCGGCGGCGGTCATCACGTGCGGGACCTGGCCGGTGGTGTGCCAGGGCACGGCGCTCGGCCCCCACGACGCGGTCCGCCGGAACACGTTGTCGCTGTGGCGCCCGGTGTGGGTGATCTGGGTGAAGACCGCGGCGCCCTCGTCGCGTACGGCGGTGACGATGTCGGCCAGGCCCGGGAGGGAGGCCCGGGAGGCGCTCAGCCCGCCCACGCGGCCCAGGCTCGTGTCGTGCACGCGCAGCGGCTCGGTGATGATCAGCCCGGCCCCGCCTCTCGCCCGTTCCCTGTGGTAGGCGACGTGGCGGGCGGTCGGCAGGAAGTCCACGCCGAAGTTGGTGGTGTGGGCCGACACGAAGACCCGGTTGCGCAGGGTCAGGCCGCCCAGGCGCAGGGGTGAGAAGACGTGCGGGTAACGCTCAGTCATCCCGCTGCTCCTGCACGGTGACCGTGACGGCGGCGTTGCCCTTCACGACGTTGGAGATCGCGCAACGGCGTTCGGCGACGGGGATCGCGGTCTCCAGCGCGTCTCGCGGCACGCCCCGGGTGGTCACGTCGAGACGGATGGCGTCGATGGTCCAACCCGCCGCGTCGATGCGCAGCACGCACGTGCCGGTGACCTCGACGGCCTGCTCGGGGGTGCCGGGGGCGACGGTGTCGAGGACGCCTCGCAGGGCCATCGCGAAGCAGGCGGCGTGCGCGGCGGCGAGCAGTTCCTCGGGCGAGGTCGCGGGCGCGGCGCTGTTCTTCCTGCTCTCCAGGGAGATCGGCAGCGGATCGGTGGCGCCGGAGGCGAGGGCGAGGCGACCCGCTCCCCCGCGCAGCGCGCCGTCCCAGGCGGCGGTGGCGACGCGGCGTACCGTCGCGGTCGTCGTCGGCGCGGTCGCCGTCGCCGTCGCCGCGGCCGTGCGCCAGCGCGGGTCGAGCTCCTCCGCGGTACGCGCCCGGAGCACACCGCTGATCTCCAGGTCGTTCCAGACCCGCTGTTCGACGATCCGGCCCGCGCTCAACCGGAACCGGTCCACGTAGCGCACGCCGTCGTATTTGACGCCCTGGTTGTTCTCGCCGTACAGGGTGCCCATCGACCAGACGACGACGTCCCCCGAGGATTCGGTGAACGCCTCGTACTCGGTGCGGTGCTTGTCGACGTGCCGGTAGCGGGTGGCGGAGGCGTCGGCCAGGTCGCGCAGGGTGGTGTAAAGGCGGTCGCCCGGGAAGATCATCACGGCGTCGGGGGCGAGGTGGGTCCCTGCCGACTCCAGATCTCCCCGGCCGACCGCGGCCAGGAAATCCTCGACGATCGCGATGGCCGCGTCGGTGGTGCTCATGGGGTGTCCTTCATCCGGTCGGCGGCGCAGCGGATCGAGCGCGTGATGGCGGCGTAGCCGGTGCAGCGGCACAGGTTGCCGTTGATGGCCTCGACGATCGCGTCGTCGTCGGGGTCGGGGTCGTCTTCGAGCAGCTCACAGGCGGTGAGCAGCATGCCGGGCAGGCAGTAGCCGCACTGGAAGCCGAACTCGTCCCAGAACGCCCGCTGCACCGGGTGCAACCCGTCGTCGCCCGCGAGGCCCTCGATCGTGGTGAGGTCGGCGCCCTCCGCGCCGACCGCGAGCACCGAGCACGACTTGACGGTGGCGCCGTCGATGCGCACGGTGCAGGCGCCGCAGTCCCCGGTGAGGCAGCCGACGTGGGTGCCGGTCAGTCCGAGGTCCTCGCGGATGGCGTGGACGAGCAGCTTCGACGTCTCGACGTCGATCTCCCGCGCCCGGCCGTTCACGGTCAGGTTGACCTTGGTCATCGCGGTTCTCCTTCCTGGACGGAGTGCGGTTCCTCGATGGCCCGTAGTTCCCCGATGGCGCGCAGTGCGGCCACCGGCGCGACCCGGCGGCGGTAGTCGCCGTCCGCGAGCACGTCGCTCCACGGTTCGGTGAGCACCCGCCCGACCTCCGCGCGCACGTGCCCGGGATCGTCTGATTCGAGGTGCACCGGCAGCGGCGTGGCCGCGACCCCGCCGAGGGCGAGCCGCAGCCCTCCTCCGGGCAGACGCACGCAGGCCGCCGTCGCGATGGGCCAGCTGCTCTCGGCGAGCTTGAGCTTGTGGTAGCCGAAGGGCCCGGCCGGGCCGGGCAGCACGAGCGCCGCCAGCACCTCGTCGGGCCGCCGCGCGGTGGTGAAGGCGCCGGTGAAGAAGTCGGCCGCCGCGACCTCGCGGACCCCGGCGGCCGAGACCAGCCGCAGCTCCGCCCCAAGGGCGACCAGCACGGCCGGGACCTCGGAGGACGGGTTGGCGTAGCAGGCCGACCCGCCGACGGTGCCCCGGTTGCGGATCTGCGGGCCGCCGGTGATTCCGCCCGCGATCCGCCGCAGCGGTGGCACCTGCTCGCCGCCGTCGCGCAGAAGATGGGTGTACGTGGTCGTCGCGCCCACGACCACGGCGTCGCCGGCCCGGGTGATCCCGGACAGTCCGGCCCGTGACAGGTCGACGACGACGTCCGCCGAGGTCCGGCCGTGGGTGAGGTCGGGGACGACCATCGTGCCGCCGCCCACGATCACGGCGTCGTGTCCGGCGAGCGCGGCCACCACCCCTTCGAGGTCGGTGGGCGCGTGGTAGGCGAAGTTCTGGGTGATCATTTCGAGCGGGCCCGTTCGATGAGGTCGAGCACGACCGGCGCCGGCAGCGGCACCTGTGTCACGGTGACGCCGAAGGGCGCGAGGGCGTCCTCGATCGCGTTGGCCACCGCCGCCTGCGCGCCGCCGACCCCGGCCTCGCCCGCGCCCTTGTTGCCGTACATGGTGAAAGGGCTCGGGGTGACCTGGTGTTCGAGGCGGACCTTCGGCAGGTCACCGGCGCGAGGCAGCAGATAGGACTTGAAGCGGTCGCTGAGCAGGCGGCCCTCGTCGTCGTAGACGAGTTCCTCGGTGAGCGCCGCGCCGAGGCCCATCACGATCGCGCCGTGGGCCTGGCCCTCGACGAGGGCGGGGTTGATGACGACCCCGCAGTCGTGGGCCATCACGAAGTCGACCAGTTCGGTGAGGCCGGTGTCGGCGTCGACCTCGACGACGGCGGCGTGCAGGCAGTTGGAGTAGGTGGGGTAGGGCTGGATACGTCCGCGTTCGTCCGGGACGTGGTTGATGTTGCCCGGCTTGAAGGCGCGGGTGGCCTCCAGGACCGGCTCGACCTCGGAGGCCACGGCGAACGCGCGGGTGAGCACGGCCGCGGCGACGTCGGGCACCGGCACCGACCGGTCAGGGTCGCCGGAGACCCGCACCACGCCGCCGGTCACCTCGACCTCGTCGTGGGAGACGCCCAGCATGCGGGCACCGACCGTGGCGATCTTGGCCCGTACGTCGCGGGCGGCCAGCGCGGCGGACCCGCCGCCGACGACCATGCCGCGCCCGCTGAAGTTGCCGAACCCGCTCGGGCACCGGTCGGTGTCACCCTGGACGACCTGGATCCAGCTCAGCGGCACCCCGAGCTCGTCGCAGACGATCTGCGCGATCGCGGTGTCGTTGCCGCCGCCGGGGCTGGTCACCCCGGTCAGCACGGTGACGCCGCCGCTCATGTTCATCCGGACCGTCGTCACGTCGAACCCGGAGACGAAGGTGCCGGGACCGTCGGCCGACTCCGGCGTGAGCTCGAAGGCGAGCCCGATCCCGAGGTGCCGCCCCCGGGAACGCAGCTCACGCTGGCGGTCGCGCAGGGCGTCGTAGTCCAGCGCTTTGAGCGCCTTGTCGAGCAGGCCGGGGAAGTCACCGCTGTCGATGTTCAGACCGGTCGCGGTACGGAAGGGGAACTGGTCAGGCGGCACGAAGTTGACCCGCCGCACCCGCGCCGGATCGGCTCCGAGCCCGCGGGCCACCAGGTCGACGACCCGTTCCATCACGAAGTGGGCGCCGTCCTTGCCGAAACCCCTCGCGGCGTTCAGCGGCGGCTTGTTGGTCGCCACCACGTGCAGTTCGGCCTCGACGTTCGGTACGAGGTAGCCGGAGGCGAGCGTGGTCGCCGACATGTTGGGCATCGCCCAGCCCGGCTGGGCCGTCACCGCGCCCGCGTTGGCGACGATCCGGTCCCTCACCGCGACGATGCGCCCGTCGCGCATCGCGCCGACGGTGACACGGTGCACCTGTTCGCGGGCCCCCGACAGGAAACACTCGCGGCGGTCCTCGATCCACTTCACCGGCGCGCCGGTGAGCCTGCTGAGCAGGCAGATCAGGGTCTCCTCCGGGTGGCCCTGCATCTTCAGCCCGAAACTGCCGCCGACCCTCGCGGTGACGACCCTGATCCTGGTCTCGTCGAGGCCGAGGCTGCGGGCCAGCATCCAGCGAAGCTGGTGGGGGTTCTGGACGGAACCGTGTACGGTCAGCGACTCGTCGAAGCGGTCCCAGGAGGCCAGGTAGCCGCGCGGCTCGATGGGCGCGGTGGTGGTACGGCCGATGCGGATCGTCTCGGTGACGACGAGGTCGGCCGCTTCGAGGGCGGCGTCGACGTCACCGGTGCCGTAGTGGTTGTGCAGGATGACGTTGTCGGGCCAGTCGTCGTACAACCGGGGCGCGTCGGGCCGCAGCGCGGCGTCGGCGTCGAGCACGTGGGGCAGGCGGTCGTAGCCTACCCTGACCAGCCCGGCCGCCGCCTCGGCCTCGCGGCGGGTGCGGGCGACCACGGCGACGACGGCCTGACCGGCGTGGACCACCTTGTCCACGGCCAGGCAGCGCACCTCGGCGCGGCGTCCGCCCCGGGCGGCCGGGTCGATGAAGTGCGGGATCGGCCCGCTGTGCCGAGCCGCCCCCTCCCCGGTCAGCACCAGCTCGACACCCGGGGCACGCTCGGCTTCCGAGGTGTCGATCCCGGTGATGCGCGCGTGCGCGACGTCGCTGCGGACGATCGCGGCGTGCAGCATGCCGGGCAGGACGTAGTCGTCCACGAACCGGCCCCGCCCGGTCAGCAGGACCTCGCCGTCCGCCTTACGGACCGAGGTGCCGATCGCCGTCACGGCAGCCGGACCCTGACCCGCTGGCCGGTGCGGTAGAAGGGACTGCGCTTCTCGACGTCGAACTCGTCGAGCTCACCGTTCTCGTCGAGGCGGCTCTGCAGCCCCCGAGTCAGCCGTTCGTGGCTGGTGATCAGGAAGAGCTGACCGTCGACCGAGGGGAACGGCGGCTCGTGCCAGGTGCCCCGGTAGAGGTTGATCGACACGTCACCGGGGATCACGAACGCCTTGACCTGGTCGAGCGGGGGGAAACCGTTCTCCATCGGCACGTCCGGCGGCGCGACGACGGCGACGTAGGGCTTGCCGCCGAGCGGGATCATCGTCTGGGTCATCTCGACGTGACGCTCCAGGAAGCGCAGGTTGTCGCCCCGCATGCCGACACGGAACACCAGGAACTCCGGCGGGGTGTCTGAGTCGAGCCGGACCGGCCCGTGCACGGCGTTCTTGCCGGAGTAGAAGTCGATCGGCAACCGGGGGGTGGCCTCCAGCGACATCACCTCGCCGTAGGGGGCGAAGTCCTCGGCCGTGAGCGGCTGCGGGGTGATGACGTGCTGCGGACTGTCCGGGCTCAGCATGACTGTCCTCCTGTCGTGATCGTGAGCAGGGTGCGTACGGGCGTGTCCTTCGCTGTCAGGAGCAGCTCGGCGGCGCGGTCGGCGGCCTTCTCCCCGGCGACGGGGACAGCGGAGCCTCGATACTTGCCGACCAGCTCCTCGCTGGTCAGCGGGTTGCGGCTGTCGCCCACGGGCAGGTCGACCTGGCGCGTGTGCACGCCCTTTCCTGTCGTGACGGTGACGCGGGTCGCGGTGTACTCCGGGTAGCGCGCGTCGAGGTCGGGGGCGACCCGGATACGGACCGAGGCGGCCACCCGGTGGACGAGCGGATCCGAGGTGCGCTCAGGGGCGTACTGGGCGGCGGTGACGTCGCGGTCGGCGAGGGCGACGGCCGCCACGTACGGCAGGCTCAACGTGCACGGCACCACCGAGCCACCCGCGGGACGGTCGACCAGGACCTTGGCGACGTCGTAGGTCTCGACGTCGACGGCGGTCACCTCGGCCACGTCGAGGTCGTGTTCGGCCGCGAGCTCGGCACACGCCTGGGCGGCGCCGTGAGTGTGGCGGCACCCGGCGAAACGCTTCTGGTGGACCTCCAGGATCGTCCACTCCTCGCCCAGACCGTCGGTGAGGCGGGAATCTCCGGGGTCACCGCGGAACAGGGAGACCAGCCCTCTCGGGTGCTCGACGACCTCGTCCCAGCCGGTGAGACCGGCCTGGGCGTGCAGGGCGCCCTCCACCCCCGCGCGGGCGATCTGCCCGGCGAACGCGGGCTTCACGGTGAATCCGGCGAAGATCTCCTCGATCATGACGGCGGGCACGAAGAATCCGGCGGCGCCGACGGCCGACACGATCCCGTCCTCGTCGAGGCCGAGCAGCTTCGCGCACCCGGCGGCGGCACCGTATCCGGCGGCCACCGGGAACCACCCGGCGACGGTCGCGCCGGGATGCATGACCCGGCCGATCCTGTTCGCCACCTCGTACGCCGCCACCACCGCCGTCAGCAGTGCGCGCAGGTCGGCGTCGCGGGACTCGGCCACGGCGAGCAGCGCGGGAAGGGCGTGGGAGGGGTGGAATCCACCGAACCGGTACCCGTCCTGGTGTTCCAGTACGTCGGCCGCGCATCCGTTCGCGTAGGCGGCGTCCGCCAGGGTGGTGGAGAAGCCGGCTCCGAGCACGGTCGCCTGGGGGTTCCCACCCCTGGCCCGGATCAGCTCGGTGATGGTGGCCGCCTCAGGGACCCGGCCGCCCGCCAGTGCCGCCCCGAAGAAGTCGAGCAGCAGGTGGCGTGCCTTGGCGACCACCGGTTCCGGCAGGTCGTCGAAGGTCAGCTCCGCGGCGAAGCGGGCCAGCGCGCGGGTCGCCCCACGCGTCGTCCCGTCGATCGGCCTGCCCATCAGACCTCGCCGAGCTGGGAGCGGAGACGCTGGACGATCTCCCCGAACTTGGGCGACTTGACGATGTCGAGCGACCTCGGCCGGGGGAAGTCGATCTCGACGATGTCCTGGATGCGTCCGGGGCGCTGCGAGAGCAGCACCACCCGGTCGGCCAGGAAGACCGCCTCGGAGATCGAGTGGGTGACCAGCACGGTCGTCTTCCCCGTGTCCATCCACAGTTGCTGGAGCATGGAGTTCATCCGGTCACGCGTCATCGCGTCGAGGGCGCCGAAGGGTTCGTCCATGAGCAGGATCGACGGCCGGTGGATCAACGCCCGCGCGATGGCGACCCGCTGCTGCATACCGCCCGACAGAGCGCGCGGGAAGTGTTCGAGGAAGTCCTCCAGGCCCATCATCCCGGCGAGTTCCTCGGCCCTGCGGCGGCGCTCCTTGCGGTTGACGCCCTTGCCCTCCAGCGGCAGGGCGATGTTCTTCCAGATCTTCCGCCACGGCATCAGCGTCGCCTGCTGGAAGACGAAGCCGAGCGAGCCGAGCGCCTCCCGCGAAGGACGGTCGTCACCCTCCGAGTACAGGAGCTTGTCGCCGATGACGATGGTGCCCTCGGTCGGCGGGATGAGCCCGCCGAGCATCCGCAGGAGCGTCGTCTTGCCGCACCCCGAGGGGCCGAGCAGCACGACGAACTCGCGCGGCTTGATCTCCAGGTCGGTCGGGATGAGGGCCCGGACCGGCCCGGCGTCGGTGGTGTACTGCTTACCGACGCCCTTGATCGAGATCGCCGCGCCTCCGTCAAGCATCCGGTCAGCGGACATACGCACGCTCCGACAGTTCGTCCCAGGTGTTGCCGGGCTCGGGAACGCGGTACTCGGTGGTCGGCGCCGCGTCGGAACGGATGAACGACATCGTCCCGCCGCGTGAGTAGAGCGGGCCGTGGAAGACCCCCGGGGAGCGGAAGAAGTAGCCGCCCTCGCGGATCACACCGAGCGGCCCCATCAGCACGTCGCCGTAGATCTTGAACGACTCCTCGTAGACCGGGTGGGCCTCGGCCATGGGCGACTTCCAGCCCGGCATCATCGCGGCGAGGTAGACGAAGACCTCGCCGTCGGAGCGCAGCGTCTTCGACATCGCCCCGACTTCGAGCTCCACCTCACCGCTCCACCCGGCCGGGATCCACGGTTCCCGCTCGGGGGTGATCCGCAGGAGCGGTTCACCCGAGCCGGTGCCGGCGGCGAAGCCAGGCTCACCCCAGAAGCCGGCGTAGACGGTGAGACCGCGCACCGACGCCACCAGGTCGATCGCGCTGCCCGCCCGGGCGTAGACGTAGTCGCCGGTGCGGAGCGGCTCTCCGTCGAGCAACCCCTCCCCCGCGACCACGAACAGGTCCACCCCGGCGGACAGCACACCCTGGTGACGGCCGGTCAGCCGGTGGATCGCGGTCTCCGCGCCCGTGCCGGCGTCGCGGCTCAGCAACCGCTTGCGCCCGCCCTGCGCCGCGCCGAACGCCCCGTCCTGGACGGGCTGCCACGGCACGTCCTGGGTCTGGACGAAGTCGACATCAGGCCTGTTCCACATCACATGCTCCCTGGATCGGTGGTGGCGCCGGCCGCCCGGCGTCCGAGCATCCGGCCGAACCCGAGTGCGGGAGTGACGCTCATCCCGCTCACGAACGACTTGCCGGACAAGGTGCTGCCGCCGATGACCTCGCCCGCGGCCCACAGGTTCGCGAACGGGCCGTCGGGCCCGATGACACGCAGCCGGCTGTCGACGGCGAGCCCAGCCGGGCTCTTCAGCGTGGTGCCGTGGTTCAGGACGGCGTAGTACGGCGGTTCTGCGATCGGCGCGGGCAGATGGGCCCGGCCGAAGGGGTCGTCGCCCGAGGCGACGGCCGTGTTGTAGGCGGCCACGGTGTCGGCCAGGACGCCGGGGTCCATCCCGGTGGCCCGCGCCAGTGTCGTGAGGTCGAGCGCGGTGACGAACGACGGGTGACCGTCGAAGGACCGGTCGAGCTCCGCCTCGTCCCAGGTGGGGAACAACGCCGGGGCCGATCGGCGGATCGCGGCGTCGTACACCACCCAGAACTTCAGCTCGGGCTGGGCGAGCAGGGCGTTCTCCCGGTCGTCGACGCTCGGGGCGTCCTCGGCGACGAACCGCTCGCCGCGGGTGTTCACGTGGATCTCCCACGGGGCCCGCGCCTGCGGGGTGAGAGCCGGATAGTCGTCCAGCCCCACCGTCTCCCAGGTGCTGCCGGACCGCAGCACCCCACCGTACGTGGGAAGGAAGCGGTCCTGACCGCGCACCCGGCCACCGGCGTCGACGGCGGCGAGGAGGCCGGAACCCTCGGCGCCCGGCGAGGCGGGGCCGGCGAGCGGCGCCCCCGACGTGAGCCGGGGGAACAGCTCGGGGTTGCCCGCGTAGCCGCCGCTGGTGAGGATCACGTTCGCCGCGTCGATCTCCCGGAACGTTCCATCGGGGTTCCGGACCGTCACCCCGGCCACCCTGCCGCGCTCCGCCGTCCGGAACGCGACCAGTTCGGTACCGAGTTCCAGCGTCACCGATCCCGCCGCGCACGCCTTCTCGAACGCCGGGAGCAGCACCTCCAGCACCGACCGCCCCGCGTCGCGCCCCCAGTAGGTGCGCGGCAGCAGGTAGGGCTCGTGGAAGTGCAGCACCGCCGGGGCGTCGGGATCCATGTCGAAGCCCGAGGCCATCAGCCATTCGATCGTCGCGGGCGCGTGGTTCACCGCGAGCCGGACCAGCTCCGGATCGGCGGTGTTCCTGCTGATCCGCATCACGTCGTCGAAGTGCAGGTCGGGGCTGTCACGGATGCCCTTGGCACGCTGGAGGGCCGTGCCGCCCGCCGAGAGCTGTGCCCAGGACCGCCACAGGGTGCCGCCCGGCCGGTCGCCCTTCTCGACGACCGTGACCCGCAGCCCGTGGGCCGCGGCCTCGATCGCGGCCGGCAGTCCGGCGGTGCCGGCGCCGACCACCACGAGGTCGGTGGTCGTGGTGCACTGCATCAGGAGCGGCCTTTCACACGGAGTCGATGAACGAGGTGTCGATGAAGTCGGTGACCGGCCGCGCGGTGTCCTTGATCATCCCGGACTTGCGCATCAGTTCGATCCCCTTCTCCCAGACGGCGGTGTCCATCGACAGGAAGTCACCACCGTTCGGGGGGGTGCTGACCCTGACCTCCCCGGCGACCTTCGCGGTGGCGAGCGCCTTGTCGGAGACCTCGATCTCGTTGAGCACGCCCACGGCCTCCAGCACCTTGTCGGTGTTGGCGGGCTCCGCCATGAACTTCCAGGCCTTGCGGCAGGCCCGCAGGAAGCTGGTGATCGCCTCGCCCTCGGCCTTCGCGGTCTCCCTGGTGACGAAGTAGGAGTCACCGGGGAGCGGCGCGAACAGGTCGGTGTTCAGGTAGTTCAGCTCGATGTTGCGCTGCTTCAAGGCCGTCTCGGAACCGATGAAGGTGATGAAGCCATCCACTTCTCCCCGGTTGAGGAACTCCAGCGAGCCGACGTCGGCGCCGGTGACGACCTTCTTCACCTTCGTGGGGTCGAGCCCCGCGGCGACCGACATCGCGTCGAGCAGCAACTCGGTGGTGCCGCCCTTGGAGATGACGCCGATGGTCTTGCCCTGCCACTGCTCGGGGCTGGTCAGCGGCTTGTCCGGCAGGGACGCGACGCTGTACTGGCTGATCTGGTCCTTCTGGCCGATCGTGACGATCGGGGTGTCCTGGTCGGCGATGAGCGGGCAGGTGATGACGGAGGCGGCCTTGCCGAACATGGCCTGCTTGCCCGCCACCTGGGAGACGGAGCTCGCCGTGCCGGTACCGCCGATCGACGTGATCAGCAGGCCCTCCTCGGCGAAGAACCCCTGTGCCTGGGCGACGTACACGTCGGCGTGGGAGATGATGTGCTGGAACGGGGTCATGTAGACGAGGTTGCGCAGCTGCTCGCCCGAAGGACCGGTGGTGGCAGCGGCGTCCCCGCCGGACTCACCCGACGAGCACCCGATGAGAAACTGGCTTCCGGCGGCGGTGGCGACGAGCAGCCCGGCCCCACGGAGGAAGTTGCGGCGGTCCATGTAAGTGTTCCTGTTCTAGAGAGACGTGGGACGGCCGGACGACTCGTGCCAGGGGATCGCGAACCTCCGGATGGCCGCGGTGACGGCATAGAGGAGGAAACCGAGCACCGTCATCACGATCACGACCGCGAAGAGCATGTCGGTGCGGAGACCGGCCAGCATCATCGTCGCGAGGGCGCCGAGGCCCTCGTCGCCACCGAGGTATTCGCCGACGACGGCGCCGGTGATGGCGAAGACGATGCCCAGCTCCACGCCGGTGAGCACGTAGGGCAGCGAGGACGGGATGTCCAGGGAGATCACACGCTTCCACCAGGGTGCCTGGATGACGCGCATGAGATCGCGGTGACCGGGTTCGATCGACCGGATCCCGAGGATCGTGTTCTGCATCATCACGAAGAACGCGATGATCGCCGCCATAAAGATCTTGGATGTGGTCCCGAAGCCGAACCACAGAAGGAACAGCGGGACGATGGCCACCTTCGGTACGACCTGGGTGGCGATGAGGAACGGCGACAGGACCCGTTCCAGTTTGCGGGCCTTGCCGAGGATGATGCCCAGGGCCACCCCGACGACGGCGGCGAGGGCGAACCCGACCAGCGTCTCGTAGAGGGTGATCTTGATTGCCTCGTAGATGAGCGAGCCCTGCATCAGCTCGACCAGGGCCGCGCCGACCGTCTCGGGCGGAGGAAGCATCAGCTCCCCGACGCCGAACAGCACGGTGTAGGCCTTCCACACCCCGATGAAGACCAGAAGCAGCAGAGGGGTGGTGATCCACAGCATCAACGAAGTGTCGGTCCACTTACGTCGAGGCACGCGGGGCCGCATCTCCTCTGAAGTGCGGACTGAGGTCGACATGTGCTGTCCTCCAGGCTCCCGGTGTATCGCTGGGCGGAACGCCGTACCGGATACCGTGATGCTAGGTGCGGCACCAAAAGCAGGTCAAGGGATCCATCGCGGTTTTTCGAGTTTGTAACACGCATGGGCGATTTGACGCTTTTATCACCATATCTGAGGGTGACCGGTGCACAATCAATCGCTACACAGAGTGATAACAGCAGGTAAAAGAGACGCCCGTCGCGTCGGCGACGGGCGCTTGTCCAGGGTTTCGGTCAGTGGGCACTCAGGGGCGGCCGACCATGAACGGCGAGCCGGCCCCGCAGTCGGCCGGCCCCGAGGATCGACCGCGTTCCGCTCAGGAAACCGGGTGGCGAAGCCGGGAAGGCAGCGGAGCCAGGGAGACGGCGGAACCAGGGAGACGGCGGAACCGGGGAGACGGCGGAACCGGGAAGACGCCGGAGTCAGGAGGAACGGTAACCGAGCTGGCGGGAGACCTCGGTGGCGGCCTCGTGGACGAGGCGGCCGTACTCCTCGATGTTGCCGACGCTGAGCCGGCTCACCGGTCCGCAGACCGAGATGGAGCCGTAAACCCGGCCGGTCGCCTCGTGGACGGCCGCCGCGACCGACGCCGCCCCCTGCTGGCGCTCACCGAGGCTCACGGCGTAACCGCGCTGCCGGATGGTCTCCAGCTCGTCGGCGAGCCTGGCCGGGTCCTGGATCGTGATCCCGGTCAGCGCCTCAAGCTGCTGCGAGGACAGGTAACCACGGATCTCCTCAGCCTCCATCGCGGCCAGGATCGCCTTCGACGACCCGCCGGCGTGGAGCGGGTAGAGCCGCCCGAGCTGCACCGACATGCGGATCTCCTGCGGTGAGAGCACCTGGGTGAGATACATGCGCTGAGTGCCGTACCGCACCGAGAGGGTCGCGGTCTCCTTGGTGTGGGCGACCAGCCGTTCGAGGTAGGGCTGGGCGATCCTCGGCACCTCCATCTGCGCCATCGCCGCCAGGCCCACGCTCACCGCGCCGGGCCCCAGGCGGTAACGCCGGGTGCGCTCGTCGAAGGAGAAGAAGTCGGCCGCCACGAGGGTGCGGACCACCCGGTGGACCACCGCCTTGCTCAGCCCGAGCGACCTGGCCAGCTCGGAGACGCCGATGTCGGGCTCCTTCGCCGCCGCGACGGCGAAGATCACCTGCAGTGCCCTCTCGACACCGCTGCTGGTCTGCCCGTCGTCGGCAGGGGTCCCGTTCGCCGTACTCTCCTCCGCCCGCACAAGCTCAGAGCATAGCCCGCCCCCGACTCGTCCGGCCTCACCCATCCCTGATACAAATGTCCGGATGGCGAAGACTTCCCTGGTGGTGGGGGGTGCGGGTGGCATCGGCCGTGCCTGCGCCGACCGCCTGCGCGCCCTCGGTCACGACCTGATCGTCATCGACAGAGCCCTCGGCCACGACGCGAGCGACCCCTCCTCGGTACGTGAGGCACTCGGTGACACCCCGATCCTGGACAACGTCGTCCACGCCGCCGGCTCCGTCGGCGAGGGCGGCATCGAGGACCTCGACCTGGCCCAGTGGCGCCGGGTGCTCGACGACAACCTGACCTCCGCCCTCGTCGTCACCCAGGCGGCGCTCCCCCTGATGGGCGAGGGCGGCTCGGTCGTCCTGTTCAGCTCGGTCAACGGCCGCCACGGCGGCAACCGCCTGTCAGGACCCGCCTACGCCACCGCGAAGGCCGGGCTGATCGGCCTCACCCGCCACCTGGCCAAGGACCAGGCGGCGAGGGGGATCCGGGTGAACGCGGTGGCCCCCGGCCCGGTGGCGACCCCGATGCTGACCCGCCTGTCCGAGGAGGAGATGGACGCCCTGCGACGCCAGATCCCCCTCGGCCGGGTGACCCGCCCCGAGGAGATCGCCGGCACGGTCGAGTGGTTGTGCTCCTCCTCCGCCGCCTCGGTCACCGGGGCGGTGATCGACGTCAACGGCGGTATGTGGATGGGCTAGCCCCGTACGGGGACGGGGCTCACCAGTCGTAGAAGCCCTTGCCCGTCTTGCGCCCGAGGTGTCCTGCGGCGACCAGCTCGCGCAGGATGCGGGGAGGTTCGAAGCGCGCTCCCAGTTCGCGGGCGAGATGTTCGGCGATGGCGAGCCGGACGTCGAGTCCGACGACGTCGGTCGTTCTCAAGGGGCCCAGGGGGTGCTTGTAGCCGAGCGTCATCGCCGTGTCGATGTCTTCCGCCGACGCGACCCCCTCCTCCAGCATCCGCATCGCCTCCAGGGCGATGGCCACCCCCAGCCGGCTGCTCGCGAACCCCGGCGAGTCCCTCACCGTGATCGCGGTCTTGCCGAGGGCGGTCACCCAGGTCTGCGCGTCCGCGACGAGATCCCGTGAGGTCTTGGTGCCGACGACGACCTCCACCAGTTCGCTGGCCGGTACGGGGTTGAAGAAGTGCAGGCCGACGAAGCGTTCCGGCCGGGCCAGGTTCCGGGCCAGGTCGTCGATCGACAGGCTGGAGGTGTTGGTGGCGAGCACGGCGTCCGTCGCGACCTCCTCCACGTCGCGCAGCACTCGCCGCTTGAGGTCGGGATCCTCGGGGACCGCCTCGATCACCAGGGCGCACGCCCCCAGCAGGGTGTGGTCGGTGGTGACGACCAGCCGTGAGAGGAGCTCGGTCGCGGGCGCGGGGAGTTTCCCCCTCCGCTCGGCGTTCGCCACGCTGCCCTCCACGCGCTCGCGGGCGGCCCGTACGGTGTCGTCCGAGGTTTCGACGATCCGCACGTCGGCCCCGGCCAGCAGGAACGCGTGCGCGATGCCCGCGCCCATACGCCCGCCGCCGTACACCCCCACCGTCGACGGAGCGCTGTTGGACCGCATCATGATCACTTCCCTGCTTCGGTGACGTTTTCCAGTACGACGGCGAGGGCCTGTCCCACGCCGATACAGATGGCCGCGACGCCCCAGCGCTCCCCTTCCGAGGCGAGGCGCCGGGCGAGCGTGCCGAGGACGCGCGCGCCCGAGGCGCCGAGCGGGTGCCCGATCGCGATCGCGCCGCCCTTGGTGTTGACGATGTCGGGGTCGATCTTCCAGGCGTCGACGCAGGCGAGTGACTGCGCGGCGAAGGCCTCGTTGAGCTCGACCGCGCCGACGTCGGACCAGCCGATCCCCGCCCTCGCCAGGGCGACCCTGGCCGCCTCGACCGGTGCGAATCCGAAGTCCTGAGGATCCAGCGCGTGGACTCCCCGGCCCGCGAAGCGGGCCACCGGGTCGGAACCGATGAGCGATCCGGCTTCCTCCGACCCGATGACCAGGGCAGCCGCCCCGTCGCTGAGCGGGGACGCGTTGCCCGCCGTGATGGACCCGTCCGGCCGGAACGAGGGCTTCAGCCCGGCCAGCGTCTCGGGGGACGAGTCGGGTCTGATGCCTTCGTCCCTGTGCAGTCCGGTGTGCTCCACCGGAACGACCAGACCGTCGTAGAACCCGTCTTCCCAGGCGGCGTGGGCGAGCCGGTGCGAGCGCGCCGCGAACTCGTCCTGCCGCTCGCGGGTGATGCCGTACCTGTCGGCCAGCTGCTCGTTGCACTCGCCCAGGGAGACCGTCCACTCCTTCGGCATACGCGCGTTGACCAGCCGCCAGCCCAGCGTCGTGGAGACCGCGCTGAGGTCACCCGCGGGATAGCCGCGCCTGGGCTTGGGGAGCACCCATGGCGCCCGCGTCATCGACTCGGCACCGCCGGCCACGACGACCTCGGCGTCACGCGCCTCGATCATCCGGGACGCCGTCATCGCCGCGTCCAGCGACGAGCCGCAGAGCCGGTTCACCGTCGAGCCCGGCACCGAGGTGGGCAGCCCGGCGAGCAACACCGCCATGCGCGCGACGTTGCGGTTGTCCTCGCCGGCGCCGTTGGCGTTGCCGTAGATCACATCGTCGATGAGTGCGGGGTCCAGCGCCGGCACCGTGTCGAGCACCCCCGTGAGCGCGGCCGCGGCCAGGTCGTCGGGACGTACCTCGGCGAGGGCGCCGCCGAAACGGCCGAACGGCGTACGGACGGCGGCGTAGAGAAACGAGGCGGTCACCCGTGGAGTCCTTCCTTCATGGTGCGAACGTGGTGCGGGCTCGGTTCCGGCCCGGTTTCCGGCCCGGTGCGGGCCTGCGGCGGGCCCGGTGCGAGCCCGGTGCGGGCCTGTGGCGGGCCCGATGCGGGCCTGGTCACCGGCCCGGTGCGCGGCGCCGGGCACGCGGATCGGCGCGGCCTGATCGTGGCGGCCTGATCGTGGGGAGGCTCAGCCCAGGCCCGTCGTCAACACGACCTTGCCCTTGACCCGGCCCTCCTTGACGTACTGCAGGGCGTCGCCGGCCTTCTGGAGCGGGAACGTCGTGTCGACCGCCGCGTCGACCTTCCCGTCGACGAACAACCGGAACACCTCGGCCATGGTCGAGCGCATCAGCTCCGGCATCCGGTCGCGGTAGTCGCTGCTCTGGAGTCCCACGATGCTGATGCTCTTCACCAGGATGTGTCCCGGCTTGATGGGGTTCTGGCCGCCCGAGGCGAATCCGACGATCACGATGCGCCCCTCCCAGGCGGTCGCCCGGATGATCTGGGTGAGGAAGTCACCGCCGAGCATCTCAAGGACCACGTCGACGCCCCTGCCGTCGGTGGCCGCGAGCAGGTCGTCGCGCAGCGTCTCCGGGGTGGAGGTGAGCACGACGTCCGCGCCCTGCCGGCGGGCCAGCTCCGCCTTCGCGTCGTCCTGAGCCAGCGCGATCACCCGCGCGCCGTACGCCTTGGCGAGCTGGACGCCGGCGGAACCGACGCCTCCGCCCGCACCGGTGACCAGAACGGTCTCCCCCGCCTTCATCCGGCCTCGGCGCAGCAGCCCGAAGTAGGCGGTGGAGTAGACGAGGCCGGAGGCGGCCGCCGACTCGTAGGACATCGCGTCGGGCAACTCCATGACCAGTTCCTCGGGGACGCGCAGTTGCTCGGCGTAGCCACCGAACTCGACCAGCGCCAGGACACGCTGGCCGACCCGGAGCCGTTCGACGCCCTCACCGACCGCCTTGACGCGCCCCGCCGCCTCCTTGCCGGGGCTGAAGGGTCGTTCCGGCAGGTTCTGGTATTTGCCCTCGACGACGAGAATGTCGGGGAAGTTGACGCTGACCGCACCGACCTCGATCACGACCTCGCCCGGACCGGGCACCGGGTCGGGCACGTCTTCGACGACGAGGCTGGTCGGGGGGCCGAACTCCTTGACGAGTGCAGCGCGCATGGATGTCTCCTTCGGTTGGTCGGGCGTCAGGACCAGGGCGACTCTTCGCCCAGATCGGCGAGTGCGGGGTAGGGCACGGTGCCGGGTCCTTGACGTAGCGTCGGCGAGATGGGGCTGGGGAGGGTCGCGAACGAGTCCCGCGTCCCGGGTGCGGACACCCGCTCGGGCGCGTCGATGTCGACGAGGTTCGCCAGGACCGCCTCGTCCCACGTCGCGACGACGACGGTGCACACGTCCTCACCGTCGAGTACGGACCGCCAGTGGTCGGCGGGCTCGGAGGCGAACCGTCCGGCCAGCGCGTCGATCACGGCCTGCTCCTGCCCGTGGTCGTCGTGGAACCTCGGGTCGAGTCCCACCAGTTCGACCAGCCGGTCCCAGAACTTCTGCTCCAACGCCGCGCAGGCGACGTGACGGCCGTCCGCGGTCTCGTACACCTGGTAGCGCGGGCTGCCGCCGGTGAGGAGTTCGGCGCCGGGGCGAGGCCAGCCTCCGCCCGCCTGGTGGGTGGCGAGGTAGCCGTACGCGAGGACCTGCAGGTTGTGGGTGATCGAGATCTGCAGGTGGACCGGGTCGCCGGTGACGTCCCGCTGTCGCAGGGCGAGCAGGATGTTGACGACAGCGGGGTAGGTGCCGCCGGCGATGTCGGCGAGCACGGTCACGGGCAGGCCGGGTGATCCGGCGCCGTCGACGCTCACCCCGAGCAGGGCGGACTCGGCGAGATAGTTCAGGTCGTGGCCCGCGCGGGTGGCTCGTGGACCCGTCGGGCCGTACCCGCTGATGGAGCAGTAGACGACGTCGGGGTTGACGGCGCGCACGTGCTCGTACCCCAGGCCGAGCCGGTCGGCGACGCCCGGCCGAAACTGCTCGACCACGACGTCGGCCTCGGCGGCGAGTTCGAGCACGCGGTCCCGCTGGGCGGGGTCCTTGAAGTCCGCGGCGTATGCCCGTTTCCCACGGTTGAGTACCGCGTAGTTCGCACTCGCCTCGCCGAAGCGCGGCTGGTAGGTGCGCATCTCGTCCCCGCGGCCCGGCCGTTCGAGCTTGACGACATCGGCGCCCGCGTCGGCCAGCATCAGGGTCGCGAGGGGTCCTGGCAGCAGGGTGGAGAGGTCCAGGACCTTCACTCCGTGCAGGGGGAGCCGAGGCCGCGAGGTCGGTACGGGGGATGTCATGACGCCTCGGCCTCACGGAGCGGCCCCAGACCGACGAGGGTACGGGCGGTGAGAGCGGTGGCGGCCTGGGTGTCCGTCGCCGCGCGCAGCGAGACCGCGTCGCGCAGGTGGCGTTCGACGGGGTACTCGGTCAGGTAGCCGTAGCCGCCGTGGGACTGCAGGGCCGCGGCGGCCACCTCGATCGCGGCGTCGCAGGCGTGGCGAACGGCGGCGAGTGTCCGCACCGAGCCCTCGACGTCCCCGCCGCCCTTGCCTCCTCGGTCGCCCCCGACGCCCTCGTCCGCGGCGAACGCCACCGCCAGCGCCACCGAGGTCCGCATCGCCTGGTCGAGCAGCGACTGCCGCACGGTCGGCAGATCGGTGAGGGGTCCGCCGAACTGGTGACGCTCCGCGGCGTAGGCGGCCGCGGCGTCGGCGGCGGCCCCGGCGATCCCCGCGGCGACCGCCGCGGCGCCCTGGCGCAGTCGTGTCCGTGCCGCGGCGACGTCGACGTTCCCCATCCGGTGAACCGCGCCCACGGGAACGTTGTCCTTGAGCCGCACCGATCGTGTCAGGGCGCCGCCCAGCCCGGTCCGCTCCAGCGGCCGGGCGGTCATCGCCTCCGGCCCGACCAGCACCGCGGTGTCGTCGTCGCCGAGCAGCAGCAGGTAGGGGGCCTCGGCGGCCGGATCGATCCGGTCCACGGAACCGCTGAGCGTCTCCGCGGACCAGTCCAGCCGTACCTGCGGCGACATCGCGTCCACGACGGCGATCGCCGCGGCGGCCGTGTGCACGGCGGCGACCACGTCGGAGAACCGGTCGTCGCCGCCGAGGACGTCGACCGCCGCGTGCGCCTGGGTGGCCGCCCAGCCGAGGGCCGGCCAGGCACGTCCCAGCCGCTCCATCGCCACGGCGGTGGTGAGACGGCCGGCTCCGCCGCCGCCGTGCCGCTCGTCGGTACCGATGGTCCAGACGCCCAGTTCGGCGAGCTCGGCCGCGAGCCCGCCGACGACGTCCGCGTCGTCGGACAACACCACGTCGTGATCGGCGACGAAGGCGTCCAGCATCGCCACCAGGTCGCGCTGCTCCTCGTCGAGGGCAGGGCCGAGCCGGCTCATCGTGTTCCTTTCCGCGTGGAGATCCCCGCCGTGAGGTGCGGAGACGACATCACGACCAGAAGCTTTCCGGGTTGGGCGCGCGACGCTCGCCGAACGAGTCGCTCAGCTCGTGGGCCTCACGGGTCTGCAGGTAGAAGGACAGCTGCTGGTCGTGGGCCATCCGCGCCTGGCCGGAAACGCCGTTGTGGCGAGCCGAGAACGCGGCCTTCATCCCGGCGATCGCCATCGGACCGCGGGAGGTGAGTGCGCGGGTCACCTCGGCGACCCGCTCACGCAGCCGGTCGGCGGGCACGACCTCGTTGACCAGCCCCATCGCCAGCGCTTCCTCGGCGGAGTACTTCTGGTTGAGGTACCACATCTCCTTGGCGCGCTTGCGGCCGATGGTGTCCTCCAGATACCAGGACCCGTAACCGGCGTCGAAGCTGCCCACCATGGGTCCGACCTGCCGGAAGACCGCGTTCTCCGAGGCGATCGTGAGGTCGCACACCGTGTGGAGCACGTTGCCGCCGCCGACGGCGAACCCGTTCACGGCGGCGACCACGGGCTTGGGGACGGTGTCGAGCGCCTGGTAGACGTCGACGATCGGCAGGACCTGCGACTGGTCCAGCGAGGTGACCGGGTCGTGCTCGCCTCCGATGCAGAAGAACTTCTCTCCCGCCCCGGTGAGGACCGCGGCGCGCAGGGCGGGGTCGAGGCGGAAGCGCTGGAGCGCGTCGAACAGCTCCAGGCAGGTCCGGTGGCGGAACTTGTTCCCCGCCTCAGGCCGGTTGATCGTGATCGTGACGACCGGGCCTTCGAGGTCGATGAGGATGTCCTCGTAGTGCGACGGTTTCATCGGGTCCTCTTCTCTCCGGCGCGGAAACCCTTGCCGTTCTTGGTGCCGAGACGGCCGGCGGCGACCATCTGCCGCAGCAGCGGAGGCGGCGCGTAGCGGTCGTCGGAGGTGGCGGCGTACGCGTTCTCCGTGGCGTGCAGGTGCACGTCGAGGCCGATCATGTCGAGCATCTCCAGCGGGCCCGACCTGTAGCCCAATCCCAGCTTGAGCGCCAGGTCGATGTCCTCGGCGGTGGCGAGCCCCTCGTCGTACTCCTGGATGACGTCGTTGAGGTACGGAAGGAGCAGCGCGTTGATCAGGAACCCGGGGCGGTCCTTCACGACGACGGGCTGCTTGCCCTCCAGGCTGTTCACGAGCGTGACGAGCCGGTCGATGAGGCCCTGGTCGGTCTGCAGGGCGCGAACCACCTCGACGGTGCGCATCACCGGTGCCGGGTTGAAGAAGTGCAGCCCGGCGACCCGCGCGGGGTTGGGCAGCAGGGCCGCGAGCTCGGTCACCGACAACGCCGAGGTGTTGGTCACGATCGGGGTCTCGTCGCCGACGGCGAGGGCGGCGGCGGCGAGGACCTCGCGCTTGACCTCAAGGTTCTCGGTCACCGACTCGATGACGAGGTCCACGCCGGTCAGGTCGCCCGGTGACGTGACGGTGGTGATGCGGGCGAGCGTGGCCCGTTTCTCCTCGTCGCTCACCTTGCCGCGGGCCACGCCACCGTCGAGGAAGGCGCCGATCGCGGCGACGCCCGCTTCGGCTCGTGTCCGGTCGGCCTCCACGGCGACGACGTCGCGGCCGGACATGGCGAACACCTGGGCGATGCCGCCGCCCATGGTTCCCAGGCCGACCACTCCGATTCTGTGGAACTGGTTCATCGTCTGCCTCCTTCAGGATCCGAAGAGCCGGGTGTCGTCGTACTCGTAGAAGCCGCGACCGGTCTTGCGGCCGAGGTCGCCGGCCGCGACCATCCGCTCGACCATCGGCGGCGGGAAGAAGCGCGGGTCGCGCAGTTGCTCGTACAGCCGCGTCGCGACCTGCTGGTGGATGTCGAGGCCGACGATGTCGAGCAGCCGGAAGGGGCCCATGGGGTGGCCGACGGCACCGAGCACCGCGGCGTCGATGTCCTCCTTGGTGGCCACGCCCGCCTCAAGCGCCCGGATGCACGAGTTCTCCCACGGGATGAGGAACCTGTTCACGATGAACCCGGGGCTGTCCTTGGTGACGACGCTCACCTTGCCGAGGGAGCCGAGGAACTCCTCGGTCGCCTTGTGCGCCCAGCCGGCGGTGTGCCGTCCGTCGGCCACCTCGACGAGTTTCATCAGCGGCGCGGGGTTGCAGTAGTGGGTGCCGACGACCCGTTCCGGCAGGCGCGACCCGGACGCGATGCCGGTGACCGAGAGCGTCGAGGTGTTGGTGTGGAACAGCGTCGAGTCCGACACGATCTCGTCGAGGCGGCCGAACATCTCCTTCTTCACCCGCAGGTCCTCGAAGACCGCCTCGACCACCACGTCGCAGGGCGCCAGGTCGGTGAGGTCGGTGCTGCCCACGAGGGCGTCCTTCGCCTTCTGCGCCGCTCCGGCGTCCATCTTGCCGAGCCGGACGCCCTTGTCGAAGAAGCCGTGCACGGTCTCGATGCCGCGTTTGAGGTTGTTCTCGTCGACGTCGAAGAGGATGGTCCGGTGCCCGGCTCGCGCCATCACGATGGCTATGCCGGAGCCCATGGTGCCGGCGCCGAGCACGGCGACGGTCTTGCTCTCGTTCCTCACGGGGTCTCCTCCTCGCTGTGGCTGTGGCTGTGGCCGGTCATCGGACGCTCTGGCCGCCGTCGATGACGATGACCTCTCCGGTCATGAAGTCCGAGGCGCTACCGGCGAGCAGCAGCAGCCACGGCCTGAGCTCGTCCGGCTCGCCGATGCGACGTGCCGGGATGGTTCGCACGACCTTCGCCAGGACGTCGGCGTCCTCGCGCATCCCGGCGTTGAGCGGGGTGGCGAAGTATCCCGGCGCGATCGCGTTGACCTGCACTCCCGAGCGCGCCCACTCGATCGCCATCGAGCGGGTGAACCCGATCACGGCCGCCTTGGAGGCCGAGTAGGCGGCGTGGTCGGCGACGCCCTGGAGCGCGAAGTTGGAGGCGATGTTGATGACCTTGCCCGCCCCCTGGGCCACCATGTGCCGGCCGGCCGCCCGGGTGGCGAGGAAGGTGCCGCGCAGGTTGGTCGCCACGACGCGGTCCCACTCGGCGGCCGACTGGTCGAGCAACGGCGTGGACGCGACGATCCCGGAGTTGTTGACGAGCACGTCGACGCGCCCGAAGGTCTCCACGGTCGCCGCGACCATGCGTTCCACCGCCGCCTCGTCGGTGATGTCGGTCGGGCAGGCGAGCGCCCGGCCTCCGGCGTCACCGGCCTCCTCGACGAACGTGTCGAGCTCCGCGGCGGTGCGTGCCGCGACCGTCACCGAGGCTCCGGCGTCGACGAGCGCCGCCGCCATCGAGCGGCCGAGGCCGCGACCGGCTCCCGTGACGATCGCGACCTTGCCCTGCAGGTCGCTCATGTCACTCCCTTCATCGAGCGGGTGATCTCGCGGCCGATCAGGATCCGCTGGATCTCGTTCGTGCCGTCGTAGATCTGGGTCACCTTGGCGTCGCGCAGGCAGCGTTCGACGCCCAGGACCGCGAGGTCGCCGTAGGGACCCAGGATCCGGGTGGCCTCGACCGCCGCGGCGAAGCCCAGGTCGGTGCACGACTGCTTCATCATCCCGATCTGCCCGGTCGAGATGTCGCCGGCGGCGTCCGCCCGGCGGGCCACCGCGTGCAGGAGCAGCCTGCCCTGCAGGATACGTCCGCGCAGGTCGGCCAGCGCGAAGACGTGCTCGTCCGGCAGGCGCGTCCCGTGCGTCCTGGTCAGGATGGCGAGCGTGCGCGCGTAGGCGGCTCGGGCCAGCCCGACGCCCTGCGCCGCCGCGCTGATCCGTGACTTCACGACCGAGTTCATGACCACCCGCCAGCCTTCGCCTTCCGCGCCCAGGCGGTGGTCGGCCGGGACGCGCACGTCGTCGAAGAAGAGCTCGGCGGTGCTTGAGCCGTGCATGCCCATCTTGTCGAACGGCCGACCGGAGCGGACGCCGTCCCAGCCGCCGTCGACGACGAAGGCGCTGACGCCGTCGCGGCCGAGGGACTTGTCGGTGGTCGCGAAGCAGACGATCACGCCGGCCCTGTCACCGGTGGTGATGAAGGTCTTGGAACCGTTGAGCCGGTAGCCGTCCCCGACGGGCTGAGCGGTGGTGCGCAGGCCGGACACGTCGCTGCCGGCGTTCGGCTCGGTGATGCCGAGCGCCCCGTACGCCGATCCGTCGAGCAGGCCGGGAACGTAACGCCGTGCCAGGTCGTCGCTTCCGGCGATCATGATGGGGTACGCCGCGTGGGTCTGCGTCATGAACACCAGGGACGTGGCGGCGCAGCCCGCGGTGATCTCCTCCATCGCGACGGCGTAGGCGACGTTGGTGTCTCCGGTTCCCCCCAGGCTCTCCGGGAAGATCAGACCCATCAGGCCCGCCCGGGCGAGCGCCTGGACGCTGTCGTGGGCGAAGGCGTGGGTGCGGTCGACGTCGTGGGCTCGCGGCGCCACCTCGCGGGAGACGACGTCTCGGGTGAGGGCGCGCACCTCCAGCTCCCTGCCGCTCAGCGCGGCGTCGACGACGGGTTCGTCGAGCCGCTCGTGAAGGGCCAGGTACGCCTTCGGGTCGGTGTCGAGGTCGAGTCGTTCCAGTCGTTCCGGGCTCACGCGGACTCCCCTGGTGGGGACGCGGGGCCGGTGAACCGGGGCGGCCGCCGCTCCAGGAAGGCGGTGATCCCCTCGTCGGACTCGGCGCCGGCGACGGCGAGTGCCGCCAGGCCGGTCTCCATCTGGAGTCCGGCGTCGAGCCCGGCGTCCCGGCCGCATTCGAGGGCGGTGAGGATGGAGCGGACCGCGATCGGCCCCTGGGCGGCGATCTTCTCCGCGAGTGCCGTCGCGGTGGCCATGAGGTCGGCGGGGGCGACGGGAGGGATCGGGGTGAGCCCCAGCTGGTGGGCGCGTTGCGCGTCCAGCCGCGCCCCGGTGAGCATGAGATGCGCGGCCGCGGGGGCGCCGATCACGCGGGGCAGCCGCTGCGTGCCGCCGTAACCGGGGGTCAGACCGAGCCCGGACTCGGGCAGCCCGAGGGAGGCCCCGGTCGACAGGACCGGGAACGTCGAGGCGAGCACGAACTCGAAGCCGCCGCCGAGCGCGACGCCGTTGACCGCCGCGATCACGGGTACGGTCGCCCGTTCGATGTCCCGCAGGACCCGCTGTCCGGTGCGGAGCGTCTCGTGGGCGCGGTCCGCGCTCATCCCGGCGAGTTCCTTGAGGTCGGCGCCGGCGCAGAACGCCTTCTCTCCGCTCCCGGTGACGACGACGGCGCGGACCGCGGGGTCGGCGTCGGCGTCGAGGACCGCGGCACGCAGCCGGGACAGGACCTCGGCGTTGAGCGCGTTGTACGCCTCCGGCCGGTTGATGGTCACGATCGTGACCGGGCCGGTCCGCTCGACGAGGACGGTCTCGGACGGGGTCATGACGCGATCTCCGCTGTCTCCAGACCGATGACGCGCGCTGCCGCGAGCTCGTCGATCTGCTCCTGTGTGTATCCCAGATCCAGCAGGGTCGTCCGGGTGTCCGCCCCCAGCGCGGGGAACCGCTCGTTGCGCGGTTTCTCCTGCGAGGCGAGGCGGAACGGGCTGCGAACGCTGACGAGGTCGTCGTGGCCCCCCGGGACGGGAAGGATCGCGCCACGCGCCACGACCTGGGGGTCCTTCGTGACCTCGGAGAGGGTCTGCACCAGCGCGGCCGGCACCTCGACGTCGGCGAGGAGCCGGAGCCACTCCGCGGCGGGCCGCGTGGCGAGTCGTCGCGCGACCAGTTCGGTGATTCGTGAGCGGTCGGCACGACGGCTCGCGTTGTCCGACAGCCCCGGATCGGCACCCAGCTCGGGAAGCTCGATGGCACCGCAGAACCGCTGCCACATGGAGTCGTTGCCGATCGCGATCACGATGGTCCGGTCGGCGGCCTCGAAGGGCTGGTACATGGCGAGGACCGAATCGGTGCCGCCGCTGGGCGCCGGCTCCGGCTCGCCGGCGAGGAACGCGGCGACACGCGGCGCCATCAGGGCGAGGTCGGTGTCGAGCAGGGACACGTCGATGGCATCGCCCTGTCCGGTACGGCACTGACGGACCAGTGCCGCGTTGACGGCGATCGCCGCGGCCATCCCCGTCGCCACGTCGGAGAGCGCGGTCGAGACGCGCTGGGGTGCCCCGCCCTTCTCCCCGGTGACCGACATCAGCCCGGACCGCGCCTGGGCGACGAGGTCGTATCCGGGCAGGTCGCTGTCGGGACCGGTGAGGCCGAACCCGGACATGGCGCAGTACACCAACCGGGGGTTGCGGCGCCGGAGGGTCTCACCGTCGATCCCGATGCGGCTGAGCTTCGCGGGGTTCATGTTCTGCAGGAAGACGTCCGCGGTGTCGAGCAGCCGCAGGAGCACCTCGCGCCCCTCGGGCGCGCTGAGGTTGAGGACGACCGACCGCTTGTTGCGATTGGCGGAGGCGAACCACGCCGAGACCCCGTCGACGAACGGCGGGCCCCAGGACCTGGCGTCGTCCCCGCTGCCGGGGCGTTCCACCTTGATCACTGTCGCGCCGAGGTCGGCGAGGTACATCGCGGCGGTGGGGCCGGCGTAGGAGGTGGTCATGTCGACCACGCGCACGCCGTCGAGAGGCCCCGACGGCTCGTCCACAGGCCCACTGCTGGTGTCCAATGAAATCACCTACTAATAATGTTGGACATTTACCGATTGGTCAACACCGTCTGCTTTGTCCTCATCGAGCTCAGGAGGTGTCGGACGGTCCGGCCGACACCAGGTCCGACACCAGAGCCGACGCCAGGACGGCGACCCCGGACAGGACCGGACGGTCCGACTGGCGGGCCTCGACGCGTACGGACTCCCGGGTGTCGCCACGCTCGAACCGCACCCGGATGGGCGCTCCGGGCAGCATCGGCGCCTGGAACCGGCACTCGAACGAGGCGAGGCGGCCTCCGTGACCGTCCGCGTGGCGCCCGAGATAGGTGGCCACGTATCCGTAGACGTACATGCCGTGCAGGATCACACCGGGCAGGCCGACGCGGCTCGCCACCGCCTCGTCGAGGTGCACGGCGCTGTGGTCCCTGGAGACCCGCGCGTAGTCGCGAGGTACGTCGGCGGCCGGCTCCCACACGAGAGGGGCGGGTACGGGGACCTCACCCACGGGCACGGAGGCCTCACCCATGACGCAGAGCCTGGGTGCTGGTGCCGCGCAGGCACATCCGGCCGTCTTCGGTGAAGGACTCGGTCTCCACATCGAAGAAGACGGCACGCGCGCCCTCCTTGATACGGCCGATCCAGGCTCGGGTCTCGATCGAGGCGCCCACCGTGATGGGCGCGTGCCACGTCAGGGCCTGCGCCGCGTGGACGTTGTGGTCGAACGGCAGGTCGAGGCGGTGATCGTGCAGTACGCCGAGTACGGCGCGCATCGTGAGAGCGACGGACAGGCCGGGCGGCACCTCCCGAATGCCGCCGGTGAGATCTTCCCTGCCACGGTCACCGACATCGGCGCGGTCCTCCCCGTCGTGGTCGCCGACATCGGCGAGGCCTTCCCCGCCGTGGTCGCCGACGTCGGGGCCGTCCGGCGGCGGGGTGCCGCCGGCCACCGCTTCCTTTTCGCGGTCACCGAAAACGGATCGGCCGGCCGGAACGTCGCAGAGGCGGGCGTGGCCGAGCGCGTCGGCGGGCTCGATGATCTCGCGGGTCCGCCACGACTCCTGGCGCTCACGCAGCGCGGTGAGCCGGGCGAGCACCGGAGCGGGATCCCAGGTCCCTGTCATTGGGGCGCCGTCTCCACCAGTGCCAGCCGCTGACGGAGCTCGACCTTGCGGATCTTCCCGCTGGGCGTCTTGGGCAGGCTCGGCACCAGCACCAGGCGCTCCGGCAGGAAGTGCCTGGACACGCCGTTGTCGAGCAGGTGCCGGTTGAGCTCGTCGAGGGTCAGATCATCGGTGCGGGAGTGCACCACGGCGCAGGCCCGCTCGCCGAGACGCTCGTCGGGAACGCCGACGACGGCCACGTCGACGACATCGGGGTGGGTGTAGAGCACGCTTTCCACCGCGACCACGGGGATGTTCTCCCCACCGCGGATGACGATGTCCTTGCTGCGCCCTTCGAGGTAGACCAGCTGGTTCTCGTCGATGCGGGCGGTGTCGCCGGTGTCGAACCAGCCCTCCGCGTCGATCTCCTCGCGGGTCCTGTCGGGCAGGCCCTGGTAACCCAGGAAGAGTCCCGCGCTGCGAACCTGCATCCGTCCCGGCGTGTTGGCGGCCACGGGCTCGCCGTCCGTCCCGACGATGCGGACTCCGACGCCGGGCACCGCCCGGCCGTCGCTCGCGAGCTCAGGGTCGGACATACCGGGTCGGCAGGAAACCCCGATCCCGATCTCGGTCATTCCCCATGCGGAGCCCACCCAGCAGCCGAAGGCACTGCGCCCGGCACCGGGGAGCGCACGCGGGACCGGCGATCCCGTCGTGATGACGGCGCGCAGCGCGCAGCGCGGGTCACCGACGAGATCTGTGGTGAGCAGGTCCTGGAGGAACGTCGGGGCACCGAAGAACACCGTGGCCCCTTCCTCGCGCAGGAAGGTCGCGGCCGTCGCCGGGCTCCACTTCTCCAGGTAGACGGCCGTCCCCCTGAGGTAGGCGGTCATCAGGACTCCCCACAGGAAGCCGCTGTGGTGGCCGACGGGTGAGACCACGGCGTTCACCACCGGGGCGCCGAGGTTCTCCGCCCCGAAGTAGGCCAGCCAGTTCCTGAGCACCGCGATCAGGGTCTGGTTGGTGTTCATCACCCCCTTGGGAGCGCCCGTCGTACCGGAGGTGAAACCGATGTGGCACAGGGCACGAGGGTCCACGGCGGGGAGTCGCGCGCCGGCGGCGGACGGGGCGGCCAGATCCCCGAGCGCGATCTCGCCCTCGCCCCTGCCCGAGTCGCCACGCACGACGACCAGCGGCGCCACCTCTCCGTACGAGGCTCGCACGACCTCCAGCGGGGTGGCGCTCGCGACCCGTTCCTGCGTCACCACCACCTTCGCGCCGGTCGAGGCGAGGATGTGGCTGACCTCCTTGGTGCCGTAGGCGACCGGGATACCGGTGTAGACGGCGCCGGCGCGGTTGATGGCGAAGATGAGTGCGGCGAACTCGATGCAGTTCGGCAGCATGACCACGACGGAGTCACCCTCGGAGACTCCCCGGGCCCGCAGGCCCACGGCGAGATCGGTGACGTAGGCGTCGAGCTCGGCGTAGGTCATCGCGCGGCGGCTTCCCCCCGGGCCTGCGGAGTCGACCGCCGCGGTCAGCTCCGGGTGTGCGACGGCCGCGTCGGCGAGCAGGGAGGTCAGCGTCTGTGAGGTCCACTGGCCGCTGGACTCGTAGGTGGTCGCGAGATCCCGGGTCAGCCTGCTGTCCGGGCGGATGCCCGGGTGCTCGCCCGCGGCGGGTGTGTTCTGCGAACTCACGATGCGCTCCTCATTGGTTGGTGTTGCTCGACCGCTCAGCGCGCGGTCTCTCCTCCGTCGACGGTCAGCACGGCTCCGGTGAGAAACGTGCTGCGGGGGTCGCACAGTGGTCCCATCGCGGCCACGACGTCGTCGACCGTCCCGAACCGGCGCGCGGGCACGGCCCTCGTCACACGGGCGCTCTGTTCGGGGTCCGCGCGGATGCTCGCGTTGAGGTCTGTCGCGATGAACCCGGGGGCGATGGCGTTGACCTGGACGCCGTGGCGCGCCCACTCGACCGCCATGCTACGTGTGAACGAGACGACGGCCGCCTTCGACGCGCAGTAGGCGGCGTGTCCGCTCACCCCTTTGAACGCGTAGTTCGAGGCGACGTTCACGACCCGCCCTGAGCCCTGGGCGGTGAGGAAGGCCCCCGCGGCGCGTGTCACCCGCACCGTGCCGAGGACGTTCGTTTTCCACACCGCGTCCCACGGCTCGTCACCGGCGTCCAGGAGAGAGCCCGAGGCGAGCACCCCCGCGCAGTTGACCAGGAGATCCAGCCCGCCGAGGCCGTCCACCGCCTCCGCGACGAAGCGTTCAATGGAGTCGTGATCGGAGACGTCGACGACGCGTGGGTGGGCGTTGCCCCCCTGGGCGGCGATCTCGTCGGCCACCGCGCTCAGTGCCGCGGAGTCCCGGCCGCCGATCGCGACCGTCGCGCCGGCCGCTGCCAGCGCTCGCGCGATCGCCCGGCCTATCCCCCTGCTGGCACCCGTGACGACGGCCCTTCGTCCGGCCAGATCCGGGAAACCCGACATGCTGTTGCTCCTCATCGCGCGGGGGCGTCTTTGCCGCCCTCTCTCGGGAACGAGTCGACCATGTCCGCGAAGCGGTGCCGAGTACGCATAATGTCGAACATTCATCACATAGGCAAGTACCATCCGGTAGTAGCTACGACATACTGCCGCCCTGGGAAGCCAGTAGACTTCTGGTTCGGCGGTTGACTGATGTAGGACACTTGTCAACCCCCCGGAAACGAGAGGCCCACATTGGAGACCTTTGGTGAGCCCCGTGCTCTTGGGCAGGCGGTCGTGCGCCCGCGCCAGCAGGTGGAGGACCGCATCCGTCGGGCGATCCTCGACGGCGAGCTCAAGCGCGGCGAGCGTCTCCCCTCCGAGACCGAGCTCGCACGTCAGTTCGAGGTGAGCAGGACGACGGTGCGCGAGGCGCTGCGCTCGCTGTCGACGCAGAACTTCATCGAGAAGGTCCCCGGAGCGGGGGGCGGCAGCTTCGTCCGGGCCGTGGACCACGAGGCACTCAGCGAGATGCTGTCGGAGTCCATGAAGAACCTGCTCAGCCTCGGCAGCATCGGGGCCGACGAGGTGCAGTCGGTGCGCGAATACCTTGAGGTCCCCGCGGTCCGGCTCGCCGCCGGCCACCGCAACGCGGAGGACCTCGCCCAGATGCACAAGATCATCGAGCGTCAGAAGTCGGTCCGCGTGACAGACCCGTCCGTGCCCCAGCTCGACGTCGACTTCCATTCCGCTGTCGCCCGCGCTTCCGGCAACCGAGTGCTGGGCTCCTTCGTCCAGGCCCTGCACGAGCAGACGATGCCCGTGCGGTTCCTCGATCTCTCCGAGCAGGTCGGCGCCGAGACCGTGCTCCAGCACCTGCAGATCGTGAAGGCGATCGAGGCGGGCGACGAGGACGCGGCCCAGAACGCCATGGTGACGCACCTTCGCTACCTGCAGGCTCACCGCGTGGCCGCGGCGGAGCGCATCTGACCCGGCGCCTCCGGCTCCGGCCCGCACGAGCACCGTTCACCCCCGTGCGACCCTGACTCCGGGCCCGCACGGGGCGTCTCTTCGATCGTGCGCCCCTGACTTCGGGCCCACACGGGGCGTCTGCTTGAGGGCGCCCCTGACTCCGGCCCGCACGGAGCGCCTCCGACCCGGCGCCCCCAACCCCTGGCCCGTACGGCGATTCGGCGCATCCCGACTCGGGCCCGCGCGGCCGAGAACACGTCGCAGCCCTCTCCCCCTTGCCGCACTCCGAACTGTCCGACAATAATCGGCTCGTCCTTAAATAGCCGACACAGGGAGTGCACGATGGGTTTCGAGGGGCAGGTAGTGGTCGTGACCGGTGCGGCGGGAGGTCTGGGGCGCTCGATCGCGGGCGAGTTCCTCGAAGCCGGCGCGAGTGTGGTGCTCACGGATCGGGACGCCGGCCGCCTGGAGGAGGTCTCCCTGCGGCTCGGCCTCCCCGACCGCGTCATGGTCCACGCCGGGGATCTGACCGACGAGGAGGACGTCGTCGGCCTCGCGGAGGCGACGGCCGGCAGGTTCGGGACCTGCCACGTGCTGGTGAACAACGCCGGCATCCTGGGCACCCCCGGGCCGTTGGCGTCGCTCTCCACGGCGGCGTGGAACGAGACGATCGCGGTGAACCTGACGGCCGCGATGCTCTGCACTCGCGAGCTGGGCCGTCTCATGATCGACAATGGCCGCGGCGCCGTCGTGAACATCGCCTCGGTGGGGGCGCACTCGCCGAACACCTCCCCCACCTACGGCGTCTCCAAGGCGGGCCTGGTCGCACTGACGCGACATACCGCCGTGGAGTGGGGCCCGCTGGGAGTGCGGGCGAACGCGGTGAGTCCCGGGTTCGTGCGCACGGAGATGTCGGCGGCCCACTACGCCGACCCCGATCTGCTCGCGTTGCGCACCCAGCTCACCCCGGTGCGCCGCATCGGCGGCGCGTCCGACATCGCGAGCGTGGTCGCCTACCTGGCGAGCGACGCCGCCGCGTTCGTCAACGGCCAGGAACTGGTGGTCGACGGCGGGTTCCTGTCCGCCCCGCTGATGCATGTGCAGCGTCACGCGGATCAGTACGGCGGCCATTCGGCCCCCCAGCCCGCGCTCTTCGCGGATCGCCTGCGTTCCACGGAGGCTCGGCGATAGCGGCGACGGCACTGCCACACCGTGCTCGAACGTTACGAATCAATCACATTTCGTAACGAACGTTAACCGGAAACCATGCGGTAAAGTTCCACGACCTGGGACTTTCACAGAGAGCCCCCGGCCGAACACCCAGAGCGCCTCCGGATCGGCGACCAGACAGAGCCAGGCGCCTGCCTCCCTGGCCGCCGGCCAGATTAGGCACCCGCCACACTTTCCCGGCTACCGACCGGCACGTGGCGGGGGCACGCCCCCGGCGATCACGACTCCTCGCCTCGGCCTTCTCTCCCGGGCACCCCGAAGCCCTCCCGGGCACCCCGAAGCCGAAGACACCGTCCAGGGCCACCTCCGGCGGCCCACCCCGCCGCCGACACGCGACGCCGGTCAGGCCACCACAACCCCGGCCGCACGACACCGAACACCCCCACAAGGGGTGCCTGCCGCAGGGGGCATGACACCCCGATTCATCACCGGAAAACCCGGCCGATCCCCTCACTTCGGCCGAGGCGAGCCGGTGAGCACGACAAATAAGACTGTTGCCTTCATCACGACCCACCGGTATCGTCCGTCCATCAGGTCGAATGTCGAACATTAGGAATCCGGTATGACACAAGACGCTGTCGCCGCCACCAACAAGGGCGCCCCCCAAGCCAGCAAGAACTCCATCCGCAAAGTCACCACCGCCTCCATGGTCGGCACCGTGATCGAGTGGTTCGACTTCAATCTTTTCGGCGCCATGGCCGCGCTGGTTCTCGGGCCGCTCTTCTTCCCCTCGGACAACCCGCTCACCAGCACACTGCTCTCCCTGGCGACGTTCGGCGTCGCGTTCGTCGCGCGGCCCTTCGGCGGCATCGTGTTCGGCCACTTCGGCGACAAGTACGGCCGCAAGAAGATGCTGGTCCTCGCGCTGCTCATGATGGGTATCGGCACGTTCGCCATCGGCCTGCTCCCCACCTACGCCTCGATCGGGATCGCGGCCCCGATCCTCCTCGTCACGCTCCGCCTGATCCAGGGTCTGGCACTGGGCGGCGAGTACGGCGGTGCGGTGCTGATGGTGGTCGAGCACGAAGGGGCGGCCAAGCGTCGCGGCTTCTTCGGAGCCTGGATGGGCAGCGCCTCACCGATCGGATACATCCTCGCCGCAGGACTGATCGCCCTCACCTCGGCGTTCATGCCGGAGGACGCCTTCAACTCGTGGGGCTGGCGCATCCCGTTCCTGTTGAGCGCCATCATGGTCATCGTCGGCCTGTACATCCGCCTGTCACTCGAGGAGTCGCAGGCGTTCAAGGAGGTCGTCGAGCAGTCGAAGACCACGGAGGTCGTCAAGATCCCCCTCATGGAGATGTTCAAGCGCTACCCGCGCAGCGTCCTCTCCTCCATCGGCGCCTCGCTCGGCATCCACGCCGGCTACTACCTGTCCATCATCTTCGCCCTGTCGTACGCCCGTAACGAGGTGGGCTTCAGTGCGACGGCCGGTTTGGTGATGGTCCTGATCGCGTCCGTCTTCTACTTCAGCGCGATCATGATTTCCGGCCACATCTCGGACAAGGTCGGCCGCAAGCCTCCGATGCTCATCGGCGTCATCGGCTTCGCCGTCTGGGTGTTCGCGCTGTTCCCCCTGATCGCCACCGGCAACCCCCTGTTCGCGGGCATCGGCTTCTCGGTCGGCCTGATCTTCCTCGGGTTGCTCTACGGCCCGATGAGCACCTGGCTCGCCGAACTGTTCGGAACGCAGGTCCGCTACACCGGCATCTCGTTCGGGTACACCATCGCGGCCGTCATCGGTGGAGGCATCACGCCGGCGCTCGCCGTCGCGCTGATGGACAGCTACGACAGCACGATCCCGATCTCGTTGTTCGCCGCGGCCATCTCGATCATCGCGTTCCTCACGATCCTGTTCACGCGTCGTGGGCTGTCCCACGAGGAGGAGGACCTGAACAATGTCTGAGATCGGCACCGCGAAGCCGGGAGTGTTCCTGGTGCGAGCCGAGGTTCGTGACGATCTGCGTGACGACTTCGACCACTGGTACGAGACCGACCACCTCCCACTGGTGATCAAGACGCTCGGGGCCAGGTCGGGACGACGCTGCTGGAGCGTGACCAGCCCCGGTGTCCACTTCGCCGAGTACGAGTTCGACGACCTCGACTCCCTGGTACGGATGGTCGGGTCCCCGACGCTCCAACCGCTGCTCGACGACTTCGACGCCCGGTGGCCGGAAGGGGTCGTGCGCACGCGGGAGATCCTCGAACCGGCGGGCGCGAAGCGGTGAACCACCTCGGATGAACGCCCGCGGCCGCCTGTCGGCCGGTGCGGGCGGACCGAGTCGGAGGCCCGGGGCGGCGAAGACCGCCCCGGGCCTCCGCTTTCCCGCACCCGGTCGATCCGGCGCATCGGGATTTCGGAAACGACGAGATCCCGTCCGATCGCCTGATCGGACGGGATCTCGCAGGGCTTTTCAGTGTTGTTGTCACCCGCATCGATCCGCGACGCGGTGTCCGGACGTCTTCGAGCGGCGGTTCGTCTTCCGCCGGAGCGGCCCGATGATCGCCGCGGGACCGGTTGGCCCGGTACGGTTCCACCAGCAGCACCGACAGCCACTTCGCGGGTCAGGGGACGCGGACGGTCTCACCCACCGGCCGTCCTGTGAGGACAGGTTGCGGACCGAGGTCGAAACACCGGAAGAACGGTAACTCGCTTCGAATTCAAAGCGATACCCTCAGGGGTGTGACGACCGTCACACTGCTTCGAATTCGCAACATGTAGCGTGAGGACATGAACGACAGCCAGCCGGAAGCCGGTGCGGGAACCGAGGACGTCCAGCCGCTCGATCCCGCCCAGCTGGGCGCGTACTTCGTGCTCATGGAGGCTGTCAGCCTGCTTCAGCACCAGGTCGAGCAGCAGCTACGCGCCGAGGGCGGCATCAGCTACGTTCAGTTCCAGGTGCTGGCCCGCCTCGCCCATCACGACGGCCCGTTGACCATGACCGAGCTGGCCGACGGCGTCGTCTACAGCCGCAGCGGCCTGACCTACCAGGCCGGCCTGCTGGAGAAGGCCGGCCTCATCACCCGCGGTCCCAGCCCCGACGACGAGCGCGCCACCCTGGTCGCCATCACCGGCGACGGCCGGGCTCTCGTCGAACGTGTCCTGCCCGGCCACATCCAGGTCGTCCGCCTGCTCTTCGACCCCCTGGCGAACGACGACCTGCACCACCTCGGCGACATCATGACCCGCGTCCGAGACCACCTGCGCGCCCAGCCACCCCGTTCCGCCGCCTCCCGCAAGGGCCGCACGCCCCCCTCGGCTCCGATCGCGCCATAACCCCCGGCCAGGCGGCGTTCCCGTCGCAGGCGACGTTCTCTCTGTAGGCGGCGTTCTCTCCGCAGGCGGCGACGCGGGCGGTGCGCCCGGCTCCCCCGAAGCCACGGGTCACCCTTCGGCCTGGACACCCGGCCGGACGTACGCGGCAAAGAACCGCAGGACGGCATCCGCGATCTCGCCGGGCTTCTTCTCCGGCGCGAAGTGGTCGAGCGTACGGAACGTCGCGGTCTCGGAGCGCGGAATCGTCTCGGCCAATCGGGCGAGGGCGACGCCCTGCCGAGCGGTGTCACGCCCCTTGCCTCGCATGATCAGGGCGGTCGCGGAGATCTCGCGGTAGTCGGCCAGCCGGCCGTCGAGTCGTCCCACCTCGGCGTGCTCGCTGATCGCCTGGGGCATGAGCGCAAGGTTCTGCCGCAGCTCCGCGCGGGGAATCGCGTACCGCAGGATGATCCGGAGAAGCCCGCGTGGAAGGCGTCCGGTCTGATCGGGGTTGACCCCGCGAACGAAGGTGACGAACGCCTCGAAGTCCGCACCTTCGGAGATCTCATGGCGCGCTCGTTCGATCCAGTCGACCGGGACCGACCCGTCGACCGACACTCCGGGCTCGTAGACGGCGACCGCGTCGAACGCCGAGGTCTCGCACGCGGCTCGCAGGGCCACCAGTCCACCGAAGCTGTGCCCGAAGATCAGCCGCGCACCGGTTCGTGCGAGTACCGCCTCGATGTCCTCGCACTCCCGCGCGATGCCGTACCGATCACCCTGCGGGCCGCTGCCGCCACGGCCACGCCGCTGCACGATGTGCACGGTGTGCCGGGCCGCCAGGAGTCCGGCGAAGACGGCGAGGTCGGACGCCACCGCGAGCGCTCCGGGGACCACGATGACATCGGGCCCACACCCCACGCCGAGGTATTCGACGGGCGTGCCGTCCGCCGAGGTCACCGACCGAGTGTCCAGATCAGGCATGGTGTTCTCGTTTCTCTCGTCGCCCGGAGCCGTCCCAAGCAGTGCTTACAATGTACGCAGCAGCGAAGAAATCCCACCACCTCGCACTGCTGCGAGCTAGTGCACTTCGCATGTTTTCGCAGGACAACGGGGTAGTACGGCGATCCGCCGACTCACGACCGCACTAGTGCACTGGAGAGTCATGACAGACCGACCGCTCTATCTGCGCATCGCCGATGAGATCGCCGACGACATCCGGAGCGGACGACTGGCGGAAGGCCGGCCGGTGCCGTCCACCCGGCAGATCGTCCGGGACCGTGGGGTCGCGATGGCCACCGCCACCAAGGTCCTCGGCGCCCTGCGCGAGGCGGGCCTGGTCGAGACGATCCCGGGCCGCGGGACCGTCGTCCGGCGGCGAGACGAGCCGGCGACCGGGAGGACCGGCCCGTCCACCGGCGAGCGGGCACGGCGCCCCGGGCTGACCCGGCGCGAGATCGTCGAGGCCGCCGTACGGATCGCCGACACCGACGGGCTGCCGCTCGTCACGATGCGGCGGGTGGCCGTCGCCCTGGACGTCTCCACGATGGCGCTCTACCGCCACGTCCCGAACAGGAACGACCTGACGCTGCGGATGGCCGACAGCGTGTTCGCCGGCGCCAGGCTGCCCGACATCCCGACAACCGCCTGGCGACGACGCCTCGAAGCGGCCGCGCACCTGTTCTGGACCGTCTTCGGCCGCCACCCGTGGGCCGCCGAGGTGTTCTCGCTGAGCCGCCCGCAACTCATGCCCAACGTGCTGCCGATCGCCGAGTGGTCGCTCAGCACACTGCGCACGATGGGACTCGACGCGCACGACATGCTGTGCACGCACATCAACCTGTTCGGGCACGTACGCGGCATGGCACTCGTCCGTCTCACGGAGACGCAGGCGGAAGAGGACACCGGGATGTCGGCGGACGACTGGATGAACCTCCAGGACGGCCTGCGCCGGTGGACGTCCACCGGCAACCCCGGACTCGGTTACGTCGTACGGAAACCGTTTGACTTCGACCTGGACGCGGTCTTCGAGTACGGGTTGCAACGCCTGCTCGACGGCATCGACGCCCACCGCCGCGAGCTCGGGCGGGCGAACCGACGCGCGGCCCGGGAGGGTGGAGAACGTCCGGTGATGAAGCGCGTGTGAAGCGCTGGGATGTTCAGTGATGAAGCGCGTGTGAAGCGCTGGGATGACAGGCGCAGCCGGCCACCCGCGCCGCGGCCGGGACGGGCTCCCGAGCCGCCGTGATCACGTCGTCCAGCATGCGCTGCCGCTGTGCGCGATCGATCAACCGGCCTCGAACGAACACCGCGTTGATGCGCGTCGTGTTGCGGATGTCGCGCAGCGGGTCGGCGTCCAGCAGCACCATGTCCGCCACCTTTCCGCGCTCGACGGTTCCGTGGTCACGCAGCCCGAGCTGCCTCGCCGGTTCCAGGGTCGCCGCCCGCAGGATGCTCATGCCGCTGAGCCCCGCCTGGGACAGCAGCTCCAGCTCGTCGTGCAGGCCGAAACCGGGCATCACATACGAGGTGCCGGTATCGGTGCCCGCCAGCAGCGGCACCCCGGCGCGATCGAGTTCGGCGACCAGCCGCAGCCGGCGTTCGAAAAGCTCCCTGCGTGACGCGGCCTGCTCCGCAGGACGGTCTTTCAGATACACCTCCCGCATGGTCATCTCCCACAACTGCCGTATCTGAGCGGGGAAATAGCGGTGACGCGGATCATCGGTGCGCACACTCGACGGTGTGTCGACGACCCGGTGGTTGGTCAGCGTCGGCGTCAACCGGGTCTGGTTGCGCGCCAGGCGGTCGAAGACGCGGGCGGCCTTGCGCCGATCGTAGCTGCGCGCGGCGGCGTACTCTACGGGATGCATTCGGTTGTACCAGCCGGCGTACTCCCCCGGGCCGATCGGCACCGCGGCGATCGCCTGACGCAACTTCCGCTCCTGGTCAGAGGTGTTGTACCAGACCGCCGACAGGTGTTCGATCGTCCGCAGCCCGGCGTCGCTCGCCTCGGTGAAGCGGACGAAATCCGGCACATGGCCGAGGATGGGAATCCGCTGTCTGCGCGCCTCGTCGGCCAGGGCGAGAAAGGACGCCCGGCTGAGCCGCGTGTAGGTCTTGATGAAGTCGGCGCCCGCCGCCTTCTCCTGCCGTACCGCGGCACGGGCCTGCTCCGGACCGGCCACGCTGACGAAGGGCGGCCCGATCCCCTCCCACAGCGACGGCGCACCGTCGATCATGCGGCTGCCGATCACGTACCGGGGACCCAGACGGGTACCGGCCTCCACCTCACGCCGCCAGGAACTGATCGCCGGGTTCGCGCTCATCTCCCGCACGGTGGTGACGCCGTTGGCGAGGTAGAGCGGCGGATAGGTGCGCTCCAGTTCCGTCGAGTGCACATGCATGTCCACAAGGCCGGGAATGAGGAACTTACCCGTGCCGTCCACCACGGTCGCCCCCGCCGGAACGGGCACCGACCGGACCGGGCCCACCGCGACGATGCGCTCACCCCGCACCAGTACCGTCATGTCACGGGCCGCCGGTCGTCCCGTCGCGTCGATGACCGTCACCCGTACGACGGCGGTGACCTTACCCGCCGCGCCCCCGACCGCTCCCGTGCTCGCCTGCGCGGTCCGGCCGCCCCCTACCAGCGCCCCGACCGCGGTCACAGCCGCCCCAGCGATCACACTTCGCCGGGAAACATCCCTCTTCATCGTGCAACTCCCTGCCCCCGTTGGTTTTCACCAGCTTTCTGGAGTCGCGCCGTGTGCACGATGAAGGAGGCAGGTCATCACAGGTAGGGCGGGCCCTACCGTGCCCGTTCCGCGGCGTGGTCGCCCGAATGATCTTCCCTGTCCTTCCAGCCGTGATGGTGTCCAAGCCCGCTGGATCACTCGGTGGTCGATCAGGGTGATGTCGTAACGGCGCAGGAGATCGAGGGCGACCGCCAAGGTGAGGAATGCCACTGCGCCGGCCGGCAGCGGCTGGTCATCATGATCAGCGACTATGCCGTCAAAGCACCGACCGACCGAAGACGATGCAGAACGGGTGACCGACGGGATCGGTGAAGACGCGAAAGACCGACTCGTGTTCGTTCGGGACACGGGTGGCGCCCAGGGCGAGTAATTCCCGCTCGGCCTGATCGGGGTCGGTCACCCGAATGTCGAGGTGCATCTGCTGGGGATGCGCGGGGTCGGGCCAGCGTGGTGGAATCCACGGGACGGCCCGCTGGAAGGCCACCTGCCGAAGGCCCGGTTCCGCGCCGATGACCACCCAGCCGTCGGCGTCCTCGTTGATCCTCATCCCCAGCACCTGGCAGTAGAACTCCGCGAGAGCGCGCGGATCGGGGCAGTCGATCACGGTCTTTTCGAGGCGTCCGATCATACCGACAGCATGCCAGCACGCCGGTGACGACCGCTATCCCTCATCGGCATGAGCGGGTGTCGGACCCGCGTGCCGAACAGCGCACGCCACCGCGACAGCGACCGCACCTGTAAATAAACTTTGACATGATGTCCGCGACCTTTTACATTAAGCAATGTCAGCTTTGTTTTACATCTGCATCGCCCGGGTGTTCCGGGGCGGACTCGATGACGTCTTCCGGTTCCCCCGACACCGAAGGAGACCCCCTATGAGGGCGATCGTCCAGGACGAGTACGGCCCGCCGCACATGCTGAGCCTCGGCGAGGTCCCGACCCCGACGCCCGGCGCCGACGATGTGCTGATCCGGGTGCACGCGGCCGGCGTCGACTACGGCGTGTGGCACATCATGACCGGGCTGCCGCTCATCGCTCGCCCCGGCCTCGGCCTGCGTCGACCCCGCAACCGCGTGCCGGGCATGGACGTGGCCGGCGTCGTGGAGTCCGTCGGCGCCGACGTGACCGCGTTTCGCCCCGGCGACGAGGTGTACGGCGAGGCGACCGGCGCGTACGCGCAGTTCGCACTCGCCCGCCCGGGCAAGCTCGCCCGCAAACCCGCCAACCTGAGCTTCACCGAAGCGGCGGCCGTACCCGTGTCGGGGGTGACCGCGTTGCGGGCCCTCGGCCAGGTCACCACCGGCGAGAAGGTGCTGGTCATCGGCGCGGGCGGCGGAGTGGGCAGCTTCGCGACGCAACTCGCGACCGCCGCCGGCGCCCACGTCACCGCCGTGTGCAGCACGGCCAAGGCCGATCTCGTCCGGTCGCTGGGCGCCCGGGCCGTCATCGACTACACGCGCGAGCCGCTCACCGGAACGTACGACCTGATCATCGACATCGCGGGCATCCGACCGCTGCCCCTGCTGCGCGGGCTGCTCACCGAGCGCGGCCGGCTCGTCATCGTCGGCGGCGAGGGCGGCGGCCGGTGGTTCGGCGGGCTCGGCCGGATGCTGGCCGTCCGGCTGATCACACCGTTCACGCGCCAACGCCTGGACGCGCTGATCGCGCTGACCCGCACCGCCGACCTGGACACGCTGCGCGACCTCATCGAGGCCGGGGCCGTGCGACCGGCCGTCGGGCGCACGTACCCCCTGGCGGAGACCTCCACCGCGGTGAGCGACCTGGCCGCGGGCAACGCGCCGGGGAAGCTCGTCATCACGGTCGATTGACCCCGCGGCGCGTCTTGGGAAGCCGGCCGAGGAGCTGAGTCCCACCACTCGGATCCGCGTCGGCCGCGTTGGGGAAGTCAGTCCAGCGCGGCCGCCTTGCGCAGCAACACCGAGCGTTCGCACTGGTTGGCGCACAGGCGGGCGGCCAGCTCCAGCTCAGCGCGCGCCTCCGGTCGTCGGTCGAGGCGGGCCAGCAGTTCCCCGCGTACGGTCGGAACCAGATGCGAACCGGGCAGCCGGTCCGAGGCGATCAGCTCGTCCACGATGGCCAGGGCCTGCGTCGGCCCCGAGGCCATGGCCACGGCAACGGCCCGGTTGAGTTCGACCACCGGCGAGGGCGCGACCCGGCCGAGCGCCTCGTAAAGCAGCACGATCCGGTCCCAGTCGGTCGCCTCGACCGAGGGCGCCGACGCGTGGGCGGCGGCGATCGCGGCCTGCAGGCCATAGGGACCGAGGCCGCAGGACGATGCCTTGGCCAGCGCGGCCAGCCCTCGGCGGATCGCCGAGAAGTCCCACAGCCTCCGGTCCTGGTCCCCGAGCAGGACCGGCGTGCCGTCCGGGCCGGTCCGGGCCGGGAAGCGTGCGGCCGTCAGCTCGCACAACGCGAGCAGGCCGTGCACCTCCGGCTCCTCGGGCTGTAGCGCGGCCAGCGTGCGGGCCAGCCGGATCGCCTCGTGCGCGATGTCAGGGCGCAGCAGCCGGTCACCCGATGTGGCCGTCGACCCCTCGGTGAAGATCACGTAGAGGACGCTGAGCACTCCGCCCAGCCGTTCCCGGCGCTTGTCGGCCGGTGGCAACTCGAACGGCACCCGTGCCGCCGCGATCGCCTTCTTGCCCCGGGTGATGCGGGCCTGCACGGTCGGGACGGGTACCAGGAACGCGCGAGCGATCTCTTCGCTGGACAGGCCACCGACCACGCGCAGGGTCAGCGCCACCTGGGCCTCGCGAGAGAGCACCGGGTGGCAGCCGATGAACATCAGCGCCAGAACATCGTCGCCGATCTTGTCGGGATCGACCTCTTGGTCGACCGCAGGGGCTGCCGCCAACAGGGCGTATCGGTCCTGGAGGGCGGTCCGGCGGCGGATCGCGTCGATCGCCCGCCGCCGGGCCGTGGCCATCAGCCAGCCGGCCGGATTGGCCGGAGAGACACGCGACCACGACACCAGCGCCTCAGCGACCGCCTCCTGGGTCGCGTCCTCGGCCAACCCGAAATCGCCGGTGAGCCGGGTCAACGCGGCGACGATCCGGGCCGACTCGATCCGCCAGACGGCCTCGACGTCGGCCGTACCCATCAGATCCGGCCGTTGCTCTCGCTGCCCAGCGGAGCCTCGTCGACCTCGGCCACCCGCCGGACCTCGATCTTGGACCCGCGGACCGCCGGGACCCGCCTGGCCCACTCGACCGCCTCCTGTTTCGTAGCGACGTCGAGTAGGAAGTAGCCGCCGAACAGTTCCCTGGTCTCGCCGTACGGTCCGTCCGTGACCACCGGAGCCTCGCCGCTGAAGTCGACCACGACACCCTGACCCGGATCGTCCAACCCTTCGGCCGCGACGAGAACCTCGGCCTTCATCATGTCCTCGATGAACCGGTGGGTCATGGCCATCATCTCGTCGAGATCAGCCATCATGGCCGCGTTCGTCTCATCGGTGCCTCGCATGATCAGCAGGTATTTCGACATCGCGTTCTCCTCGTCCGGCGGGACCGCCTCTCGGCCCTCGCACCACACGTCGAACGAGCGGCCCGCCAATCGACACCGTCCCGGAGAAATCTCTCGCCGCGACGCAGACGATCCTGTCAGACCGGCCCTCGAGCCCAGAATGGGTGACCGACGGGATCAGCGGAGAGTCGATGTTCACCCGGGACACGGGGCCCTCAAAGGAAGCAATTCCTGCTCTGCCTGATCGGGTCAGTCACCCGAATATGGATGTGCGAGGTTGGGCCGGCGTGGCGGAATCCACGGGATGGCCCTCTGAAAGGCCAACCGCCGGAGACCGGGTTCCGCGCCGATGACCGCTCAACCTCCGACATCCTCGTTACCCCTGGTCCGGTCGATCAGGCCGGGATCCGCTCGCGGCTCACGCGGGCGATCACGTCCAGCAGTGCGGTCACGGCAGGGAGGCGGAAAGGCGGCGCCAGGGAGGCCGCGTACAACCGGCGGGAAGGGAGCGAAGGCGCGGTCGATCTTCTCACCACCCCCGGGTGTACGGCGCCCCGCACCAGTGTGGGCACGAGCATGACGCCGGATCCGCCCGCGACCAGAGCTTGCCTGCCGTTGGTGCGGCAAGGACGTGTCGAACTCGGCCGCCTCACCGGGCGACAACGGTCGTACCTCCCCCTGCCACTCGACCTCCGGCACAATGATCATGTGATCGATCACTGCCGAAGCCTCTTCGAACGGCACCGGTGGCTGACCGGACTCTGCCGGATCCTCGACACCCCTGACGCCTGACCCGGCTGCCGGCCGATCTTCCCGCCACGGGACGGCGGCCGGGCCCGCGCCGTCACCGGCGGGGGTGGTCGGCCACCGGGTCCGCGAGTCGTTGGTCGATGTCGGGAAACGAGCCGTCGCCGAACAGGATCCGCGCCGCCAGGGCGCGACCGGCGCGACCGCGCAGCACGGTCACCGCCGCCTCCGCCGCGGCGGGGGACCGGATACCGGCGAACACGCGGCGCAGCGACAACCGGCCCAGAAACCGGTTTCGCAACGCGCCCCCGTCGTACCGGCTCAGCACGCGTTGGTCGCCGGTACGCAGGTATCCGGCGGTGACCGCCGCGGCCAGCTCGGACATGCGCAGGCAAGGGTCCAGCCCACCGGCCGTGAGCGGTGACACCGCGCCCGCCGCGTCCCCGACGAGCAGCCCGGCGGGACATGCCAGCCGCCGCAGTACCCCGCCGACCGGGATCGGACCACCTCGACGCTCGACCGGCCCGACCGGCGCCACGTGGCCGGGCGCGTCCGCGACGAAGGCGTCCAGCAGGTGGCGGATACCGGCGCGCATCGCGTTCGGGTAGCCCGCGACACCGACATGCGCGTGCCGGCCATCGTCGATCACCCATCCCAGATACCCCGGAGCGATCCGGGGGTCCAGCACGCAGTGGAACGTCGGGGTGGCCGTGCCCGACGCGATCGGGTGGACGATCTCGGCGCCGACGAGAAAGCGCCGGTTGACATCGAGACCGAGATCACGGGCCACCCGGGAGCGGGCACCGTCCGCGCCGACGACGAACCGGGTCCTCACCGGCTCCGCGCCCTCCAACCGCACGAACCCCCTCGACGCGTCGACGTACCGTACGCCCAGGAGGACCCGTGCCCCGGCCGACTCCGCCGCGCCGCGCGCGTGCTCGTAGACGGCCGCCATGTCGGCCACGCGATACTCGTCCCGGTCACTGGTGAACCGGATCGGTGCCCGCCGCGACGGCGGATACAGCAGCACGTCCCGGATCCCCGGCCCGAGCAGGTGATCGGGGATGTCGAAGTCGTCGAGGGTGCGGCGCACGAAGATCCCCGTCGTGCGGATCCCGGCCGACAACGATCCTCGACGGTCGACCACCAGCACGTTCAGGTCCCGGCGCGCGAGCAGGCGGGCTGTGCGCAGACCGGCCAGGCCCGCACCCACGACCAGTACATCCACTGTTCGCATACTTCGCGACGGTAAGGGCGGTGCCTCAGCCGTACGACGGTTTGCACGCTACCTGCCCCATACCTTCACACCGTCGCCCCACGGCTCCCCTGCCGAGAGGGCCGCGCCCTCCGCCCCGGCCGGCACCGAGCACATCCGCCGGTGTGCCCCGGTCCAGCCGGGTCAGCGCGGGTGCAGGAGGTTGGCGACCCAGGTGGACGCCAGGCAGGCGTAGAAGACGAGCAGCACCGGGACCAGCGACTGGCCGAAGTACGACATCGGGATCAGGGCCGCCTGCGTCGCGGCCAGCGTGCCCGTGATGCCGCCGAAAACGTGGCGGCGCACCCCGCTGAGCCGTGCCGTCTCCTGGACGGGCGTGATCAGCCCGAGCACGGCGACACCCGCCATCACGGTGCCGGGCGATTGTGCCACGGCGGCCGAGACCAGCAGCACGATCCCGCAGCAGAAGAGGCCCGCGGAGATCCGGGCGGCCCACACCTCGGCGGTGTCGAACAACTGCCGGTCGCGAAGGTCCCGGTGCAGAACCAGCGTGGTCACGGCCTGGCCCACCCAGTTCACCCAGGTCGCCAGTGTGATCAGCACCATGTAGACGAACCAGGGGACGAGCAGGCACAGCGCGAGCCACAGCAGGATCCGTCGGCGGGTGAGGAGACGCAGAGACGCGAGCCAACCGTCGAGACGACGTAGCGGATTGCGCTGTTTGAGGGCCTCCAGGAGCAGGTTCCGGCCCTCCTCGTACTCGGGCGCGAGCCGGAGTGTCTCGCGGAACGCGCCGGCGGCGGCCCTGTGGTCGCCGGTCGTCATCATGACCAGCCCGTACGCACGGTGCGCGTCCGCGCTCTCGGGGGCCAGCCGGATCGCCCGCGAGGCGTGCTCGCGTGCGCCGTCCGCGTCGCCGAGCTCGGCCAGGGCGATACCCATGATCTGGGCGAGCCCGCCGTCCTCCGGTGCCAGCCGCAGTCCATGGCCCGCGGCTCCGGCGGCGGCCGGGAACTCGCGAAGGTTGAAGTGGGTGCGGGCCAGCAGTTCGTAGATCAACGGCTCGTCCGGGCCACGTGCCAGCGCGTTCTGGAAGGCCCCCAACGCCTCGCGCTCCCGGCCGGTTTTGTTCAGGATCAGCCCGGCCACCCAGTGCCCGAACCAGTGATCGGGGATCAGTCCGGTCCCGCGGTTCGCCTCCACGAGTGCCTCGTCCAGGTCCTTCTGGAGAAAAAGCGCGAGGGCGAGCATGAGATGCGCGGCCGGATTCTGCGGATCCTCGGCCAGCGCGGCACGGGCCTCCCGCTCGGCGTCGGGGCCGCGGCGCAGCATCACCAGCATCCGCGCCCGCTCCGCCAGAGCCTGAACCCGGGCGTCGACCTGGGAGGTCATCGCCGCCTGCCGCCGATCCAGGGCAGCAGGTCGTCCCAGGCTCCGCTCTCGTTGGAGTACGTGACGTAGTTGCGGGCCGTGGCCATCCATTCGGCGACCGCCGTCGGGCGGACCGAACGGGCCGCGCCCAGCAGGTCGGCGGTGGACAGCGGCAGGAGGCGGCCAACGCGTATCGCGTCCTGGAGCTTGGCCTCCACGGCCCGGTCCACCACCCCCTTGAGGTCGGCACCGGTGAACCCCTCGGTGGCCTCGGCGATCATCCGGAAGTCCACCTCGGCCAGCGGCGCCTTCCTGCACAGCAGGGACAGAACGGCCGCCCGCGCCGCCGCGTCCGGCGGCGGCACGAACACCAGCTGGTCGAACCGGCCGGGACGACGGAACGCCGCGTCCACGTACCAGGGGGCGTTCGTCGCCGCGAGGATCAGAACCCCTTCGTTGGCGCCGCCCTCCACACCGTCCATCTCCGCGAGGAACTGGTTGACGATCTGCCGGTTGTGCGCCTGGCCCATGTCCGAGCGGCGTGCCGCCAACGCGTCGACCTCGTCGAAGAACAGCACGCACGGGCTGTTGCGGCGGGCCCTCTCGAACGTCGCGTGGAGGTTGCGTTCGCTGGACCCGACGTACATGTCAAGGATGTCCGACAGTCCGACGCTGATGAAGTCGGCGCCCAGTTCTCCGGCGGCGGCCCGCGCCAGGTGGGTCTTCCCACAGCCGGGTGGCCCGTACAGCAGCACCCCGCCGCCGGCACGCCTGCCGTAGGCGGCGAACATCTCCGGCTGCTGGACCGGCAGCAGCAGTTTCATCCGCAGGGACTGCTTGACCTGCTCCATCCCGGCCACGTCCGCGAAGCTCGTGCGCAGCCTGTCGGCGCCCGGATTCAGGGGCGACGCCACGTTCGCCATCGCCTCGCCACGGATGGAGCGCGGCACGACATCGGAGTTCGTGAGCTCGGCCTCGAACGCGAGCTCGGCCTCGAAGCCGGGATCGGCGAGCGAGCCGTCCCGTGCCACGGCCTCCCGGTAGCGCAGTCGTGCGGCCGCCACATCCCCTTCCGCGGCCAGCGCCCTGGCCACGATGACCCCGGCCCGAGGCGGCCCCTGCCCGGCCGCGACGCGTTCGAGCGCCGCCAGGGCCGCACCGCTCTTGCCCTGCCTGAGAAACACCTCGGCGAGCCCGGTCGCCGACTCGGCGTCACCGGGAACCAGGGCGAGCGCGGCACGGAACTCGGCCTCGGCATCCATGAGCAACCCCGCACTCAGCAGCTGTTCTGCCAGGTGGCGCCGCAACGGAAGATTGTCCGGCGACACCTGCACCGCCTGCCGCAGTGCGTCCAACGTTCCCCGATCGGTCACAAGACGCCCGCCTTTCACCCCAATACTGGAAACACCTGTCGATGATTCCATGCGGGTTCGCACCCGGCGGCACCGCGCACCCCCGCTCCCTCCGATGCGACCCCTCGGTGAGACGCATCGCCTCCGATCGACGAATGCCAACCGGCGCCTGAGGACCAGGAGAGTCAGAAGATCACTTCTCGCGTAAGGGACGATCGTTTCCCGGAGCCCTCGGGCGGCCTCACAGGTCAGGCGTTCAGCGATCTGTGCACGGCGGCGTCCACCAGCTCGCGGACCTCCTGCTCGGTGAAGATGTCGGGCAGCGTCAGCCGCTCCACGATGAGCCAGTTCAGGGCGAGGTAGAGGAGCACCGCCGAGGTCGAGTCACCGGGCAGGCCCGAAGCGGCGTGGTGGCCGATGTTGGCGTCGATGTCCTCGCGGATGCGCTTGGTCAGCACCGCGCGCAGCTCAGGGCGCCGGGTGGATTCCAGCCGCAGTTCGAGCAGGGCCAGGTAGCCGGAGTCGAAGGCGGAGACCCGATCCACCAGTTCGTGCATGAGCTCGGCATAGCGGGTCGCGTCCTGCACACCCTCCCGGCTGCGGGCCATCGTGGCCTCGTCGGGCAGCAACCGCTCGTAGATGCGTCCGCCGGCCTGGGTGAACAGGTCGTCGCGGTTGGCGAAGTAGTTGGAGGCCGTGCCCGGGGGCACGGCCGCCTCCGCGTCGACGGCCCGGAAGGTCAGCCCCCGCGCCCCCTCCTTGGCCAGCACCTCGATGGCCGCGTCGATCAACGCCTGCCGCCGCTCGGGATTCCTCCGCACTTGACACCACTCCATCTGTAGTACTACGTTCCAACCACTACAAGTAGAGTACTATATTTGGAGTTGATTGGTATGCGAAAGCTCGTCTACTACGTCGCCGTCTCGCTCGACGGCTACATCGCGGGCCCCAACGCCGAGTTCGACTTCTACCCCGTGTCGGACCAGATGGCCGCCTGGATCAACGACCGCTACCCCGAGACGCTCCCCACCCATGTCCGCAGGCTTGTCGGCCTTGAGGACGCGCCAAACAAGGTTTTCGACACGCTGGTGATGGGCCGAGGCACCTACGAGCCGGCCCTGGACGTCCCCACCACCAGCCCGTACGCCCACCTGCGCCAGTACGTCGTCTCCAGCACCCTGACGATCGACGATCCCACGGTGCGGGTGGAGACCGGCGACCCGGTCGAGCTCGTCCGGCGGCTGAAGGCCGAGGACACCGGCATGGACATCTACCTCTGCGGTGGCGGCAGGCTCGCCGGCTCCCTGCTCCCGGAGATCGACGAGATCATCCTCAAGAGCTACCCCGTGGTGGCGGGCGCGGGCATCTCCCTGTTCTCCGGACAATTCCGCCCCACCCTGTTCACCCCCACCCGGCGCGAGTCCTTCGACAACGGCACCCAGGTCACCTGGCTCACCAGGGCTTAGCACCCCGAGAAAGCCGGACACCTCGGCGCGTCCGCTCGGCTCGACCTCACGGGCGAGATCGCGCCCTCCTCATCCGCGTGGCGCCATGGCGCGCGCCCATTCCCGGTGTCGTAGCGGGACGATTCCTCCTCCCTGTGCCGTCCGGGGGGAAGTCTCCCGCAGTGGACGACCGGCCTTGGCGGGCAAGCGACGACTACGGCCATGAGCACCCCGGCCAGGTACGTCCACGGGCCCCGCTACCGGCCACCGGACTGCTCGCCGGAGCCTTCGGGCACGACGCGGCAGGCGGGACGGCGGCGGTGGCCGGGCGGGTGGGCCGCGGCGGTCAGTTCGGGCAGGCGTCGCGGCAGGCGCCGAAGCGCCCGATGTCCGGCCGGGTGAAGCCGGTCTCCTGCGTTCCTCTCACCGCCTCGGTCATCGCCTCCTTCCAGACCAGGCCGGGAAGCGACATGCCGTCCACCCACGGATAGTGGCGGCCTCCGATGGTGACGTCGCTCAGGTCGTGCTGGAACGCGCCGCGCGAGTCGCCGAGGCTGACGGCCGAGGCCAGGCCGGGGGTATATCCGGCGTACCAGGCGGCGGTGAAGGCGTCGGTCGTGCCGGGCATGCCCGCCGCCTCGCGGCCGATGCCGCCGAGCGCGCTTTCCCCCAGGGCCTCCGACAGCACGTCGGTGACCGCGTCGGCGACCGCCGGGTCCAGGACCTGCCGGCAACGCGGCGGAAAGGGGCGTGGCGCACCCGAGCCGTCGCGGATCTCCGTGATCACCGTCGGCTCGCAGAAACGGCCGCGGGCGGCGAGGCTGGCATAGGAGTTGGCCACCGAGACGGGCTCGGCCTCGTTGATGCCCAGCGGGAACGTCTCGAACTCCAGAAGCGGCGTCCCGTCGGCGCGTCCGAGCCCGAGACGCTCGGCCATCCTGACGGTCTCGCACAGCCCGACCTTCTCCGTCAGGCGCATGTAGAAGGTATTCACCACCTCCCGGGTGCCCGAGCGCAGGGTGACGAACCGGTCCCCACGCTTCTCCCGGTTCACGACGGTGTGGGTCGGGTCGGCGACCGCCTCGTTCGCGCAGTTCCTGAACGCCGCGTAGCTCGGAGCGCGGTACTCGTCCGAGATCTGGAAGCCGTCGTCGTGGCGCAGACCGGCGGCGAGCGCGGCGGCCAGGACGTAGGGCATCGCCGTCGTGCCCTGCTGGAAGGCGACCCCGTTGGCGGCCCTGTCGGCGGCGGCGTCGCGGCTGGTGGCCATGGCCCTGATGGCGCCCTCACCTGGGACGATCATGACCTGGGTGGCGACCTGCGGGTCGTCGCGGTGGACGTGGGCGTCGATGGCCCGCTGCGCCGCCCGCTGGAGCCGCTGGTCGATCGTCGTGCGGATCGTCAGGCCCCTGCGGTTGAGCAACTGCGGATCCTGGGCGAGAAGTTGCTGTTTGACCTGCCGGCACAGGTAGGGATACCCGACGCCCGCGCAGTCGCCGGAGAACTCCTCAAGGACGGCGCCCTCGACGTCCAGCAACACGCTCTTTCCCGCCACGGGGGCTGCGGGGGCCGTGGCGGTGGAGTCCGAGGCCACCCGCTCCTCTCTCAGCCCTCCGTCCGCCGGGCTCCGCAACAGCAGGACGACCGCGACCAGAGCGCTCACCGCGGTGACCCCCAGAAAAATCAGCAATACCCTCATCGTCGCCCTTCGGTGTGTGATCCCCCATTTGGATCATCGGGGAACGGCACCGCGCAGGCAACCAACCGAACCGACGGCGACGGCCTCTGGCCGCACCGAGTTCGGGGGCGTGGCTCGCGGTCGCTTGACCTCTATCGAGGTTGAGGTTGGAGACTGCTCCGCGCCGGTGTCGGACAGCCGAGTACGGGAGAGCGACTGACGTGCGAGTGGTGAGGGTCATGAATTTCGGAGGTCCGGAGGTGCTGGTCGCGGGCGAGGCGCCGGAGCCGGTCGCCGGGCCCGGCCAGGTGGTGGTCGACGTGTCCGTCGCGGGCATCACCTTCGTCGAGACGCAGATCCGGCGTGGCGTCGACAAGTGGCACGCCAGGCCCGAACTGCCGTACGTGCCGGGCGGTACGGTGGCCGGCCGGGTGGCCTCGCTCGGAAAGGACGTGGATCCGGCCTGGTCGGGACGACGTGTACTCGCCGGCACCGGGGAGAGCGGCGGCTTCGCCGAGCGTGCGGTGGCCGCGGTGGGCGACCTGATCCCGGTACCGGAAGAGCTGGGACTGCCCGAGGCCGTCGCCCTGTACACCGACGGCGGCACCGCGTTGGGCCTGGTGGAGGGAGCCCGCATCCGTCCTGGTGAGTGGGTGCTGGTCGAGGCCGCGGGTGGCGGTGTCGGCAGCCTGCTGGTGCAACTGGCCCGGGCGGCCGGCACCAGGGTCATCGCAGCCGCGCGCGGCGCGCGGAAGCTGGAACTGGCTCGCGATCTGGGCGCGGAGGTCGCGATCGACTACTCCGATCCCGGCTGGACGGACCGGGTACGCGAGGCGACCGGTGGTGCGGGCCCCGATGTGGTGTTCGACGGGGTCGGCGGCGAGATCGGCCAGGCCGCGTTCGAGGTGACGGCGGACGGCGGCCGCTTCTCCGTCCACGGCGCCTCCAGCGGCCAGGTCACGACGATCGACCCCGCGCGGGCGCGACGGCGCGGGGTCGAGGTGATCGGGATCGAGCAGCTCTTCGGCTTCGGGCCCCAGATGGAGAAGTGGACGAGGCAGGTGATGTCGGAAGCGGTGGCGGGCCGGATCCGGCCTGTCGTCGGGCAGACCTTCCCCCTGGAACGCGCCGCGGACGCACACACCGCGATCGAGTCACGCACCGCCCTGGGCAAGACCCTGCTCCTGATCTGACAACGCCCCAAGACCCCCCCGCAGAACCACATACCGCGATCAGCTGGAACGATCGGACCGACCTCAGCCTGATCCGCGACTCGACGCGCGAGCGAACCTCGATTTTCCGGCCTGTCCGTCCGCCGTCTCACCGGGCCGAAGCGCGAAGGGCCGCTGCGATCCACGCGAAGAGCTCGGGCCCCTCCTCGTCCGTAGCGGGCGGCGTCCCGTTGATCACGGCCACCAGGGACAGGTACCTGCCGTGGGTCGCGTCGTAGCGGGCCTCCTTATCGGAATTCTCGCGCTGGATCCTCTCGACGAGGAGGAAGGCCGTGGCCAGTCGCTCCCGCGACTCGGCCGTGGCCTGCCCGCCGACGGCCTCGGCGGACGCGTTCGCCATCCGAACGACCAGTTCCCGCGCTCGGGGAGAGTCCGCCGGCAGCCCGGAACGATACGCCTCCACGATCTCCTCCCCGACCTTCGCCCCCTCCTCGTGGATGAAGTCCCACACCGGTGCGGCGGCCATGCGCCGTCCGGGGAACGTGCCGTAGGTGTCCCGGAGATAGGAGCGGACCGCGTCACGGAACTCCTCGCCCCGCAGCAGGTCGGCCAACTCGATCCAGGCTTCGAGCTGGGCTGCGGTGGGGTCCTCCGGCAGGATCGGTCGCATCGTCCGCAACCGCTCGACGAAACCGGAGGGTACGTCGAGGCCTTCGCCGACCTCGTTCCAGAAGTCGTCGACGAGCCGCTCGCGCTCCTCGTCGGGCATCGATACGAGCTTGTGCATCAGGGTCACCTGCGCGACCGTGCCGTCCTGCTTGACCAGGGTTCTCAGCACGGCCCGTCTGGCCCGAAGGGCTCGCTCCTGACGCTCGACGAGCTCCAGGTGCGTTGCGAGAAGATCGTGCAGCGACGTCTCGCCGTCGAGTAGCTGGCGGATGTCGTCCAGGCCGGCGTCCAGGTCACGGAGGGTGCGGATGAGCTCCAGCCGGGCGATCGCCCGGACGTCGTACAGGCGGTAGCCCGCCTCGGTCACATCTGTGGGCGCGATGACCCCGGCGTCGGAGTAGTAGCGGATGGCGCTGACACTCAGACCGGTCCGGCGTGCCACGTCCCCGATCGGATACAGCTCGTTGTCGTCCATGCCGTCACTATGGTGTCTCAAGCGGCTTGAGACTCAAGTCCCGCCCCGCCACCGTCATGCGGCCGCACAGCTCGGCTGGAATCTCGGCCAGAACCCTCCGAAACGACAGGTGCCCTCCTGATCCCAAGATCAGGAGGGCACCTCATGAGACTTTCCCAGGCCATCTCGTGAACGGCTCCTTTTTGCAGGATGTTCACGAATACCCCTGACATATGTCGAAGCGGAGGCTGGAAGATTGCTTCCCGGAACGGCATTGATCGTTTCCCGGACTCGACGTACGAAATCCCCGCCCTGGACACATGGACGATCATGTTGAGGATCCTTCCGCGTAAAGTCACCGAGCATGGACATTCACCCACCTGACACGTCGGCCTGCACGACGCGAAGGGGCCGACCGGCATTCGTCGTGAACGTCGAGGTCTTCCTGGAGCGGGACGACCGCTGGCTGCTCATCCAGCGCGGGGCACAGGAGGCCCACGCTCCCGGTGCGCTGGCCGGTGTCGGCGGCAAGGTCGAGATCGACGGCGCCGGAGCCGACGTCCTGGAGGAGACCGCACGGCGGGAGGTGGCCGAGGAGATCGGCGTCGACGTGACGGACGTCGTGCTCACCTACGTGGAGAGCGCGTTCTTCACGACCGACGACGGCGACCCGGTGATCAACGTGGTCTTCCGCGGTGAACTGCCGGCGCACGCTCAGCCCATCGCCGCCTCCGCGCAGGAAGTGGCCGGGCTCGTCTGGCTCACCGTCGCCGAGGCCGAAGCGGACGCGAACTGCCCGCCGTGGGTTCTGCGCGGCCTGCGACGCGCCGCGTCATAGAACGACCGCGACAGCAGCCGCGCTCCTTCCCCCGAACGGAAGTCCTCCGCGTCGACGCCAACTCCGTCACCACCGTGAAACCCCTGGTCACGCCCGGCTTCCCCACCGCCTTCGCCTACGGCCATCGCGACTTCACCGACAGTGCTTCCGTCGACATCATCACCAAGTCGGCGATCAAGGCGACGGCGCCGTCAACGCCTTCAACGACGTCTCCTCGGTCCGCTGATCCCGCCCCTCAGCCGAGGTCTGCCTCACGCACGCGTTCGATGGTCCGCTGGGACGCGACATCCTGGGGAGCACAATCTTGGGGCGGTCCCCTCAGGATCGTCCGGACGAATGATCACCATGGCGATCGCCGCCCACACGAGCGCGGCGACAACGGCCGACACCGCGGCTGCTCGTCGGCTCATGCCTCCGACATGGTCTGGGCGGCCGGTTGGTGGCGCGGGGCGGCGAGGTCGTGGGCGGAGCGGGCCAGCCAGATCATGACCAGGACGGTCGAGACCACACCGAGTGGTTCGACAGCGCTTCCCTCATCCCGGAACGGCGATGCCGCCAGTAGCAGCAGGATGGGCACCACCAGGGCGGCGACACCGTACGCGACGGTCGCCTTCTCCCAGCGGTCGTCGCCCGCTTGAACCCGCAGGATCAGCACCGTCCAGGCCAGGCCGGCCAGGCCACAGACCATCTCCGCCCAACCCGGGACGGGCTGGCCGACGAGGTCGAGCACGCCGATGACGGTGAAACCGCCGTACCCCAGCACCCCCGCGCCTCGCGTGTACTCACGGTCGCGGCCCAGCACCCGCGCGAACAGCAGCACGACCACCCACATCACCGCAGAGTGGATCACCGTCGTATCCGCCCAGATCAACGACGCGGTGACATCGAGCAGCCACATCGTGGCCACCGCGACGTAGAGCGCCACGCGCACCCGAAGGGTGTTCCGGTCCTGCTGGGGCGGCGGTCCCGCCGACGGCCCGCGCAGGATCTGCCAGATCCCCCACGCCCAGGACATCCCGGCCAGGACCAGGAAGAGCAGGTTCTGCCCTGTCGCCGCGACGCCCTCGGGCATGGTCGCGAACATCGTCAGCCACCACAGCGGACCGAGGTCGCCAGAGGTCAGGGCGACGACGACGGCGACCGTCAGCGCGGCGCCGTACAGACCGGCGACGAGCAGGGCGGGCAGGGCTGAACGGTGACGACGTGACACGGGACGCTTCCTGAGGATTCGGGGGGATGGGAGCGAACGCCTCACCCTACAGTCGATCATGAAGAGTGGCGCCAGGTGGAGGACGCGTCCACGGGGAACCTCACGACGAGCCCGACGCACCTGCTGACAACCTCGAAACTCCAGCAGGGTCCGTTGACCGCACACCGCTCATGGGCCGAAGCAGGCCACCCATCCGCCGCATAACCGTGACACAGCCCCAGCCCGGCCGACCCGGCGACGCGAACTCCAACCTCCACCAGCCCCCTGACACCGCCGGACACGGGGCAGACCGTCTCGCGACGTGACCGCGCTTGACCTTGACACGGTGAGAAGGCTTTCACTGCTGCCAAGGAGGTGGTCCCATGCTCGAACGGGACGTGGTGGCGCCGCCCATGGCACGCCTGCGACAACGGCTCTTCTCGCAGAGCTCCCGTTTGGCGGGCGAGCCCACGCAGAAGGTCGTCACCTACCGGCTGAAGCCCGTGGTCGTCGGCGACCTCTCCTCATGTCCGGTGGCCGGTCCTGCTCCGCGCGCTCGTCGGCGCGCCGAACAGGTCCGGCCGGCTCGTTCCACATTTCAACGCGCTCGACGCGCGAGGAGGGGGTGCGATCCGTCATGACCATGATCTACAGGTCCGAGGCCGGTGAACGCGAGCTCCGCGACCACTATCGGCAGGTGCTGGAGGCCTGGCCGGTTCCCGCCGAGCACCTGTGGGTGCCGACGCGCGAGGGCGAGACCTTCGTCCTGGCCTGTGGCCCGCAGGACGCACCGCCCCTGGTGCTGCTGCACGGCTCGGGTGCGAACACGTCGATGTGGCGAGGCGATATCGCCACCTGGTCTCAGCACTTCCGCACCTACGCCGTCGACCTCGTCGGCGAGCCCGGCCTGAGCGCGCCTTCGCGCCCTGCCCTGGACTCTGATGCGGTATCCCGGTGGCTGGACGACGTGCGGGAAGAACTCCAGATCACCGACGCCGCGTTCGTCGGCACGTCTCTGGGTGGCTGGACGGCCCTGGACTACGCCATCCGCCGTCCAGAACGAGTGACCCGCCTGGTGCTGGTGTGCCCCGGCGGCGTGGGACGGCAGAAGGTCGGCTGGATCTTCAAGGCCCTGCTGACCCGCCCGTTCCGACGCGATGGACTACGCGAGTCGGCGATGGCCGTCGCAGGACTGGACGGGGAGAAGGACCGGCAGGCGCTCGACGCCGTCGTCCTGACGTTCACGCACTTCAACCCGCGCAGGGAAAAGCTGCCGGTATTCCCCGATGAGGCGTTGCGCGGCCTCGCCATGCCCGTACTCGTCATCGTCGGTGGCCACGACGCCATGTTCGACTCCCACCAGACCGCCCGGCGTGTCCGTGAGTGCATCCCGCACTCGACCGTGAACCTGCTCCCCGAAGCCGGTCACGCCATCTTCGGCCAGGCCGAGCCGATCGCCGAGTTCCTTCGGGCCTGAGGTGAAAGGTCACTCAACGCCGAAAGCCTGTCAGAAAGAGATTTGCCGGTTCATCGGGTGGGGTTCTCGGTGAACGATGCGGTGTGGTCGGTGACCCACTGGCGGAAGGTTCGTACCGGCCTTCCGAGGAGGTCGGACACCGTCGAGGTGACGTACGCCGGGCGTCCCATCGTGGCGTTCCACGCCGCGAGGAGCATGTCCACGGCCGGGCGCGAGGCTTCCGGGGTCTCGCGCCGGAAGTCGTCGGGCGCCAGTTCCTCGAACGTCAGCCGGCGGCCCAGCACGTCTCCGATGACGCTTACCTGCTCGGCCTGGGTGAGTGACTCGGGGCCGGTCAGGACGTAGTCGCCGCCGGCGTGTCCGTCCTCGCGCAGGATCCGTGCGACGACCGCGGCCACGTCCCGATCGTCGACCGGGGCCGTCTCGGCCGCGCCGTACGGCCAGCGGACCACTCCTTCGCCACGGATCGCGGCGGACCACCAGAACAGGGCGTTCGACGCGAACATCCCCGGCCGGACGATCGTCGAGTCGAGTCCGGTGGCCGCGATGAGCTCCTCGATCTCGGCGTGCAGCGCCGCCATCGGGTTCGGTTGCCGGAAGAACGGGTGCGGGGTCCGGTGCGGTGCGGACAGGTAGACGACCCGCTGTGCGTGGGCGGCCAGCCGGTCGACGACGGCCGCCGCGGTCTGCGGCGGGGCGGTCCAGACGAGGAAGACCGTGCTGACGGCGTGCAGCGCGGCGTCGAGCGATTCGGGCACCGTGAGATCGCCGGTGGCGATCTCGACGTCGGCGGGCAGTGTCGCCGCCGACTCGGAGCGGCGCACGAGGGCGCGGACCGGCACGTCCGCGTCGGTCAGCAGGTCGACCACGGCGCGGCCGATGCGTCCGGTCGCCCCGGTGACGAGCACCGGAGGCCCTCCCGCAGGTGTCATGGCAGTCTCGCCGTCGTCGACGGGGTGCGGCGAGGTGTCTGTCTGTTCCATGGGCGCATCTTTTCGTTACCGAGTTAAAAAAGCAACTCAGTAACAAATGTTACCCTGACGAGGTGAGCGAGCCGGTCGGGCTGCGGGCCCGCAAGAAGGTACGAACCCGGGACGCGATCGCCGAGGCGGCGATCTCGCTGTTCCTGGCGCACGGGTTCGACCAGGTATCGGTGTCCGACATCGCCGCGGCGGCCGAGGTGTCGAAACCGACGCTGTTCCGCTACTTCGCCACCAAGGAAGATCTGATCCTGCACCGCTTCGCGGACCACAGCGGTGAGGCCGCACGCGTGGTCCGCGACCGGCCCTCGGGGATCACACCGATAACGGCGCTGCACCGGCATTTCCTGGCCGGTCTCGATCGTTTCGAGCCGGTCACCGGCCTCAACGATCATCCCGAGGTGGTGGCGTTCCATCGGCTGGTGTTCACCACGCCAACTCTGGCGGGACGGCTCCTGCAGTACATGCTCGACGACGAGGACGCGTTGGCCGCCGTCCTCGACCCGGGTGTCCGGGGCCGGCTGCAGGCGGCCCAGGTGATCGCGGTCCAACGCGTACTGGCCAGGACCAACTGGCAGAAGATCGCCGACGGGCGGACCGCACACGATGTGCGACCCGAGGCGGTCGCCGACGCGGACCACGCCTTCGCCCGGCTGTGCCACGCGACGGGCAAACCCTAGCCCGCCGCGCCCGCACACTCCGGCCGGCGCCGCCGAGCGTTGACACCACCGGGGCAGGCAGTCCAACGCGGCGAGGATCGCCGAGCACTCCGCAGTGCCGACCCTGGCCTGGCCACTGCTGCTTGTCGCGATCTTCTTCTCGCTGCCGGTCCGCCGCCACCGCCCTCGACCGCTGACGCCCCCGTCCGGTGCGCTAGCGTCATCACATGCTGCGCCGATGGATGCTACCGATTTTCTTCCTGGCCCTCGGACTCGCCGCAGCGGCCCGGCAGACCGCTCAGGGGTCCCCGGGCGCCGCCGTCGCGCCGCTCCTGATATTCCTGCTGGGCGCCGTCCTGCTGTCCCCACTGATGTTCCCGAAGTCCATCGGCGCGGCGGAAGCGCTACGCCGCAGCGAGGCCGACGGCCGCCCGATCGTCTACTGGCGCCCTGGCTGCCGCTTCTGCCTGCGGCTGCGCATCCGGCTCGGCCGCCACGCCCACCGGATGCACTGGGTCGACATCTGGCGCGATCCGGAAGGCGCCGCGGCGGTCCGGGCGGCCACCGGCGGCGACGAGACGGTGCCGACCGTGGTGGTGGCCGGCAAGCCACACGTCAACCCCGATCCTCAATGGCTGCGTGCGCAACCGCCCTTCTAAGAGGTCGCGTCCGTCCGTTTCGACATGCCGCCTGGCCTGGCGGCGCCTTCAGACTTCCCAGCCGACCACGAGATATGGGGACCTCGAACGCCATGGCCTCGCCGAGGAGTCGCGTCAGCCGGTTCACGCTCGCCGACCGGTGGCTCGACCGGCCACCGGCCGACGAACCGCCGGCGCGGGAACTTGTCCTGCGCTATCTCACCGCATTCGGTCCGGCCTCCGCCAAGGACATCAAGGCATGGAGCGGGATGACCCGGCTACGCGAAGTCGTCGAATCGCTCCGGCCGCGGTGGGCATGAAAGATCACACAAGGATCATCACCGGCTTGACTGCGATCTCCGCCCGCCGAATGGTATGGTCTCAACATGCGGATGATCTTCTTGTTCCTTGGCTGGTGGCGCCCCTGACGGGCGGCACCGTTCATCCGCGTAACCGACAACGCGGCCGCCCGGTTCGGGTGGCCGTTTCGTGTGTTCGCACCTCGGTGGCCCGGCCAGGGCGGCCTCCCGATCCTGAGGGAGCCAAACCGATGCCACGACGACTCACCGGCTTCACCCCGTCCGGCGACCTGCATCTGGGCAACTACATCGGCGCGATCGCCCCGATAATCGCCAAGCAGGCCGTCACGGACACGGTGGTGTTCATCTCCGACCTGCACTCCCTGACTCTGGAGCACGATCCGGCCGAGGTGCGGCGGCGGACGCTGGAATTCGCGACCATCCTGCTGGCCGCGGGCGCAGACCCCGACGCGTCCTTGTTCCTGGTCCAGTCGCACGTACCCGAGCACACCGAACTGCACTACCTGCTGGAGTGCACCACCGGGTACGGCGAGGCCCAGCGAATGATCCAGTTCAAGGAGAAGTCCGGCCGTCAGAACCAGGTCCGGATGTCGCTGCTGACCTATCCGATCCTGATGGCCGCCGACATCCTGCTGTACGACACCGACGAGGTGCCGGTCGGCGAGGACCAGAGCCAGCACGTGGAGCTGGCCCGCGATGTCGCCCAGCGGTTCAACACCCGATACGGCCCCACCTTCACCGTCCCCCGTGCGGTCAACCCGCCGGTCGCCGCCCGCATCATGGACCTGGCGTCACCCGGCGACAAGATGAGCAAGTCGGCCCCCTCGGCGGCGGGGGTGCTTCGACTGCTCGACGAGCCGAACGTCCTGCGGCGCAAGGTGATGCGTGCGGTCACCGACACCGACACCGTGGTGAGCTACGACCCGGAACGCAAACCGGGAGTGTCCAACCTGCTCGCCATCCTGGCCGCCTGCACCGGCGACGAGCCTCAGCGGCTGGCCGGGCGGTTCGACCGGTACGGCGAGCTGAAGGAAGCGGTCGCCGACGCGGTGGTGGCCACCCTCGCCCCTCTCCGGGACCGCTACCTGCGACTGGCCGAGGACCCGCGGCACGTCCAGGCGGTTCTGCGGGCCGGTGCCGGCCGTGCCCGCGGGGTGGCCGGCGCGAAGGTACGCCAGGCCAAGGCGGCGATCGGCCTGCTACCCGGATGAGTCAGCGGGTGCGGGGGCCTGGCCATCCGCGTGGCTGACGACGACCCGGGCGGGAGGCCGTCGTGATGTGCCGTCGCCCTCATCTGTGAAGATCCATCGGTACTCGATGGGCTCCCGTCCCAGGAGAAGCAGAAGTCACCCCCTTGGGCGACCCGCACCATGCCGTACAGAAAGCCTGGATGCGACGCGATCGATGATCTCAGAAATGGAGCGGGAGTACGCCGACAACGGTATCGATCTTGACGTGTGCCGTACTTCGCCGGCCGGGCTGCTCACGCCGGACCTTCCGGACGGGGCGGATAACCGCAGACCAAGGCCGCATCCGGGTTTTCGCACCCCACACGTCGGTGGAGAGCGTCGGGGCCGCCCGAGCGATGTCGCAAGTCGCGGAGTCACTCGGATGTCGCAAGTCGCGGAGTCACTCGAACGTCGACGCCGCGCCGACGTGCCCGCTGCTACGCGGTCAACGTCACCACCAGGAACGCCACCCCCATCACCAGCGCGACCGGCGTCATCACCGAGCGCTCGAACTTGCTGCCCGACAACAGGTTCAACACCGAACTCAGCGCCAGGTAAACCACGATCACCCACATCCCGATCGTCAACAGCGGCTCGCCGATGATCGACACCAGGCCGGCCTTGCTCAGCAGGAACAGCGCGAACACAACGTAGATCAAGACCGCGACCACGCTTCCGATCCGCAGGTTTCGAGGCAGCACGTCATGCCGGCCGCCCCAGGCGAAGCGGCCCAAGGGCACTCCTGCGGCAAGGGCGATCTGGAGGGCGGCGAGTATCACGAGCAGGATCAGGCCTGTGATCGCAAAGGCGGGCATGGCTTGACGCTACCGGGTTTCGGGGTCGGCAGACATCCCCGATGGCTTCCCGGGAAACGACCCCCAAGGCCCCTGCACAGCGGGGCCGACGTTGAGGACGACCGGGACCGGATGCGAGCGCGCCCAGCCGGATCTCTACCAACAAAACCTGGCTGGAGAATCAGATCGCACGTTGCGTCAAACGAGTCCTGCCGATGCTGCGTCCAGCGCAAGTGCGAGCACCCCGATCAGCTCAACCGACCAGTGTTCTAGACGACAATCTCACACTATGCGAATATGCGTTCGATTTACGAAGATCGTCAACGAGAGCGGGTCCCGTAGCCATGCCCGGGTGCTCGACTCTCCCCTTCCTCTCCAGAACGGAGTGCCTGTGCGCCCATCAACCTCTGCCCGGGCTCCTTTGTCCCGCCGATTAGTCGCCTGGGCCGGGACCCTGCTCCTGACGGCGGCCCCGCTCGTCGCTCAGGCGCCCACCGCCACGGCCGCCGTGACCGTCACCGACCTCGGCGTCGCCGGGAAGGGCGGAGACGTGGTGGCGCGCAGCAGCAAGGCCTTCGTCGCCGCCGGCGATCAGATCGTGGTCGCGCCCATCGACGGCAAGGTCATCGACACGATCCCCGGCCTGTCCGGTGCTGTCGCCCTGGCCTCGCCGGGGGTCGGCAGGAAGGTGTACGCGGCGCTGCGCGATTCGCACGAAGTGATCGAGATCGATACCGCCACGCTCGCCATCACCAAGCGCATCGACCTCACCGCGCACCCGTGTCCGTCGAGTCTGGCGCAGGAGTACGACCGGCTGTGGATCGGATTCGGTTGCGGTGAAGAGGGGGTGTTCACGAGTACGGGTGACCTGGGGCAGAACAGGGGCCTACAAGATCGCTTCCTGAAATGAAGGTGATCGTTTCCCGGAAGTCGCGGACGCTACCCCCTGCGGCCCCGGCCACTGACGACCTGCACGTCAATGGCAGCAATGACAATAAGCGGGAAAAAGCCGCCATAATGAAATCATGATCCCCAAGGTCGTGGCCGTCGTCGGCGACCGGGCCGCCGCGTTCGAGCTCGGGATCGTCTGCCAGGTGTTCGGCCTGGATCGCTCCGACGACGGGCTGCCGCTTCACGACTTCACGCTCTGCACACCGCGGCCTGGCACGATCCCGACGACCTCGGGGTACACCATCCAGGTCGAGCACGGGCTGGAGCGCCTGATTGACGCCGACCTCATCACCGTGCCCGCCTGGCCTCAGCTCGACGCGCCCGTTCCCGCTCCCCTGCTGGCGGCCCTGCGGGAAGCCGTCGCGCGAGGCGCCAAGGTGCTGACCGTCTGCACGGGCGCCTTCCTGCCGGCAGCCGCCGGGCTGCTCGACGACCGGCGTGCCACCACCCACTGGCAGTTCGTCGAGTTGCTCGCCCGCCGCCACCCGCGGGTCAGCGTCGAGCCCGACGTCCTGTACGTCGAGGACGGCCCGGTGCTCAGCAGCGCCGGGGCCGCCGCCGGGATCGACGCCTGCCTGCACCTCATCCGGTTGCAGTACGGCGCCGCCATGGCCAACGCCCTAGCCAGGCGCCTGGTCGTACCGGCCCACCGGGCCGGCGGGCAGGCCCAGTACGTGGAGGCGCCCATGCCGCCACCGCGCACCCCGTACGAGCTGTCGGAGCTGCTCGACTGGATCATGGAGCACCTCCATCAGCCACTCACCGTGGAGGCGCTGGCTGCACGCGCGGCCATGTCGCCGCGCACGTTCGCCAGGCGGTTCAAGACGCTGACCGGCACCACCCCGCACCGCTGGCTGCTCGAACGCAGGCTCCAACTCGCCGAGGAACTGCTGGAGACCACCGATCTGAGTGTGGACGCCGTCGCGACGCGGGCCGGGTTCGGCGGCGCCGACACCCTGCGCCACCACTTCGCCGCCCGCCGCGGCATCGCCCCCGCCGCCTACCGCCGCGCCTTCCGCCACAGTACGTAACCGGCCGCCGACACGGGCGTACCGGCTGCTCCCTCTACGCCTCTGCCACGGGTGACGGGCATGTCGCTCCCCGAGCGGCTGGGCGAGGTCGGTCGTGAGGAGTCCCGGGTTCGGGGCTTCGGGGCACGACCACGAGGATGGCAGGATTTTCCGGTAACCGGGCAGTGCTGCCACTCCTCCTGAATCATCCGCTCTCACAGACTCGGGGCATGACATCGAGCACACACTGCCGTCCCTCGCTCGCGCGCCCTTTCCCCCTGCCGTCGCAGGAGCGCTTCACGGTCGCCGTCCACGCGCCCGGTGCCGGGCCGCAGCGCTGGGCCGGCGCACCGAGCGCCGTGCTGGACGCCGACGGCACGTTCGTCCTGGCCTACCGCGTGCGGAAGGGTGGCGAGGACTACAACGTCGTGGCCCGTTCCGCGGACGGCGAGCGCTTCACCACCGTCACCGTCCTGCCGCGCCACCGCTTCGGCGCGGCGATGGTGGAGCGCCCTGCCCTGGTCCGCACCCCGTCCGGCGGCTGGCGGCTGTATGTCAGCTGCGCCACGCCCGGAACCAAGCACTGGTGGATCGGGGCGATCGAGGCCGCGTCCCCGGAGGGACTGGCTGAAGCGGACGTGCGAGTGGTGTTCGCCGGCGACGTCCGCACCGGCGTCAAGGACCCGGTGATCCGCTACGACGGCACGGAGTGGCGGGCCTGGATCTGCTGCCACCCGCTCGATGTGCCGGGCGCGGAAGACCGCATGAGCACCGCATACGCCACCAGCCAGGACGGGCTGAGCTGGCGATGGCACGGCGTCGTCCTCACCGGCCGGCCCGGCTCATGGGACGCCCGCGGCGCGCGTCTGACCAGTGTGCTGCCCGACGGCCGCGCCTGCTACGACGGGCGCGCCTCGGCGGCGGAGAACTGGCGTGAACGCACTGGGCTGGTGACGCCGTCCAGCGGCGCCGGAGGCGCGCCGCTGACGCCGGTCGACGGCCCTCCCGTCGCGGACGTCCGCTACCTCGACGTACTGCCCCTTCCCAGCGGCGCTCACCGGATCTTCTACGAGGCCCGGCTGCCCGACGACAGCCACGAGCTGCGCACCGAACTGGTGAAGTGAGAACGTCCGCTTCCGGCACCGTGAGCTCCAGAACTTCTCGTCCTCCTCCGATGCCGACACCGTGCCCCCATCGGCGGCGAAACGGACGCCCAACGGGCGCCGGCGCAGATCGGCGGGACAGGCGGAACATGCCTGTCGGGAACGGACGGTGCGGCCACCGGGCAATTGACGCTGATCGGTGCGCCGACAGCACGATCATCGTCTATGGCACCTGTCGGTTAATCAGGAACCACTAGCCGAATTTGCCCCTATTCCACACATTTCACAATCAGTCCCCGCCCGGCTGCGGACGCCGACTACAACGCGACCAATTCTGAGCACAAGGGCAACAATTTCCTTACCGGTGTCCGCCTGAGGTGATCGAGAGGCCACCCTGGAACCATGTCAAAGGCGGTGGGAGAGCAGGAGCGAGCACCCGGTTCGCGGCAGTGGCGGGCAGTGCGGATCGCCGCGAGCGTGGCGTTGCCGGTCTTACTGGGAATGGGGCTGGCCTGGGTCTTGGTCGACCCACTCGATCTGCAGAAGGACATACTGGAAATGCTGAGCCAACGGGCCAGCGTGATCGGCACGTTCACGGGCGCGGCCGGGCTGGTCGTCGCGATGCTGGCGTTACGCGCGCAACTGCGAAGCCGGCCCGTCGACGACATCGCATCCACCACGGGGACACCGGGGTCCGGCCAGGCAGAGTCCGCCCACGCCCGTGGCCCGCGACGTCGTACGGTCCTGCTGATCACGACCGTGTCGGCTGTCGTGGTGACCACCCTGATCGCCCTGGCCGTCGTATCAGATGCGTCGGTCCGCTACGAGGCTGAGGACGGCTCTTGCAACAATGCCAGACGCCTTTACAATATCGACGACGCATCGAACAACGCTTCGATGGGCCATTTGAACTACCCGGACAGCTGGGTCGAAATCAAGGTGTACGCGCCCAGGGCCGACATCTATAAGGTGAACGTGCGGTATAGCGCCGCCGATGGCGACGCGCGGCAGTACCTGACGGTGAATGGCTCGCGCAAGATCGTAGTGCATTATCCGGGTAGCCCCACCTGGACAACCTGGTCGCACGCGTCGGCCACCCTAAAGCTGGACCACAAATGGAACACGCTGCGATTCCAGCACGACGACGGACCGTTCGCGGCCGAGCTGGACTACGTCGAGATAGTTGGCGGCGACCCGGTTCGCGATCTCGCCGCTGTCGGAGACTGTGGCCCGCCTGCAGCAGCTGGGTAATCTTGATCGGAACCCGCTCCACCTGCGGTAGCTGCGGCGGGCGGCGGGTGAGCTCGCCAGAGATCCCCTGGATCTCTCACGTACATGGCCGCTGATCGTCAGCGACCGGCCAAACTGGCCGGAGTTCCTCGTTCCTGCCCTGCTCGGCTCGGGGACGTCCATCGACGACGACCTTGCCGTGTTGCGCAGGACACCCGCACCCCAAGTGCGAATCAGCCTCCGGCGCCTGTTCGGCGAAGGCCTCTCCGCCCCGGCCGCCGCGCTCGCTGAACAGCCGGCGGCAGGACCGCGTGCGATCGCCGCGGAACTGCGTGCGGCACATGACCGGCTCACCGCGCCACACTGGTCACGGATGCGGGCCGTACTCGATGCGAATGTCGTCCATCGGGCCGAGCAAATGGCTGCGGGCGGTGCCGAGAGGTTGTTCGCCGACCTGTATCCGGATCCGCGCCGGCGCGATGGCCAACTGAAGCTGGGGGGAGCACGGAAATGAGGGGATTCGAACCCCGGTGGGACGCACCGTTTCCGATCAACGGATGCCGTTCGGTGTCGTCAGATGCCGCGACGATGACGTCCATCGGTCCCGGCTGCGCTCCCGTGTCAGCCGGTTCGCTGACTTTTAGCGGACTCCGCCCAGCCGCCCGACCTGGGGCGACCATGGCTACGGGAAGTTGCGTTTCCCGCGGTCGGCCCGAATTTGTCAGTCTTGTACGGCATGATCAGCGCTCGTATTAATACATCCTCCCAGGGAGTGCCATGGACGTCACCGACAGAGCCGGATAGTCCGGCATGGGCTGGAACGGCTGGACGCATCTCGCTCTGCTCCGTGCCCAGCTCGACGCGGGCGCCGACCCGAATTCGGGAACAGACCTCCATGGACGCCCTCTCCACCAAGCAGCCGAGCGCGGCTCGCCTGAAGCGGTTGCCCGGTCAGCCACGATCCAGAGCTCTGTGAACAGCTCAACACGACCGAACACCGCATCAACCTTCCTATGCACCGATCTCTCGACTTTCGACGAGAGCGTCATGACCGCTATGTACAGGGGGCAAGCATGAAGCTTCTTCTCACCTCCGCCGGCGTCAAGAACCCGAGCATCCACAGCGCGCTGGTCGACTTACTGGGCAAACCGATCGCCGACTCCAACGCCCTCTGTATCCCCACCGCCAGCTACGGGCACCCCCAGGGCAATCCCGGTGGGGCATGGCGTTTCATCAGCGGTCAGTCCTCCACCCCCATGTGCGAGCTGGGTTGGAAGTCCTTGGGAGTGCTGGAACTCACCGCGCTGCCCAGCATCGACGAAGGACGCTGGGTCTCCTGGGTCCGAGAGACAGACGTCCTGCTGGTGAATGGCGGCGACGCCCTGTACCTGTGCCATTGGATGCGGCAGTCGGGGCTGGCGGATCTCCTGCCGTCGCTGCGCGAGACGGTCTGGGTGGGACTGAGCGCCGGAAGCATGGTGATGACCCCCCGTATCGGAGAGACCTTCGTCGGCTGGGAACCGCCTGCCGGGAGCGACAGCACACTGGGCATCGTCGACTTCTCGATCTTCCCGCACCTGGATCACGAGCTCCTGCCGGAGAACACCATGGCCGACGCGGAAAGATGGGCGGCCGGAATCTCAGGTCCGGCGTATGCGATCGACGACGAGACCGCCATCAGAGTGACCGAGGGCACCGTCGACGTCGTGTCCGAGGGGCACTGGAGGCTGTTCTCCTCCTGACATCAACAAGGTTCGCACGGTGGTCGTCGACTTTTCGCTGATCCCGGTCCGCGAAGTTCCTTCGGAGGCCGTACGCCCCCCGGAGAACGAGGCGACCTCATAACCTCTGAACAGCAAAAAGGCCCGGTTCCATGATCTGGAATCGGGTCCTTCGTCCTATGGGGTGTTCACGAGTACGGGTGATCCGGGGCGGAACAGGGGGTTACAAGATCGCTTCCCGAAATGAAGATGATCGTTTCCCTGAAGTCGAGGAGCAGCGAGTTGTCAGAGTGCTCACCGTGGCGCATCCGAACCTCCTTCTCGACCTCATTCACCACACTCCGGCGGCCGCCGAGTCACTGACATGGCCGTTCGACTTCGACGTCTCCCGCACCGAGCACGTCGAAGTGGTCAGGCCGCGATCAGGTGATGCCCCGGAGGCGATTGCCGGTGACGGGGCAGATGGAATGTTCCTCCTTTGCGGGGACACCGCGAGTGAACAGTCCGTACCGTATGCCGACTCCGAAGGGCAGGCAGGCACCTGCTCATGGAGGGCGGCTTGGACATGTGGGTGCGCCCGCACGTCAGGGCGGGCGTAGGCAGCCGCCGACACTGTCCAGATCGTCGGCAAGCCCGAGGCCGGCCTTCTCCACACCGGCAGCGTCGGAAGGCGGAAAAGCGCTCCCCGTCACCGCCGGGACCCCCATCGTCATCTCGCTAAGCGAGTTACACATCCCGGTGTTCGATGTTCAATCGGAAGGTCAGCCAACACGACGCGAGGTGGTATGCACGGCTGCTCAATGCCCCGCTGACCGGTTCCAGTGAGGAGCGTGCGGTGCTTGCTCCCGACGATCCATCGGGATGGAATCAAGAACGGTGCACCTTTCGGCTCCAGGGTTTATCGCCCCTTCTATACAGTTCTGCTTCATGCGTACCCCCCATATCGCCCTGCTGGCCGGGGTTCTGGTTGGCCTGTTGCTTACCGGCACCGCCCAAGCCGACGCCAGTGTCGGCACGCCGGCTCCCACCGGCACCAAGGCGCTGACCCATAATCCGCTGTATCGCAGCGGCAAACTGACGCTGCCCTGCGCTCAGCACCCCGAAGCCTCCGGCAGCGTCGCCGCCACGAAAAAGCACCTGACGGCGATGCTGGGCTGCTTGAACGCCTCATGGTCCAAGCAGCTGAAGAAGACGGGCCTGGCCTTCAAGAAGCCGACAATCCAGTTCATGACCAAACCCGGCCGCGCGTGTGGGTCAGCATGGAGCAGGTACAACACCGGCCGCTACTGCACCAGCGAGCAGCGGCTGGTCATCATGATCAGCGACTACGCCGTCAAAGCACCGGCCGACCCGGTGATGCTGCACCTGATCGCACACGAGTACGCCCACCACGTACAGAACCTCACCGGCATGTGGACCGCCTACAAAGAAATGCCTGCCCGCAGCAAGGCGCAGGCGCTGGCGCAGAGCCGCCGTCTGGAACTGCAGGCCGACTGCCTGGGAGCGGTGTTCATGGCCAGCGTCTGGTCGTCGCAGAACTACCGGGACCAGGACTGGAAGGAGGTCGTGGACCACTACCGGGGCAGTGGTGATGAGAAGGTCAACAAGGAACGCAGTCACGGCACGGGCAAGAACCGGGCCGCCTGGCTGCAGCGAGGTTTCGCCAGCGCTTCCCCTGCCGCGTGCAACACCTGGACCGCACCGGTGTCCCGCGTCGCCTAACGGGTTCCTTCCGCTGCGGCAGGTCATTGACAGATAAGCCCGAGTTCTGCGGACTCGGGCTTTCTGCGTTCCTTCTCAGAGACTGAGCTTCCCCCTGAGTGCTGCACATCTGGTGGTCATGAATGCCTGTCGGTCAGGCCAGAACAACCTGCTGAAGTCGAGTAGCGCTCGGTGACGTTAGGCCGAAGGCCCTGGACGCTGATGGCAGCAAGAACGCTTCACCTGGTCGCAACACCCAGCCCAGAGCCGGCATCGTCATGCCCAGCGACGCGAACTCCGACCTCCACCAGCGACCTCATCACCCGGGCATTCCCGGACCCCTGCTCCGCGACTCCTAAACCAGGACGAACCCGATTCGGAGGTCCCTGAAACGACAAGATCCCGTCTGATCGCGATGATCAGACGGGATCCCGTCAACCTCAGTCCAGCCGTTTCAAGAACGGCCCCCTGTGGGGTGTTCACGAGCGGGTGTGATCTGCGGTCGAGGCAGAGCTTCAAGATCGCTTCCCGAGATGGCCGTGATCTTTTCTCAGCCGAGCCCTCGGGGGTTCAGCGTGCGTTGATCAACTGTCCGTCAGGAAGGCCAAGGCGTCCGGAGCGAACCATTGGTCGGTGAACGTGCCGCTGTCGCTTCGGCCCGGGTAGACGACGAGCTGGGCGTCCGGGATGCCTTTCACCGTCTGCCGGGCCAGTGCCAGCGGATAGACCAGGTCCCTGTCACCCTGGATCAGCAGCGTGACCGCCTTGATGCCGTGCAGCCGTTCACGCAGGTCGAAGCCATCCTCGGCGTCGAGGACGACGACGGCGTCGGTGTGGTCTTGGTGACCGCTGTCAGACAGCCGCAGCAGGCCTTCGAGCAGCCTCGGCCGATCGTCGATTCCGTGACGACCTCGGCCAGCGCGGGGCTCGGCCGCCTGCCTTGGCGTGAGCGCTCGATGTAGGCACGCTGGGCTCGCCTGCCGATGGGGCCGAGGGTGCAGGCCGTACCGGCCAGGACGAGGCGGTCGACCAGGCCGGGATGGTCGGCCGCGAGTTGGAGGGCGATGGATCCGCCGGTGGAGATGGCCAGCATGTTCACCGGGCCCTCAGAGATGCCTCTGATCGCCTGTGCGTAGACGGCGGCGAGGTCGGCCATCGTCGTGCCCGATGGCAGCCCGGGCCGGCGATTGACGACGTAGACGGTGAAATGTTCGGTGAACGGTTGCACCAGCCGCATCGTGGACCAGCGTGCCAAACCTCTCGGGTTGGCCGCTTGCGGGGTGTAGAGCAGGACGACCAGGGGTGGTCCTTTGCCGGCCGACAGGTACGGCAGGTCGTTCAGCATGAGGTGAGCCCTTCCGTGACAGCATCGATCAGGCGGTCCATCACGGCCGGATAGATGTCGGCGCCCAGGTGTTCGGCGTACAGCGGGGTCAGCAGGACCGCGCGCAGCACGCCGAGTAGTACCTGCGGATCGCCTTCCAGATGGGTGCCGAGAAACTGGAGCAGCTCGGCCATCGGGCCGCCCCCGGCGGCGGCCATCCGCTCGGGGGTGAGCTTGGCGGCGACTACGGCCATCTCCTCGGGGTGGGACATCAGCCGCCGGTAGAGCGGGTTGGTGTCGAGTTCGGCGACCGTGGCGCGCAGGAAGCGCCGCAGGCGGTCGCGGGTGTCGGTACCGCGGTTGAGCCCTTCGTCGATCACGCGCCGCCGCACCCCCTCGTACTGCCGCAGCATGGCCTCGAAGTAGAGCTCCTCCTTGGAGTCGTAGAAGGCGTAGATCGAGGACTTGGCGATGCCCGCAGGGGTCGTCAGCTCTTCCAGTGACGTCTTGCGCAGGCCCTGGGTCGAGAAGAGGCGGGTAGCGGTGTCGAGCAACCGCTCGGTGATCCGCGCCCGCTCCTCCTCGGAGAACGCCGGTGGCATAGCATCTCCATATGAACAATGTGATTTTATGTTCACACGATACTCCCGATCGCTTCCCGCCACTATCGGTTGGGGCGGCTGGAGCGTGACCAGGCCTGCTGGATCAGGCGGGAGTCGATCAGGGTGATGTTGTGCTGATGGAGGAGGTCGCGGGCAGCCGCCGAGGTGAGAAATTCGTAGTCGGTTCGCCGCACGAGCCAGCCGCTGTCGATCGTGCGGGTCTGGCGGGTGCCCAGGCTTGGGTGTACCGCCCATTCGCTGAGTCCAGCCGGTAGGTCGCGCAACAGGTGGGAGTACTGGGCCCCTTTCTCGTCGGTGGAGAGGGAGAAGCTGTCCAGGAAAGGGTGGTCAATAACAGGCATGCCTTGTTGGCGGATCTTCTGCCGCGCGGGTTGCAACCAGGCTCGTACGGCCAGGCCGTGTTCTGCGGCCAGTGCGACAGTCAGGTCGAAGATGTCGTCGCGGCCACCGTCGGCCAAGCAGTGAAAGTCCAAATGTGTCGGACTGAGCCCGGCGTCGAAGGCTGCTTGGATCTGTGCTCGGAACTCGATCTCGACCTCGTCGAGGCGGGCGCCGGCGAGCAGCGCGGCACGTCCGGCGGGTGTGGCGGTGAACAGCAGTCCCTGCTCATCGAGCAGCGAGGCAACCCTCTCTTTCGACGCCAGCGGTCCCCACCGATAGTGGGGCGTGTCACAGACCAAGGTGAGGTGAACACCGAAGGGGATCTCGGGCCGCCGGCTGAGCAGTTGCATGGCGTGGTGCGCGGCCGGGCAGGGTGTCATCAGGCTGCAGGACGTGGCGATTCCCGTTTCGATGGAGTCGATCACCGCAATATTGATGTCGTGGTGCATGCCCAGGTCGTCGCAGTTGACGAAGAGCACCCGCGCATCCGCGGGAAAGCCCAGTAGCTGAGTCGAGGGAAACGAGAGCGGGTCCGGCTCCGCGGCGTGTTCTTGCATTCAAAGAGAGTGACCGGTGGAGATCCCGGCGTGCACTCGGATTTCGCTTCCCCAGGTTCACCGCTCACGGGCCGGAGCAGGCCACCACCCGTCCCATAACCCGCACTTCAGATCACCGTGTCGCAACACCCAGCCCGGCGTCGACTTCGCCATGCCCAGCGACGCGAACTTCGGCCTCCACCAGCGCCCTGACATCACCCGGGCCTTCCCGGACCCCTGCTCCGCAGCTCCCAAACCAGGGCGAACCCGATTCGGAAACCCCTGAAACGACGAGACCCCGCCCGATCGCGATAATCAGACGGGATCCCGTCAACTTCAGTCCAGCCGTTTCGAGAACGGCCCCCTGTGGAGATGAGGGGATTCGAACCCCTGACCCCTTCGATGCGAACGAAGTGCGCTACCGGACTGCGCTACATCCCCAAGACGTGGACTAGATTAGCAAACTTCCGAGAGCACTCGCGCCATCCGGAGCGCGGGTCAGTCGCCGACCGCGCGGCGGGGGGTCTCCGCGTACTGGTCGAAGAGCTCGTCGCGGTGCGCGGCGAGGTCGATGATCTCGGCCACGGGGCGCTGGGCCTCCAGCAGGGCGGCGCGGCGGCGGGCACGCTTGGCACGTTCCGCGTGGGCCTGAGCGATGGCTGCGCGCCGCTCGACGTCGATCTGGACCGTGACCCTGAGGATGGCCATGTAGATCCCCAGGAGCACCACTGAGGGCGCCACGCCCCACCAGGGGATGACCTGGACGGCGGCCGTCACCACGGAGGCGAGCAGGAGCAGCACGCACCAGAGCGTGAGGCGCCTGCGCTTGGCCACCTGCTTGCCCCTGCGGCGCAGCTCCGCACGGCGACGCTCGGAGACACCGCCACCGGTGGCGGCCCTGCCGGTCGAGGGCTTCCCTGTCGAGGGTCCGACGGGCGTCGCCGCGGCCCCGGAGGCCGCGGGCTCCGATGCGGCCTGGGCGCCCGCAGGGGCATCCTCGGCAGCGCGCACCCCCTCGGCGCCGGACGACGCGGCGTCGTCTTCCTTCAAGGACGAAGGGGGCGGAGAGGACGGGTCTGCGGAGGGGACGGGCAGGGGCTCTGCGAGGGTCTCGGCGGAGTCCTCGTCGATCACCCGCTCGTCGTAGGCGTACGGCTCGGCGTCCTTGTGGGTCTCGACGAGGGTGTTGCGGTCGCGGTGCAGCCACATGGGCACGAGCACGCACAGCCACATGACGACAATGGCCAGATAGAGAACGACGCCGCTGCTCACGACCACCTCCGGGCAGCGTGAGGACAGGGGTGGTCTCCCGGCGTCCTCAATCTGCTCATGTCACGCACCGTAAGACCGCGTGTCACTATTTGACGAGCATTCGATGCGGTGTGTCGCGAGATCTTCAAACCTCTTCGTGGGGAGTGCCGCCGTGGGCGGCTGCCTCACGGTCCCGTCGCCACCGTACGAGCAGCCCTCTTGGCGCGTCTTCGACCGTGAGCGCGTAACAGATGTGGTCACGCCAGGCGCCATCGATGTGCAAGTGTCGACGTCTGACCCCTTCTTCCCTAAAACCTAGCTTTTCAACCACTCTGCGGCTTGCGTGATTCTCTGGGCGGATATTGGCCTCGACACGATGCAGCCCGGTGGTGAAGAAGCAGTGGTCGACGGCCAGCGCGACCGCGGTGGGGATGATCCCGCGACCGGCCAACGCGCCGTCCACCCAGTAGCCGATCTGGGCCGACCTCGCCGAACCCCAGACGATGGCGCCCACCGTGAGCTGCCCCGCGAAGGCGCCCTCGTAGGTGACGACCCACGGCAGCGCGAGCCCTTGCCTGGCCTCCCTGCGCAGGGTTCCGGCCATGGAGACGTAGGGACCGAGACCGGTCTTGAAGAGGGGGGTTTCCGGGTTGCTCGGTTCCCAGGGACGGAGCCAGTTCGCGTTGCGCAGCCGCGACTCCCGCCAGACGCGTACGTCCCGCAGTCGCAGCGGCCGAAGTCCTACCGGGCCTTCCGTCAGGGTCACCGGCCAGCCACGAAGTCGATCCACGCCCTCCATCATCCCCCCAAGAGTGCCCGTCGTGCCATGTGAGCCGGGCAGACGGGTCAGCGGGGGTGATCTCCTCCCCTGATCTGGTCCACGGCGTGCCTGAGCACGGGAGACAGCACCCCCATACCGTCGCGTACCCCTCCCGAGGAGCCCGGCAGGTTGACGATCAACGTGCCGCCGGCCTGCCCGGCGAGCCCACGGGACAGGATCGAGGTGGGCACCTTGTCCCGGTTGACGTGGCGGATGGCCTCGGCGATGCCCGGGACCTCCCTGTCGATCACCCGCCGGGTCATCTCCGGGGTGAGGTCCGCGGGAGTCAGACCGGTGCCGCCGGTGGTGACGATCACGTCGTACCCCTCGGCGACCCCCGAGCGCAGCGCCGCCTCGACCGGATCGCCGTCGGGGACCACCCTCGGGCCGTCCACGTCGCACCCGGCCGCCGCGAGCAGCTCGGCGAGCAGCTTCCCCGAGGTGTCCTCGTACGTCCCCGCGGCGGCCCGGTTGGACGCGGTGATCACCAGAGCTCTCATGAGGTCATTCTCCCAGGATCTCGGGGGTCCGGTCTCTCAGGGACGGGTCCAGATCCCCGTCTTGCCGCCCGTCTTCTCCTCGACGCGGACATCGGTGATCACGGCCGCCGGGTCGACCGCCTTCACCATGTCGATCAGGGCGAGCGCGGCGACGGAGACCGCGGTCAGCGCCTCCATCTCGACGCCGGTACGGTCGGCGGTCTTGACCCGCGCCATGATCTCCACGCCGTCGTCGGCCACGGTCAGCTCGACCTTCACCCCGTGCAGCGCGATGGGGTGGCAGAGCGGGATCAGGTCGGGGGTCCGCTTGGCGCCCATGATCCCGGCGATCCGCGCGGTGCCGAGCGCGTCGCCCTTGGGAACCTCGCCCGAGCGCAGCAGCGCCACGGCCTCGGCGGAGAGCAGCACCCTGCCGGTCGCGGTCGCCGTACGGAGGGAGACGTCCTTGGCCGAGACGTCCACCATGCGCGCCGCGCCGGTCTCGTCGATGTGGGTGAATCCAGTCACTTCGCTCCGCTCCCCGCTTCTCAGAAGGCTCCACTCCCGCTCGTTCGGGGAGAGGTGACCTCCACGGTCCTGCTCGTTCAAAAGCTCCGCTCCCGCTCGTTCACAGGGGCATGACCTCCACGTCCGCACCCTCGGGAAGCTCGGTGACGTCCTCGGGTACCACGATCAGCGCGTTGGCCGCTGCGAGGGCGGCGAGCTGGTGGGAGCCCTGCCCGCGCACCGGGCCGACCGTACCGTCGCGGCCGAGCACGCCGCGCAGGTAGGAGCGCCTGCCGGCGGGTGAGCGGATCGGGCTCGTGGTGACCGCCCGTACGGTCGGCGTGGGCTCGTCGGGCAGGCCGTTCATCTTGCGCAGCGCGGGCCGGACGAACAGCAGGAACGACACGAACGACGAGACCGGGTTACCGGGCAGCGCGAAGATCGGTATCTGGTCCTCGCCGACCACGCCGAAGCCCTGGGGCATGCCCGGCTGCATCGCGACCCGCTCGAAGCGGACCGTGCCGAGCGGGCCGAGCGCCTCCTTGACGGGCTCGTACGCCCCCATCGAGACGCCGCCGCTGGTGATCACGAGGTCGGCTCGCAGGAGCTGCGCGTCGAGCTGGTCGAGGAACTCCGCGGCGTCGTCGCCGACGATCCCCGCCCGGTAGCCCTCGCCGCCCGCCTCGCGGACGGCGGCGACGAGGGTGAAGCTGTTGGACTCCCAGATCTGGCCGTCTCCCAGGGGCAGGCCGGGCTCGACCAGCTCGGCCCCCGTGGAGATCACGACCACCCTCGGGCGTGGCCGTACGAGAACCCTGCGGCGGCCGACACCGGCGAGCACCCCGAGCTGCGCGGGCCCGATCGGGGTGCCCTCCGGCAGGACGACGTCACCCGCCCGCACGTCCTCTCCGGACCTGCGGACGGCGTTCCCCTTCTCGGCCGGGCGGCTGATCGTGACCTGCGCGGTGCCGCCGTCGGTCCACTCGACCGGGACCACCGCGTCGGCCCCGGCGGGCATCGGGGCCCCGGTCATGATCCGCATGACCATGCCGGGGCCGATGGCCTGCACTCGGCCGTCTCCGGCCGCGATGTCGTCGATCACCGGGAGCGTCACCGGGGCGTCCGCGACGTCCTCGGCCCGCACGGCGTAGCCGTCCATCGCGGAGTTGTCGAAGGGAGGTAACGGGATCGGGGCCGTGACCTCTTCGGCCAGCGTGGTGCCCAGTGCCCGTTCCAGCTCCAACTCCAGCGGGGCGAGTACCCGCACGGTGCCCAGGATGTCGGAAAGGTGGTCGTCGACTGATTTCATGGAACTCATCGCGAGGCCAGGAACTCCTTGAGCCAGGGCATGAACTCCGGCGCCAGGTCCGGGCGTTCGGCGGCGAACTGCACCACCGTACGCAGATAGTCGATCTTGTTACCGGTGTCGTAGCGGCGGCCTCTGAACAGCACGCCGTGCACCGGGCCGCCCTGGTCGCTGCCGCGCCCGGCGAGGGTCCGCAGGGCGTCGGTGAGCTGGATCTCGTTGCCGCGTCCCGGCGGGGTGTTCTCCAGGACCTCGAAGACGGCCGGGTCGATCACGTACCGGCCGATGATGGCCCAGTTGGACGGTGCCTCGTCCGCCGGGGGCTTCTCCACCAGGTCGGTCACCCTGACCACGTCGTCCTCGCCGGTGGGTTCGATGGCCGCGCAGCCGTACAGGGAGGCCTGCTCCTGGGGGACCTCCATGAGGGCGATCACGCTGCCGCCGTACGTGCCACGCACCTCGATCATGCGCTTGAGGAGCTCGTCTCGGGGGTCGATGAGGTCGTCGCCGAGCAGGCAGGCGAAGGGGTGGTTCCCCACGTGCTGCTTGGCGCACAGGACCGCGTGGCCGAGGCCGCGTGGCTTGCCCTGCCGTACGTAGTGGAGGATGGCCAGGTCGGCGGGCTCTCTCACCTGGGAGAGTCGCTCGTCGTCTCCCTTGGCCTCCAGGATCTCCTCGAGCTCGTGGGCCCGGTCGAAGTGATCCTCGATGGAACGCTTGTTCTTCCCGGTGACCATGAGGACGTCGAGCAGTCCGGCGGAGACCGCCTCCTCGACGACATACTGGATCGCGGGCTTGTCGACGATGGGCAGCATCTCCTTGGGCGTCGCCTTGGTCGCCGGGAGAAAACGGGTGCCCATACCCGCTGCGGGAACGACGGCTTTCGTCACAGCTTCGAAGTCGGCCATAACCAAAACCATAGTGGAGGGACCTGTGGACAAGCAGACGCTGCGTACCACAATCGAGGGGGCACGCGCCTCGATGTCCGACGAGCAGCGGCATGCGGCCTCCGTCCAGATCAGGGAGTCCCTGCTGGACCGTCCCTGGGTCCAGATGGCCGGGCTGGTCGCGTGCTACTGGTCGATCGGGACCGAACCCGCGACGCACGGGCTCGTCTTCGCCCTGTGGAAACACGGCGCGACCGTGATCCTGCCCGTGCTCCGCGACGACGACGATCTCGACTGGGCGGTGTACGACGGCCCGGACACCCTCGCCCCCGGCCGTTTCGGGATCATGGAACCGGTCGACACCAGGCGCGGGGTCGACGCCGTCAGGACCGCGGCCCTGGTGATCGTGCCCGCGCTCGCGGTGGACGTCTCCACCGGCGTACGGCTGGGCAGGGGCGGGGGCTCCTACGACCGGACACTGGCCAGGGTCGGCCCGAACGTGCCGACGGTGGCGCTGCTCCACGAGGGCGAGCTGCTCGGCGGCGCTCGCGACAGTGGTTTCGACGATGCTCTCGACGGCGCTTTCGAGGGTGTGCCCGCCGAGCCCCACGACGTCCCGGTCCGCTACGCCGCGACCCCCTCGGGGATCTTCAGGACCGCCGCCGCAAGGGCGTGACGGCCTTTTCGAATACGACACAATGGTCCCCGGAGTGAGAGAGGGGGCCAGATGGGACTGGACGTCTGGCTGCTTCTCGGTGCCGGGATCGTCATCGCGGCCATCGTCGCGGTGCGCGTCGCCCATCGGAGCGGACTGCCCAGCCTCCTCATCTTCCTCGGCTTCGGGCTGATCGTCGGCGAGACCGGGTTCGGGTTACAGTTCGAGGACCCGCAGCTCGCGCAGCAGATAGGCATGATCGCGCTCGCGATCATCCTGGCCGAGGGCGGCCTGACCACCACCTGGAGCCACGTCAAAGAGGCCATCCCCACCTCCCTGGTGCTCGCCACCGTCGGCGTGGGGGTGAGCATCGCGGCCGTCGCGGTCCCGGTGCACCTCATCCTCGACATGGACTGGCGGACCGCGTTCCTGCTCGGCGCGATCCTCGCCTCCACCGACGCCGCCGCCGTCTTCTCCGTACTGCGCCGCCTGCCCCTGCCGCCGCGCCTCGCGGGCATCCTGGAGGCCGAGTCCGGCTTCAACGACGCCCCCACGGTGATCGCCGTCATGCTGCTGAGCACCGCCGCCTCTCCCAGCCTGGGGGTGGCGCTGGTCGACGTGCTCTTCGAGCTGGCGGTGGGCGCCGCCGTCGGCCTCGCGGTCGCCCCGCTCGGCGCGTACGCGCTGCGCCGCATCGCGCTGCCCATCTCCGGCTTGTACCCCATCGCGGTGCTCGCGCTCGCGTTCGTCGCCTACGCGGGAGCCGTGCTGCTCCACGGCAGCGGCTTCCTCGCGATCTACCTCGCGACGCTGGTCATGGGCAACTCGCAGATGCCGCACCGCGCGGCCTCGCGGGGCTTCGCCGAGGGCGTGGCCTGGCTCGCGCAGATCGGCCTGTTCGTGATGCTCGGGATGCTGGCCAGCCCTTCCGAGATGCCGTCCTCGATCGTGCCCGGCCTGGTGGCCGGGCTGATCCTGGTCGCGGTGGCCCGCCCCGCGTCGATCATCGTCTCCTCGCTGCTGACCCGGCTGCTCCGCATCGACCGGCTGGGCTGGCGGGAACAGGCGTTCCTGTCGTGGGCCGGGCTGCGCGGCGCGGTGCCCATCGTGCTCGCGACCATCCCGTGGGCGGCCGACTCCGTTCCCGAGGGCACCGCCAAGTTCATGTTCAACGAGGTCTTCGTGATCGTCATCGTCTACACCCTGCTGCAGGGGCCGACGCTGCCGTTCGTGGCGAAACTCCTCAAGCTGACCAGGCCGGAGGAGGCCCGTGACCTGGAGGTCGAGTCGGCGCCGCTGGAGGAGCTCAACGCCGACCTGCTCCAGGTCAAGGTGCCGCCGACGTCCAAGCTGCACGGCGTGGAGATCTTCGAGCTGCGGCTGCCCAGGGACGCCCAGGTGACGTTGATCGTGCGGGAAGGCCGTTCGTTCGTCCCCGCCGACTCCACGAGGATCAGGGTCGACGATCAGCTCCTCGTCGTGGCCACGGCCGCCTGCCGGGACGTGGTCGAGCGCCGGATGCGGGCGATCAGCCGCAGGGGCAAGCTCGCCGGATGGTACGGCGAACAGGGAACTTGATACCCCGATAGACCTGTTGACCAGGGGGTTCGCCTCGAATTCGGTCACATCTGATGGGAATCGGGCTACGGAATGCGAGGACTCCGGCTCGCGTTTAAGCTTGTCAGCTGCATACCATTAGCAGTCGCGCCACTAGAGTGCCAATCGGCGCGGATCACACGAGGAGGAGAGCGTGCCCACCTACCAGTACGCCTGCACTGCCTGTAACCACCAGTTCGAAATCGTCCAGAAGTTCTCCGACGATGCTCTCACCGAGTGCCCGAGCTGCGCGGGCGACCTGCGCAAGGTGTTCTCCGCGGTCGGCATCGTCTTCAAGGGCTCCGGCTTCTACCGGACCGACAGCCGATCGTCGTCGTCGAGCACCGTGGCCTCCGCGAACGGCTCGTCGAGCGCTTCGGGCTCCTCGGACTCGGGCTCCTCGAAGTCCTCCGACTCGTCGAGCTCGTCCGACTCGTCGTCCTCGTCTTCTTCGAGCTCCTCGACCTCGTCGGACTCCAAGCCCGCCAAGGCCGCGAGCAGCACGGCCGCGGCGGCTTCCTGAGCCACCCGCCCGGAGCCGTTCCCCAGCCCTCTTGCCCCCGTCCCCAGCCCTTTCACCCCCTCCCCGCCCTCAACCCCCTCAGCCTCTTCAACCCCCGATGATTACCCGGCGAACTCGGTTATCCACAGGCCGTCATCGGGGGTCCTCAGGGGTCGGTTCGTGGCGCTAGCCTCAGCTTCATGGTCACTCGCGCGGACATCGGGGTCATCGGCGGCTCTGGTTTCTACTCCCTGCTCGACGACGCCACAGAAGTCGAGATCACCACGCCGTACGGCCCGCCCAGCGACGTCGTCACCGTCGGCCGCATCGGAGGGCGTTCGGTCGCCTTCGTGCCCCGCCACGGTCGCGACCACCGCTTCCCACCTCACCGCATCCCCTACCGGGCGAACCTGTGGGCGCTGCGTTCCCTCGGCGTCCGCCAGGTTCTCGCCCCCAGCGCGGTCGGCTCCCTGCGTACCGAGATCGGTCCCGGCGCCCTGGTCGTGCCCGACCAGCTCGTCGACCGCACCATCGGCCGCCCGCAGACCTACTACGACGAGGGCGGTGTCGTCCACGTCTCCTTCGCCGACCCCTACTGTCCTCTGGGCCGTGCGGCGGCCATCTCCACCGCGCGTTCCGCCGAGGGCTGGGAGACCGTCGACGGCGGCACCCTCGTCGTCATCGAGGGTCCGCGCTTCTCGACCCGCGCCGAGTCCCGCTGGTTCAGCGGCAACGGCTGGTCGATCGTCGGCATGACCGGCTTCCCCGAGGCGATCCTCGCCCGCGAGCTCGCCCTCTGCTACACCACGCTCTCCCTCGTCACCGACCACGACGCCGGAGTGGAGGCGGGTGAGGGGGTCACCCACGAGGAGGTCCTCTCCTTCTTCGCCACCAATGTCGGCCGCATGCGCTCCCTCATCGGCGACGTCGTGGCCGCCCTCCCGGAAAAACGCACCTGCCCCTGCCCCAACGTCCTGGACGGCCTCAAGCTCCCCTTCGAGCTCCCCGGCTGACCGTGCCGTGCTGTGCCGTGGCGGCCGGGCCGTAGTCGCGCCGGGCCGCAGCGGCCTGGCCTTGGTCCACCGCCACTCCGCCACTTCGCGGAGCGATCCCACCCATCGCGGGCACCGCGCCGCCCGACTCCCCACTCCTGGAGTCAGCCATGCGCGCTCTGCGCCGCTTCCTCGGCCGTCGTCACCGTCTCATCGCGACCGTCGTCGCCGCTTCGGCGATGGGCTGCGCCATCCTCGCGCTGCGCCAGGACACCGCCTCGGTGACCGTCCTGGTCGCCGCGAGGGATCTGTCCGGAGGCGTGCTGGGGGCGGCCGACCTGATACCGGCTCCACTGAGACCCGGTACGGTCCCCGACGGCGTCCTGAGGCCCGGCACGCCGTTCGCGGGAAAGGTCCTGACGGGTCCCGCGAGGAGAGGAGAGCCGCTGACGGACGTCCGCCTGCTCGGCCCCGGCCTGCTGACCGCCCACGGCCGGGGAACGGTCGCCACCCCCGTACGGGTCGCCGACCCCGAGACCGCGCGCCTGCTCTCGCCGGGTGACGTGGTGGACGTGCTCGCCGCGACCTCGGCGTGGGAGGGCACCGCCCCGGCGACCGTCGTGGCCGAGGACGTCACGGTCCTCGCCACCCCGGCCGGGGAGTCGGAGCGGGGCGCGCTCGTCGTGCTGGCCACCACGCCGGCCCAGGCCACCGAGTTGGCCTCCGCCCAGGCCGGCGGGCGGCTCTCCATCACGATCGGTCCCCGCGCGGGATGAGGTCTCCCGACGGCCCTCCGTCATGATTGACTCACGCGCAGGGGGTCTTCCGACGGTTCCCCATCACGATCGACTCCCGTACAGGGTGAACCTCACGACGGCCGACGAGGGTACGGCGGCCGGGACCTGCCCCGGCCGCCGTACCCGCTCAGGGACGGTCGGTCGTCCCGGTGATCGCCCAGCGCTGGACGATCGCGGTCATCTCGGCCTCGCGCATCTGAGTCTTCAGGCCCTCGACGGTCCGGTCGCAGAGCAGCAGCGGTTCCGGGGTGGGCCAGGTGGCGATGGCGTGGAAGAGGCGGCTGCCGGTGCCGTAGAGCACGGCCCAGCCCGGCCAGGTGACCTGCAGCAGCGCCGCCTCCGCGCGCGCCTGGTGGTCCCAGGTGTAGTGGGGGACGGGGGTGGCGATCAGGCCGTCACGGTGACGCCCGCGAGCGGAGACCCGCCTGTTCGGAAGGCGGCGGATCACGAGATCCCCCATCCCGCGGCCTGCTCCTGGGCCTTCCTCGCGATGCTCTCCTGCCTGTCGGTCTCAGCCTGGAGGGCGTCGAGGGTGTCGGCGTCGACGGTCCGTTCGGCTCCGGCGTGAAACGCGATCGACGAGAAGGGCTCCTCGCGGCTGGCCCACAGCCGTCCGGCGTCACTCAGGATCAGCCGCCAGCCGGGGATGGCCGGTTCGGGGGCGCTGGACCTACCATCGTTCATTGATTGGACCTCCATCCGATCAAGGGCCCGTCCGGACGTTGGTAGCGGTGGACGGGCCCGCTTTGTGGAACGGGCGAGAACACGGAGGGGTGAGCCGTACGGGCCGGGCGGCCGGTACGGAGACGGGGTGAGCGCCGCGCGGCACGGGGTGCGGGCGGTTGTTCGCTTGGGGCGGCGCTCGGGGTTGAAGGGCGGGGGTGTCCGGGTCGGGCGGGTCACGTTCGGGTGTGGTGCGTTCGAGCAGAACGCGTTCCGGTGAGGCACGTTCGGGTGAGACGCGTTCGGGTGGAGCACGTTCGGGTGGGCCGCGCGAGGCCGCCCGGCGCCTGACCGGAGTCGGTGGGCTGGACAGGACTCGTGAAGTCGGGAAAGACGCTGAACGGCCACCGGCGCGATGTCCTCCGCAGCCCGGGCCTGGGCTTGAACCTCGGCCTGGACCTGGACCTGGACCTGCTCCGCGGGCCGCTGGGCGGGCACCGAGAGAATCACCTCGGCAGGGCAGGCGGGGGCGGGCAGCTCGAAGCAGGGCATGGAGCAGTTCCCCGTACGACGGACCTCCAGGCAGATGTCCATCAAGGCGCCCGAGGGCTGCGCGTACTCGTGATCGGCGGGCCGGTCGGGGCAACCGTGCGCGTAGGGAGCGTGCCCGCAGGCGGCACACCCCATCGGCAACGGCGGTACGTCGGCGAAACAGCCGCAGCCGCTCACCACACTCCGGTCGAGCACCGGAGCACTAGGGTTATTCATGGGTCAGGACTCACTTCCTGATCAAGGACCCGTTTCACCGGTGTGCAAGACCGGTGGCGGGTCCGTTTTTTGTATCAAGGTTGCTTGCGGTGACACGGACGCAAGCCCGTCACCATAAGTTCGAACCTCGCTACCCTATGTGACCAGCATCATGATGCCGTGAGAATCTCACGCTGACAATCCCATCTCACAAACTTGTTGCGTTGAGCGAGAAGAGGCGGTTGACCTGCGGCAAACTGACCGCATGAAGTACTCCACGGTCCGCCTGCGACGTCTGTCCCGTGAGTTGCGCACCCTGCGTGCGACCACCGGCCTGACGACTGAGGCTGCCGCTGAACAACTCGGCTGGTCCAGGTCGAAGCTCAACCGCTTCGAGACCGGCAAGATCGCTCCAGCGCCCGGGGACGTGGCGGCCATCTGCCACCTGTACTGCGTGGAGACGGCGACCACCGAGGCCATGATGCAGCTCACCCGTGAAGTCGCCCGACGCGGCTGGTGGACGGCCTACTCGGACGTATTCACCGGGTCGTACGTCGAGTTCGAGGCGGCAGCGAGGACGATCCGGCATTGGGAACCGCTACTGATCCCCGGCCTGCTCCAGACCCCGGAGTATGCCCGAGAGATCATCCGAGCAGGTCATCCCGATCGGTCAGACATTGAGCTGGCACGCCGTGTCGATGCCCGCATGCAGCGCAAGACCAGCCTGTTCGGTGCTCACACAACACTGCACGCCCTTATCGCCGAAGGCGCTTTGCGTCATCCCGTGGGAGCTCCCGACACCATGGCCCGTCAGCTTGGCGACATCCTCCAAGCAATGGAACAACCGAACATCACGGTCCAAGTGCTCCCATTGGAGGTCGGTGCGCACGGCGGCATGGAGGGGACCTTCTCAGTGCTGTTGTTCGATGACGATCCGGATCTCGGTTACGCCGAATGCCCAGCAGGCGAGGTGTACGTCGAAGACAGCGAGCAGGTCAAGCAACTTATGCTGACGTTTGAGCGCCTTACCGAGGTTTGCCTGTCCCCCAAAGAATCCGCGGCGCTCATCACCGCGTTGAGGAGCGACCATGATCTCCCCTGATCTGTCCGGCGCCGAGTTCCGCACCTCCAGCCTCAGTGGAGCCAACAACAACTGCGTCGAGGTAGCAACCAACCTGCCGGGCCTCGTCGTCGTACGCGACAGCAAAGACCCATCCGGCCCGACACTGACCTTCTCCCCCACGGCCTGGAACGACTTCCTGGCGGGCATCCGCAACGGAGAGGTCTGACCTGACGCCAAGCACCACCGGTTTCAGGGACAGCTGTCCCTGAAACCGTAAAACCCTTTAAAGCAGGGAGCCGATCTCGGGGTCGTACTCCCAGTGCCAGGGCTCGAAGGGGCTGACATAGGCCCACTTGGGGTGGATCCACCCGTACTTCTTGCCGTTCGCCTCCAGCCAGTTGAACTCGGCTGAGCGGAAGCGTTCGACGCCTCCACAGAGGTCGACGGCGAGTCCCAGGCCGTGGTTGCTGCGGCCGGGGACCGCCGCCAGGCCAGGGCGGCGGTAGTAGACCGACTGCTGCTCGGCCAGACTCCGGTAGCTGTCGGTCACGCACATCGGCTTGCCGAACTGCCGCTTGTACGCCTCGTTGAGGCTGATGAACGCGAGTGCGGCGTCCCCCCGCAACTGGTTGCCACTCTGCTGGAGCGGGCAGAGGTAGGCCTGCGGAATCAGCCCGTTGGGGAACTCGCTCATCGAGGTCGCCCTGGTCGGGTCGCACCCGGCAGCCGGGCGCCCCTTCTTGTCGATCTTGACGCCCAGTTTCACCAGGGCCTTGGTGAGGGATTGCACGATCTTCTGTGAGCGCACCCTGAGCGTTCCGATCTCGGCGCCCATCTGCGCCTCCGCGAGGAGGTTGCCCGCCCTGAGTTCCTGCGCCTCACCCGCCAGGCGCTCCCGTTCCAACTGCAGACGACTGCTGTCCTCAAGGATGCGGTCGCGCTCGGCGACGATCTGGGTGAGGCCGGCCATCGCGCGCAGGGTGTCGGCGTTGGACTCGCCGGATAAGAAGCCGGCCAGGTCCCCACCGGAGGGCTGCTGGTAGAGGATCCCGACGAGGTCCGACAGCGGCTGCCGTACCTGGGCGAAGGCCCGCTCGGCCACCTGCAGCTCCCGCAGCTTGGCGGAGAGCTCCTTCTCCGAGTTGCGGATCTGGGTCCGCCGCTGCTCCAGGGCCTTGGTCGCGGCCTCCAGATCCTTCGCGGCCTTCTCCGCCTCACGACGCAGCTCGGTGAGATTCACCGGATCCGCAGCGACGACGGTCTGAACCTCCGCCGGCGCTCGCTGCGCGACAGCGGATCCCGGCAGGAGGGACGTCAGCGTCGCGACGACGGCGATCAGACCCGCTGATCGACGAGGTGGCACGTTCGACCCCTCCGTTTGCGAACTCGTGACCTGGGCCAGGCACGCACGCTACTACAGCTGACCAAGTGAACGGGCCAGCTCTCCACAGCCGTTATGCGCCGAACACCCCTTTTGGGGACCGGACAAGTCAGGCTTCTTGCCGCGCGTGCTTCTTGCAGACCCCCCAGAGCCACGTCCCCTTCCACTCCGCCGAACACTCGTCGCGGGGCTCAGGTCGCGCGAGTGGCGGCGTACGGCGCGCCTGAGGCTCTGGTGCCACAGGGGGTGGAGATGCCACCTTCTGCGGGCCTCTGGAGGCTTGCGGGCGAGGTGTGATGGGAACGACCACCTCCGCCTCGCTCGCACCATCAGTCCCGCTCGGGTTACTTTGCCAACCGGCCTCGTCCGGGTCCGTGTCGCGCACCCTTGATTTCGCCGCGACGGGCATCCATCCCCCGTACACCCGCTCCGGCCGCAACGGCGGAGGCATCAGCCTCGGCCCGAACACCCGGCTCCGTACGGATCCGACCACGACCGGCACCACGGCCACTACTTCTTCCGGTGCTCGCGCCTCTCGCGGCCTCTCCGCCTCTCGGGGCGTCCCTGCTTCTCGCGGTGTCTCCACCGCTGTCGGCGTTCCCACCTCCGCCGGTGTTTCCGCTTCTGCCGGTGTCCCCGCAGCTCCTTGCGGCTCACCCTGCGGTTCGTCGTCCGGCGATTCCACAGGCTCGCCGGCCCTCAGCCGAGACGCCGTACCTCTCCAGGCTCCCCCGCCTTCCCGGAATCCCCGGCGCTCCCCGTCCCCCACCCAGAGGGCCTCACCGTCGTCAAGCCTCTCGGCTTCCTCGCCCTCTTCAGCCTCTTCGGCTCTCCGAGCCTCCCCGGCTCCGGCCGTCTCCCCGGGCCGTTGGGCTTCTCTCGCCCGTTCGTTCTCCCGGACTCCGCCGGCCCTCCCGCCCTCTTCGACCTCCCCAGGCCCCTCAGGCTCCGCACCGGCGTCGGCCCGCTGGACAGCGGCCTCGTACCCGGTGAGCTCGGCCACCAGCAACCCCCCGGCCAGAAGCGCGGGCGCCAGCATCGCACCGCACAGCACCACCGGTCGCAGGGCTCGATGCCCGCGAATGCGCTTCCGTCGCCTGTCGATCACAGATCGTGACGCTAACCTCGCCCAACGCCACACACCCGCCCACTTGCCCCCCTTATTACTCCGGGCCAGCGAACCGATAACCCGCCGCCCGCCCCCGACTCCCCCTTCGGGCGCGCAACCACTCGCTACTTTCGCTACTCTTACTAGGAGCCCCTGCCTCCGTAGCTCAGGGGATAGAGCACCGCTCTCCTAAAGCGGGTGTCGCATGTTCGAATCATGCCGGGGGCACTCTTCTGACCTTGTGGTTTGCCGTCTGGCCTGGGACTTCTTGTCTGAGGCGGCATGCGCCCTGTGCAGCCGTAGGCCACCTTGAGCGGCCCTGAGTCGCCGTTCGCGGAATATGCACGGGATGATCTTGAGGTCACCCAGCCCGGCGATGTCCCGTAAAAGGACCAGGTCAGCGCGGTCGACTGTCACATCAACCAGCGAAACCACCACGTCAGGGATCGGCCCCTACGGACAGGACAGGCGTTACTCGCCGAGCCCTCAGCTATCGACAGATGGAAGAGCGAGCCGCAGCTCAGCGAGAAACTCTGTCCGGCTTCAGAGAGCCCTCCACTCTCACCCGCTTCTGTTCGCCGCCCTTGAAGCTGGTTGTGCGGGAAAGTGCTCTCTGAGATTATCTGCGCTCTGAAGAGCCCACGATGTCGAGTCCAACGCTGGACTACGCCAGGGCCGTTAGGAGGCTGATCTTTACCATGCACTCCTGGGCTGATCACTGGCCGATCGTCGATCCCACCATCCCGCCTCGGGACAAGCACCGAATCATAGGCCATCGGAAGCTCGTTGGCATATCAATGGCGCCTTCGTCCGGGTACGCCGGTTCTCAGCCGTCGAGAACACAAGGTCTCCTGATAACTCTTGCAATCTTTATGGTCTACGGAATCCTCATAGCCATCGCTGTAGCTGCGAGCAAGGCACCATGGATAGGCCCGCCCCTCCTCATTCTGATGGCTGCGGCCGCAGCGACATTGCTCGCGCGGAAACGCCTCAAATCCCCAAAACGACTTGCACGCCTCTACCGTGATCGCTACGTACTCCCCAGCGATCTCGACAACGAAGCCCACGCTCTGCTCAAACGGACCGCCGACGCCACGATGACAGTCACCGGGTCGCAAGTCAGTCGGCAGGGGTTCTTGGACTCTGTCGCCAACAACGTACTGTTTCCCCAACAACTGTGGGAGATCAGTCGTCTCCTCCGTTTTCAGAGCATCCTTCGTGCGGAACAGGTCGCCGCTACCCACGGTGTCATCGTCACACCTGAGCTGACGGCCGTCCTCGCTCCACAGCGGCAAGCCCTGCAGCATTCGGTCGCGATGGTCACACAGCGAATCATGGAGCTAGAGGCTTACGCTCGCCGTACTCAAGAGGCAGACGCCGCGCTACGGGCTCATGAGCAACTACAGAACAACGACAAGTACCGCTACCTTCTCGCGCACACCGACGACAGAATGGGCATGCAGAATCTCCTGCAGCAGGCGACCGCCCTGGAGAACACTCTTGCGCGAAGCGTGCAGAACGCCATCGCAGCGGGTCGGACCTTAGCTGCGCCAGACCTAAGACACTGGCGCTAACCGCTGCACACCATCAGCAGGCAACACCAAAGGCCCCGGACTCTGCCGGGGCCTCCTAAGTTAATAGTGATCACATCTCCAAAGCCTGGGTGATCTGACTATTGGCGCGTGCTCGTTGTCCTTCTATGCACTTCGCGTAGACGCGGAGGAGCACATCAACGCCGTGCCCGGCACGCTGGGCTATCTCGGTGGGCGGGACGCCCGCGTTGAGCCACAGAGAGACCGCTGCATGCCGCAGGTCGTACGGCCGGGCCGCCAGTGGAGAGACGACTTGTTCGGCGGTGAAGGCGAGCCGGCGAGCCTCCTGCCAGACGGCAGAGTAGGCCGAGGAGGAGAAGGGACGGCCGCTGCTCGTGCGGAAGAGTCTGCCGTCCTTCGCGGCGCCGTACGTCTCGATGTGCTCGCGGAGGATCGCGACGAGAGCCGGAGGAATCGGGATCTCCCGGATGTCATCCTTGGCCCTGTGCTTCAGCCCGCGCTCATCGTGGGTCTCTCCCGAATCTGTCCACCGCTTGTTCGCCTGTGGACGTGCCCTCTCAAGCGTGATGAGCCCCCACCCCTTGGCAGGGAGCTCGCAATTCTGGCGACGCAGGTCGGACGCCTCTTCGGGGCGGAGTGCCGCGTAGTACATGCAGGCGAACATGGCCACCATCCGAGGACCGCGTGTCCGGCCTACCTGCCTCACGGCGTCGAGCAATTCCCGCGCCTGCACCGGATTGACCGCCGTCCGGGGGTCGACGGTCCCAGAGGCTTTCGGGGGCTTCCACTTGACCGCATGTAGCGGGTTGGCAGGCAACTTCTTGAGCTCCACCGCGGATTCCATCATGTGGTGGAGCACGGCCCGCTTCCGCCGTACCGTGTTGGCCGCCGCCGGCCTCCCGTCGAAGCAGAGAGCGATCGCGTCGAGGGCTGATCGAATCACGACCGGTTCCAGTAGGTCGGTGAGCGGTAGGGACGCTGCTTCCAGCCAGCAGAACACCGCCTTGTACTCCGGCCGCAGTTCCCCGCGCCGCTTGTCCGGGAGGAAGGCATAGTCGCGCAGCACCGCGCGGAGCTCTTCGTCATCCGGCCTGCCGGGAAGGTCCTTGGTGAGCGCAGGGACCAGGGACAGTAAGGCGTACGTCATCGTCTCGCGGGTCCGAGCAGCCGAGTGGACCCAGCGGGTCGCCATGTACGACCGCGCGAAGCCGAAGAAGGTCGCCCCGGTGTCGGCGGCAGGCTTGGCCATCGACTCGGGGAGGCCAGTCACCAGGTTGAAGGGCTCCCCCTTCCTGGTCGCCTGTCGTAGGTCAGAGACGAAGTTCTCGGCGAGCGCCTTCGTCCGGAAGGTCTTGGACCGCTCCTTGCCGCCGACCTTCCAACGGACGACGTATGAAGGCGTCTTACTTGAGGCGTTTCGGCGGATGTCCCAAATCCTCACGTCATAGGAGGTGTTCATGCCGCCTCCCGGAGACTGTCCAACCAGGCCGCGAAGTCACTCCGCCAGACGCGGATCTCTCCGTTGGGCAGCTTGATGCACTTGGGCGCGTGGCCGAGCTCGCGCCAGCGATAGAACGTCCGGCGAGAGAGTCCACCCAACTCGTCGAGGACCTGGGGAACGGTCAGTAGCTCGTCACGCCGACTCATCGGGCATCGCCTTCGCTGCTCGTCGGCGAGGCAGGTAAGGCAGTGCCGGTCAGTGCGGCGGCGAGGAGTGCGTCACCGAGTGAGTAGCCCTTTCCGGCGTACTCCCATTCGGCGATGACGAGGACGGTGTCCTCGTCGAAGAGAGGCAGGCGGCCGGTGGTGATCGCCTCGTCGCGGGCGTAGGTGGTGCGGTCGGTTCGGATGTCGCCGAGGGTGGTGGAGTAGTGGCGAGAACGGGTAGAGAAGTGGCCGCGGAAGCCGAGCATGTGGGCCCACTGGGTCAGCCGAAGGTCGGCCAGTTCGTCGAGGGCGCCGAGGCGCTGGCATTCGGCGATGAGGCGGCGGGGGTGCGGGCGGAGGTTGAAGGCGGTCAGGTCGTCAAGGGGGTTGATGCGTCGATCGAGGGTGCCGACGCATTCGGCGGCCTTGGTGGCGTACTTGGCGATGTAGCCCGCTACGGCCTGGTCGGTGAGGTCGCCGTCCAGGGTGATCGGGCGGGTGTCGATCTGTTCGCCCCAGTGCAGCACGCGGGCGGGTGCGTCGAGGACGGCGGGAGCGGTGACGGAGACGGCGGAGGCGGCATGCCGTACGGCGTCCGTCAGAGTGTCGGTGGTGGCCCAGGCCGGAGGCGGGGAGGTGGGACCGTCAGGGCCGTCGAGGCGGATAACGGCGTGGAAGTGGACGACGCCGCGTCGCTGGTACTCGGCGACCTTGGCAAAAGAGACGGTGGCCTGCTCACGCAGCTCCCGCAGGGTCAGGCCGGCGGCTTTGGCGACGCGACGGCGCAGAGCGTCGGTGAAGTACCGCCACAGTTGCGGGGCCAGGGCATTGAACAGCACTGAGCCCTCGTAGTCATAGCAGTCCGGGCAGAGCGGTTCGCCGAGGCAGGTCTCATCGGCGCGGTGCCGGGCCGTGCAGGACATGACCCGGCCGTGCGGGCAGGTGGCGGCGTCGCGACGTGCGTGGCAGGGCAGCGCTTTGCCGTTCTTCTCCCGGCGGGTGTGCACGGTGCCGAAGGATGGGGCGGTGAGGGTGACGAACAGGCACGGGTGTGCGGTGACCGTTTCGGGGACGCCCTTGCCGCCGGCCAGACCAGCACGGATGAGCTGGTAGGTGTCGGCGCGGTAGATCTCGGCGCAGGCCGGGCAGCGGGAGGCGCGGCGGGTCTTGCAGGGGACGCGAAGGATGCCGTCAGGTTCGGCGCGGGTGCTGTAGCGGTGGAGCAGTGCGCCGGTGGCCCGGTCGATGTGGTCGACGCGGCCTCGAAGGTGGATCGGCTGGCGGCAGCCGTTCGTGGCGCGGACCTGGGCGGCCCAGCGGGTGTAGTCCGGGTCGTGCAGTCGGGTGATCATGCCCTTGATCGCGTGCGGGATGGCCGAGGATGCGGGCAAGATGAAGACCTCCTTTCACTCGTTGGGGTGCGAAGGGGATGGCCCCCGACCTGGCAGGCGTCTTGGCGGATGTACGGCCAGGCCGGGGGCGCCGACGACTCTCAGCAGAAGCCGAGACCGTCGCAGTAGGTGCAGGTGTCGCCGTAGGAGTCGAGGCCACCGCCGCCGCACAGGCAGCGCCAGCGGTGCGGCATAGTCGGCGAGAGCGGTTCCTGCTCGTGGACGGGCTGGATGGTCGCTTCCGGGTGGGTGTCAGGTGGCATCGGCGGCTTCCAGAAAGGCGGTCAGGTCCCATAGGTCGTTGATCAGGACGGGCCGGTGGGCGAGGGCAGTCATCGTGGTGCTCCTTGTCTCTGCGCGGGTTCGGTGACGGTGTGCAGGCTGCGGAGCAGGTCGGTGGCGAGTTGGTCGGAGACCCCCAGTCGGGCGCGAAGCGTGTCGGCGGTGATGGGCCGGCCGTGCTGGGCGTGGTGTTCGGTGGCCACGCGGCGGGCGAAGGTGACCAGCGCCGGAGACGGTCTGGTTGAGTCATCGGGGATGGCGTCGGCGGCGGAGGTGAGTTCGGGGATCGGCGGCGTGGGGACCGGTGTGGTGGAGGTGGTGACCGTCACCGCGGACGAGGGGGCGGATCGGGAGACGGCCGCGCGGCGTTCCAGCATCGAGACCGCGATGAGGAATGCTCCGGCGGGTGTGGCCGCGACCAGCCAGCCCCATACCGATGCTTCGGCCTGGTGCAGGTTGGCCGCCAGGGACAGCAGGACGCCACCGGCTAGGACGAGCGCCGGCCAAGAGACCGGCCCGGAGCGCTGGCGTCCGGTCTTGGCGTCGCGCTGGCGTTCGCGGGCGGCCATGACGCAGGTGAGGTCGACGCAGATGGCCACGGCCCAGGCCATCCAGCCGTGTTGTCCGTGTTGAGTGGCGGTGTCGTGGATGTGGGTGAACGATCCGGCACCCGCGATGGCGGCCAGGATGAGGACCGGCCCGGAGTCGAGCAGGTAGCGGGCGAGGTGTCGCATCGTGTCCCCCTTTCTGAGCGGGTCGGTCGGTTCAGGCGTCGAGGAGTTCGGTCAGGTCGAGCTCGCTCGTGGCCGTGTCGTGGATGCCAGAGGTGATGTCGGCCCAGGCCGGGGTGAGGTCTGAGTACATGCGGGCGGCGTGTTCGGCGGCCTGCTCGGAGACGTAGAAGGAGCGGGCTCGGTACCACTGGCCGTCTTGTCCGGCGACGATGGCCACCCCGGGGGTTTCGGCGGGGATCGCGCGGGCGGAGACCAGTGCGGCGGGGTCGAGGTCGCCGAGGGTCATGGTCGCGGTTTCGGGGTCGTTGACCCGGTGGCAGATCCGGCCCGAACACTGCGCTCGCAGAGCGGTGACGCCGGGTCCGAGGTCGGAGCCGATGCGCTGGCCGCAGCAGAACAAGTAGATGCCGAAGGCCCGTCCGAGCTGCGCGACACGGAGGAGGGCCGTGGAGGTGCGAGCGATCTCGTCTTTCTCGCTCTTGTCGGCCATCAGGTACAACTCGGCGAGCTCGTCGACCAGGACCACGATGGGGATCGGCCGTACGCCGGGTGGGAGTTGCCAGATGTTGCGGGCGCCTGCCGCACGGCACAAGCCCATCCGGTCGATCATCAGTCCCACCAGGTCGTCGAGCAGGCCGACCGACTCGGCGCGGGAGGTGGCCAGTGCCGACAGGCGCACGGCGTAGGGGGTGAACTCCACGCCGCCTTTGAGGTCGAAGCCGACCAGCGCCACCGGTTGCGGGGCCAGGCCGACGATCAGGGCGTTGGCGAGGTTGGATTTCCCAGACTGGGTCGCTCCGGCGTTGAGCCAGTGCGGCACGGTGCGAAAGTCGATTTCCCAGGGCTTGCCGGTCTCCAGCCGTCCCACAGTGACCTTGAGCAGTCCGGAGGAGGGCGGCAGGTCGGCGACCCTGACGAGAGGATCGCGCATGGTCGCGGCCAGGACGACCCGCCCGGGGCAGGGCGAAGAGACGCGGACGGCGTGGACTCGCCAGGAGTGCGCGAGTCGCTCGGCGGCCTTGGCGTAGTCCTCGGGGACCTGTCCTTCCAGCAGGTGGAGGGTGACGCGCCAGCCGTGCCGGGTGGGCAGGGGCAGCCACATCCACGGCTTGGTGTCGACGGCGATGCGCTGGAAGCGGCGGCGGACCTTGACCAGGCCGGTGGAGGCGACCGCGCCGGGGGTGAGGGTGAACCACCAGCGCTGGCGCTTCTTGGTCAGGCCGCAGCCGAGGGCGACCTTGCGCCAGGTGGCGCGGACGGAAAGAGCCATGAGTGGGTAGCCGGCCACCAGCCAGAAGGAGCGGTAGTGCCAGCGCCGCCACGCCCACAGTCCGGCCAGTGCGACGGCCAGGACAACGCCGACGTCGAGGAGCGTGAGCAGCAGGTCATCGCGCAAGAGTGCTCACCTCCATGGGGAGGATCGAGGCGGCGCGGTAGCTGATGCCCCAGCGGACTTCGCCGTTGCGGGTCTGTTCCCAGACGAAACCGACCAGGTCAACGGGGTGGACGGGCATGCCGAGGGTGACGGGCGGTTCGCCGGAGGTGTTGACGCGGATCAGCTCGATGCGGCCGGTCGCGTCGATGGCCGACATGGCGACCTCGTAGATCTCGTAGATGGGGTTGCCGCTCTTGTCGGTCTTGATCTCGCCGGTGTCCTTGTTGACCAGGCGGGGGCGGGGTGCGGCGACGCAGACGAACTGCAGTTTGGCGGTGTCGACGGGGATGGGGATGTTGCGCATGGTGTGTGACCTCCTGTTCGACGTAGCCAACATAGTTAACCTAGTTGGCCTGGTTGTCAACGTTCTCATGGTTGGCTTGGTTGCACGTCTGTGCTGAACTGATACGAGGTTGGTAGCCGAGCTGGGCTATCAGGCATGTGATGCGGCGGAAGAGGGATGGATGGTCAAGAACACCGGGCGGCCCGGCTACCTGCAGATCGCCGACGATCTGCGCGAGCAGATCCGCGTCGGCGTCCTGGCCCCCGGAGCCCCGCTGCCGTCCACCACCCAGCTCGCCGAGCGCTACGAAGCCTCGTTGAGCGTGGTGAAACTCGCCGTCGGCGTCCTGCGCAACGAGGGCCTGGTGATCGGCCAGCAGGGCAAGGGCGTCTTCGTCCGGGAGGGCGCCGCGCCGGCGCCGGCCCCGTCGGATGAGCTGACCGAGATCCGCGCCACCCTGCATGACCTGTCGGAACGACTCGCCCGAGTCGAGTCGGCGCTGAACGACCGCCCGTAGGTGCCTTGCGCGGTCGCCTGCGGATTCACGGTCATCCGCGGACGTGGCAGCCGGTCACCCGCCGCGCCAGGACCGCCGAACGGGTCGGCGCGGCCGTGCGAAGGCTCATGCACCGGTCCTCCTTGCGCATCCCGATCAGAACGAGCGTGTAGCCGACGACCACGACGGCCGTGAGCACCAGGGCGACGATGAGGGGGATCGAGCTCACGTCCAGATCACCCCCGCCTCCACGGTGCCGCGCGGGTAGCCGGCCGGGCGCCGGACCTCGCCGCGCCGCTTGCTCGCCTTACGTCGCCTGGCCTGCCGCCGCAGCCAGCGTGCCGAGGCGTGGCACTTCCGGCAGAGCGTCTGCCCCTCCTCCACGGCCGCGCCGCAGGCGCAGACCGGTCCCTCCTCCAGCGAGGCCATCAGGTCGATCATGGTCGCGTCTCCCTTCGTCGAGTCGGTGTCGTGCGGTGTGACACCGAGAATCCGCCCGAAGGGTGGGACGAGATCACTACAGGACGGGACATGTTCGGGACGTCCGGCATACGATGTCCAGGTCCCCGGACGTCCCTGACGGGCAGGTGAGATGGCGAACGAGCGGCTGCGCGCGGCGCTGTTGGCGAAGGGTATGAGCGTCGCCGTACTGGCCGAGGCCATCGCGGTGGATCCCAAGACCGTCGAGCGGTGGATCACCAAGGGACGCGAGCCGTACCGGAAACACCGGTTCGCCGTGGCGTCGCTGCTGGGTACGGACGAGACCTACCTGTGGCCGCAGGCCCTCAGCCAAGAGCAGGTCGTGGCCGCCTCCGAGAGCGAGATCATCAATGTGTACCCACACCGGTGGACGATGCCCCGGGGCGCGTGGGAGAGCCTGTTCCGCGGTGCGACAGAAAAGATCGACATCCTGGTGTACGTCGGGATGTTCCTCGCCGAGGACGCCGGGCTGATCCGGCTTCTCGCCGAGAGGGGCAGGTCCGGGGCTCGGCTTCGCGTGCTGCTCGGCGACCCGGAATCGGAGGAAGTGATCCGGCGTAGCGCCGATGAGGGCATCGGCAAGGACGCGATCTCAGCGAAGATCCGGAGCGTGCTCTCCCTGTACGCGCCGTTGCGCGAGGTGGCCGAGTTCCGGATGCACGGCACGACGCTCTACAACTCGATCTTCCGGGCGGACGACCAGGTTCTCGTGAACACGCACGTGTACGGCGAGGTGGCCTCCAACGCCCCCGTGCTGCACCTGCGCCGGGTGGCCGGCGGGGACATGGTGACCACGTACCTGGACAGTTTCGACAAGATATGGAACGAAGCCCGCCCGGTAGAGTGGTGATCATGTCTCGGCGGATCGACTACCACGACGACCCCGGCGCCCCCACGCCCAACAGCATGGTTCCGTCCGTGAACGCGGTGGTCACCAACGACGCCGGCGACATCTTGATGATCCACCGCACCGACAACGACAACTGGGCACTTCCCGGGGGTGCGATCGATCTGGGCGAGTCGGTCCCGCAGGCCGCGGTACGCGAGACGGCCGAGGAGACCGGGATCACGTGCGAGATCACCGGAATGGTCGGGATCTACACCGACCCCCGGCACGTGATCCTCTACACGTCCAACGGCGAGGCCCGGCAGGAGTTCTCCATCGTGCTCACCGCACGTGCCGTAGGGGGATCGCCGACGACGAGCAGTGAGTCACGCGAAGTGCGATGGGTCCCGCGCGAGGACGTCCTGTCCCTCCCGATGGACCGGGCGATGCGGATGCGGATCGAGCACTATCTGAAGGGCGCCGGCCTACCTCACATCGGCTAGCGCCGCCTCAACGGAGGCGACCGCGGCCAGCAGCAACGGTTCGTTAATGCCGATGACACGGGTCACCAGGTCGCCGGGACCGTAGCGGGCACGGATCTCCGCCAGGCGCTCATGCACGGTGAACCGCTCACCGTTCGGGCCGGTAGTGATGTCGCAGTAGATGAGCGCTTCGGACAGCTCGAGCCGTCCCTCACGGAACTCGGCGGTCAACAGGTCGATCAGACCGCGCTCCCGAGCCTCGTTGACCGCACCCGAGTGGTAGGCCACCAGGCCGCACAACGTGTCGTCGACCCGCTGAACGTCTCGCAGGTATCGGGCACCGTCGAGCGGATGAAAGCCGGTGTCGACGAGATCGGGTGTGTAACCGATGTCATGCAGCCAGGCCGCGGTGATCAGCAGATCAGCATGTTCCCCGAGGATCGGCGTCAGTGAGACGGCACGTGCGGCCACCCCTTGCGTGTGCGCCCAGCGGCGTGGCAACGGCTCCCGGAGAAGATGTTCGGCCAGCTCACGAGCCCATTCGGCGTGTTCCATGCGGTTCACGATAAATGCCGACCCCCGGAGGACGACCAGAGCCATAGCGAGACGTCTCAAGACGTCTCAGAGTTGGGCCGATCGGACGAACCGCCCCTTACCGTGTTCGGCGACGATCAGCCCTTCGCGCTCCAGCTCGGCCAGGGCATGACGGACGGTGTTGCGCGAGGCCCGATGCCGACGACGCAGCGCATGCTCACTGGGCAGCGTAGCGCCGACGGGAAACGCCCCCGCGCGGATCTGTTCGCGCAAGGCACGGGCGATCACCTGATAGCGATAGGTCGCCTGCAGGTCTGGCGTATCACCTCTCACGACACGCCCCTTGCCGGGCAGGGTGACGATCAGGCCCTCGTCCTCCAAGACCGCCAGTCCGCGGCGGGCAGTGGATCGGGCGATGCGGAACTGGTCGACGAGAGCCATCTCTGAGGGCAGGACGCTGCCGGGCGGGTACGCGCCCGTGGTGATCTGGTCGCGAAGCCAATCGGCGAGCAGGTGATAGACCCGCCCGCCGGTCAGCCATCTGTTTTCGCTGTGGGACATCGTCGCCGAGCTCAGGAACGATAAGCGTTGACGATCTGACCCAGATCCAAGCCCAGCTCTCCCTGCTCACCGTCGCGCCAGCCGGCCTGGGCCGCCTCAGCGATCCGATCGGCGGCGGGGAACAGCTTCAGGCACGAGACCCGCTCGTCGTGCTGATCGCCCCAGTAGAACCACTGGAACGCCAGATGAACGTAGACGCGACGAGGGCGGAATCCACTGTCGGTGACGTCCAGGCACGGTCGATCCTTGCTGTCGGTGATCAGGACCGCGATGATCTCCCGGTTGATCAGCTCATTGCGAAGCGCGGTGAGCAACTCGACCTGATAGGCGTACTGGTTCTCTTTCACGGTGGCCATGGATCAAGGACTCCCATCGGATGGTGAGGGCGGAGCCCCTGTGTGGGCGGGGCTCCATGCCGACGAGCTTCGCTGTCCGGCAGGGACTCGGGCACCGCAAGTTAGGGACGTCTAGGGACGTCTTATGTTAGCGTCGCAAGCACCGGCCCTCCTGCTGCGGAAGGTGCGTCCCTGATGAACGAAAACCTCCGGCACGCCTTGATCCGGGCGCGACTGCAGCCCGTCGACATCGCCGCCCGCTTGGCGGTCGATCCCAAAACCGTCGCCCGCTGGATCAGCGGCCGCATCCCACACCCTCGCCACCGCTTCGCGGTCGCCGATCTCCTCGGAACCCACGAGAACGACCTGTGGCCTGATGTCTCCTACGGCCGACGCCACATCACCGGCGAGATCAAGGCCGTCTATCCCCACCGCTGGGCTGTACCCGCCGAGGTTTGGCGCTCGTTCTTCCAGGCCGCGGAGAAGGAGATCGGCATCCTCGTCTACAGCGGACTGTTCCTCGCCGAGGACGCCGGCCTTCTCCGCATCCTCACCGAGCGAGCACGGGCAGGGGTACGGGTCCGCATCCTGTTGGGCGACCCCGACAGCCCGCAGGTCGCCGCCCGAGGCGCCGAGGAAGGCACTGGCAGCGACGTCATGGCCGCACGCATCCACAACGCCCTTGCCCTCTACCGTCCTCTCCAGGACATCGAGGGCATCGAGATCCGCCGGCATCGCACCGTGCTCTACAACTCGATCTACCGCGCCGACGACAGCCTGTTGGTCAACCTGCACGTGTACGGCACCCGAGCCTCCGAAGCACCCGTCATCTACCTGACCCGCACCGAGGCCGACAACGCCGCCCTGACCTACCTCGACAGCTTCGAACGCGTCTGGACCAGCACCGAAACCGCAGGCCAGACGGCCTGAGGATCCTTCGCCCTCAAGATCGAACGTAATTTATCTGTTCGCTTTCAAGGCGCGTGCCGCCTGCGGCGTCCCGCGCGCGTCGGGCGGTCGCTGGCCGCGCTGCGGCTCTTCGGCCGGTCGCAGCCCGCACCGCCCACGCGCTTTCGACCGCCAGGCGATAGACCTCATGAGATAAGGAAGCTTCTCGCTGGTGTCGTCATGGTGACGGCCGTGACGATCGCTCACTTCGGCACTGGCCGTAGTCGGTCGGGGCGATCGGCTCATTAAGAGATCCTGGGTAGACAGCCCTCGAAGGGTTGTCACCTCTCGGCCCGGCGGGTGCATGGCCTGCGATCGGATCGCCGCTTGACGGCTCGCGTGCAGTGGCGCCGGCCCCGCCGGGACGAGGGCGTCGAGATCGGCATCAGGAAATAGCCCCGTATCGAGGGCCGCAGTAATGAGCTTCCGGCAGACGTCCTCACCGAACCCCCGAGGTGACCTGCAGCGGAAGGAGTCACACCGTGCACACCGTCGGATGGGACTGGGGCAGTCAACGGCACGCGGTCACCGTACTGGATGAGAGCGGCGCCACTACCCAGCGATGGAACCTCAGCCATACCGAGGACGGCATCACCACCACCCTGCGCCGCCTGGCCGCCTACGGCGACCCCGCCCAGCTGCCTGTGGCGATCGAGACCAGCAAGGGACTGGTCGTCGACCGGCTGCTGGCCGCCGGGCATCCGGTTGTGGCCATCCACCCCGGCGCCTTCACCGCGATGCGTCCCCGTTGGGGCTCCTCCCGGGCCAAGAGCGACGCCTTCGACAGCTTCATGCTGGCCGACCTGCTCCGGACCGACGCGCCTCATCTGCGGTTCCTCACCCCCACCGAACCGACGACGCTGGAGATCCAGGCCCTGTCCCGTCAGCGCAGCGACCTCGTCGCCGCCCGTGTCGGCGCCGTCAACCAACTGCGCGCGCTGCTGGAGGCGCACTGGCCCGGCGCCGCCCGTCTGTTCTCCCACCTGGACTCCGACATCTCGCTGTCGTTCCTGGAACGCTTCCCCAGCCCGCAATCGGCCGCCAAGCTCAACCCCGTCACCATGACGGCGTTCCTACGCCGATGCCGCTACACCGGCGGCAAGTCCGGCGCCGAACTCGTCGAACGCCTGCGTCAGGCCCCGCAGCCGGCCAGCCGGATCGGCCGCCACACCGTCACCGTCCTGATCACCACGCAGATCGAGCAGGTCCGCGCCCTGGTCCGTGGCATCGCCGGCCTCGAGACCGCTCTCAGCAAGGCACTGGACGAGCACCCGTATGCGTTCCTGTTCCGCGCCCTGCCCCGGGTCGGCATGGTCAACCTCGCCCAGATCATCGGCGAGATCGGCCCGATGCTGGAACGCGGCCTGACCGCCGACCAACTCGCCGCCGAGGTCGGCATGGCCCCGGTCACCCGCGCCAGCGGCAAAGTCCACACCGTCGGCTTCCGGCATAGTGCCAACCGAGCCGCCCGCAAAGCCATGACCCACTTCGCCGACAACAGCCGCCACGCCAACCCCTGGGCAGAAGATCTCTACCAGCGAGCCCGCGACCGAGGCAAACGCCACCCCAACGCGGTGCGCATCCTGGGCAGGGGCTGGCTGCGCGTGATCCACGCCTGCTGGCGCAACGGAACCCCCTACGATCCCGCCGTCCACCACGCCAAACACCGCACACCACCGGCGTCGTAGTACTGCCGCGGCGCTCCTGGTCCTCGCTTCGCTGCGGTCCAGGTCACCTTGCCACCGAACATCCCACGTCCTCACCGCACGCAGAACGCTTAACTTGCGGCTTGACCAGCAACGATGGGCTCAATTCCTGGTGGGGGGTTGACTCAGGGAACTGCCGCGGCTCTCCTCCGTCAAGCCTTGCCACTGGATGACGCAGAGTAGCTAGTAAGCCTGGTCCAGGAGGTGTCGCCGTACGTCACAGCGGCGGTCGGTGCCTATGGTGGCGCGGTGCTGACCAAGGCCAATGAGGAGGCTGCTGATACCACGGTCGGATGGGGACGTGCGCTGCTACAACGCATCTTTGGCGTAACTCTCGAGGGGGAAGAGGTACCCGAGACAGTGGCGGAGCTGGCCGTTGATCCGGCAATTCGGCCCGACCACTACCGGGATCACTCGACGATTTATGCGCCCCGTCTGAGCCGGGAAACCTGCTTCCCGCCCGGCAGGTCCATGTCCGGCCACACGAGCCGGTACGCCGCATGGAGGCACCGCGGGCCTGGCAGTTTGTCAGCCACGAAACGACCGCAGGGGATGCTGAGCGGTGAGGGGGCGCCGGTGGTGGTGCACCAGATGCTGTACGGCATGGGCGGGGTGGGTACCTCAGTTGGTCAGTGTTGCTCACTTGTTGTGCACCGAACTGCGCTCGAGCTGCCCAAAAGCAGTCGGGGCGACCTGACGCTCTACATGATCCTCAAAGAGCTCCAGGCCCTGCTGGTCACCTGGGCAGGCCGATGCCCCACCTGCCACCAACAACCGCCCTAACCACGCAACAAAGCACTACTAGGCCATTGACTGAGGCTGTAAGGGACGTCGAGATTGCAGCAGCCAACGCGCTCATCCCTGTTCCCGCCCTCCAAGACCTGGTCAGGAGGGCTGCCGCTGGCAGCCAAGGGGCACTGCGAGGATGAGCTCTTGTCGTTATCCCCACCCGTCGACGAGGCGGGGCGGTCTAAGCTAAGTTCAGAGTATGGGCGACATGACAAGGCGCATCTCAGCGATAGATCTGTTCTGCGGAGTGGGCGGGCTGTCACACGGATTGATGCAGGCTGGCCTGAACGTAGTCGGCGGTTTTGATATAGATGCTCGGTGCAAATACCCATTTGAGCAAAATATTGGAGCTCCGTTCATTGAGCAAGATGTCCGGACAGTTTCTAAAGAGCAGCTTGATTTTCTATGGGAGCCGGGCTCAATACGCCTCTTGGCGGGATGCGCGCCGTGCCAGCCCTTCTCCCCATACAGGAGAGGCATAGATACGTCTTCAGAGCCGCAGTGGTCGCTTCTTGGTGAATTTGCACGACTCGTCAAAGAGTCCCGCCCTGAGCTAGTAACCATGGAGAATGTCCCTCGGATTATGAGCTCCAAGATCTTCAGGGAATTTTCTAGCTCTCTCGAAAAAATTGGTTACGAAGTTTCTTTCAAAAGCTGCTACGGCCCGGAATATGGTCTTCCACAAGAGCGTCGCCGACTTGTTCTCATTGCGTCGCGAATCGGACACATTAAGGTCCCTAGAGGTAAACGAAAGCCTGAAGAATTCATAACGGTGAGAGAGGCAATTTCCGGTCTCCCTGCAGTTCGTCAAGGGAAAACGCATGACCTTGATGGCATGCATAAGGCAAGAGCCTTAAGCCCTACGAACCTGAAACGAATCAAAGCATCCAGACCAGGAGGGACATGGCATGACTGGCCGACAGAGCTGCTGTCTCCTTGCCACACTAAGCCTTCTGGCGCCACGTTTAAGAACGTATACGCCCGCATGGAATGGGACAAGCCGTCTCCTACTATTACAACTATGTCATACAATTTCGGTACCGGAAGGTTCGGCCATCCGGAGCAAGATCGTGCAATCACCCTGCGAGAAGCGGCGATACTCCAAGGGTTTCCAGAGAATTACAAGTTTGTCAGGCCAGGAGAACCTGTGGAGTTCAACTCTATAGGTCGAATGATCGGAAATGCTGTTCCTCCTGCGATCGCACGAGCAGTGGGGAGCGCTCTCCTCGCAGCAGTTAATTAGCAGGCCTGCTAGGGGATTGGCGGGTACCGGCCACAAGCGGTGACTCTTCCAGCGTTTGAGTGATCATCGATATGTCGGTCATCGAGCCGCTTGGAATCAATCTCTACGGCAATTCTGCTGCCGTCCTGTTCTAGGCTGGTAAAAATTGCCTTGGGTGCTGGCACAAACAAGTTCTCGATCGAATGGTTGCAGCTCACCAGCAGCATTATCGCTGACGGCTCATAGTCGGAACAGCTCGTTGCCAGCTCAGCACGCGAGCCCGACAGGGCTGCCTCTAAGTCAACTGCGAGACCAACATCGAGCGAGACGTCATGCTTCTGGGCTGCCCTGGGCGACGCCAAGGGTGAGCCACCGAAGTCAGCGCAAGGTTCACGACTCGCAGGGGAACGACGCCTTCCTCAAACTTCGGCCTCTACTTGGCCCGCAAGGGGCACCACTCATCCATGTCATGTGTGGTCCCCTATCTGCGCTTGCCTCGTAGAACTGACGAAACGAGCGGTCACCGCACTCAATCAAGGATGAATGCGTGCGCAGATCGGTATCTGAATCTAATCTGACATGCTGATCGCGACAGTTCTACGCCTCACCTGTCGGCATCACGGGCATCCTAAATAAGCTCATCAACGACCACCGAATGCGCGCTGTCGCTACCCAGAGATCGTCAAAGCCCACATCGCACACGTCTTAAGCGCGATGGCAGTCAACATTGAGTGCCTCATTACCAAGCATGATAATCAATAATTTTCGCGGTCTTCCACACAGTCACACAGCGTGAACCAGGCGAACTTCAGCGACCGGTCAGGGAATTTGATCCACGGGCAGCGGCCCCGACAGCTAGAATTTCACAGCGCTCCCGGCTCGGACGACGAAGGACAACAGCATGCCGCTAGAGGTCAACAAACACGTCCAACGGATACGTCGTTACCAGCCGTTCGACGTCGACGCCTCCGAGATGATCTACGAGCGGCAGGCAGACCGGTCGCAAACTTTGTTCCCCGTCGTGACGCTGGACTACTTGCTGAGTGCCATTGAACGACCGACCACGAAAACCATCGTCCTGACCGGGGACGCCGGGCATGGCAAGACAAGTCTGTGCGCCAGCCTTCTGGCCGAGCTGCAGGGCGATGCCGAGACGAACCCACTAGAGATCCGGAAGACGGTTTTCCGCGAGTTATCCGAGGCTGGCAATGCCAGCCGCCCTATTGGTCAGACCCGTAGCGGACGCCCGCTGTACATCCTCACGGATCTCAGCGAACTCAGCGTGCAAGCGGGCGCTCGCAAGCTCGTGGAATTGCTCAACCCTGCGGATGGGGGTGTCGCGATCATCTGCGCGAACGAGGGCCAGCTACGCAAGTGCGCCGCCGAAGACGAGAGCTTCGACAAAGGCGGCACAGGGCGTGCCAAGATCCTGGTGACGACCCTTACGGAAGGCATCCTCCGCGGGCAGGTGAGCGACCCCGATGGCACAGTCACCGTTATCAACCTCAATTACCAGTCCGTAGCAGCCGACAGCCAAAACGGCGGGCTCATCCAGTGGGTCCTGAGGCAGTGGACGACGGCGCAATGGTCGCGATGGAAGGCCTGCGAGACCTGCGATGCACAGGTAGCCTGTCCCATCCTGGCCAACCGCAACGAGCTCAACGATCCCATCCGCGGGCAGCAGCGCCGGGCCGCGATCCGGGACATGTTCGCCGCGGTCGAGCGCACTGGGACCGTGGTCACGACCCGTCAGGCGCTATCAGTGACCAGCTACATGCTCACCGGCGGCCTTTCCTGCGAGAACGTTCACACCAGGTACCAGCGGTCGCACTCGAACAGGTTATGGCAGGCTCCCCACTTGTACCACCAGGCCCTCTTCGGTGACCGGTTGACCCAGCAACAGCGCCATCTGGTACCTACCTTCTTCGCACTACGAAAACTGGACCCGGGCAAGGTCTCCCGACGTCAGGTTGACGACCGGCTGGACCCGGACATGGCCGGCGACTTCCCTCCCGCGGATGCTGGCAGCTACCTGCAGAAAGTCCGTACGAGTCGGGACGCCCAAAAGCAGGCTGAACAGTTGCGAAGCGTGTACACGTTCCTGCGGCGAGCTGACTTCTTCAACAGCGACGACGACAAGGACCGGTTCGCCCGCATGGGCCTGCTGGCTGGCGACGACTTCGTCATTGTCCAGGACAAGAACCGGGACCCGGCAGACACCAGGGTACGAGACCGCTTTCTCAAGGGCCTGGAGGCCGTCCAGGGCATCCACCGGGCAGGGAGCAACCCCGACTTCCTGATACTCGACCCGGCCTTTTTCACCCACCGCGGCCGCGCGGCTGTGATCTCTCGGCGAGTGCCCAGCAAGGGTGTCGAGGTTGTCGACCAGGTCACCCAGTGGCAAGAGAGAGGCCGGACGGGCATCGCCCCTGAGATGCAGAACGCCGTCGAGTGGCTCAATCGGGCCATCTACATCCGCATCCCGGCCGTCGCCCCTGATCAAGACGCGGTCTCGGTGGAAGCGGACCTGTTGCGCTTTGAGTTGCTGACACGGTGGGCCGCGGGCCTGCGCAGCGAGGTCCAGCATGAGGCAGAGATCCGCGGCCTGAGTGGATCCCTGGCAGAGCTGGCCGACTCGTCGAACAAGGACGACGAGATCCAGGTATTGGCAGGCAACACCATGAGAAAGCTTATGATCGATGTCGGCGATAAGATCAGGTCGGTGCGTGCCTGATGGCCGATCGTTCCAAGGCTGAGGTCGTCCTTCGTCTCTTCGGGGTGAATCTCGAACGGCAGGGCCGCGGCTTCTACGTCCCGCTCGAGATGCTCGCGATCGCCCGTGGCGTCTACCTGGCGCATCAGGAAGACCCGGAGAATTTCTCAGGGCTCCTGGACGGCGGAGCCGATACAGCTTATAGAAGGACCTCGCACGACCTGGCCCGGCGGATCGCGACCAGGACCCGCATTGTCGAGGGCGACGAGGAACTGAGCAAGGCCGTCGAGCTGGACTCCCCCGAGACGATGGCAACGCTCCACGCCCTGTTCTCCTCCCTGTTGGTCGAGATCCCCGGGCGTCGTACCCAACCCGGTTGGTTCGGCGTGCACATCTATCCGTTCGTCGGTGAGCTCATCCACTACGACGCAGTCGAACGACGAATCAAGCAAACCGATGCCTCCTCCAGGAACAGCGACAAGAAGCGCAAGCAGGCCAGCAAGGTTGCTGCTGGCATCAATGCTCCGAGTATCGAGCGTTACCTCTTCCGCGATGGCGGGGGATGGGCCTACAAAGTCCTACGCAGCGACCCTGATTCCAACCGCAAGGAAGCGACCCGAAAGGGCCTGACCGACCTCGTACAAGACAGCGGCACCCCGTTGGGCAACCTTGCCAAGGCTCTCAGCGCGCATGACTTCGATTACGACGAAGCACCCGTGGAGGGCACAGACGAGGGAATCACGCTGCACGAGGATCTCAGTCCGTGGCCCGATCTGCTGAGGGAAGGGACCCGCAACATCGTCACTCGGATCGTGACAGTCCCCAGAGCCAAGCGCACCGAGAGCCTCATGCACTGGGTCCCCTATTGCTTGGCACGCCACCAACTGCATCTCGCACGCACGAAGCTCGGTGTCACCGATCAGGAATCGATCTTGTTGGACTTCGGCAATGAGGCGACCCCTCTGCGCAGAGAGTCGCAGAAGAACCTCATCGCCTTCCGTAACGACATCGTCAACGCGATCAACGTCCAGGCCCGGGAAATGATCGACGAAGCCGAAGGCGACGAGGCCAGGAAGCGCCGCTATGAAAGATTCGCTGAGGAGGCCGGCAACGCGGTCGCATCGCCCCGAGCGTTCTTCAGCGAGACCCTCGCCGCTGTGGGAGCCCTGAACGCGGCGGTCGGGCGCCGACACTTCACCATGAAGCCCCCGATGCTCGAGAGCCTGGTATCCGCCACCGTCCCTCAGGGAACGGAGATGGAGTTCGACCAGTTCTGTGAACTGGTGTACGAGAAGTACAGGCTGGTGATGGAGAACAAGGTCGCGGCTGCGAGCCCGTTGGCCTACGAGGTCGATCCATCGTTCCTTGACCACAACGGCAAGGCATTCCGGGAAAGGCTGGCCGCTATCGGCCTGCTCACTCAATATTCAGATGCGACCAGCATGGTCCGAGGGGAGCCCCGGTGACCGACAGTAGTATCAGAGTGCTCGGTCGGTTCGTCGCCGACGAAGCGCTCCGTAAGGTCAACGACCTCAGTGGAGCCCGTGCCGGCCTGCGAGTCAGCGGATTCGATCGGCAGACCGTGGCCGAGGCGCTCCGTCGCACCGCCCAAAGGCTGGCGGAGTCGCCGGACCGTCAGATTGTCGTCAAAGTCGGTACCTCGGAGCCGATCGAAGGTATACCGGTTGACTACCTGCTGGACCCGCAGGACCAGCTGACCAAGTGGCGAAATTCGGGACATGGCGCGGCGGTGCTGCTCTTCGAGTGGGGGGAATCTCCGGACGCACAGGGGCTGGCGGCCATGAATGCCCTTGACGACGCCGCAATCCTGGGAGACCACCACGACCCCTCTGGCGAGCGCGGGTTCGAAAGGCTCATGGCAGAAGCGTGGCGGGAGGCCGATGGCATCGGCGCCGTTCCGGCCATCATGGCTACCCATTTGCCGGAGATCTGGCGTGCCGTCACCGATGAGGAGCGCCGGTCCTTACACCACTGGGCGGCCTTCCTGGTCGAAACCGCGCAGAAAGTCGCAGCAACTCACGTCCACACCCCTGAAGTGGTCTACCCCGAGATCTCTGCAGCCCTGCCCGCTCTTGGCCTCTTTCCGGACCGAGGACTCTCCATCAAGCCCGCCGCGCTGCCCGCCCGAATCAAGAAGAACGTTTGGGTCAGTGCTTTCAAACAGCCCACCGGCAAGGAGATCACCGAAGACGACCTGATAGACCGTATCGCTACCACCGAGTTCAGCGAGGAGTCCTTGGAGCACATCGGTATGGACTCCAAGACTGCCAAAACGCGCATGCGCAGCCTTGTACTCAACCGCAGTGGTTCTAGCCTACAGAATCCTCGTCAGCTTCGCCGCGAGCAGGACCTGACCCTCTGGCTCGAAGTCTTCGAGCAGAAGTCCAAGAAGATCGGCCTGGGCCAGCAGATCCGGCAGGAGATCGAACGGACCGCAGCAGAGCGGGTTGACGAGTACGACGCCATGATGATCGAAGACGCGCTCGACCGCGGGGACCAGGAATCCGCACAGCGCTTCCTCGACGAGGCTCCCGTCGGAGGAACCGAACCGCTAGCCGACCTGCTGTCCAAGCGATCTCGCCGCAAAGTCGAAAAGCTCGCCTTCCCGGACTCTCAATTCGTCAATGACCCACTGCGCGCCCTGCTGCGCGAGCTGACCTACTTTTCCGACGAAGAGGAAGGCTCCGTCATCGTCGGGCTTGAAGGCAACCAGGAAGCCGGACAGTGGAGCCGCTGGCTGTTCGCCTTCTTGTACGCACGCACCCTGCGAGATGTCCAGAACTCCACCGGACTTCGCCTGACTCTCGAGGTCAAGGAGTGCCTGCTGGACCTGACCAAGCCGCGCCTGCCGCAGGAAGATGAGCCGTTTGACCCGAACATCGAGTGGGCCCCGCTGCGCATCCTGGTCGAGATGGAAGGTGCCGCGCAGCGACGCTTCCGCTGGGACCCCCTGGGCATCCCCGGCCAGATCGCTCTGGCGGCCCTTATTCATGGCTGGAGACCTTCCCCCGGCCACGCCAGCAATCTGACCTTTGACACCTTCCTTCAGAAGTTCAACGAACCCAGGTACTGGCAGGTCAACGAGCCCGTGCCCGAACCCACGTCACATTTCGCCAGCCAGCTGGAGCGCCTCAAACAGAAGCACTTCAAGCGGATCTCCGACGGGCTCGACGCCGAGAACATCAACGAATACGTACGCGAATGGGAAGGCATACTCCGCGCAGCTCGCACCGCCCTGGTCCCCAACAACGCCCCGAACACAGACCTTGAGGCCGTCGTCCTGACCGATGTCGTCGGGCTGGCCGAGCACCGCATGATGATGCTGGCCACCCACCCGCTGAAGCTGCGCTGGCTGGCAAAGAACTACGCGGAGGCCGCTGGCAGCATCGAGACCGCCCTGAACAAGGAGGGAGGGCTGAGTCTCAACCAGGAGAACGAGGACCTCTTCTTCGACGCCATCGATCGTATCTCCCCACATGGGACACCTGCGATCCTCGTCGGTCCCGGCGGCACGGTTGCCATTCCGATGCGGGAATCGGCCGGGCATGAGGAGTACGCGCCGGTCCGCCACGGCGGCAATGAGTCCAAGGACTGGCTCTCCAGCGTCGACGAGACCGCGATCGATGAGATGGTCCGCGTCATCACCGACTACCTGACGACCTACCCCCACAAGCTCGATGGCCTACGCGTACTGCTCCTGGACCGCAACGGCGACCCTGTCCTGCCCATGCGCGTGGCAAAGCAGATGCGGGCCAAGAACCCCCGCCTGAAGGTCGATCTGGTCGTGCTGGCTCCCCAAGCAACCCATCACGAAATCATCCAGGGTTTCGACCTGCAATTCTCCGGTGCAGAGATGTCCGAGGACAGTTTCCTGCCCGACGTCCAACTCATCCTGCAAGCATGGGAGCCCGACCAAGAAGCAGAGCTGTCAGGGCTGGAAGACACCGTTGACCTCGCCTTGGCCCCGGCGCTGTTCGGCACCCAGACCAGTATCAAGGAGAGCACCAAGAAGGAATCCTTGTCGGGCTCCTTCAACTCCTGGAAGCACCCGGCCTCCCACAATTTGGCGCAAACCAGCGAGAACGTCGTAAGAGCGCTGTTGCCCGAGACCGCCGATGAGGCACTCGAGTCCTGGTCAACCCTGTGCGTGCGCTACGACCGCCGTTCCCCGGTCTCCAGAGAGAGCGTCGACGGCATCGACTACTTCGAGATGCAGGTGCAGTTCGACCAGCATCAAGACTTGTTCACCACTCTGCACCGCGTGGCCCACTGGGTCGTCACCCTCGACAGTTTCATCGGACGCGAGCAAATCGATGCCCTGCGTAACCGCCCTGACGTCATCCTCGTCAAGCCCAGCGTCGGCAAGAACGAGTCCTACACCCTTATCGTCAGTTCGCAGACCGGCCAGCAGTTCGTCGTCCAGCGATTGCGGCGCCGGTTGGAGCAAATCGGGGTCGTTACTCCGCAGGACTCCGAAGGCACTGCTAAGCGGATCTACGAGGTAGGCCGCAATGTGGCCCCTGGCGCCGTGCTGCGCTCCCTAGGTATCGGCACCACGGTCAACGAAGTCGTCGGCCTGGTCGCCACCCGGTTCGTCATTGACCAGCAGTTCCCCGCCCCTCGGCAGGGCACGAGCCTGGTCACCTGGATCAGCTTCGACGAGCACCACCGCTGGTTCGGCCGGGGACACAAGACTCGTGCCGATCTGGGCCGCTTCGTGCTGACCGTCCAGGATGACGGCACGGTTCGCCTGGATATCCTGGTCGCCGAGTCCAAGTTCCGCCAGACCTTCGACGTCGGCTCGGCCGAGGAACAACTTAACCGCACCACCGACCTGTGCGAGGATGCCTTCCGCTCGGACGGCGAGGTTCGCCACGACCGTCCCTTCTGGCTGGACGAGCTTGCCGCCGCAATCGCTCAGACCAGTGGAAACGTCCTAAGGGCTGCAGACCTTCCAGCTCGCACTGTGATCGGCGACGACGACCACCGTCAGATCGAGGCGAAGGTCCTTGACGCCTTGCGCTCCGAGGATGTCCAGCTCGGTCAGGTTACTGGCGTTGCCGTGGCTATCTCAGCCGAGGACGACCAGCCAGCTCCCATAGTGGGAAGCCTCGGCAAACACACCCTGGTGAGGCTGAACAAGCACGAGCTGCTGAACCTCATCGGCGCTCTGCGCGCAAATCAGGACCCCACCAATGCAGACCCCCTTGTTGCCCCTAGGGACCTGGGCGAGGCCGTGGAGGTCTCTGGCCCCGCCGTTCAGACCACCTCGACAGACATTTCCACCGAAATGCTTACTCCGGAAGAACCGACGGCACTTGCCGAGGTTGTTGGAACGACTGCTCTAACAAACGCGCCAAGAGTGGTAGTTGCACGCCACTCTGCCGCAGAGGCGGATCCTGTCCCTCCGAAGGCTCGCCGCGGTGGGCTCCCCGACGAGGAGCTGAGGCTTCGATACAACAAGGTCGTTGACGTCTTCGTCCGCCATAAAGTCACGGTCAGCTCCCCGGAGGTCGGCAAGTGGCAGGAGGGGCCCGGCTTCTACATCTTCCGGTTCATCCCCAACCCTGGGGTCACCGTGGACAAATTGACCAACCGGCGAGACGAGATCTTCCTGGCTCTAGCGCTACCCTCCGGGTTCAGCATTCGTACCCGCAGCGACCGTGGCTCCGTACTCTTTGAAATCCCCAAGATCGCTGACGAAATGTACGGGGTTGACGCCAAAGCGCTGTGGCAGCAGTGCCCGGTTGATCCCGAGAGCCTCATCGCCCCGCTGGGCGCCGACATCGAAGGCAACCCGGTCACCATTGACCTCTCCTCCGCGGATTCACCGCACTTGCTGGTGGCCGGCACGACCGGATCAGGAAAGTCCGTTGCCCTGGACACGATTCTCAAGGGCTTGATCCGGTACGACAAGAGTGCTCTGCGACTCCGTCTCATTGATCCCAAGGGCACCGAGCTTGTCGACTTCGAGGACGACCCTCACCTTGATGGCATGATCGGTATGGACGCCGCCGATGCGATCGAGATTCTTGAGGAAACCGTCGAAGAGATGTCCAAGCGCTATGAGGACATGAAGGCGATCCGCGCGCGCAAGCTCGTCGAGTACAACTCCAAGGTCAACAAAGCAGACCGAAAGCCATGGATAGTCGTCGTCCTGGACGAGTACGCCGACCTCACCAGCGATCCTGAAGAGAAAAAGCAGATCGAAGCGCTACTCAAGCGCCTAACGCAGAAGGCCCGCGCTGCGGGTATCCACGTCATCGCAGCCACGCAGCGCCCGAGCGCGGACGTTATCTCGACGACCATCCGCTCCAATTTCCCCGCCCAACTCGCCCTGCGGGTCAAGACTGCGACCGACAGTCGCATTATTCTAGACGAGACCGGAGCCGAAGCTCTGGCCGGACATGGCGACGCCTTTCTACACACGGCTAAGGGCACCATACGACTGCAGGTGGCCTACGACGGGAGCTAAGCAGGTGATGTATCCCGATTTTCGTGGAGTCGCTTTGATTGACTACATGCCTCCGCCCCCTTCGAGAGGTCGGCATGTCGAAGAGTGCAGACAAACGCGTCTGGAACACGGGGCATCAGTGGCGCCTTGAACCGTGGATGAGCTATACCGTTATGGCGTGGCTACCATTCCTCTTCCCAGCTCGGTCGGCGTGTCGGCACGGATGAGCAGGCAACGTCGGAGGGACACTGCCCCTGAGCTCGCCGTGCGGAAGCTGCTGCACGCCCGCGGGCTGCGGTATCGAGTGGCCTGGCCAATACCTGGCATGAAACGGCGGACCATCGACATCGCCTTCACACGAACGAAGGTCGCGGTGTTCATAGACGGGTGTTTCTGGCACTCCTGTCCTGAGCACGCCACCCGTTCTGCCTCGAACGACACGTGGTGGTCAGAGAAGCTGGCCAAGAACGTCGCTCGCGACATAGCCACCAACGAGCACCTGTATCAAGCAGGGTGGCGTGTCATTCGTGTATGGGAACACGAAGATCCATCGGAAGCGGCCACTCGCATCATCGATGAAGTCATGCGGAACGGACAATCAGGCTGAACATGATCACGCGCATGAACCACACGTCGCTTCGCGGTGCTACAGCAGCGAGTATGATCATCCGAATGCTTATTAAACAGTCGCATCGCGCAGGGGAATACGCGGAATGATCTTGTCCGTCCGATGAACTGAGGTCCGCGACGATCACGGACTTCGCATCCATCGTGTGGCGCGATCGATGAAAGCCAGGCCTGCAAGAACAATGCCCCTGGACAGACCCGTCACCTGCAGACGTCGGAAAAGTGGAGGCTGGTGACGCCAGCCTCCATCTCAGCTGAAAAACCCGAGTTTGGGTTCCGTCAGCGAGCCGACGACGAGTCCACGGTCAAGGAATCTGTTGAACTCCTCGCAAGCAGTCTCTGGCAGAAGAGCGCACGCGTGGCATGCAGCGAGGTTGCAGGAATCCGGCCCCTGACCACCTTCACCGGCTTCCATGCAGATTGGATCGGTCGAGCACCATTCGGCGTTCGCTATAGCCGCCGCCCAAGCACGCTCCAAATACCCCGGCTTGCCCATCCGAACCAATCCGCCCATGGTGCCTTCGGCGTCTCCGGCAGCCGTATAGACCAGCATTCCCGCCATCGGCGCGTCGCGCTCGTCGGAGACATATAGCCGTTCCCGGAGTGAGGCGGTGCTGTAACCACACTCGAAGATCAGTTGGTTGATGAGCAGATGGGCGATGGTGTGGATCAGGAGGAAACGCGGGGTAATCTCCTTAGGAGTGAGCAGACGATCGGCGGGAAGGCCGAGGTATCGCTCCGCGATGCGGTTTGCCCTGTTCTGGACTTCATTACGCCCCTCCCATGCACGCAGGCGCTCTTCGTCGAGTTCAAAGTAGATGCCCTCTCCGGAGACGGTATAGGCCGGAAGCCAGTCTCGTTCGGGGGAGGGCTGGTTCTTCCAGAGCCTGCTCTTGCCTTCCTTGAGCTTGAGGCCGGAAGAGACCAATCGGGTGAAGCCCCATAGGGCGCGAGTCTCGCGCAGCGATTCCACCAGCCGTACACGTGAAAAGTTATCCCTTACGGCATGGTCGTAGGGCACGGCCGCGGAGTTCACTACAAGATTTGGATGGTCGATCTCGTTGCGGAGCATGGCGAACTCAGGACGCCGCCATTCCGTTGGGGTGAGCTCATCGAGGTCGTAAACCTCCTCCGCCATTACGCCGCCGTAGGCCTCATCAAGGGCTTGCTGGATCTGGACGTCTGTATACGGCTTGAGTACATCGTATTCATCGATCATGCGAACGGTTACCACGGTCACTTCCCCGGTCTTCCGTGCGAGATTCATCGCAGTCACGAAGTTCGGGCGGTTGAGGATCTCCAAGAGCGTAGGCGGTACAGTGCTCGCACTCTGCGGAAGGTAGATGGAGCTCTCTACCAGTGGAAAGTAGACATTAGATGCGCCCCGCAGGCTGCCCCGCAAAGGATGACCACATGGCTGGGATGCTCCGCCAAGCCACGGCCGCCATCCTTCGCAGGCGTAATCGGCGCCCTTTTCGAGTTGACTGCTGAGGATGGTCGACGCCTCACCATCCACCTTGGTAGCCGTAGTAACTCCTTCCAGGGTGCGGACCTTGCCGCATCCTTCGCACACGACGAGCTGTCCGGATAGGGAACCGGTACCCACGGCCTTCAGGCGGAGACCTCCACGGCAGGACGGCTGGGTGCTGCGATGAACCCACTCCCGCCAGGGAAAGTTACCGACATGTCCCTTCTCGCAGATCACCACGAAGGGAACCTGAGACATTGCGGGTCCCCTGGTGGCGGGCTTACCGCCCGCCTGATGCTGCTTATCCGGGCAGCAGGGCTTTCCGTGGTAAGCGAGTGGCTGCTCCTCCAATCGCTTGCAGTACGGGCAGAAGCTCCAGCTCGGGAACCGGAGGAAGGGAATCGTGAGCAGGAGGTTGGGAGTACTGGGCATTCCCGGGACCCGGGGCCGGTAGTCCGGTGGCAGCCGGAAGTGGCTAACGCGCAGCCGCTTCTGCAGGCGCCATTCGTCGATCCTGAACTCGCTTACGTCAACGTCCTCGCCTTCGAACCAGTGGTCGAGCCCAGCGGTGATGACGGAAGTGCCGTCCACCATCACAGTCATCGCGCCCACTCCGAACGGGGAGATGAGCTGAGCTCGGCGAATATTGCCGCTGGTCATGAGACCTTCCCAGAGGTGTTGAAGGCATCGGTGATCGCAACACGGCACTCTGCGTCCACGTTGCGCATGGACGTGGGCACCGGCCAGGAAGGCTTGCCGCTGCTCTCGGCCATGCCGGCGTACCGCATCAGACCGTTGAGTGGGTCGCCCGTTACCGGGTTCGCCTCCCATTCCGCGCGGTCCCAGTCGTCCCATTCCTGGAGCGCTTGGGTGACCTCGCGTTCGACGGCATCGAGCTCGTCGGGATCGACCAGCTCGGCCCTGGCGAGCAGGACGCCAGCTGCAACATCAGCCTCGTCGTGAGGAAGAGGCCACGATGGCAGATCCACGGATCCGGTCGTCCGGACGTGCGCGACTAGTGCTCCGCGGAGTGCTCGCCTCAGGACCGGACGGGCGAAGGGCGTGACACTGGTTGGCTCCACCTGGGCGTAGAGGCGTTCGTGGTAGCTGCGGAAACGTTCGTAGTGGGAGCGGTCGCGCGGCTTGGCGGCACCATACAGCGTGACCACCAGACCAGGACGTTCCTGCCATCGGCGGCCGACGCGGCCGGTGACCTGGATGTACTGAGAGGTGGTCTTGGGCTGGCCGACGACGGCCATGAGAGAGAGCCGGTCGATGTCAACGCCGACTTCGATGATGTTGGACGCTAGGCAGATGTCGATGGCTTTCCCGGTGGCGAAGTCGGCGGCCAGTTCGTCGATCGCACGCGGGATTTCGTCGTTCCGGCGACGACTCGTGAGCTCCATGGTGGTCCGGGGGAAGCGCGCCTGTTCGATTCCTTCGCGTCGCCGGATGCCGACGAGATAATCCGGGATGTCCGCTTGGATCAGGGACAAGGTGTTGCCAAGTTCCCGAAGGCTGTTGAAGAACCACAGGGAAGTCCACCAAGGATCCTTCTGCTCGTCGGGCAGGTATCCTGCGGACTGGAGGAGTGCTGCGGCTGTCCGGACCTGAACACTCTGGATCGAGCCCAAGCCTGGTGCGTGAACCCCAACATAGAGCCGACCTGAGAGCAGTTGTTTGGTTCGCTCGTCTCGCGCCCATACGGCGAAAAAGGAATCCTCGGCGGTCAGTCCGGATGGCGGGAAGAGAGCAACCCGATCCCGACCGTACACTGCCTTCACCTGCTGCGTATATCGCCGAATAGTGGCGGTGGAAGCGATGATCTTTGGCTTGACTGGAACTGCCCCGCGGCGATCGGTACAGAGGTCTTCGACTACCGCCTCGTACATACCCACCATTGAGCCGAGTGGGCCAGAAATCAGGTGAAACTCATCTTGAATGATCAGACCAGGAGGAGAGGCAACCTGCCGCCCCGCCCCGTCTCGCCCGAAGAGCGCCCGGGCCAGGGGCCGCCACGGAATCATGGCGAACTTGTCCACTGTGCCGATCACCATCGAGGGCGGCTTCTTATAGATGTCCTCATCTACGACCAGTAGGGGCAGTCCTCGGTGGAAGAAGCATCGATTATCAGGGCATTCCAGGGTGATTCGGTCAGGATTCCGGCGATAACGGTATCCGGGAATAACCGAATGCCGAATCCGTTTGCCACGGGCCTTCATCTGTTCGGCGGTCGGCCCAAGCTTTGCCGCGCACCATGGACAGCGCAGCAACAAAAATTTGTTGGCCGCCTGGGCAGGCTCCTTGGCCATGTCCTTCCACGCCTCCACGGCCTTGTCGCGCCTGTTCGGTGTCGTTGCGCCGCCCAGCCAGATGCCGATGGTGTACGGCTCGCCGCCCAGATCGCTACGGCCAGCGCGGAGTTGTTCCATGGCGCAGATCAAAGCTGCTGCACGGAGGAACTGTTGCGCGGTCAGGAGCCGGAGCGTGTACCTCATGATGACCTCAGTCCCGACGTCATCGGGATCTCGCAGTCTCCGCAAGAACATCGCGAAGGCAGCCACGGCCAGATAAGCCTCGGTTTTGCCTCCCCCTGTAGGAAAGAAGATCAGCTCAACGTTGTCCCGGTCATCGCTCTGGGGGAAAGCGATTGACTCGACAACGGCCAGGAAGAAGGCGATTTGGAAGGGACGCCAGTCTCCGCGTCCGGGAGGCAGTTCACCCGTGGGGGGGTCTCCCTCAACGCTGATAAATCCTTGCCCATCGAGCAAGGTCTCCCTGGGGGAGACGCTTGACCTTGCCTGCTGGTCAGCCATGGCTTGGTTGGCGAGACGAAAGGCGGTGGCGATCTGCTTATCCGTACAGATGAGCTCCCAGCCGCGGCGCATGCGAGCGAGAGCCGCCTCGCATTGGCAAAGGTGAGACTCTGCAGCGAGCCGGTGCTGGTCAGGAACCTCCCCCCGGCGGTCTGTGATCCACTGCTCATAGCGCCAGATGATCTCTTCTACTTGGGATGCTGCCTCGTCTCGCCGCTCTAGGGCAGCGAGCACCTTCATGCCGACAGCGAGCTCAGTGCCGTTCTCGCGGCGGATCACCGGCGTGATGCTCGGCGTTTCGAAGGTTGGCAGGCAAACCGCATCGATCCGAGTCGTCGATTCGCCCGGCTCGCGAGCCCAGTTCGCCGCGCAGCCATGGCCGAACGCGAAGGTCTGGTGATGCCGGTAGAGCAGCGCGATCGATTGCTCTTCGGTATCCAGGTCGCGGCGGCCACGCTCCTCCGGGTAGGGAAGGAACACTCCTTCGCCTTCCACTACGGCGGAGAACTCTGCCTGAAAGAGCGATGTTTGATCGCCCCGGCTGGAAGAGCGGTTGGTGACCGTGAGCGTGATCAGGTGATTGCCGTCGATGCGCCGACTGTAGGCACGCACTGCGATTTCCAGGCCATCGGCACCCTCCACGGCTACCTCGTCGGGGTACACCATGCGGCGAACTCCCGTGGGCGCCAGGCTCTTCGCGCTGAACGCCGCCCTCACCGAGACCGGGCTTCGAACCCACCAGGGGTCCACAGCCTTACCCGCGATGTCCACTTGGAAGGACTTGTATCGGCCGAATGATGCGGTCACGACAATTTTCGCGGCGTCAGGGAGCTGGCAGTGGACCGAGATACCAATCGTGCTCTGCTTCCGGGCGTTCGCCAGGGAGAGATCCAGGTCATCGTCCAGCTCCTGCTTGATCTTTGAGATGTCCGACTGGCTCTTCTCGACGAGCTGGTCGCTGATCAGCGGTTCGAGGACCTCGTCAGAAACAGTGCCAAATTCTGGCAGTGAATCTTCCAGCGCCTCTTCCTCACCTGCCGGAGCAAGTACGGCTGTGCCGTACCGGCGAAGTGGCCTGAAATCGTGAAGAATTTCCTCGCCTGTAGCGGCATCCCGCCAGGGACCGCGAGCCTCTTCTTTCGATGCAAACTTGATGATCTTCGAGAGATTCAGTGCCTTCCCGAGCGGCTTGGGGCCGACCAGCTCAGCCTTCAGGTCGTTGAGGACCTGCGCTCGCGAGCCGAGGAAATCCGCCATTATACGTACCCCCTGCCGAGATTGCGCGCCATCTGGCGCATCGCCTGATCCTTGGCGAGCACAATGAGCCGATCGGAACCCCTGCTTAAGGCCACATACAGCAGAGCCTCTGCTTCGGGCCCCTCAGCCGACTCCACGTCAGTCACAATGACGGCCGGCGCGTCGAGCCCCTTGAACGCATGAATGGTCGAGTATCCGGTCTGGCCAGTTTTGGCCGAGGGGTAGGGGCTCAGCCGCTGGCGTAGAGCGGGTGAGGTGCTGATATGGGCGGCGCCTTGAGTGCGGGCGGAGAGCACGACAATCTGCTCGGGTGGGTAATGGTCCTTGTACAGGGCATCAAGTGCCCGGGCGAGCTTAGTCTCCTGCTCGGACGGCGAGCCGTACTTGTAGTACTCAACATCAATGCCGTCGTCGGGACGCCGGAACTTCCGGTAGACGTTCCCCAAGCCGGTGAGCTGCGCCGCCGCCTGGCCAATGCGTGGAGTATTGCGGCAATTGTGGTGCAGGACCGGCTGAAAGAACGATGGGCCGCGCGAGCTCAGCTCTGTACGCCCGTCACCTTGACCATAGATCGCCTGCCGCTGGAAGTCACCGAACATGAGCCATCTCCCCGCAGCCAGACCGCCCTTGACCATGAGGTCGAGCACATCCAAGTACCCGGGTACGCAGAGGTCCTGGGCCTCGTCGACGATCAGGACATCGACGGGATCGGTTCGCTCAAACAACGCCTCGAGCGCGAGATCGGGCAGTTCCTCCTGCCACCAGCCCGCACCCGGATTGTCTCCGGGTACCTGCACGTGGGCCAAGTCAAGCATTGCGCGGTGGAGGGTCCCGGCACGCACACCCGGGGAATTCCGAAGCTGGTCGGCCAGCCATCTGCCCAGTAGTTGGTTGAAACAGAGCACTCGCGCCGACCGCCCCTGGAGGCTGGCTCGCCGGGCAGCTTCGAGCGCCAGGAAGGTTTTACCTGTGCCGGCTGCGCCTGCGAACAGCACCCGGGGCTCGGACTCGATGAGGTCAAGGGCCTCGTACTGTTCTTGCAGAAACGTCAGACGATCGTCATCTCGCAGGCGCCGTACGCCGGCTGGTGATATTGCCAGCTCGAAGCGCGGGCGGAGCTTCATGGCCAGTTCCTCGCACTGAGCTTCTGTAGGCTCGTTTCGCGCAGCGTCAAAGTTGGGCCTGGTCGCCGACATATGACGACGTGCCTGAACCAGGACGGCAGTCAGCGACCTGGAGACGGGATGGCGGATCAAATCGGCGCGATCAAGGAGTTGCCAACGGTGCCATTCGGGCGAGGACGGTACGGCTGTCGCATTCGCGTCTGTGAACCAGACCGCTGACCAGAACGGAATGTGCGTAAGATCGCGCCTGCTCCTTCCGAGGAAGGCCCTCAGGCTATGCATGGCCTCGGCAGCTTGTGTGAAAGGGCTTCGACTAGTCGGTTGCTGAGCTCCTAGATGCCACGTGCCCGAGCTGTCACGGCTGACGGTGCGATGAGACTTGACCTCCATGCACAGGACTCCCAGGCGGGGAACGATGATGACGAAATCCGCCTCGCCTTCCACCTGCCTGCGGTGCTGGGCGATGTGCAGCGAATGCAGCACGATCCAGCCGTCTGTCCCAGGATCACTCCGGAGCCGCTCGAAGAGACGCCGCTCACCAGGCGGCGCGCCTCGATCAATCACCGGGGGGATCATTCGAGCCATTCCACTCCTCGTGTCGCGAAAGGTCTGCGGCAATCGCGGAGGGCGATCGCAGTCGGTTCCTCCCGAAGTGCCAGGACCTGGTAAGCGGTCATTGGGGCGGCACCGGGAACGTCATCCAAATGAAGTTCGATCACGCCACCAGCTTCTAGCTGATGCAGATCGCAGCTGTTGGCCTTGTTTTCTAATGCTTCCATGAGGCGGTGTCCGGCCGTGACAACGGCTCGGCGCAACACCCGGCCTGCCTCGATGTAGGTCGTTACATCCTCGATCCCGAGCATGCGCAACAGGACCTTGAAGTCCTCGACCTTTCGCGGTTGGATGAGCCCCTCATGGGCCCAGTGCGAGATGTTGTTAACCTCGACACCGAGCACGGCGAGCCGCCGCGTGATCGCCGTCGGCCCTTGATCGTCAAGTAGCCGCCGAAGCCGGCACTTCCAATTCTCTTGCAGGTGCCTGACCTCAGCGCCCTTGGTATTTCCGAGCAGCCCATAAGCCACTCCCCGAGTAGTCGCGGCTTCACTGACCCCCGCACGGAGGATGAGAATCGTGCCTTGAGTTACAGAGGACATGGGCAGGGAAGTCACGCGCTCCCCCGGGGGCGCAGCGGGATCCAGGCCTCGGATGCGTTCCCCCTCAGCTGGGAGCCAGATCGCATGCTTCCCGCTGAGTACGGCAAGGCGGGCAAGCACCTTCTCGGTATCCTTGGCCGGAGTCCAGGGGGCTGAAGCCAGAACGGTTTCCCAATCAGGAGTGACCTTGAGCTCGGCGGCTGGAGTGCCGCTCCACGGTTGCCAGCCCACCGTTGAGCGCACGGGCTCCTGGATCCGCGTTGTTAGCGTTATCGCGGCGAATTGGCCGAAAAGCCCTGGGATCTTCTCCTCGTCGCGAATCCAGCGATGGTGCACAAGCCGGACCGCCATGGCTCGGGGCGTCGTGAATAGCTGAGGAGGGAAGACGAAACTCGGCCCGCAGACGACAGCGAGATGGAGTGGTTCGTGGCGGGCATATTCGGCAGGCAAGAAGACAGGAGGTGCTGCACCGTGCCGAGATCGCAGCCAGTCCGCGAGCGCGAGGGCAGTGCGACGATTCCTTGCAATCAAGCAGGCGCTGGTAGGGCCCACCTCCTCCAACGTGCTCATCACTGCGGATCCGAATAATTCATTGCCTCCGGACTCGTACGCTTCCGCTGCCGTCCGCAAGGAGTTGAGTAATGGCAGCAGGTGGCCGGGAGCGCCAATGCGAAGTGCTTCGGCGGCGCATACGAGTTCTCTGAGCAGCGGAGCGGTGGTGGACGCCGCACTGGAGAAGGGCACAGGGTCGTAGAGCCCTCGCCATCGAGCGGCGTTGGCGAGACGTGATAGGGATTCCCAGGCTGGCGAGTCGAGTTCGTCCTGGAGTGCCTTGAGCAGGGATCGGACTTCCCGGGAAAACTGGTGCGCCGCAGCGTCATCCACATGAACGCGTTGCGGGGCTGCCTCGGCACTGCGGTAATAGCTGTCGGCGAGGGCGATGCCCTTCACAGTGCCCTCCTGAATGCCAGGACCTCGCAGCTCGCTGGTGCGTTCCAAGCAAGTTCATGGTCGCGGACAGGTGTTGCGTAGGCACGCTCCTGCATCAAAGTGGCAACCGCCGCATCCACGCCCGGCTCGGTTCGCTCCAGGATGGCGATGACTACAGGGGCGGGGCATTCAGAGAGCCACCGGCTCGTGGCATAGGCCCCGTTGAGGATTACTAAGTGAGGCGAGGTGGGAAACGCCTCCCAGGGGGGTGTCTCCGCCCGAGAGGACATGACCGAACTGCGCCAACCCACGGGGGCCGTAAGTTCGATCGGCCTGACGATCGAACTCATAGGGCCGAACCGGAGACCGTTCGGCGTCGAAATTTGCTCGGTTAAGTCACTGTAGATGCGCTCAGGCGACCCCACAAGCATGAGCCCCCAATCCCACGACGAGAGGAACTCCTCTGGGTCTGCGCTGGGCAGTAGAGACTTCACGAAGGCGGTCTCCGTGTCGGAATAGGTTGTCGCGCCGACTGTCAACACCCCAGGAGGAGGCGTCCTGACCTCCTTCACCAACCGGGTCTGGAACGCTCCCGTCTTGGGGGTATTCAAATAGAGGCGGTCCGGTAAGCCGGTGAGGTAGTTCCCCACGATGACCCGACTCGGGACCCTCACCCAGATCCGAGTTCCAGGCGTGACATCACTGAGAGGGATTGACCAGTCGGCTGTCAGAGGCTTGCAGTTACGCTGGGTGTAGCGTTGGCAGACGTACCCGAGGGCGATGGCTGCTGCGCCCTGGAGCCGCGTTGTGACTGAGACGGCTACAACAGTTTGCCGCTGAGCAGATTCGAGCGACCCCTTGGCCGTCGTGACACCCAAGCGGAGCCACGCCGTGAACCAATCGGGGATTCCGCGGGATGGGCCGGCGGACGAGTGCAAGAACACGGACCGCTTGCTCCCCTGAGGGGTTGTTTGAGTCGCCACCACATCCCCCTTCGAACCGTGACAGAGGGTTGTGTATCCAGCAACTTCTTTACCCTGCCTGAGCATATCTAACAGCAGGGGATGGCCACCGATACCAGAAGAGAGCGTGGTGTTATGAAACCGTTTTCGACTATCTGTACGCTCTATTCGGGCAATTGAGACAAACGTAGTTCCGATCTAGGGATGCTCGGGAGGGCTGGCCTGGCAGGTCTAGCGGTGGCTTGCTTACTGATATGAACAGCAGAATGATTGTCGAGTGCGCAGCAGAGCGGGGTTGGCGCCAATTGATCTTGCTAACGCAGTGCTAACACAACACCCGCCGACCACAGACAGCTGTGGAACTTCGACGTCGGACATCGCTTCTGAGCAGGCGTTTGTGTCACCCTGGGGCAGCGCCGAGCGTGCTACGGATCAGGAGTTGAGGCATCGACATCAAGCTCGGGCAGTGCAGTAGCTACTGCGGAACCAGCTTGACCGTGCCGTCGGCCGCCTGTGCGGTGAACCACCAGCGGGCTCCGTTGGCGACAAGCAGCAGCTGGATCGGGGGGTGGGTGGTCAGCCTGACCAGGCCGCGCCACTTGGGGGTATGGCCCTTATGCGAGGCAGGTGGGTTGGGTCGACGGCGAGCAATTGCAGCGAACGCAGCAAGGCGGTCAGCCCGTCACTGCCATCTTGGCGGGCCTTGGCCTCGGCGGCGAATATGACATCCCCGGCCTGTGGATCACCGGCGCCCAGCGCCCCGTCATACCCCAGAGGCCCAGGGCAGCACCGCTGAAGAGTCGGTCGAAGATGAGCCTCTCGGGCACCCAGCCATGGTCCAGGACGACTTCGGCATAGGCGCCGACGTGGATCAGGACCTCGGCGTGCAACTTGACATGATCGCCGTTGCGGCCGATCAGGTGAAGATTCGGCGAGCAGGCCCGCGCGCCAAAACTGAAGAAGCTTCCATCCGGTCCGACCTCGACCAGGCCTGCTTGCAGGGCGCGCAGGAAGGCGCGGAACTCGTCCTCCCCAAGCCCACGCCGTACAACAATGCAGGCCGACGTGCAGGGTCGCTATGGCGATATTTGCGATCGGGCTCGGTATAGCAACCAGCGTCGAAGGCCTCTGCACAACTCATCAGCAAGGCATGTAACCGACGCTGCTTATCGGTCTGCCACAGGGGGTCGGCATCGTTGGGCTCGGCCATAACCCTTGTCATCCGAGGGGAAACCATGACGCGAGGGTAGCGGGGGTCGCCGACGTATACCCGCCCCGTTGGAGGCTTATGGTTCCACTTGCCAGGCAAGGGCCATCAGTCTCGACTACATCCTCGCCCGTTTTACAAGGTGACGTTATGCCGTAGTGGGACATGCACGGGATGATCAAGCAAGCAATATGAGCCATGTCGGACGTTTAAGCAGGTCAACACAGGTTATCGGGCTGCTTTACCCTCGCTCTCCTAAAGCGGGTGTCGCATGTTCGAATCATGCCGGGGGCACTCTTTCGGCCCTTGTGGCCCCTCACTCGACCTGCAGCCTCTTCGCCGCAGGTCTTTTGCTTGAAGATCGCCGAACGCCTCCTCATAGGGTCACGAGACATCGACTACGGGTTATGTACCGGATGGATTTCCGTTAACCGCGCCAGGCGCACTGTCGACTTCAAGAGCAGTCACTAAATGATCTAGAGACGCGCGTCGGCCGACCAGCCCTAACCCATACAGACCGCCTGATACCGAAACGCGACACGCACACCAAGATTTTTTGGTAAGAGGCTGGCTTCTTGCCAACAGGAGTGTTGGAAGGCAACACTCCTGTCCCTGCAGGTAGTGACGTATTCCACATACACGACCCCAGCCCACTCCAAGATCAAATCGTACGACGCGCCAAAAAGGGCGATCCATAGGAGGTATGGGCTGTCGCATAGCGTCGCTAGGCTGTTCCTCACCATCTCATGGTCATCGCCTTGCATCGGGCGATCCAGCTGGTCGCCCGAAGGGCGGCCGGGTCGGAGCGGACCTCAGCCAGAGGTCAGCTAGCCGGTCGTTGTCCGTCCCCGAACGGCGGGGACCGATGACCGAGGGGAGATGGTACTCATGGGCAAGCACCGCCGCGTCGATGCCGAAGACCCGGATGGAGGGAAACCTCGCCGCTGGATCCTCCCGATAGCCGCAGCCGTTGGCTGCGGCTTCCTTCGTGGACTGGGCCAGCGTGTCTGGGAAGTAATTTTCGGAGACGACGACGGCCCTGGATCTCCCCCGCAGTAGCGAGAGAAGATCACAGGACCGCGCCCTAGAGAGTGATGCTTGCGCCCGATGATGTCTGGCAGGACGAGGGCGCCTGCGTCACTGTGTCCCACGGGTCTACCCGGCAATCCAGCCGGGTAGACCCGCGAACGTTCTATTCACTTACGGTAATGCTACAGATGCAGTGCGCAAACAAAGTCTTGGAAGACGTCGAGAGTTAATCAACACCAGGCGTGGCGGACAACTCATCTCCGACTACTGCTGACATATCGTAACTTTTCACTACCTCTGCTTCGTACGCTCAGAACCCTCTCATAGTGACGTACCGCCTCCTGTTTTGGATGCCGCATCTCAGCTGTCGAGATGAATGGTGGGTTCAGGAGAACATGATCTACAGTCCTGTCTGCAGGAACAAGGGGGCTGAACGCAAGCCAACCTGTAGGGCTGGTTAGGTGGAACGAGCTGGACATGTCTGACAAGTGGGAGAGATCTCGACCCAGCAAACCAGTAGCAACTGAAGCTCGGCGACGATCCGGTAGGTGATCAAACCACAACCGGCGCTTTTGGGTTGAGCCATCCTAGAGTGCAAAAGGCGTATGCGACCGAGACCAGAAGGACGTGGTACCAGTCGCCCCAGGTACGGCCCACGAAATGGTCCAGGCCAAGCCTATCTTCGACTCACGATAATCATGTTCGATCTCGATGTCCCAAGCGGATCTTGGCATACGCACCAGATGCCGGTAACGACACCTCCACCGCGAGAGTAGACAGCCAATACTTGGCCGGTTCTGGTTCCCCGACCGGCCATTCAGCCAGCACACTGGCAGATTTTCCCCTACATGGGCATAGCGGATCTGTATCTCGTCGGCCCAACGAGCCCTCTCCGAGGTGCGGGCACCTTGAAAGCCGGATCATGAAGATCCGGAGACCAAGGAGTTCCTTGTGGCCATGAAGTGAATAGCTCAGGGTCTGATGGAGGTGATGTACCCCGACTCCACCGAACTTGGGGTACATCATCAGTGAACCGCTCCGGGATCAGTGGAGACCGCATCAGCCCTGGAGCGATTCGCCCAAGAGTCAGACGCGCACCTCCGCAGTGTGCGCATGCCCGCGACTCCCCCCCACCTCCACCTTCAGCGCACCCCTGGCCTTCCGCACACTGCGATCGCTCTCCCTCACCGACTTCACCCGCCAGGGCAACGTCACCTTCACCTCATCAGCAGTCCGAGACGGATCGGACACGGCGAGCCGTACCCGCTCCCCCACCCGCCGCACCAACAGCGTGCAGGGGCCGTCCACGCTGAGCGGCCCGTCCTGAGTCTCGACGGTCCCCGCGCGCCAGAAGACGGCGGCGATCACCCCGTCGCGTGAGATGGCCTGCACCGCTCCAGAGTTGGCGAGGATCTCGACCCGCCCCGCATATGCCTCCATCTGCGTGATGGAGGCGTCGGGCAGCACGGCGTAGGCGTAGCGCGCCTTGCGGGGGTTGATGCCGTGGTCGATGACGATCGTCGTGTAGTGCCTGGTGACAGGGGTGGTGTCGCCTCCGGTGGTGGCGCCCTTGTCGATGTCGCGCCAGCGGCCGGTGCGCTTCTTGCGGATCACCTTCGCGTCGGCGGCGTCGAGGAGCGCGTAGCCGGCCACGCCGGGCAGGTGGATCCAGCCGTCGCCCCGGGTCAGTGTTGGGTGCCGGTCGTGGGTGTTGCGGTTCTCCACGATGGTCTCGATGCGACGGCCGTCGGAGGCGGTGATGCCGGTGCCGAGGGCGATCACCGCGTCGTCGAGCATGAACCACGCTTTCTTGGCTCGTAGCGAGGAGCCTCCGGCGATCAGTTTCATCGCGGCCACGCCGTACTCGCCGTCGAGGGCCACGCCGCCCGCCCACGGGGTGGGGGGCAGACGGCGGTGGTCGTGCGGGAGGTCGGCGCGTCTGCGGGTGTCGACCGTCGTTCCCGGTAGCCGGTACGGGTCGATCGTGGGCCACAGGTCGTCGTTCCAGTGGGTGAGGTCGCCGGTGTAGAGGTAGGTCATGCCGTCGCCGGTGTACCAGCCGTGCAGGTTCTCCCGGTTGATGGCCTCGGCTGCGCCGATGCGCTGCGAGCTCATCGAGATCGCGTACGCCCAGGTGGGGCGGCGGTGTACGACCCGGTCCATGTCGGCGAAGACGTACGTTCCCGTCGTGCGCTCACCGACCGGCACCGCGGGGTCGGTGAGCAGGGCCGTGGCTCTGGCGATGCTCGCCGGGGGTGCGTACGTGCCGTAGGGGATGGCCTGGTTGCGGGTGAGCCAGCCTTTGACGAGCGGTCGCCAGCGGCGGGCGTGGCGTTCGGGTGCCGTTTCCAGCAGGGTGAGGACGGCCTCGACCGCCTTGTGTCCCGAGTGGTGGTCGCGGTGGCCCTGCACCGAGATCTGCCGGCCGCGTACGCAGTCCATCATCAGCCCGTCGAAGACGAACGGCACGAACGTGCGGTTCACGAGGTCGTAAATGTTGTCGATTCCGGTGATCTCCCACGGCGATCTGGAGAGCATGGCGATCAGCTTGGCCACGCTCTCCAGGTAGTCCACGCCGTAGCTGCCTGTGTAGGGGTACACGTCGTGCTGGATGAACGATCCGTCGCGGTAGAAGCCGTCGCCCGGCCCCCTGGTCGGCCGCAGCAGATCGGAGACCGCCTTTCCCGCCCGTCTGACGAGGCGGGCGTCGTGGGTGAGCACTCCGCGCATCGCCACCGCCATCGCCTTGCCCGCGCGGTTGGCGCCGGTCTCGACGACGCCGGGGTGGCTGACGCGGCGCTCAGGGTCGGGGCACCAGCGGTGCAGGGGGCGTAGCCAGCGATCGAGGCGACCTGCGGGCAGGCCGTCGTACAGCAGGGCGCAGGTGTCGGTGAGCGCGCGGGGGACGCCGATCTCCCACCAGTACCAGTTGCTGCCCCGCCGGTCGAGCCCTTCGTGGTACGCGTGCTCGTACAGGAAGTCCAATGCTTGGACGGCGGTCTGGGCGACCTGGCCGTCGTGGTGCATCGCGGTGCCGGGTGTGGCCCAGGCGAGCGCGAGGGTGCGCATGCGGTTGTAGGAGCGGTTGAAATTGCCGGTCCGGGGGTCCGAGAGCGGCAGGTCGGGCCACAGGCTGGGGCGACCGGGAGCGGGTTTCAGCTTGCGCAGCACCGCGTTGGCCGAGCCTTCGAGCGCCCGCGCCCTGTCGATATAGGTGCTGTCGGTGTGAGCGGAGTCGTCCGCCCCACCGGCCATCAGGCTCACCCACCGCTCACGTGCGTCGTCGAACGCGGCGGTGCCGGCAGCCGCCTCGACCGGTCTGTCCCACAGGGCGAGACCGGCCACCGTCGCGGCGCCGAGCAGGGCGGACCGTCGACTGAGGGGGTAGTTCATGGCGGCTCTTCCGGCAATGGTGCAAATATCAGACGAAAAGATCATAAGTCGACATGAGGGTGGATCATCCGGCTCCTCTGACGGTGAGCGGCGGTGAGCGGCGGTGAGCGGGCGTACGAACGTCGTCGGGAACGCGCGCTACCCGGCTCGGGCGATGACATGCCGGACCGTTCGGCCGACGGCGTCTCACCCGCTGGAGTATCCCAAGCTTCCGGCCTACCCGGCCGAACAACAAAGTCATCGGTCTCCCCCCGTGATGTGTCGGTGGCGGCGCATATGGTCGGGGAATGGCTGAGACGCTGACCGGTGAAGGCTCCCGGCTGGAGCCGTTCCGGGGCGAACTGACCGGTTACTGCTACCGGCTGCTCGGCTCCGGTTTCGAAGCCGAAGACGCGGTGCAGGAAACGCTGCTGCGTGCCTGGCGAGCGTTCGACCGCTACGACGAGCGACGGGCGTCACTGCGTACCTGGCTTTACAGCATCGCCACCAACATCTGCCTCGACATGCTGCGCAGCACGCAACGCCGGGCCTTGGCCACGGATCTCAGCCGGGCCGCGGACGGCGGATCGAGTATCGGCGAGCCGGTGTCGGAGCGGGTCTGGGTCCAGCCGGTTCCGGACGCTCTCGTGCTGCCGATGGACGGCGATCCGGAAGAGTTGGCCGTACGGCGGGAGACGATCCGGCTGGCGTTCGTCGCCGCGTTGCAGCACCTGCCGCCCCGGCAGAGGGTGGTGCTGATCCTGCGCGACGTGTTGCGGTGGAAGAGCGGGGAGGTCGCTGACCTCCTGGAGACCACCACCGCGTCGGTGACCAGCGCGCTGCAGCGGGCGAGGTCGACGCTCAGGACGGTCGACGCCATGCCCGGTGAGCCGTTCCGGCCGTCCGACCCGGGCCAGCGCGAGCTGCTCGCCCGCTACTGCAGCGCGTTCGAGCGTCACGACATCACCGTGCTCGTCGCCCTGCTGCACGAGGACGCGACGATGTCGATGCCTCCCTTCACCTGGTGGCTTCGCGGCCGTGACCTGATCGAGCAGGCGCTGCTGGACCCGAACGCGTCCTGCGCGGGCGCGCGCCTCGTCCCGGCCGCGGCGAACGGCTCGCCGGCGTTCTGGCAGACCAGACCCGGCCCCGATGGCGTTCACGTGCCCTTCGGGCTGCTTCTTCTGGACGTGTCCGAGGGTCTGATCAGCGGCATCACCACATACCTGGACACCGACCGGCTGATACCGCTTTTTGGCGCTCCGGCGGTGTCTTTCCCGCCATCGCGATTGTTTCCCGCACACCGATGAGTTTCGTGACGCCACGGCGTATCTCCATGGACGGCTACTTACCGCGAACCGGAGGAACAACCATGGCGACTGTCCAGCCCATCATCGTCACATCCGACCTGGGTCGACTGCGAGCCTTCTACGAGCGCCTGTTCGGGGCGACGGAGGTGAGCCGCTTCCCCGACGACGGACCCGCGTTCTTCGTGAACCTGAAGTTGGGTGACTCGGAACTCGGACTGGTCAGCGAGGCGGCGACCGACCTGTCCGCCCCGCAGCGGATCCTGCTGAGTGTGAAGGTCGACGACGTCAACGGCCTGCTGGACCGGGTCGAGTCGGTCGGCGGACGAGTGCTCGGCCCGTCCAACGACATGCCGTGGGGAGAACGTGTGGCCCATATCCACGACCCTGACGGAAACAAGGTCAACCTGACGCAGCCCCTCCGGTAGAACGCCGGACAGCTCAGGCGATGACGCGCCACGGCGACACCGTCTCGGTCGTCCCGTCTCGCCCTGCTTCGCAAAAGGACTCATGCGTCCGTATCTCACAGGAGTCCGACGGAGAGGGGATGCGCGGTAAACGGCCACCGTGCCCGCTGATCATTCGGGCTCGTCTCCGGTATGCCCTGGAGCGCCGGTCGAAGGGCGCCCACATTAGAGGAACCGAGTGGGATGCCAAGGTGGCGCCCGCCGCCCCTTTCCCAAGACATGTTGGAAATGTCATAATCCCAACATGTCTTGGGAAAACGGTGACGAGCTGGTGCCGCTGCGCGCGTTGGCGAACCCGCTCCGGATCCGCATCGTGTCGCTGCTCACCGGCGCGTCCATGTCGGCCACCGAGGTCGCGGAGGAGCTGGGCATCGCCCACGCCTCCGCCAGCTACCACCTGCGCCAGCTGGCCGAGGCCGGCTTTTTGCAGAAGGTGGACGAGCTGCCGCCATCGGGCGGCAAGGGCAGACCTCGCCGGCTCTACCGTTACGACCCCTCCAGCGCCGCGCGGCTGGACCGCGCGAACGGCCGGCAGCTCCTGCACGAGGCGCTCACCACCGACCTGGCACGACGCCTCGCCCAGACCAGGCTGCAGCGCATGTCCATGGACGCCGAGGTATGGCTGGATCGCGCCGTGTGGGAGGAGATCGTCGGGCTGATCGAGCAGGCGGTCGCGCTGGCCCACGACAAGGCCGGGCCGCCCCGCTCGGGCGACCGGGTCAAGGTGAGCATGACCGCGATCCTGTTGGAACTCGACGACGTGCGATGACCCGCCTGCTGTTGGCGTGCGCGGGAGCGTGCTTCCTGTCGCTCGGGCTGCTCATCCCCACGATCCCCAGGTACGTCACCGGCCCGCTGGAGCAAGGTCCGGGCCTGGTCGGCGGTTGCTTGGCGATCACGGCCGGGTGCGCCGTGCTCTTCCGTCCACTGGCCGGTCGGCTGGCCGACCGGCGCGGCCGCAGAGCGGCGGCCTGCACCGGCGCCGCGCTGCTGGCGAGCACCTCCTTCGCCGTGCTCACGGCCGAGTCGCTGCCGCTGTTCCTGGCGTGCCGGGCCGTCGCGGGAGCGGGAGAGGCACTGGCCTATGTCGGCCTGGCCTCCGCGGCCGGCGATCACGACCGTCCGGGCACCGCGATCAACCGCTTCTCCATCGCGGTCAACGTCGGTCTGCTCGCCGGACCGGCGCTCGCCGAGGCCGGTCATTCCGTCGCCGGCCTGCGGGCCGTATGGGCGCTGTCGGGAGCCGTCGCCCTCGCGGCCTTCGTGGCCTGCCTGTTCCTGCCCGCGGGCCCGGCCGTCGCCGGCGATCCCGCCGGCGCGGGGAAGGCCGGGCCGCTCGTGCATCGCGCGGGACTGCGTCCCGGGCTGGCGTACTGGGCGTCGGTGTGGGGATACACCGCCTTCAGCGCCTTCCTCCCGCTGCACGTCGCCGCGCTGGGCGGGAGCGGCAGCGGCCCGCACTTCATCGTCTACGGCGGCGTGTTGCTCGCCGTGCGGCTCGGCGGCCAACGATGGACGAACCGGATCGGCCCGCGTGGGACGGCGATCGCGGCGCTGCTGTTCACCGCGGCCGGGCTGGCCCTGCTCGTCGCCTGGCCGTCCGTGCCCGGGGCGCTGGCCGCCGCGGCGGTGATCGGCGCCGGGCAGGCGCTGGGGCTTCCCGCGTTCCTCACCATGGCGGTGACCGGTCTGCCCGCCGCGCAGCGCGGCTCGGCGGTGGCCACCACGACGGCGTTCTTCGATCTCGGGTTCATGACGGCCGCGCTCTCGCTGGGCGCCATCGTGCAGTCGTCCGGCCTGGCCTACGGCTTCGCCGTCGCCGGCTGCGTGCCGGCCCTGGCGCCGCTGCTGTTCCTCTCCGGCTCTCGCAAGGCCCGCAGGACCTCACCCCAAGGAGACAGCCATGACCATTCCCGCCGCTGAGCTGGCCGGATACGCCGACGTCGTCTTCGACGTCGCCGTACCGGTCGTCGCCGGTGACCGGGTGCTGATCAACGCCGAGATCGAGCACGCCCCGCTCGCACGTGCCCTGGCCGAGGCGGCATACGCCCGAGGTGCCCGCTATGCCGATATCTGGTATTTCGACCCCTACGCGAAGCGATCCCGGGTCCAGCACGCGGACGCGGCCACGCTGAGCGAGGTCCCGGCCTGGCTGGACGCACGTAACGAGGAGCTGGCCCGCCACTGCGGCGTCCTGCTCAACATCCGCGGCGTCGCGGCACCGGACCTCCTCGCCGGGCAGGACCAGGTACGGGCGGGCCTGGACCGCATGCCGCACCTCACGTCGAGGCAGCGGCTGCAACTCGGCAACCTCGTCCGCTGGGCGATGGTCCCCTGCCCGACCGCGGAATGGGCGCGCGCGGTCTTCGGGGAACCGGACGAAACCCGCCTCTGGCAGCACCTGCGCCCGATACTGCGCCTGGACCGGCCCGATCCTCGCGCCGCCTGGGAGCAGCGGATCACCGAGCTGCTGGGCCGCGCGGAGGTGCTGAACGGGATGCGGCTCGACACCGTCCGGTTCGAGGGGCCGGGCACCGACCTGACCATCGGCCTGCTCCCGGACGCGCACTGGACCGCGGCGCGCCTGGAATCCGTGCGGGGGCACCGTTTCCAGGCCAACCTCCCCACGGAGGAGGTGTTCACCACCCCTGACCACCGCCGGGTGGAGGGCACCGTCCGTTCGACGCGGCCACTCGCGCTCAACGGGAGCGTCATTCGCGACCTGGAGCTGACCTTCACCGGCGGGGTGGTGACAGAGGTGCGGGCGAGCGCCGGCGCCGACGTGGTCCGCACCCACCAGGCGACCGACGCGGGCGCGGCCCGTCTGGGCGAGCTGGCCCTGGTCGACGGCTCGTCACCGGTCGGGCGATCGGGCCTCACCTTTCTCGAGACCCTGCTGGACGAGAACGCCACCTGCCATCTGGCCTGGGGTGCCGGCCTGCCTCCTGGCGTGCCGGAGCACCTGCGCGAGCGGGACGCCGCCGGGCTTGAGGCGGCCGGGGTCAACATCTCCGGTGTGCACGTCGACTTCATGGTGGGCGGCCCCGACGTCACCGTCACGGGGATCGGGCACGACGGCGGTGCGATCGAGTTGCTCCGCGGCGACGAGTGGCAGGTCTGAGCCGAAGCCGAGTCCGCGGATCCGGTCACCGAGGTGATCATTTTCGACTTTCCGCCTGATGCGGCTGTCTCCTGCCATCAGGAGAGGACTTACCTGGAGCGGATGGTCGATAACGGTCGTCCTGGCAAAACCAGGTGAAGCATCCGGGCCGAACGCGAAGCATGCCCCATGCGCGAGGCGAAGCCCCCGGGGGGTCGTGTGTCGACGACTCTCCGGGGCGTCGCCTGGACGAGTCACCCTTTGGGACGAGCGGCTCGGGTCCGAGGTGCCCCATCGCGCGTTGCCTTCCGCTCTGGAACCGACACAGGAATATCTATTGTGCACTGAGTTCACGATACGCTTTACTCGTGATGCACGTTCACCCTGACCGAGGACCCCGCGCGACGGGTACGTCTCGCGCGGCCTTCCGTCGCGATCACCAGTCGAGTCTGTGAGGTCCCCGACTTGCCGACGGCTTCCCGCACACGAAGACGAAGCGTCTCGAGCGATGGCGCCACCCCGGAGAAGGCAGGAGCCTTCACCTTCAGAAAGCCGCAACAACCCTGGAAGCACATAAGCCGCAAATTAGTGCCGACGTTCCGCCAAGTCACGCCGATCACAGGAATCCTGTCCCGCTCCTCGGAAATTTCGGCCCGCCCTTTACGGCAGAGCGGACGATATGCCCAATATCCACACCGATCACCATCTAACCTGACCAACACATATTCCAGGGTGTAGCTTCGCATCGATGACTCAAGGCGCTTAATCCGTGATAAATGATCAAATCCCCGCCAGGTGGCCCGTCGGCACCCTCATGGACAGAATCAGCCCGGAGGAGCGGAAGGAACTTCTGGGTCTCGCGCCGCCGTCCCCGCGGCAGGCCGGCGAATCACTCATCTATCACGGAGACCCAGAGAGGTCCGAGGTCTATCTCCTGAGGTCCGTCCCGGGCCAGCGGATCACCGCGTGCGTGAAGGTGACGGCCTACCTGGAATCGGGCGCATCGGCCATATTGGGCATCCGGGTCAGCGGCGATGTGGTCGGCGAGCTGGCGGCTCTGCGCAGGGAGCCCAGATCGGCTGCGGTCACCGCGTGCAGTCCGATGTGGGTGCACGTCATCCGCGCGGAGGTGTTCACCGACTTCCTCGACCGTCATCCGGCGGCGTGGAACGCATTCGCCAGGATGATCGCCGACCGGCTCGACTGGGCCAACCGCAGAAGAACCGACTTCGCCCAGTTCAGCGTGCCCGTACGGGTCGCGAACGTGCTCGTGGAACTCTCCGGCCGGCATGGGGTCGACCGGACGGACGGCAAACGGGAACTGGGAGTCGATCTCACCCATGAGGAGATCGCCAATCTCGTCGGGGCCGGGAAGGACGCCGTCTTCAAGGCCATCCGACGTTTCAAGGAGCTTGAACTGATCGCCCCCGGTCATCGCCGGAAGATCGTCATCGACCCAATCGGTCTGTCCAATTATCGGTAAAACGTACTGGTACGTCTTGAGGCGATGCGACCTTCGCCAGACTCATCCCCGGCGATCTCCCCACCGCTCTGGTGGATCTTTCTCGCAACCACAAGGTGACGTGATGTTCGATTCTGATTTCAGCCGCCGCCTGGTCATGGCGGTCGACGCGGAGGGATACGGCCGCGGCGACGACCTACGGCACGACTCGATCCAGTCGGGCCTGGCCCAGATCATGGACCGTGGCGCACGAGAGGCCGGCCTGCGCCGCGAGACCTGGGCCCGCCAGGAGGCCGGCGACGGCGAGGTCATCGTCATCCCGGAAAGGGAGGGCGAGCTTCGGGTCGTCGACGACCTGGTCCACCGGGTGCGCAAGGCGCTCCACGACCACAACCGTGAACGCCGAGACGACGCCCGCCTGCGGATCCGCGTCGCGATCGGCCACGGCGTCGTGAAACGCGGTGCGATGGGTTTCGTCGGCCAGGTCGTGGTGACCACCGTCCGACTGCTCGACGCGGAGGCCGCCCGTACCGCCCTGAAGGTGAACCCGCGCGCCGACCTGGTGCTGATCCTCACCGATCGGCTCTACGAGGACGTCGTCCGACAGCTCCACACCTCCTACCGACCGGAGGCGTTCACCCGGTTGGAAGTACCGACCAAGGAACGCACCGAGATCGCCTGGATGTGGATTCCTTCCGAAGACCTGGCTCAGAGAGGAACTCTCGACATGGACAACCTGCCCGAGGTCGCCGACACCCTGTGGGCTCTCATCGCCGGGGGTGCCATCGAGCGTCTCGGCGCCTACGGCACCGAGACCGGCCTGGGTGGAGCACGCAGACTGCTCGCGAAGATCAAGAAATTCCGGTCCGAGCAGGGCCAGCCGGCCGCCCCGGAGTCGCGTGACGACCTGCTGGAGTCCCTGGAGAAGCTGGTGCGGGCCGACCCCACCGCGAAGCAGTTCGCGCAGCAGTTCAACGCCGAGCAGATGACCGTAAACATGATCACCGCTCCCATCTCCGGGGAGGAGATCAACTTTGGTATCCGAAACTGATTCGCCGCCCGATGGCGTCCTGATCGGCGAGGCGGCCACGCCGGTGGATCTGACCGATCAGGCCGAGGCGACGGACGAAGGTTTCGCGCAGGTCTCCCAGGTCCAGACCGTCATCAACCACATCCACGGCAACGTGGGAGACGCCTCTTTCGGCATCTCGGGTTCCCGCCCCAGATCCCGCCGCACCTCGGGACCCGTGTCCGCCGACGAGATGGCGGAGGCCCGCACCCGCCACGTGCGCCACGCCACCTACGAGGCCGCCGCCGAACAGCTGGGCAGATGCAACGTGGTGGCCCTGATCGGCACTGCCGGCACCGGCCGCCGGACGGCGGCGCTCAACCTGCTTCAGGACTTCGTCGCGGAACGGCGCGAGGTGGTGGAACTCAGCCCGGCCTACACGCTGGAGAAGCTGGCCGCCCGCGAATACCGGAAGGCCCACGGCTATTTGCTGTGCGACTGGCCCAAGGACGACGTCGACGGAAGCATCGCCGACTTCCACGTACGGGAGATCAGGCGCCGGGTGCGCGATGCCGGGGCCTACCTGGTGATCACGACGACGGCGACCTCGCTGCCGGAAAGAGACCGGATCGCCTGGCGACCGCCGTCGGCCCGCGACGTCCTGCTGGCTCACCGGGTGGCGCCCGAGGTCGCCGACGAGGCGGCCGCACAGATCACCGCCGACCATGCCATGGCCGACGTGGTGACACTCGCGCGCGATCTGGCCTCGGGGATTTCACTGGACGACGCGCTCGACAGGCTGGAGTCCGCCGGGCGGCGCGATGTGGTCGCCTGGTTCGACGGCTCGCGTACTCGGGGGGAACTTTTCGAGATGGCCGCCATGGCCTTCACCGCCGGCCTTCCGGAAGCCGGCTTCGAGTCGTTGCTCGCCCGGCTGGAGTCGATCGCCGGTATCGGTGCCGAGGGTGCGGTCACCGTTTCCGCGGACGATCCGATGCCGAGCCGCCGCCTGCTTCGGGTGGCGGAGGGCTCCCTTTTCAGCCTGTCGCCGGGGCGCAGGCTGGAGTTCAGGGTCCCGAGTCATCGAACGCACGTGATGCGGGAGCTGTACCGGCGACACGGCATGCGGTTGTGGGAGCCGGTCACCGAATGGCTCCATGAGTGCGCGGCTCTCCGCGACCCGAGCGCGCAGGCGGAGATCGCCAGGGGGGTGGCGGTTCTCGCCTCCGTCTCGGACTACTCGTACGTCGAGAGCACTTTTCTCACCCCGTGGGCCCGTGGAAGAGGCGTGATGCGCAGCCAGGCCACCGCCGCGATGGCCATCTCATGGTTGTGCCTGGACGAGACGACCCGTCCGGAGGTGCTGCGTACCGTCAGCTCGTGGACGAGGGCGTCCGCCGCCAGACCCAAATTCACCGCCACCCTCGCCTGGTCCGGTGAGCTGGGCATCCGGTTCCCGCTGGAGGCGGTCCGGATGCTCTGGATACAGATCAGGGGCAGTGAGAAGCCCGTCCGGCATGCGGAGATCGCGCTCGCCCGTCTGTTCACGGCGTTGACCGAGGCCACCGGCAACGCTCTGCCGATGCTCGACTGGCTGGCGCGTCAGATCGGCAACGACAGGCGGATCGGCCGTGCCGTCGATCCGCTGATTCGAGCGATCTTGAGTGTCCTGTCGGCTCGCGCGGACGGCGTCGGGACTCCCACGGTCACCGCTCATCTGCGCAGTTGCCCCGGTTCGGCCGTGCCTCTCGCCAGACTCTGGTCCGCGGTTCTCGTCAAGCGCCCTCACCGCAAGGACGCGCTGGCCGCCCTGTACGACGCCGTCTGCGCCTTCGATGACCGCGACGGCGATGACCGCGACCGTGTTCACGCCCTGTTCGCGGCACTCGTGGAGGCGCTCCCAGAGAAGGAACGACCACTGCTCGCCCATGACCTGCGGCGTTATGCCATCTCCCGCGACACCGACGAGAACCGGCTGGAGATTCTCCTGTCGCTGCTCCGGGTCTTCCTGAGCCCGGCTGTTCTGTCCCTCGACACCATCGGAAAGCGTCCATGACTTACCCCGTGATCAGCCAGGTCTCCCTTGATCCTGTCGCCAGGCAAGGGTTCCTGAGCAAACCCCGGCGGCCGATCACCAGCCTCCCCCGCCAGCTTCCGCACCAGCGGCTCGTCTTCGAGTACGACGGCACGTTCGTGCTGGGCGACCGGCTGCTGCGCGGCGACGAACCGCACGTGCTGCACGCCGCCAGCGTCAGCGTCGTGGACGTGACCAAGGATCACCCCACCATGATCCGGGTGCCGATCAACTCCTCCGGCGCCCACGACTTCATCGTCATGATCCACTTCCGCTGCACGGTCGACGAACCGATCGAGGTGGTGCGCGCCGGTCTGACCGACGTCACCGAGCACCTGTTCACCTACATCCAGGCCTACCACAAGCTCTTCGAACTCGGCCGTGGCCACGGGTTGCACGAGGTCCACGAGTTGTGGACACTCGTGCACGCCCAGGTGAAGGCGTACACGACCGTGGTGCCCTGTGTGCTGCCCGGCATGACGGCCGAGTTCTCCGGCCTCAACGTGCACGCCCCCGACGAGATCGCCCAGAAGCGGCGACACTACGAGACCAGCCTGCACAACATCCAGGGCGAACACGGCCTCCGCGACGTCAAACGCAAGCTCGATCGTGACTACGAACTCGACGAGCAGGATTACCTGCACGCCAAGGGCCACAGCGCGAACGACTTCACCCGGCAGGAGGCGGCCCTCGACCGGGATCAGCAGATCACCGAGGCCAAGAAGATCAGGGACCTCCTCAACAGCGGTCCCGGCGCCGCCGACGGCCTGTACGTCACCGTCCGCGGCCTCAGCGAACAGCAGATCGCCGAACGTTACGCCGCCCTGGGCGACCGTGAGTACAGCGCCACCCAGCGCGGAATCCAGCGGGAACACGAGTTGCAGGTCGTTCAGGCCCGTGCCCGGGCCGATGTCGTCCGGGCGGCGATCGCCCAGGGCCTGTTCAACGAGACGACCGGTAAGGAACTGCTCGCCACCTTCGACGACGTCGAGCCGGAAGCGGAGGTGAGAGACCTCGAAAGGCCCGCTTACGAGGCCCAGGCCGAGGTGACGGCAGGCGACAACGACGACGACTTCTTCATGGAGGAGGACGTCCGTGGTTGACATCCTCCACGGCCCCAAGGCGGCCCAGCAGCACAGACGGCACCCCCGGCGCCGGGAGAGGCCCGATCTTGGAAGGTTCTTCCGGCGGTTCACCGGAGTCGACGAGAAAATCCTCGCGAGCGTTCCTCAGGAACGCTCCCGCTACACCAGCCTCGGCGGAATCGTGGCCAGCACCGCGCTCATCGCGGGCGCCTCCCTGCTGGGCGCGCTGACCCTGATTTTTTCGGCGTCTCCGCTGTATCTGTTGCCGGTGGCGGCGCTGTGGGGCCTGAACATCGCCAACATCGACCGGTTTCTGATCACCAGCCTCGCCGGTGACAGCGACGGCTGGTCCCGCTGGGGCAACCTGCTGGTCCGGCTCGCCCTCGCTGTCGTCATCGGCGTCTTCATCGCCGAGCCGCTGACCCTCAAGCTCTTTCAGGAACGGCTCGACCGGCAGATCATGGCAGAACGCGACCAGGTGATCAGCCTGACGGAGAGCCGGTACAAGCAGTGCAACCCCCTCAAGGGACCGGCTCCCGGAGGTGTCGACTGCGCCGATTTCATCCTCGACGGCGGCGACCGGGCACTCGCCGTCGAAGGCAACATGACGCAGAGGCAGAGCGTCCTCAAGGCCGCGGAAGACCGGCTGGCAGCGGACACACAGGAGGAGGAGAAGCTGAAGGGACGCCGCGACCGGGAATGCTATGGCCTCAAGGTCCTGGGCCAGACCACGGGCGTGTTCGGCAACGGACCCGAGTGCAAGGTCAGAAAGAACGAGTTCGACACCTTCGTCGCCAACCATGACATCCCCCGGCAGCGGGCGGAGGTGGCGAGACTCAAGGCGGAACTCGGCTCTCTCGCGGCCGATCGCGCCAGTGCGGAAACGGAACGCGCGACGGCGCTCAGCAAGAAGATCACCGAGCGCGTCGAGGAGAAGAAACGGGCCTACACCCACATCGGCCTGCTTGAACGATGGGAGGCATTGGGCACGGTCGCAGGGCAGAGCGGCATGGTCAACTTCGCCCACTGGTTGCTGCGCGTCATCTTCGTGCTGCTCGACTGCATGCCGATCATCTCGAAGATGCTGAACGGCAAGACCGAGTACGACCGCCTTCTCACTCAGGAGCTGCGCGCGGGCTCGGCCTGCCACGAGGCCGAACTGAACTTCACCACCCGGCAGAGGACCGGCGAGTACGAGATCAAACTGCGCGAGGAAGAGCGCCGGCTGAAAGCCGAACGCGGCCGGATCGACCGAGATCAGCGCGTGGACGAGGCTTCCAAGGACGACGAAATCGACCGCCTCGCCCGTACTTTCATGAGCTCGATGCCCACACATCGATAAGGACCGGAAACCCCATCCCCTCGGCATCCCCTCGACCGCGAGTCCTTTCGCGGACGCCCCGGGCGACTTCCTGAGGCGACGTGTCCTTCGGTTCGTCGGTACGAGGCCAGGTTCGCCGGACCGTCGGGCACCGCCGTCGTGCGTTCCCCCCCCTCTAGAGATAGAGGATCACCAGAGCGGTGAGGCAGATGCTCAGGGCTATGAAGCCCGGCGTTCTGGGCTGCCGGGCGGCCTCCTTCCGTGAGGAGATCACCAGCACGGCGCCCACGGCCGCCGCGACCAGCAGGTGCAGGCCGTACCAGATGGGGATGGGCGGTTTCCCGAGGATTGTGCCGTACAGCAGATCGTCAGCGGCTCCGTAACCGAAGAGCCCGGCGAGCAGGGCCAGGCCCAGTGCCGCGAAGGCGTGCCGGAACCGGCCGAGCAGGACCCAGAGGATTGTTCCCAGGACGAGAAGAATGGAGGAAGTGTGGTGCAGTTGCCGGATGAACAGGCCACCGCGCACGTCGAAGCCGAGGTTCAGGAGCGAGTTGTAGGCGGCGCTCATGGGAGTTCCCCACAGGGGCTCGTAGGGGCCGCTGTAGATCACCGTCTGGCCGCTGGGCACGTAGAAGAAGGCCAGGAATCCCCCGCTCAGCAGAACGGCCACAAAACAGTAGACCAGCATCTCGCCCACCAACTGCCTCGCGCGCTCCATTCGGCATATTTCACCACATCGGACAAGCGTCGGCTCGGCGACAAGGACCGTGGGCGCGAGGAGGACAGAAGTTCGGGAACTCACTAACGGGGTTTCAGTAGTATCGATGGAATTTCCTAACTCGTTTCTCTAAGGCCTTTTATCGTCGTATGTCGCACCGGTCTGGCAGAGAGGGGGACGGACGCGGGTGAAGCGCCGTTTCCGCATGATGGCGGCTGTAGTGCTGATGGGAGTCTGCGCCTGCGGACCCGCCGTACCGCCGTCGGCCACCGAGGAACAGGCTCCGATCCTCCCTTCCGGAATCGGCCGGCCGGAGACGCCCCCACCCGTGCCCCCTCCCGTTCGGAAGGCCGAAACGCCTTTCGCACGGGCCTATCCCCGGGCCAGGATCCTGTGGATCCCTGCCAGGGACACGATGTCCCGCTCCGTCGTCGGTGCCCTGCCCGACGGGCGGTTCATCGTCCGCAGGTTCTCCCGCTACCTCCCGTACCTCGACCACGTCGACATCCTCGACCCCGCCACCGGCCGCAGCACGCTGTTGCAACGCAAGGACAGGGAGTCGTACACCGCCGCCGCGGCGGCGCACGGCACCCGCGTGGTGAAGGTCCTCGGAAACGACGAGCCCGGCGGATGGATTCTCGAGGTCACCGACATGCGTACCGGCCTGACCCGGCAGATGCTGAACACCTGGGGCGTTCCCGGGGGACACTGCGGGACCGGCTGGCGATACCCCGTCGACCTGCAGTTCCATCGGGGTGAGCTCTACTTCTCCAGATGCGTCACCGGCGCCACCGGAGACGTGGGCGTCTACCGCATGGGGCCCGGCGACAGGACTCCCCGGCTGTGGCTGCGCGGACTGTACGACATCGCCTGGGAGGGCGACACCTTCCTCGCGAGGTCCCCTGTCGTGGCGGATTCGTCGGATCCGGAGGAGTTCACCGGCTCACCGCCGGCCCGTTACGGCCCGGACGGGGCCAGGCGCGACGCTCCCGATCCGACCTCGTACATCGCCCGGGTGGGCAGGGACTGGAACAGCCTGGAGTACAACGACGGCACCGTCATCGGCCTGAGCGCGGGTGCCAAGAACGTCGGCATCTCGCGGTACGGGCGCTTCGCGGCGTGGCGTGAGGGCGGGGCCGGATGGCTTCTCGACGCACGGACACGGACCGCGGTGCGCCTGCCGGGCCGGAAGACGGACAAGGTGAGCATCTCCAATGCCCGGTACCTCCAGTGGAAGACGGCGGACGGCTACCACGTCCTGGACCTGGCGACCCTGAACAGCCGGGGTTGAGCGTCCTCGTCTCCGGCGAAAACCGGACTGTGCGGCCGGGCTCTCGGCAAGAACGCCCCCTCTTTCGTCCGGAGTGATGCCGTAGCACCGGAAGTCGATGTGGCGGACGAGCGACCGAGGGTTCCCCGGTAGTCCGGACTACCGGGAAATCTCGGTGCGGGTGCGGGACTCACTTGCTCCAGACGCTCTCGGCTCCGCTATGGCCCGCCCGGACCATGGCGACGGTGCCTCCCACACCGCCGACCAGGGCGAGGATCACCAGGACGATCATCGCGCCGGTGTACCACCGCGGTCGCGTGCCGACGCCTTCGCGGGGCGAGTGCCTGCCGTGTCCCATGAACCGGGTCGCCAGGGAGAGGCCCAGCGCGGCCAGCCAGAGCACGATGGCGAACGGCAGCACCTGCTCGCCCTGCTCCTCGTGGGCCTCGATGAGCGCGTTCTCCCCGACCGTGTCCGCCAACGTCTCGCCGCTGCTGACCGACAGCGGCACGGCGATCAGCGCGACGGTGGCGACGAACAGCACCGCCGGCCACAGCCGGCGCGCCGCCGCGGGCCAGAACGCCATCAAGATGGTGCCGAGCGCCGCGAGCGGCAGGCACACGACGGCGGCGTGCACGACCAGCGGGTGCAACGGCAGGCCGAAGAACATGTCCGTCTCCTGATCTCGCGCGACGCCGGACACCGGATCGCGACCGGTGGGAAGCGCCGATGGCCGCGGGCGATGCCGACGGCCATGGCCTCTGAGAAGCGCCGATGGCCGCGGGCGGTGCCGACGGCCATGGCCTTCGTGGCCTCCGGTGTCGAGCGGCCGGAGCCCGTCATCTCCTCACGGTGAGTCCGCCGCCGGAGGCTGCTCGGGCTGCTCGGGAAGCCGATCCAGCGCACGCTGGAAGGCGCGGGCGTGTCCGGCCTCGTCCTCGGCGTTGTTCGAGAAGCGTTCGGCCGCCTGGCTGTCGCCCGCCGCCTCGGCACGCTTGGCGAAGGCCGGGTACATGGTCCGGGACTCGTACTGTTCGCCGGCGATGACCTTGGTCAGGTTGGCGTGCGTGCTGCCGACCAGCCCGGCCAGCTTCGCCTCACTGGCGAAGTGCTCGTGCAGCTCCACCTCGGAGGTGCCGCGGAACAGTTTCGCCACGGCCGGGTCCTTGGCGTGCTCGGCGTACTGGTGGTACTTGGCGTACGCGAGCGCCTCACCGTGCAGGGCCGCGTCCAGATCGGCCTTGGTCTGTTGTGCGCGGACCTCGGGCGGCCCCTGCGGGACCTGAACCTTGTCGGCCTTCGGCGGCTTCGGCACCGTGCCCTCGCCGGACTCGACGGCGCGTAGCGCGGCACCGAACGCCCGCGCGTGCCCGCCTTCGTCACGGGCGATCTCCGAGAAGCGGGCGGCCGCCCGGCTGTCGCCGCCGGCCTTGGCCTGCCGCGCGAAGCCGGGATACATCTGCCGGGACTCGTAGATCTCCCCGGCCACCGTGGTACGCAGGTTCTCGGCGTCGCTGCCGACCAGGCCGCTCAGCTGGGCCTCCTCCTTGAAGTGTTCGCCCAGTTCGACGTCGGCGGTGCGCTCGAACAGGCGCGCCACCGACGGTAGCTTCTCCCGCTGGGCCTGGACCGCGTACAGGCGGTAGGAGGCGTTGGCGAACGCCTCACCGCGCAGCGCCTGTGCGAGGTCCTTCTGGGTTTGCGGGCTCGGTGGGTCCACCGGTGAGGCGGAAGCGGCGAGCGCGCCGCCGACGGGCACGCTCAGTGCGATGGTGAACGCGCCGGTGACGAATGCGCGCGCGAACGAGGTGATCATTTCAACCTCCCGCTTGGTGCGGCTGTCTCCTGCCATCAGGGGAGGATTTACCTGGAGCGGGTGGTCGGTAACGGTCACTCTGGCAAAACCAGGTGAAGCATCCGGGCCGAACGCAAAGCGTGCCCCATGCGCGGAGCGAAGTACCCCCGGAGGGTCGTACGCCGGCGACTCTCCGTGACGTCGCTCGGCCGGGTCATCTCCGGGAAACCGAAAGCCGAGTGCCGAGCATCCGGTCGCCGCGAAGGCCGACCCGAGCGGTGAGATGCTCCGCGATCTATGGACCGCGTCCGGACGGGGTCCGCTTGCTCTGGAAGTAGGAACCACGAGCCGGATCTCACTCCGAGCCAGCCAAAGAGGGGTGCCCGAAACAGGGTGGCCAAAGAGGGGCGATCGAAAATCGTTTGCCTCGTGTGGTGGGGGTCCGGGAACGTGGTGTTCATGACGCTCTGAGGGACAGCGCCCCCGCGTATCCGAGATGCCACGGCGCTCCCTCGCGCCGTGATCCTGCCAGCCCCCTCCCGAGGGAAGCGAGCCTCTTTGTCTCAGCAGCACTCCCGGCGAGACTCCCCGCCGCCGTCCGCCACGGACACGACGGACACCACGAATACCGGGGACACCGTGAACACCAAGACCACGGGGTCGGCCACCGTCGCCGTGTTCGCCTCCCCTGCGAGCTGGATCGAGTCCGACGCGCTCGCGCAGTGCCACCAGGTGGCCGCCCTCGACGGCATGACGCACGTCGCCGCCATGCCCGACCTGCACCCCGGCAAGGGCGCGCCCATCGGGGCCGCCATGGCGTCGACCGTGCTGTATCCGTTCCTGGTGGGCTCCGACATCGGGTGCGGCATCGCCGTGTTCCCCATGAAGCTCAGGCGGGCCGTGCCCGAGAAGCTCGCCGCCCGGTTCCCCGATCTCGATCGTGCGCTGGATCCCGAGCGGGATGCCGACGACCCGGCCTGGGCCATGGTGAAGGGTGAGATTCCCGCCGGTCACGTCGAGGGGCTCGGGACGGTCGGCCGGGGCAATCACTTCGTCGAGCTCGCACGGATCGAGACCGTCTTCGAGCCGGACCACGCGAGCCGGCTCGGGCTCGCGGCCGGCGACCTGGTTCTCATCGTGCACAGCGGTTCCCGAGGGTTGGGCGAGCGCATCCTGCGGGCGCACACCGAGGCTCATGGCGCGGGTCCCGCCCCCGATCCCGGCGCCTATCTGGCGATGCACGACGACGCCGTACGCTGGGGGTCGCTCAACCGGCGGTTGATGGCCGCCCGGGTCGCCCACGCCCTGGGGGCCGAGCCCACCGAGCCGCTCGTCGACGAGTGCCACAACCTGGTCGAGGTTCGTGACGGGGTCTACCTGCACCGCAAGGGAGCGGCACGGGGTGACGGCCGCGACGTGCTCATCGCCGGTACGCGGGGCACCCCCTCCTACCTCGTGGCCGCCCACGCCGGGCCGGACGCCGGTCATTCCGTCGCGCACGGCGCGGGTCGCAAGATGTCGCGGGCGGACGCCCTGCGCCGGGGACGGGCCAAGCACACGGTCGAGGAGCTGCGCCGTACGCCGGTGGGGTCGCTGGTGGTGTGCGGAGACCGCCAGCTGCTCTTCGAGGAGGCGCCGACAGCCTACAAGCGCATCGAGCAGGTGATCGCCGACCTCGTTCACCATGACCTGGCCACGCCCGTGGCCACCACGGTTCCTCTTGTCACCTACAAGACACCCGACCTCGGGTCCGCCTCCCAGCGGGACCGGCGCCGTGAGCGGGGGCGGCGATGAGCGTCCACCTGCTCCTGTCGGCCGGGCGTGGCCCGCAGGAGTGCGCCTGGGCGCTGGCCCGGCTGCTGCGCCGCCTGGAGGCCGACGCCACCCGGCAGGACGTGGAGACCCGTCGGGTCGAGAGCGTTCCCGGTGAGCGGCCGGACACCTACCGATCGGTCCTGATCCACATCTCGGGAGCCGGCGCCGAGGCGTTCGCCGCCTCGTGGACCGGGACGCTGTGCTGGCAGGCCCCCAGCCCGTACCGGACCACCACGAGCCGGAAGAACTGGTACGTCATCGCACAACCGTGCCAGGTCGACATCTCGCGCACGACGTTCACGGAAGCGGACGTCGACGTCGTCGCCTGCCGCACCGGCGGCCCCGGCGGGCAGCATCGCAACAAGGCGAGCACGGCGGTGCGGGCGACCCACCGGCCCTCGGGGATCGTCGTCGTGGTCGACACCGAGCGGCAGTTCGGCCTCAACCGCCGCATCGCCATGCGGTTGCTGCGACAGCGCGTCGAGGACGGCGACGAGGCTGCGGAGCGCGCCGCCGTCACCGGCCGTTGGCGCATCCACGACGAGCTCGTACGTGGTGATCCCATTCGTGTCGAACGTCTGGAAAAATCGCCATCATGAAGCTGCTCTCCGTCAATATCGGCCGGCCTCGCCCCAACCCGTGGAAAGGGCTGGGATCGACGGGCATCGACAAGCGGCCCGTCGACGGACCGGTCGCCGTCACCGCCCCCGGCCCCAAGGGCACCGGCGCGGTCGGCCTCGCCGGTGACCGGGTCTATGACGTGAAGCACCACGGTGGTTCCGACCAGGCCGTCTACGCCTACGCCCGCGAGGATCTCGACGAGTGGGAGTCCGAGCTGGGCAGGTCGCTCTCGAACGGGGTCTTCGGGGAGAACCTCACGACCCAAGGGCTGGACGTCAACGGCGCCCTGATCGGTGAGCGTTGGCGGATCGGGCCGGACGTCGTCCTGGAGGTGTCGTGCTCGCGCATCCCGTGCGCGACATTCCAGGGGTGGCTGGAGCGTGAAGGCTGGATCAAGCGGTTCACGCAGGCCGTCCGGCCGGGCGCGTACCTGCGCGTGATCGAGCCCGGCGAGATCCGCGTCGATGACCCGGCCGAGATCGTGCACCGTCCCGACCACGACGTGACCGTCGCGCTCGTCTTCCGTGCGATGACCCTGGAGCCGAAACTGCTGCCGCGGCTGCTCGTCGCCGACGCGCTGCCGGAGAAGGACAAGGAAATGGTCCGCCGACGCACCAACGCGTAGGCGCCGCTTTCAGTGGAATCCGGTGTGGAACCGGTGACGGCCTCCGTCTTCGCGGCGGCGGCAGGTGATCGTCCGCTGTATCGGTCTCGTACGCGTCCCCGGCTCGTCGCGGACCAGCCCGGTGGTCGCTACCCGGGCCTCTCCCATCGCCGCGTTCGAGTGCCGCTAGCGATGCCGGACACCGTGCGATCTCACCGTGTGACGCACACCTTGCACGGTGTCTTTCCTTCCGCCTCGGCGTCCGCGACGCTCACGCTCCTGATGCGGCGAATCTCGAAACCCAGGACTTCACCGCCCTGCTGGCCGGCTCGCAGACCCCAGCAGTCGGAGGCGTGGTAGCGGTCACCGGCATCGGTGACGAGGACTTCGGTCATGGCGTTCCTTACGGGAGGCGAGCGCGTGGCCGCTGTACGGCCATGTTGTCCTGCCTGGTCACTGCCCTGCGCGACCGCTGTACGGCCACGTTGTCCTGCTCGAATACTGCCCCGCGCGGTCGCGGGTCACGCGTCGGATCGCCTGTCAGGCCTGTAAGGAAGCCCTTCGAACAGGCTGACAACACGATCTCGTTGTGGACAGCACGAGCGATCCGAAACTGTGGATCCCGCCGCAGAAATCCCGCTCAGTGTCCGAAACCAGGAGAACCCATGAAGCTGCCCTCATACGCCGCCGCCCTCGTGGCGGCCGCCCTGTTCGCCCCCTTGACGGGAGCGTCCGGGGTGTCGGCGGCACAGGCGGCCGACGCGGGAGCCCTTCCGAGCGTGAACATGGAAGCCACCCTCAAGGCGGCCCAGATCGACCCGCGACGGCCTGACGACACACTGACCCCGGGGGCGAAGGCGAGCGTGCTCCTCGTCGAGCGGGCGCTGCGCGACCGGCGCCTGCTCGATTCCAAATGGGTGGACGGTTACTTCGGCAGCACGACGGTCACCGCCTTCGCGAAGTTCCAGCGGTCGCTCGGCTTCACCGGTCTCGCCGCCAACGGCCTGCCGGGCAAGGCGTCGCTCACCAAGCTCGGGGCCGGCCGCTTCAAGGTCACCCACGTCATCGGGCCGGGGGCCCGGGTGTCGTTCGGCGGGGGCGTCGTCAACGCCCGCACGCGGAGCATGCTGGTCGAGGCGAATCGGCTGCTCGGCCGCGATCTCGTGCTGTTGCAGGGGTCGTACAACCGGGGCGGGGACCCCACGTCCGCGGGTACCCACGACGGCGGGGGCGCCGTGGACATCTCGGTCAAGGGGATGAGCTCCGCCACCCGTACCGCGGCCGTCCGCGCGTTGCGACGCGTCGGCTTCGCGGCATGGCTGCGCAGTCCCGATCAGGCCGACTGGCCGTGGCACATCCACGCCGTCGCCATCAACGACACCGACCTCTCCGGCCAGGCCCAGAACCAGATCGGCGACTACTACCTCGGTCTGAACGGGCTCTCCGGCCGTGGTCCCGACGACGGCCCGAAGGTGGCCATCCGCACCTGGGAGGAGTACCGGCGTCGCTGACCATTCGAAGCCCCGACCGCGCGGACACCCGGACCGCACGCACCCCAGGCGCCCTGAGCCGTACGCATTCCACCTCGTACGCGCTCCAGGCCGCACGCATTCCACCCCGTACACACCTCAAGGCCGCACTCCTGGGCCGCCCTGCACCTCGGGCCCACACACCAGGCCGTACAGGACACCCCAGGCCACAGATACAAGGAGAAAGAACATCATGAGAACGCGTAACAGGATCCTCGCCGCCGTGGCCTCCGCGATGGTGCTCGGCGGAACGGCCCTCGCCACCGCCCCGCCCGCCTCGGCCGCCGACCGCAACGGCGTCTGCGAGAGCGGCGAGTTCTGCTACTACTTCAACAGCAACAACCAGGGATCGGTCTCCGACTTCACCGGATCCGTCAACGACTACGGCACCAAGCAGCCCTCCTGCTTCGACTACAAGGGGCCAGGCAACGGCAAGGGCAAGTGCATCAAGAACGCCGCCGCCTCCGTCTGGAACCGCACCGCCAAAACCGTCCGGGTCCATTTCAACAGCAATTACGGCGGCAGCGTCTACCAGGACTTCAAGCCCGGCGCGAAGGGCAACCTCAAGCCCGGTCTCAAGAACGAGAACGCCTCGCACCAGTTCAGCCCGTCGTCGTCGTCACCGGGGCGCGTCAACCTGTCGTCCGCGCTGTACAAGACCAGCGGCGGATACATCAGCTGCGCCTTCGACGGTTACACCAACACCCCCGGCCGGCATGAGGGCATCGACTTCTACCGCGGCATCGGCACGAATGTCCACTCCCTGGTGAGCGGTCAGGTCATCCACCTCGCGCGTGGGGCCAACGGCGGCTCGGGGCTCTCCACGATCTCCATCTACAACGCCTCGTCGAACAGGACGGTCATCTACCTGCACTCCGCTCCGCGCTCCTCCCTGCGCGTGGGTCAGCAGGTCACGCGCGGCCAGCTCATCGCCAACGAGGCGTGGCGCGGGGTGTCGTCCAGCGGGGCCGCGCACACCCACGTCGAGGTGCGTCCCGGACGGCAGAAGCTCGCCGCCAAGAGCGTCGGCGACCCGGTCCTGAGCAACCCGAACCCGACCTCGTTCTGGGTCTCCCAGGGCTACAACCTCCGCTGAGCGCAGCGCGGCTTTCGATTTTCGATGAAGACGACGATGAAGAAGAGGAAGGCGACCGTGTCCCCACGAACCGCACGGCCGATATCGCGACTCGCCGCCGTGGCCTCCGCGATGGTGCTCGGCGGAACGGTGCTCGCCGTCGCCCCGCCCGCTTCGGCCGCCGGCCGTAACGGTGTCTGCGAGAGCGGCGAGTTCTGCTACTACTTCAACAGCAACAACCAGGGATCGGTCTCCGACTTCACCGGATCCGTCAACGACTACGGCACCAAGCAGCCCTCCTGCTTCGACTACAAGGGACCGGGAAACGGCAAGGGCAAGTGCATCAAGAACGCCGCCGCCTCCGTCTGGAACCGCACCGCCAAAACCGTCCGGGTCCACTACAACAGCAACCACGCCGGTAGCACCTACCAGGACTTCAAGCCCGGCGCCAAGGGCAACCTCAAGGCCGCACTCAAGAACCAGAACGCCTCGCACCAACTGATGGGCTCCTCGTCGCCGAGCCACTGCAAGACCGACGGCACGCACAGCAGGATGCCCACGACGATCCTCGTCTACCGCAAGTCCCTCAACCGCGTGGACCGGGTGCCGTTCAAGACCTACATCAAGAACGTCCTGCCCAACGAGTGGCCGTCGTACTGGCCGAAGGAGTCTCTCAGGGCCGGGGCGATCGCCGTCAAGAACTTCGGCTGGTACTGGGCGCTGAACTCGGCGAGCAGGACGCCGAGCGGCGAGTGCTACGACGTCTCCGACCACACGTCCAGCCAGGTGTACAGGCCGGGCTCCGCGACGGCGGCGACGAACGCGGCGGTGGACGCGACGTGGGGCACCCGGTTGACGCGCAACGGGAAAATCTTCAGGGCCCAGTACTGCGCGACGACGACGGCGTGCGGCCACTGGGTCACCGGTGACTGGATGTCGCAGACCGGCTCCCGCGACAAGAGCAAGGCGGGCTGGAGCCACTCCAGGATCCTCAAGTCCTACTACAAGGGGATCGTTCTCGGTTCCTGATCTCTTTCGAAGACCTCCCCGCGTTCCCCGCCGTGCGTCGCACGGCGGGGAACGGGCGTTCGGTGCTGAGCACCGAAGGCGTCCTCCCGATGCGGCCGGCGAGCTTGGAAGCCGGTCGGTCGACGGGGCAACCCCGGTGGGAGGTGCTCACCTGCATCGTCTCCGTCAGTCGACGATGACCTGGAAGTTGAGCGGTCGGCCTCCGGGAAACGCGACCCGTCCAGAACCGTCCATCATCTTGAACCGCACGTAGCACAGGCCCGGGTTTCTCGGCGTGGTGATCTCGGTCCGGATGTCGACGATCTCTCCGGGTCGGGTGTCCTTGATCGGTACGTCGGAGATGGTCTGGCATTGATCGGGTTGCTGCGGAAGGTCGAGGCGGCGCAGCGAGTATCCCTTCCATGGCACGGTCCCGGCGTTCTTGATCCGCCACACCTTGGTCCTGGTCCGGCCGGGGCCGACGCTCGTGCAGTCGGGGAGCGTGATGTCTCCGATGAACACCGCGGAATCGCCCTCGTTCGCGGGCGGATCGTACGGCGGGTTGGTCGGGACCACCGGGCAGTCGGTCGCCGCCAGTAATGCCTTCGACGGGCTGCCTGACGGGGCCGGGCCGCGATCGTCGTTCCCGGAGTCGCGGTTGACGGCCACCGCGATGAGGACCGCCGTCCCCACGCCGACGGCCGCTGTCGCGAGCGCCGCCGCTGCCGGGCGGGGCAACCGGAATCGCCCTCGGCCTCGGGGAGTGTGGGAGACCTGCCGGGCGTCGCCCACGATCTCGCCGGGCGGTGGCGGCGGCGTCGTGGGCACGGGTGCCGGGGTCGCACCGGCCGCCGGTGGAACGTACGACCCGACGGCGATGCGCATGGAGCGATCTTCCGCGGCTGCCGCGGCTTCCGGGGCCGCCGCGGCTTCCGGGGCCGCCGCGGCTTCCGGGGCCGCCGCGGCTTCCGGGGCCGCCGCGGCTTCCTCGACCTGCGGGGCGGGGACCGCGAGCCCACCGGGCGGACCGGCCACCGGGGTGCCGACGCGGTTCGCAGGATCCCCGGCGCTCGCCGACCTGACCGCCAGGTTCGCCCTCTCCCAGCGTTCGCGGTACGCGGCCGGGTCCGCGCCGCACGCCCTGACGAACTCGACGGTGGTCTCCCAGCTCGGGAGCCGGTTGCCTTTCGTGGCTTCGTGCAGTGTCGTGTGCGAGATCGCCCCCGACCGACCAGACATCTCCCGAAAAGGTGGGTTGCCGACAGACTTGCGAAGTTCTCGCAGAGCCGTCGCGAAGCCCTCGATCGCCTTCACCCGTGCAGGCATGTCATCCACCGGAGTGAAGCTAACAGCGCCCACGGTGTTTACTCAAGCTTGACCCCACGGCGACGGGGGAAGTAAGGCGGCCGGTCTCGATGCCGCTCAGCACCAGGTACGGGCCGTACGGCGCGCCGCGACCGGCATGCCGAGAGCCGTCGCGGACCGGTCAAGGACTGCGTCGGGAGTCGGCCAAGGACCGTCGAGGGCCACCGGGCACCGTCGCGAACCGGCCAAGGACCGTCGAGGGGATCACCGCCCGACGTTCACGGTCGTCTCGCCCAGCATCTCGTCGAGACGGTCGTACGCCTCGCCCGCGCCGCGTTCCATGGGCGTGCGGAGAACGCTGTCGCGGATCTCCCGCGAGGAGTAGCGCACCGTGGTGGTCATCGTGGTCCGGCCGTCGCGCTCGTCGAAAACGGTGGTGATGAGGGCCTCCCCCACGGCCCAGCCGTCGTGGACCTCGCTCTGGACCAGCCGAGCGGGCGCGTCGACCTCGTGGAACACCCCGCCGTGGCCCAGCTCGGCACCTCCCGGCCCACGCGACACGAAGCGCCAGGCACCGCCCGGACGCAGGTCGATCTCGCAGACCACGAGGTGCCAGCCGCGCGCGCCGTGCCATCGCCGGAGCAGCTCGGGCCGGGTGAACGCGTCGAAGACGAGCCGCCGGGGAGCGGCGAACGCCCTGGTGAGCAGGAGGTCGGTGTCGGACACCGCCCGCACCGTCAGGCCTTCGGTCCGCTCATGCCGTGGCATCACGGGCTTTTCCGTTCGGCGGCGTTCGCTCCGCCGGGTTCGAGCTCGCCCAGCAGGTCGTCCAGCTTCTGGTAGCTCTCCTCCCAGTAGGAGCGATAGTTCTCCAGCCAGCCCATGGCGTCCCTGAGCGGGCCGGCCTCCAGCCTGCGGGGCCTGCGCTGGGCGTCGCGTCCGCGAGAGATCAGCCCGGCGCGCTCCAGCACCCGCAGGTGCTTGGAGATGCCCGGCTGGCTCATCGCGAACGGCTCGGCCAGCTCGGTCACCGTCGCCTCGCCCTCCATCAGCCGGGCCAGGATCGCGCGCCGGGTCGGGTCGGCCAGCGCGGCGAACGTCGCGTCGAGAACGTCGGCAGACACTTTTATCGCCTTTCGGTTCTATAACCAGATGGTTTTACCGTGCCGGATTCGGCCCCGTCAAGGATGTCGGACGTGGCGTCCAGGCCGGCGGGGTCCTCCCCCACAACCTGCGGGATCGACTCCCACCAGATCGTGTCACCACTTCTACGCCCCGGCGCCCCGGTGACGCACCGGACTCACCGAGCCGCGTCAGGGGCGAGCCTCGTCATAAGGGACCTGGGTGGTACGGGACGACCTGAGAAGGAATCCGGCCGCGGCGGCGGTGAAGAACATCAGCACCCCGTAGGTCGCGGCGGGGATCGCCATCTGGGTGTTGTTCAGCAGCGTGAGCGCGACCGCGATGGACAGCGTGGCGTTGTGGATGCCGATCTCCATGCAGGAGGCGACGGCCTGGCTGCGCTCGATCCTGGCCAGGCGCGGCACCCAGTAGCCGATGGCCAGGCTGATCACGCTGAACAGCAGTGTGATCAGGCCGACCGAGCGGATGTAGCCGCCGAGGTTGTCCAGCTCCTGCAGCAGGGCGCCGATGATCACCAGGACCAGGATGACGGCGGAGGCGATCTTCACGGGGGTGTTCATCCGCTCGGCGAAGCGCGGCACCCACGCCCGGACCGCCATGCCGATCGCGACGGGGACGAGCACGATCGCGACCACCTGGACGGTCTTGTCGAACTGCAGGCCCAGCGCGGCGGAGTCGGCGGCGAAGTAGTTCAGCGACAGGTTGGTGACCAGCGGCAGCGTGACGACGGCGAGCACGGAGTTGATCGCGGTGAGCGTGACGTTGAGCGCGACGTCGCCGCCGAACAGGTGACTGTAGAGATTCGCCGTGGTCCCGCCGGGAGAGGCGGCCAGGAGCATCATGCCCACGGCGAGCGCGGGCGGCAGGCCGAAAGCGAGCACCAGACCGAAGCAGATCACGGGCAGCAGCAGAACCTGGCAGGCGAGCGCGACCACGGTGGCCTTGGGATAGGCGGCGACGCGGCGGAAGTCGGCGATCGTGAGGCTCAGACCGAGACCGAACATGATGATCGCGAGGGCGATGGGCAGGAAGACACCGGCAAGGGCCATGGGGGGTGGTCCTCTTTCCTCTTTTTCCGCGGATTTCCTTGGACGTCTCCTCGGGGTGGGGCGAAGTCGGCGTGGAAGGAGCCGGTCATCGCGGGCGACGCCTGCGCGGCGTCCGCGATGTCACGGGAGATCGGGGAAGGTGACCGCGCCCACTCCCGCGGAGACGGTACGGACAGGGGGCACGGTGCCAGGTGGGTCCAATGATCACCCACATCTAGGGATAACGCCAGGAAAGAACCCCGATCTAACCGAATGCGTATTCAAGTGGTGATCGTTCGATTTCGCGGATCGGTTCTCGCTTCATCCGGCTTCGGCGGGACGGGGAGGGGTCGGGGTCGCCGTGCGGAACGACCTGACGAGACGCGCGGTTCGTCGCCTTACCGGTCGGTGTTGTCCGGAGTAGCCGGAGCGTCGGATTGCTCGGTCGGCTTGATCGGCTCGGGCAACTCCGGTGACTCGGATGACTCGGACGGCTTGATCAGCTTGATCGATTCGGGCGGCAAAAGTCGATCTTCAATCACGGTTGCCGCGACGACGCCCACCAATGTCATGATCGCTAGAACCGATCCGAACAAGATTCCTCCCAGCACCGGCCTCACGTCTCCCCCAACAAGCCAGATGTGCTGCTTCCCTCACATATCAGGATTATTCGGACATGGTTCATGAAAATAGGGCTGTTCGACTTACCGGATCAGGACCAAAGTCCTTCGGCGCGTGTCAGAAAGGTGATCGTGACGCGAGGGCCGCGTCCGCCGGCCGTCGCGGGCTGCGCCGGTAGGCCGGGAGGTCGTCGCTCGGGTACGTTGGGCCCGATGAACGATCAGCGCGCGGAGGTTTCACGGCCGGAGCGTGACCACCGGTCGAACAGACGGACGATGCCCGCACGGCCGGATGCCTCGGAGGGTCCAGGCCCCTCACAGGGGCGGAATGCCTCCGGGAGGCCGAACACTCCAGAGAAGGCGAACGCCTCCAGGATGCCGAACACCTCGAAGAGAACGGATGCCTCAGGAGGTCCGGACGCCCCGGAGGGCGGGTCGCCGGGTTCGCGCGTGGGCCGGTCGCGCGGGAGGCCGGTGATCGCCACTCTCCTCGGCCTGGTCGTCGCGATCTCCGGCTGCGCCACCTCGCAGAGCGCCGCCTCACAGGATGCCGCCGCACAGGGCTCCACCTCCCAGGACACCTCCCCGAACACCGCCTCGCAGGACAGCACCTCCCAGGGCTCCCCCTCACAGGACACCGCACAGGACTCCGCCTCCCAGGGCGCTCCCTCGCGGAGCACCGCCCCACCGGCTGCTCCCGGCCAGGAGACGGCGTCACCGGCGGAGGAGTCCTCGCAGCAGACGCCGCCCGCGGGTCAGGTGCCCACCCCGCCCTCCCCGAAAGCGGCGATCCCCACCGATCCTGCGCAACTGGCCCGTTCCCTGGCCACGACCACCGCGGAGCTCCGACGCGCCATCGACGCCTGGAGGCGCGACGGCGATCCCGGCAAGGGAGAACCCCCCGAGTCGGTGGTGCTGCTCGCCCTGCACCAGCAGCGGATCTACCGTTACCTCGTCCTCAACCCGAAGGTCGCCGACCGCACCTACGCCAAGCTGCCGAAGGCCCTGGCCGGGCAGGCGAAGGACAACGTGACGGCCGGCCGGGATCTGCGCTCCCTCGTCCGGCCCATCAGCGGGGCGGTGAAATTCCGTGTCCAGCCGCCCAAGCCCGCCGACTTCCTGCTCGGCCACTTCCGGTACGCCGAGCGGCGGTTCGGCGTGGAGTGGGAGGTGCTGGCGGCGGTGATGTTCGTCGAGACCAAGTTCGGCCGCGTACGGTCACCGAGCCACACGGGCGCCAAGGGCCCCATGCAGTTCATGCCGAGAACGTGGGACGCCTACGGGATGGGCGGTGACATCCAGGACACCCGCGACTCCCTGCTCGCCGCGGCGAACTATCTTCGCGCGTCGGGGGCGCCGCGCGACTACCGGCGCGCGCTGTACGCCTACAACCACTCCCAGGCGTACGTCAACGCGGTGTTGCTGCACGCGCGCCAGATCAAGCAGGACATCAGAAACTACTACGCCTACTACAACTGGCAGGTGTTCGTGGTGACCACCCGTGGAGATCGCCGCCTCACCGGCCCCTGACCCCGCACACCCTGCGCCACATGCCCGTGAAGGACACGGGTGTTCACGGTGACCGCCCGTGGGAGACCCCTTGTCCTTCACGGGCGTTGCCTCCGCGCCACGTACCTGTGCGGGGTGACCCCCCGTGGAGACCTCTGTCCTTCACGGGCCCTGCCTCCGCGCCACGTACCGGCGCGGATCTTCGAACCTTGGGAGCGTGGAGAGTGCCTCACTCCGGGGGGAGCAGGCTGGCGACGGCCTGTTCGATGTCGTCGCGCACCTCGAAGTGGGACAGCAGGCCGGTGCGCAGCAGCAGGTGCGCCAGCCCGTCGGGGACGCCCACGAGAACGAGCCGGCCGGTGGCGGTGTCCTGGACGCGCTGCCGGGTCTGAGCCAGGACACCCAGGGCGGTGGAATCGTAGAAGGCCAGCTGTGACAGCTCCAGCACGAGGCGGGGGCCGTCGCTCATCTCCCAGACCTCGTCGACGTGTTGGGCGAGCGTGGACGCGGTGACGAAGTCCAGGTGCCCGCCGAACTCCAGCACGCTGCAGTGCCCCCGATGGTTCGCCCGTACCCACAGCGCCTGACCGCGGTGATCCACTCAGCCCTCCCGAACCCCGTACCGTTGGTGGACCCCCGCGATACCCGATCGAGAACGGCGCTACCCTCCAGCACGGATTCAAAACTCACGGGGGTCCCGCGGTCAGGGGTTCGGCGGGCGCCACATCGGATACATCGGCGGGCCGCCGGGCATGAAGATCGGGTCGCCGAGGTCCTGATAGCCGTGGCGCAGATAGAGCCTGCGGCTGTCGACGCTGCTCGCCTCCAGGTACGCGGGTATCCCCTCCTCGTCGAGCCCTCGGTGGTACTCCTCAAGCAGCCGGGTCCCCGTCTTCCGCCTCTGGTGTCCCGGGAGCACGGCGAGGAACGCCAGATAGTGGTGCGGGTCGTGGGGGTGGCGCTTGTCCATCTCCTCCCCCATCAGTTCGATGCGCTCGGCGTGGGGACCGGCGAACGACTCGACCCGGGCGGTCCGGTCGGGGATCTCGGGAAGCGGCTCGACCCCCTTGTGGAACCACACGGCGACGGCGGACATGTCCGCCGTCGCGAGGACCTCGCCGTGGACGAGGGCGCTCTCGCTGGTCATGGAGAAGAAGGGGGGCATCACCCGGCGGCGGTCGTCGTCCGACGGGATCATCCAGGCGGAGATCTCCTGCTCGTGGAAGGAGGTGGCGATGATCGCACCGATGGTATCCGCGGCTCCCGGCGCGTTCGGGACACGAATGATCTCGGTCATTCGCTTCCCTTCACGGCCGCCTGGGCACCGAGCCCGATGTTGGCGTACACGTCCGGTTTGCTGGACCGCAGCGCGAGTCCCCACATGACGCCGAATCCCGCGGCGACGAAGTAGATGGCGGGCATGATCCAGCGGAGCGGGGAGTCGGGGGCCACGCCGAGCACGGTGTCGAAGTTGAGCATGACGAGCACGATGACGACGAACAGCAGGACGGAGGAGATGGCCGGGGCGATCCGGGTCCGCCAGGCGTTCTCCGGGGCGGGATTCCTGGCGAAGAAGGCGAGCACCGAGATCGAGGTGGCCGCCAGCATCATGAGCAGTCCCAGGCCGCCGAACGATCCGACGGTGAAGAACAGCTGGATGACCGGGTCCAGACCGAAGAACGCGTAGATGACGATCGTGGCCAGCCCGATGACGCTCTGCGCCACCGAGCCGTTGACCGGGGCACCGGTCCGCGGGGAGGTGCGGCCGAAGGCCGCGGGCAGGACCCGCTCCCTGCCGAGGGCGAAGATGTAGCGGGAGATCGTGTTGTGGAAGGCGATCAGCGCGGCGAAGAGGCTCGTCACGAACAGGAGGGCGCCGAGGGTGGCGATGGTCGCCCCGAGGTGCTGTCCGGCCAGGTTGAACAGGAGGTTCGAACTCTGCTCGCGCGTGGCCTCGACAATCTTGTCCGATCCGACCGGCACGGTCATCGCCCAGGAGGACAGGGCGTAGAGGCCGGAGATGACGGCGAGTGCGACGTAGGTCGCGATCGGCACCGTGCGCTTCGGGTCCTTGGTCTCCTCGGAGAACACCACCGAAGACTCGAAGCCCGCGAAGGAGGCGATGCAGATCGCGACCACCGCTCCGATGCCGGGAACGAAGAGGTTCGCCGGGTTGAAGACGTCGAGGCTGTAACCCGAGGCGGCCGGGTTGATCAGGTCGGCGATGTCGAACAGCACGACGATGGCTATCTCCGTCAGCAGCAGGACCGAGAGGACCTTTCCGTTCACGTCGACCCGCATCAGCCCGAGCACCCCGGTCAGCACCCAGGCGACCAGTCCGATGACCCACCAGGGCGGGGAGCTTCCGAACCAGTCGGCGATCAGCGGCTCACCCGCCGCGCCGATCATGCCGTAGAGGCCGACCTGGAGCGCGTTGTAGGCGAGCAGCGCGACCCAGGCGGTCGCCACTCCCAGCGGCCGGCCGAGGCCTTTCGCGGTGTACGCGTAGAACGCCCCGGCGTTGACGACGTAGCGGGCCATCGTCACGTACCCGACGGCGAACAGGCCCAGGATGGCTCCGAGCAGGATGAAGGCGAGCGGGACGCCGATCACGCCGGTCGCGGCGTACGCGGCGGTCACCGAGCCGCCGATGACGGTCAGCGGCGCCGCCGCCGAGATGACGAAGAACACCACGGAGGGTACGCCGAGGCGGTCCTGGGCGAGCGCCTCGGAAACGGCGCTCACCCTGCGTTCTGTCACGGACATGGGGGGATTCCTTGAGGTGAGGGGGGTTCAGCGGCGGCTGATGACGGCGTCACCTACGGCAGCCTCGGTCTGGGCGATCAGTTCCTGGAGCGGCGCCGGGAGGGCGGCGATCGCGTCGGAGAGGTAGCCGGGGTTCTGCTCCCACAGGACGAGCCGGTTGCCGCCGGTCGCGACAAGCAGTCCCAGCAGGACGCTGTCCTGGACGTTGAGTGGCTCACGGCGTTGGATCGCGAGGTTGACGCGTCCCGCCGGCCACGCCGCGACGTTCACGTCGACCGGCACCCGCCTCCGTGACGGGCGTCTGCCGGGCGGGCGCAGCAGTCCGTCGTCGACCATCCTGGCCGCCACGTCGGTGAGTGCCGTACGGGCGAGGAAGTGCAACCAGGTACGGAAGCGATGCGAGGGTTCGGCGACGATGTGCTCCAGGGCGGTCCCGGCGACCCGGTCTCCGGGCGGCGCCTCGTCGAGAACGACGAGTTGTATCTGTCCCGCCACCAGTCCCACGGTTATCCGTCCGGCGAGCATCAGTTCTCCCAGAATGGCTGCGGCCAGTCCTAAATCGGTCAGGCGGGCATGAAGCCGCATCCGGCCGGTCGCGTTGTCATGCATGACAAAGAACAGGTCGTTGCCCAATCGGGTTCCTGAAAGATCCACTCCAACCACGAACGGCGATCGTATAGGTAAATCGTTAAATTTGTCATTATGTGAACAAGGTTCTAGCACCCGACATGGATCGGCTCGGCAAAAACTAAAGAAACGGACAGATGGCCGACAACCTCCAGTTACGTCAAGGGATGTATCGGAGGAACGGACGAATCCAAGAATTTACATATTTTTGGCCACCGGAGGCGGCGGCAGGGGGGCCGGGGTCCCGGGACCCCGAAGCCGGAACACGCCCTGGTCAGAAGGCTCAAGAAAGCACGATCTTGTAAATCCCCGCGAATCGTCGCGAGGTTTGATGCGGGCATTTTTCGAAGTTTGGGACCGGCGTAATGCCGTACAGGCTTCCGCCACCCACACGGCGGTGGTATCGGACGGCGTACGCATCCGCGCCGAGTCCGAAACCGTGCTCGGCCACCTCGTCGTTTCACGAGTTCAGCCCGCCGGCACCACCGTTTGCACGTGGTATCGACGGGCTGAGCCGTTTCAGTGCCGCACTTTCCAGGCGGCTTCAAGGTGGCGCTTTCAGCAACCTCGGGCCGCGAAGGCGAGGAACTTGGTGACCTCGTTGCTGTCGAAGTTGTCGTCGGAACCGATCACCAGCGTGCACTCGCCGTTGCGCAGGCGCGGCCCCCAGGCGAGGCTCTCCAGGTTCTGCACCGGCGGCCGCACCGTGCTGAGGTCGGAGACGAGACGCTTCGAAACGGGGCGGTACGGCTGTCCGCCGACCAGGCTGTCGCGGGTCAGCACGTTCGTGGCACCGCGCAGGTCGATCTCGTACAGCTTGGCCCTGTAGTTGGCACCCTCGATCCAGGAGCGCTCAAGGGCGAGGTAGCGGTTCTCGTCGATCGCCAGGATCTCCGAGACCCCGCTGTCCGGCTTGCCGTTCGCCGGGACCGGTGCCGCCGGCAGCTTGTCGACCGGGTAGGCGTACTGCCCGCGCGGCCGGCCGTCACGGCCCCACACGGTGATGCGGGCCGTGGCGCCCTTGTCGACGGTCGGCAGCGGGCCGTCCTCGTACCTCGGCCCCTCCGTGATGGCCGCGATGCTCCGCTCCGTGAAGGTGAGCCCCTCGAACCCGAAGTTGCGCCGGGGGCCCTTCTCGGTGGAGGTCATCTTCAGGTTGCGGGGAACCGCCAGCTCCCCGAGGTAGCGGCCGTCGGCGCCGCTCCAGCGGACGGACATATCGGACACCGGGATGTTGGGATTCTCCGCGTCGGGCCGGTCGCCCTCGTTGGCCCACAGCAGCTTGCGGCTCCACCGGTCGTAACGGATCGCCTCGGGATCGGCGGACCTGGGCCGGCCGTAGGCCGGGTAGGGGCTCCCACCGGGGCGCCGCAGGGTGGTGACCCCGGTGAGGTTCACCCCGGTGAACGCTCCGGTGACCGGGTGGATGTCAAGACGGCCGGTGTAGAAGCGCGCCGGGTTGTAGCGCCACCGGTCGTCGGAGACGAAATACCAGGTGCCGGTGCGCGGGTCACGGTCAAGACCGGAGAGGCCGCCGACGGTGGTTCCACGGAAGCGCATCTTGTGCGGCAGGCGCTGCTCGCCGAGGAAGCGGGTGATCCGGAGCCCTTGCGGCGGAGCGGCGACCTCCACCGCGGGCTGTGCGGCCGCTGTCGAGGGGTGCGCGACCGCCGCCGACGCCTGCGCGCCGACGGCCCCGAGGCTGACCGCCGTCGCGAGCGCGGCCGCGAGTGCCGTAATTCTTCGCGAATTGGTCATATGACTCTCCTCTTTCCAGAAATGATCCCGAAAGAACTGGCTGGAATATGAGACCGCGGTTGACGGAAAATTTCCACGAGAATCAACAATTCAATGCTCATTGGCCGCTCAATGACAGGGCAGAACAAGCCATTTGTCATGCATTTTCAGTCACTGAGTCGGCGATCAGGGCAAGACACTTCAAAGCATGCGTGCGCGGACGCCGGGGACGTCGCCGCACGGACGGCTCACGCCCCGGACGCGCACCAGGATCAGGCCCGGCCGGTACGGGCCATGGAGCGCTCACACCCCGGACGCGTACGCGCACGGATGTCCGGTCACGTCCGCAACCGTCACGTCCGAGGCGGATCCGGCCGGGTGGCACGCGCCCGTATGACAACGGCGCGCGTCATTCCCCCGGCGCGCGAATCGCACCGAATTGGATGGCGATCGGCCTATCATGACATGGAGAAGTCATCGTGGCGCACGAAATCCGATTCCGGGGTTCATCTCTCGATCGCGGGAACGCGTACATGAACGCAATGCGCCGGTAGTTGACCTGCCCTGCTGACGTTCTTGTTCTGGTTCGGGGGCAATTGTTCTGGTTCGGAGGGTGAGGGGCGGGGCTTGGGCGGGCGGCTTCCGGCGCGAGGAGTACGCTCAAGAGGAGGCCGACAACTTCGCCGGGTCTACTCCATATGGATATCTGGATGGCGAAACATGGCGGATACCGAACCCACATGCGAGCTGCACCTGCGAATCTTCGGGCAGCCCCACGACCTGATGCTGCGTCTGCACGGCCCCGAGCCCACCGAGGACGAGCTGGCGGGCTGGATGCGAGACGGGGCGGTGATCAGGCTCAAGGTCACAGAAACGGCCGGGCGGACACCCCACACCATGCTGGTGAATTTCAGCAGCGTGGTTTTTGCCTGGATCTGTCGTTATCAGTCCGGTAGAGGGGTGAATCGGTGAGGCCGCGGGAGGGCTGGAAACGGGTCCGCGCCGGATCCGGTGACCTGTGAAGGTGGCCCCCAGGCTGAGGTGACCTCGACGGAGGCGACTCGGTCGGAAGCGGCCCGGAGTCCCCGCGATTTCGCGCGTCGGCGCGATCGGCCGGGCGCGGGGTGCCGTGCCCAGGCCGAACGCAGATTCGACGTGGACAGAGTGGTGACCAATTATTTACCCATCTACCGCCATATAGCGGACGGAGCGTAAGCCCCTGATACTGTCAGGGTGACGTAGCCCCCGCGATCCGTTGCGGGGTCGCGGCAGCCGGGCCCCGATGAGGACGGCACCCGGCGCCAGGCTTCAGCTCCATCCGTCACCACGCTGGCCGATGGACGTCTTCACCGCGTGAGGTCCGCATCCGTGAGCCGGAGCGGCCGATGACCGGAAGGCTTGGCAGTTGGCCTGTACATACGGATTTCTCAGCACCCACCCGCCCACACAGTGCGGGCTGGCCACCTTCAACTCCGCCCTGGCCGCCCACCTCACCGAGGGCGGTGCCCTCGGCGGGATCGTCCGCGTCACCACGGACGTCGACGACAAACGCCCCGTACCCGGGGTCGTGCACACCTGGGCACCCGGTGGGCACGAGAGCTGGAAGGCGGCCACCTCCGCCCTGGAGCGGTTCGACGTCGCGGTGGTCCAGCACGAGTACGGCATCTATCCCGGCACGGACGGGCAGGACATCCTGCCGCTGCTGCGGCATCTCACGGTGCCCAGCATCGTGGTCCTGCACACCGTGCTGACCCGGCCGACCCCCCGGCAACGGCGGCTGCTCGAACAGATCGTGGACGCCGCCGGCGCGGTGGTCACCATGACCGGTACCGCCCGCGACCGGCTGCTCGCCGGCTACCACGTCGCCTCGGCCAAGGTGTCCGTCATCCCGCACGGTACCGCCGACCACATGCGTGTCCCCGCCCAGCGCCGCCTGCGGCCGCACCTGCTCACCTGGGGGCTGATCGGCCCCGGCAAGGGCATCGAGTGGGCGTTGCGGGCGCTCGCCCTGCTCGGGGACCTCTCTCCCTCGCCGACGTACACGATCGCGGGCAGGACCCACCCCAAGGTGCTCGAACACTGCGGGGAGGCCTACCGCACCCGGCTGCAGCGGATGGGGACGCGGCTCGGCGTGTCCGCCTCCGTGCGGTACGACCCCGTCTACCGCGACCAGGCCTCGCTGATCCGGCTGATCCGCTCGGCCGACGTGGTCGTGCTGCCGTACGACTCGCACGAGCAGGTCACCTCCGGCGTCCTGATCGAGGCGGTGGCGGCCGGGGTCCCGGTCGTCGCCACGTCCTTCCCGCACGCCGTGGAACTGCTCACCGACGGACCCGGCCTGCTCGTACCTCACGAGGACCCCGAGGCGCTCGCCGCGGCCGTACGCCGGATCCTCACCGAGCCCGGCCTGGCCGACGATCTCAGGAACCGTACCCACTCCCTGGTCCCGACCCTGCTGTGGCCCGCCGTCGCGGCGCGCTACGAGGAACTCGCCCGGGGCCTCCTCGCCGGACGCCCGGCAGCGGTGGCGGCGGCCCTGCCGTGACCCCCGCAACCCCCATACCCCTCGACGCCCCCGCCCTGCCCGGCTTCAGGCACCTGGCGCGGCTGAGCGACGACACCGGGCTGTTCGAACACGCCAGGCACGCCGTCGTCCGCCGCCAGCACGGCTACTGCACCGACGACGTCGCCCGCGGGCTCGTCGTGACCAGCCGCGAACCGGCGCCGCCCCCCCGGATACGACGGCTGGCGGAGTGCTATCTGGCCTTCCTCACGCACGCGCAGGACGGCTCCGGCGCGTTCCACAACCGCCTCTCCCACGACCGGCGCTGGACCGACGAACCCGGCCTCGGCGACTGGTGGGGGCGGGCGCTGTGGGGCCTGGGCACCGCGGCGGCCCGCAACCCCGCCCCGTGGATCCGCGACGCGGCCCTGATCTCCTTCACCGCCGGCGCCGTCGGGAGGTCCCCGCATCCGCGCGCCATGGCGTTCGCCGGGCTCGGCGCGGCGGAGATCCTGCGCGTACTGCCGGGCAACGCCCCGGCCGCGGCCCTGCTCGCGGACGCCGCCCTCGCGATCGGCGCCCCCTCTGCCGATCCCGACTGGCCGTGGCCGCAGCCGAGGTTGACGTACGCCAACGCCGCCCTCGCCGAGGTGCTCATCGCGGCGGGCCACCTCGGCGGCGACGGCGCGATGCTCGCCGACGGCCTGCGGATGCTGGCCTGGCTGCTCGACATCCAGACCAGGGAGGGGCGGCTGTCGGTCGTGCCCGTCGCAGGCTGGCGGCGGCACGCGCCTCGGGACCGCTACGACCAGCAGCCGATCGAGGTCGCCGCGCTCGCCGACGCCTGCGCCACGGCGGGCGCCGTCACCGGCGATCCATCCTGGCAGGCGGGCGTGTGGCAGGCGTCGGCGTGGTTCCAGGGTGCCAACGACCGGAGGACGACCATGTGGGACATCGCGACCGGAGGGGGGTACGACGGCCTGACCCTGGCCGGCCCCAACCTGAACCAGGGCGCGGAGTCGACCATCGCGCTCATCTCCACCCTGCAGCACGCCGAACGCCTGGTGCGCGAGACGCCACGGCCCAGCATTCTGCCCGATGGATGAGGTGCCATGACCATCCGAGACCTGGCCACCCGGCTCGACCAGACCCTAGCCCCCGACCCGCGAAGAGTGATCATCAAGTTGTTCGTGCCCGGCGAGGACGCCGCCGTGACGCGCAGCCGGACCTCCGCCCTGATCGACCGCATCGCGCTCCTCGGCCACGACGAGACCGCCGCGCTGCTGGAGGAGACACTGCGGAGGTTCGGCGGCCGGCACCGTGATCTCGCGGCGACCTTCCTGCACCACTACGACCTGGTCCACTTCCGGGTTCCGAGCCGCCTCGACCTGCCCCCCGCGGCCCGCCTCCTGGTCGGCGCCTACTTCAGCCACGAGTACGCGGTGGAGGGCGCCGCGCTGTGCAACCCCTCGATGGTCGCCCACCCCGACCAGTCCGGCCTGATCCCCGGACGGCTGCGCGTGGTGATCAGCACGCGGCAGATCGGCGAGGGCCACCTGTCGTCCATCGGCTTCGCCACGGCGGTGCTCGGCCCCGGCGACGAGCTCGTCATCGCCGACCGCTCGGGACCGCTCACCACCGGGCCCCGGCACGGTGTCCCCCACCGGCGCGACCTGCTGGCCGCGGCGCTCGCCGACGAGGACCGGGACAACGAGGTCTCCGCCACCGTGCTGGGCTCGCTACCGGAGATCTTCGACGACGACGACTTCGAGCAGGCGGTCACCCGGCTCCCCACCGACCTGCTCACCCGCACCACCACGTACGGCACCGTGGCGGAGCTGCGCCGGGCGACCGCCTCCGACTACGCCGTGACCTTCCCCGCCGACGTCCCCCTTGAGCGGCGGGTGCTCTGGCCCGCCAGCGCGGCCGAGAGCAACGGGATGGAGGACGCCCGTTTCGTGAGGATCATCGGCGAGGACGGCACGTCTTCGTACCGTGCCACCTACACCGCCTACGACGGGCGGCACATCCGCTCGCACCTGCTCGCCAGCGACGACCTGCGCACCTTCGAGGTCACCCCGCTGCGTGGACCCGCCGCCGTCAACAAGGGGATGGCGCTGTTCCCGCGTCAGGTGAGCGGGCGCCGCCTGGCGCTGTGCCGCTCCGACGGCGAGACCCTCGGCCTCACCTCCCTCGGCGAGGACGGCAGGTGGCGGCGGCCGATGCCGCTCCACTCCCCCCGCGGCGGCTGGGAGCTGATCCAGGTCGGCAACTGCGGATCCCCCCTGGAGACCGGGTCCGGCTGGCTCGTCCTGACCCACGGCGTCGGCCCGATGCGCCGCTACGCCATCGGCGCGCTGCTGCTCGACCTGGACGAGCCGCACCGCGTCATCGCCGAGCTCCCCGGCACGCTCCTCACCCCCGGTGACGCCGAGCGCGAGGGGTACGTGCCCAACGTCGTGTACTCCTGCGGCGGTCTGCTGCACGCGGACGCCCTCTGGTTGCCGTACGGGGCGAGCGACGCCCGGATCGGATTCGCCCGCGTCACCCTCGCGACCCTTCTGAGGGCGATGCGATCGCCCCCAGAAGGCAGGTGAGCCCCGCACCTCCCGCCCACCTGCCCGCCCTGCCTCGCTGACCGCCCTGCCTTCCCTCCGCCCGCCTTCCCTCCGCTTGCCTGACCGGTCGCCGGTCGACGGTCCTGTGAGAGGGAGCTCCGGCCCCTGCACGACGTCGAGCGAGCTTCTCACCTCAACCATTGACAAAAAATAATTTTACGTACAAGGTTGATTTTGCGATGAGAGACGTCCTGTACCTGGAAAAGATCGAGCAGGCCGAGGCCCTGCTCAAGCCGCAGCGCATCGAGGTGCTGCGGCAACTCGCCGAGCCGCGCTCGTGCACCGAGGTCGCGGCCCTGCTCGACCAGACCCCGCAGCGGGTCTATTACCACGTCAAACGCCTGGTCGAGGCAGGTCTGGTGACCCAGGTGACCGAGCGCAGGGTGCGCGGCATCCACGAGGGCGTCTACCAGGCGAGCGCCCGCTCCTACTGGCTCTCCCCCCGCCTCGTCGGCCGGATCGGCCTGCGCCCGACCGGGAACGAGCTGGGCCTGGGCTACCTGCTGGACCTCATGGAAGAGGTCCAGGCCGATATCGGCGCGCTCGACAGGACCGCACCTGAGCTGCCGTCCGTCGGCGTGTCCGGCGAGATCCGCGTGCTCCCCGAGCGGCGTCAGGAGTTCCTGAACGACCTCCAGGCGGCACTGCAAGACCTTTTCACCCGTTACGGCGGCGCCGAGGGGGACGCCTTCAAGCTCGCCGTCGCCTGCTACCCCAAGGGAGAACCCCATGAGTGAGCCGATGAAGCTGAGCGCGCGGGTGGCCGCACCGCTCAAGGAAGTCCACCACGCCCTGACCGACCCGGGCGAGCTGCGCGTCTGGCTGGCCGAGCACGCCGAGGTCGAGCTGCCGCACCGGTACGAGTTCTGGGGGCGCCACACCCCCGAAGGAGACGCGCCCCACCAGCGCCCGCTGCACGTCGACGACCACACGCTGCGCTTCTCCTGGCTGCTCGGCGGCGAGGAGACGACCGTCGAGATCACCCTGGAGGAGGAGAACGCGGAGTCGACCGTCGTGTCACTGACGCAGACCCACTTCGACCGGGAGACCGCGCTGGCGGAAAGCGGCGTCCTGGGGATGGTGCAGACGTTCTGGTGCCTGTCGATCGCGAACCTGGTCGACCACCTGGAGGGCCGAGAGCTCACACCGAAGGCCGACTTCACCTCCCCGGTCATGCGGGAGCGGCTCGTCGTCGGCGACTCGCCGGAGGCGGTGTTCGACTCGCTCGTCGACTCGGAGAAGTTCAGCCGGTGGTTCGGCTACAAGATCGACATCGAGCCGTACGTCGGCGGGCGGTTCGCGATGGGCGGCTTCGAGGCCGACGGACAGCCCGCGAAGATCGTCGAGCTGGAGCCCGGCCGCGGTCTCACCCTGGAGTGGCCGGGTCTCGGTCTCGTCACCTGGGAGCTGGAGGGCTCGGGCGGCGCGACGCGCCTCACCTTCATGCAGAGCAGCTTCAATGAGAAGAAACCTCCGTACGCCGGGTGGATGGGCTGGCTCAGCGGCCTCGCCGAGCTGCGCCGCTTCCACGAGCTGAGCGACTGGCGCCCGATCTGGCTCGACCCGAGCGCGCCCGAATCCCCGGAAGCGGCGACGATGAGCGGCTGACCGCGCACCCGCGACTCCGGCCCTCTCCGCGTCCGGCGCTCACCAGCACATGACGGCCGCCTGGCCGGGGCCCCAGCAGGAGTGGACGCGGACGCGAAGGACGTAGCGGCGGTCCCTGAGCAGGTGGACGCGCAGGGACGCGTTGCGCGGACGGCCTCCGTCGTCGTCACCCGCCAGGTAGCGCAGGTCACCGCCGACCTCCTCGAACAGCACCAGCACCGTGTCGCATTCGCCGAAGACACCGACGGCGTAGTCACGGGTCGCGCGGGGGATGATCGTGAAGTCTCGCTGTTCCCCCGCCCCGGCACCGAGCGGGGCGGAGCGGAACGGCGGCAGTTCGGAGGGCGGCTCGGCGCCCGGAGGCGGATACCAGCGGCGGGCGAACGCGGCGTCGAGTGCGGAGACGGTGCCCGGTGACACGATCCCCGCCCGGTAGCACGGCGGCTCCAGGATGAGCCCCGGGCCGAACCGGTATCCCATCACGGACAGTGGATCCCATACCAGGCCGTTCGCCTCGCTCTCGTCGAGCCTGCGGATGACGTTGTGGAACGTCCGCGACCTGGGCCAGAGGTTCGGCGGTCCCGCGAAGTCCTCGTAGACGGCCTCCTCGTCCCAGAGGATGCCCGAGTACGGGCTCTGGTGCTCGTGGACCATGCCGATGACGTGGCCGATCTGGTGCAGCACGGTGCCCCGGCCCGACGCCCCGGTGAGATCCCAGCCGAAGTTCACCGTGCGGGAGGCGGTCCCGACGCGGAGCGCCTCGCGTCCCACGGCCGACCACGATCCGGCGTCCCACCGGAACCCGATGCGCAGCTCCGCCTCGCTACGGTCGGCGACCTCGGTGAACTTCAATCCGATGCCGAGGTCCTTCCACTCCTGGAAACCTCGGCGCACGGCGTCACGCTGCCCGTCGTCCCCCCGCTCGCCGTCACACCATCCGGCGTCGCCCTGCCCGCCACGGTGCTCGCCACGGTGCTCGCCACGGTGCCCGCCGTCATGCTTTCCGTCCAGGAAGCAGTAGTGCAGGACCGTACCGTTCAGCCACACCCGCCGCCCCGAGAGCAGGGCCGCGCGTCGTCTCCCCTGTAGCCCCTCCGGCGGCGCGTGGGCGGGGTACGCGGGAAGCGAGCAGTGCCGGACGCGCTCGCCGTCGCCCGCCCTCATCGGCGTTCCCTCGGCGCGCGGGCCCCGGCCCCCGGACGTGAGGAGGAGATCAAGGAAACCGTGTCCACATGCCACGAGACTGGAGACGGAACCCCTGACGCGCATGAGTAGGGGGTACTCAATTCGACGTGTATCACGGACGGGGAACCCGGCTCATACAGCTGTGAGAAACCCACGGTCCCCCTGGCCGTTTACGGCCAGGACTGAGGAACTCGATCTCGTACGGCGAAACCTGGCGGCCGGCCGCCGGGGGGTCGTCGTGACCGGCGCGGCGGGGAGCGGCAAAAGCCGCCTCGCCGCCGAGGCCGTCCCCGAGGCTGTGACCGCCCCTGTGAGCAACCCCGTGAGCAACCCCGTGAGCGACCCTGTGACCATCCCTGTGGCCGCCCCCGTCCCCCCTCCTGTTCACGCCCACGCCTCCGTTCGCGCTCCTGTCCACGCACGGATCACCGGAACGCACGACACCCGGAACACCCCGCTCGCCGCCTTCGCATCTCTCCTTTCCCACCCCTCGCTTCTCACGGAGTTCTCCGCCTCTCATGAGGCGGTGCCGCGCCTCACACCCTCCCCGCGTCTCGCGGGACTTCTCTGCCCGCCGGACCCCGTCGAGGCGCTGGACGGGGTGCGCGTGCTCGTCGTGGACGACGCCCACCTCCTCGACGACTCCTCGGCCGCGCTCGTCCTCCGCCTCGCGCTCAAGGGGCGTACCCGCCTGCTCGTCACGGCCAGGGAGGGCGTCCCCGTACCGCGGGACGTCTCCCGGCTCTGGGAGGAGGGCCTCCTGCCGCGCATGACACTCGCCCTTCTGGGGGAGAGCGAGTGCGGGGAACTGCTCTCCCGTGCGGTGGGCGGCTACGTGGACGCCCTCACCGTCAGGCGCCTGCATCGGGCGAGCCGTGGCGACCTGCGACTTCTGCGCGAACTGGTCGTCGCCGTCCACGCCGGAGGGGATCTGAGCCACGTGTCGGGCACGTGGACCTGGCGCGGAGTTCCTCCGATGACGGCGCGTGCCAGGGAGTTGGTGGAGGAGACCATCCGCGACGTCGGCGGGGACGAACGGGAGGTACTTGAGCTCATCGCATCAGGCAGGCCGCTGAAACTTGTCACACCCGGCGCCGGGGTGACCTGCGGCGTCCTCGAACGCCTGCGGGCGAGAGGGCTGGTCACCGTGGACGACCGGTTCTCGATACGGCTCGTCCACCCGCTGCACGGCCCGGTGCTCCGAGCCGCCGCGGAACGCCGCGTGGCAAGCGACCCGTCCGGCGCGCGACGGCTCCTTCCCACCTCGGCCACGACGCTGGAGGCCGAGTGCGAGGAGCTGGCCGTACGCGCGTACTCGGGAAGACTCTCGGGGATACCCCGGGGCGCCGGCGAGCGGATGGCCGAGGACGACACCGGCTGGGACGAGCCCGCGATGCCGGAGTTCTGCGCGCGGCGGGCCCGCGTCGCCCGCCTTCGCGGGGAGACCCGCGAGACCATCGCCTGGAGCCGCGAAGGGCTGCGCCGCTCCCCCCACCACCGCGCCTGCCTGGCCGAACTCGCGCACGCCTCCGCCTACATCGGCGACCTGACGACGGCGCGGCAGGCCCTGTCGCGCGGTCCGGCCCCCCGAGGAGACGCGCGGACGCGCATGAGCGGAGACGCGCGGACCGGCATGGGTGAAGACGTGCGGACCGGCATCGGCGGATACGTGCGGACACGTATGTGGCTCGCCACCGAGCGGGCACGGACCTGGACACTCGCCGCCGAGGGAGACCTCGACGGTGCCCTGCGGTCGGCGCTGCGCGCCGCCGGGGACGACCCGCTCGAAGACGACATGTTCGCCCTGCACGACGTGGCTCGACTCGGCACACCCGAACTGGTCGTCGACCGGCTCGCGGACCTCGCCGACCGTGCCGAGGGAGACCTCGCCCCCCTGTTGGCGCGGCACGCCCGCGCTCTCGCCGGACGTGACGGGGAGGCGCTGGACAAGGTGGCGCGGGGTCTCGCCGATCTCGGACTGGCACTGTACGCGGCGGAGGCGTTCGCGCACGCGGCCCTCGTCCACGACGACCGGCGCGCCTCACAGTCCTCCAGGAACCGGGCCGCCGCGCTGGCGGGAACGTGCCAGGGGGCGCGCAGCTCCGCCCTGGTCAACCTCGCGCTGCCGAAGCTGACCGCACGCCAGCGGCAGATCGTGAGCCTCGCCGCGGCGGGCCTGACCAACCGGCAGATCGCCGAGCAGCTCACGGTGTCGATCCGTACGGTGGCCAACCACCTGTGCGACGCCTACGCGCGGCTCGGCAGCAGCGACCGCGCCGACCTGGGAAGGCTCTTCACCGTTGGCTGACGCGGAGCCCGCCCGGCCGGGGCCTTCAGGCCGCGCCGATGGCGGAGAAGGACCAGCCGGTCGCCCGGTTGAGCGCGTCGCCGGGCATCGCGAGCCGCGCGTCGCGCAGGGCCTCGGCCATGCTCAGGCCGCGCCGCAACCCCTCGTGCAGGGCGAGCATCAGCGGCACCACGGCCTCGTCGTCGACGGGCACCGAGCTCGCCACGATCCCGGCCGTGCCCAGCGGCAGCAGCGCCGTGGCGAGGCCGAGCAACTCGTTCGCGCCGACCGGCTGCAGCCTGCCGGAGTCGCAGCTGGACAGGACGATCCGGTACGGGGCGCTGTGCAGCCGTTCGAAGTCGTGCACCGTGAGCGGGCCGTCGTCCATCCGCAGGGAGGAGAACATCGGGCTGTCGGAGCGGAAGGTGCCGTGCGCGGCGATGTGGGCGAGCCTGCTGCCGTCGAGCGCCGTGAGCACGGCGGGGGCGAGCGCGGTGCCCTCCTCCAGCACGGTCGCCTCCCCGTAGCGCGCGGCCAGGAGCGGGACCTCGGCGCCGCCCGTCGCGAGTCCCGGCCCCCTCACCAGCACGACCCGCTCCCTGGACGGCGACGGCTCGATCCGCCGGGCGCGGAGCCAGGCGCTCGCGGACGGCGAGACGCTCAGCACCCGCTCGCCCAGCGCCGGCAGCAGCGCCCAGGGGACGCCGTGCAGCCTGCCAGGCGGTACGACGACCACGGGGCCGTCCCCGAGGTGGCGTACGGCGGGGCCGAGCAGCGACTCCTGGAGGCGGCGCCCGCCCGCTTCGAGGACGGTCAGCCTGTCCTGCGAGCCCCCGTACGCGATAGAGCCCCCGTACGCGATCCGTCCGAGACCGGCACGGGCGTGGTCGGCGTCGATCGCCGCGTCGGCGAGTCGTCCCGCGGCGAACCTGCGCACCCGGCCCCGGCCGCAGAGCAGGACGTACAGCTCGCCGTCGACGGCGACGATCTCGATCAGCCATCCGTCACCGAGCCCGTCGAGCAGCGGACCCGCGTCGAAGCGGTGCCCGTCGAAGCCGCCCGCGCTGCGGGTGCGGAGCGTCCGGGCGCGGATCTCCTTCTCCAGTCTCCGCTGTTCGCGTTCCAGCGCGGGGGCCGGCACGCCCCCCGGTCTCGCCGTGTCGATCCGGCTGCTGATCTCGCGGAAGGCCGTCACGTCGCGCAGCAGCTCGGGGTCGTCGGGGGGACGGGTGGGCGGGACCGCGAGCACGGTGGCGCGCCAGCGTTCGCTCCAGTCGAGGAAGCGGCGGGGGCCGCCCCGCGCGAGGGTCGCCCGCTGCGCGAGTACGGCCAGCTCCGCCCCCTGCGCGCTCGCCCGCGCCCGCAGTTCCGAGGCGCCCAGGGTCATCCTGTGTTCGTCCAGCAGGTCGAGCCCTCGGCGGCAGGCGTCCAGCACACCGCGCGTACGTCCCGCCGCGGCGGCTCTGAGCGCCTGGGCCACCCAGCCGTCCACCCGGGCGAAGGCGGGCCCGCGTCCTCGGGTCTTGGCGGCGGCGGCGAGGTGCCGTTCGGCGTCGGCCTCCCAGCCGAGGGCGAGGGCGGTGCGTCCGGCGAGCAGCGAGGCCTGGACCGCCTCGGGGGAACGCAGCTCCGCCAGCCGCAGGGCGACCTCGGCGGCGTCGCGTACCGAGCGGCCAGAGACCTTTCCCGCCGCGAACCTGGCCTGGACGAGCACGAGCCGGGCGTGGGCCTGCCACCAGTCGCGGCGCTGGCTGGAGAACAGCCGGATGGCCGCGCTCGCGCGGGCGATCGCCGCGTGCGGCTCGCCCGCCGCGATCGCGGCCCGCGCGGCGACGAGGAGGAGTTCGGCGCTGCGGGTCGTCTGGCCTCCCATCCGGTTCAGCTCCTCGGTGGCGGTGTCGGCCTCCTCCAGCGCCTCGCGGGCGAGCCCCGCCGCCAGCAGCACCCCGCACCGGCGGATGTGCAGGACGAACATGGGCGTGCCGAGGGCCTCGTAGCGGCGCGCGGCCTCGTCGAAGAGACGCAGCGCCGCCGGCAGGTCGCCGGACCTGAACGCCGCCAGCCCTCGGCTCTCCACGGCGTCGGCCTTGTCGTGCTCCTGGTCGGTGGTCTCCCACAGCCGCTCGGCGGCGACGAAGTCGGCCTCGGCCCGCTCGACGGATCCCATCGCCAGGTGGACGGTCGCCCTGAGCGTGAGCGCCCGCGCGGTCCAGATCGTGTCCTGTGCTCTGCGCAGGGCGGGAATGGCCCTTCGCAGGTCGTCGAGCGCCTCGCGGTGCCCACCGAGAACCCACCAGACGTAGCCCCGGCGGAACAGCACGCGGGCGCCGGTGATCCCGCTTCCCCTCTCGACGGCCGTCTCCAGCGCCGCCAGCCCCTGTCTGGTGCGGCCCGCGTGGATGAGGGCGGCTCCCAGGGTGGCGAGCACGTCCGCCTCACGGTTGGAGGACCCCGATCTGGCGGCGAGGGCGCGCGCCTTCCTCAGGTGGCCGATCGCCGTCGTGAGGTCGCCGAAGTCGCGTTGCCAGATGCCGATCACCTGGTGGGCGACGGAGGCGTCGTGCGGGGAGGGGGAGTCGGAGAGCACGGCCCGCGCTCCGGCCAGCGCGTCCGCCGGACGGGCGAACACCAGGGGCAGCAGATCGAGAGGGTCTCCCGCGGGCCGCGGGATCCGCGAGCTTCCCCCGGTCACGGATCGATGTTAGACGTGGTGTGTTCAGGGCGTCCATGCCGCGGAGCCCTCCCCGAGAACACCCCCCGTCCGGCTCCGGACTCCCCCCTCCGTATCGGGCAATTCGTTCGTCCGTGCCGGGTGACTCCCCGGGTTCGTATCGAGTGGATCGCTCGGAAGGTGTATCAGTGAGACATCCGGTGGCTCTTAACCCATGGCGACGTCAGGACATCTGCGAAACAGGATGGCGAATATGGCACCAGACAGGTTCCGGGAGCAGTTCGACCAGATCCAGGACGCCATGGGAGAGGTGGTGCTCGCGGCGGGTTTCGAGGGGTCACAGCCCATGTTCCTCTACGAGAAGGGCTACGTCCTCGCCCGTGTGGAGGACGCCGACGAGGTCGCCTCGACGGTCAGGGACGCGTTCGCCAGGGATCGCGGCGACCGGGACGCGGACGTGCGGGTGGAGCGGGAGGAGAGTCCCGGCGGTGTGCTCAGGATCCGGGTCGGGGAGCCCGACAGGAGGGAGCGCTTCGGCGACCGGGACGTGTCGGACGCGTTGAGGGCCGTCGAGGGCCTGGAGCGCGAGAACAGGCGCCGCATGGTGTCCAGGAACCACATCGTCTCCATCGCGGTGAACTGCTGCCCCGGCGACGAACCGGTGCCGATCTCCCGGTGCGAGTCGCCCAACCCGGCGGTGGCCGAACTCGCCGACGAGGAGGGCGCGCCGGTGTCCGTCCTGGTGGTCGACACCGGACTGGTGGAGAACTACCGGTCGCACCCGTGGATGCACCGCGTCGTGGGCGAGGGCAAGGAGATCGAGCTCGACCACGAGGGCATCCTCAAGCAGTACGTCGGGCACGGCACCTTCATCGCCGGGCTGGTCAGCGCCGTCGCACCCAACACCGACGTCACGGTGCACGCGACGCTCGTCAACGCGGGCGCGATCAGCGAGAAGGAGCTGGGCGACAGGCTGCTCGGGGGGATGCTGCCCGAGGGGAGGTGGCCCGACATCGTCAACCTGTCGGCGGGGACGCCGAGCACCGACGCGCAAGCGCTCCTGGGGCTCGAACGCTTCATGGACGCGCTGACCGGTCACCCCGAGACGCTGCTCGTGGCGGCCGCGGGCAACAACGGCAACGACGTGAGGTTCTGGCCCGCGGCCTACGCCGACCACCCCGACTACGCCGGTGCCGTCGTGTCGGTGGGCGCCCTGAGGAAGGACGGCGCGGCCCGCGCCTGCTTCAGCAATCACGGGCCGTGGGTGACGACGTACGCGCCCGGAGAGCGTCTGGTGAGCGCCTTCACCGCGGTGGACCCCACTCCCGCGGCGTACGACTACCAGCACTCCACCTTCCCCTCCTGCAGGTACGGCCACCTGTACGACTGCACCTGCCAGTTTCCCCCGCACCGGGGCGAGCTCACCGAGAAGATGGCGTCGTCGCCGAAGGCCATCCGCGAGCGCGTCGAGTTCGACGGCCTGGCGGAGTGGAGCGGCACCTCCTTCTCCGCGCCCCTCGTGGTCGCCATGATCGCCAATTACATGGCGCGGAACCCGGGGGTCGGCTCCCGGGAGGCCGCCGGAAGGCTTCTGGACGAAATCCCCGTCGGCAGGCTGTCCGGCATCACCACCCCGGCCCTCGTTCCCGCCACCTGGACGCCACGGAGCGTACAAAGTGTCCCGGCCACGCCCTGAAAACCAGTGCGGGCGGATCGGTCCTCCGACGTACGATGACAGTCCAGAAAGCAAGGGGACGTCACCGTGGATCGAGACTCGATCGGCATCCTCTTCCGCGCCGCGGTGGACTCAGACGACGCCGCCGCGTGGAAATCCCTGGTGGAGGGCCTCAGCCCGCTTGTGTGGTCCGTCGTGCGCGCTCACGGACTGAGGGACGCGGACGCGCAGGAGGTCTACCAGACGACCTGGTTCCGGCTCGCCCAGAATCTCACCCGGATCCGCGAACCGGACAAGGTCGGCGCGTGGCTGGCCAGCACGGCGCGCAACGAGTGCGTCAAGGTGATCAGGGCCGCCCGGCGGGTCTCCCCGAGCGACGACCAGGAGACGTTCGATCGCGTCGCCGACGACCGTACGCCGGAGCAGGCATTGATCGACTCCGAGGACGCCACCCGGGAGCGGGAACGGGCGCGGGCGGCCTGGCAAGCCTTCCAGGAGCTCGGTGAGAGCTGCCAGCGGTTGCTGCGGCTGCTCACGGCCTCTCCGCCGTTCAGCTACCAGGAGGTGTCGGCGACGCTCGGCATCGCCGTCGGGAGCGTCGGGCCGATCAGGCAGCGCTGCCTGCGACGGCTGCGCGTCCTTCTGGGCAGGAGGGGTTTCCGGTGAACCTCCTGGGCGGACGGGATCTCCGCGTGGATCTCCTCGGGTGCGCTTTCCGCGCGGACCTCCTCAGGTGTGCTTTCCAGGTGAATCTCCTGGCGGACGGAGTTTCCGGGTGGACCTCCTCGGCAGGCGGGGTTTCCGGGTGGACCTCCCTGGCGGATGGGGTTTCCGATGAGTGACGACGAGCTGGAGGCGGAGCTGCGCCGCGCCATCGAGCTGTTCGACCCCGTTCCCTCGCATCTCCTGCAGATCGCGGTCGAGGCCTACACGCTGCGCACGCTCGACGCCGAGCTGGCCGAGCTGGTCTTCGACTCCCTGGGCGGATCCTCGCGGGTGCGGGGGGAGCGGCAGCCGCGCATGCTCACCTTTCAGGGCGCGGGGCTCACCGTCGACCTGGAGATCACCGTGACCGCCGTCGGCGGCCGGGTGGTGGGCCAGCTGATGCCGCCGCGTCCCCTTGAGGTCGAGGTCCTTGGAGGTCGTCCGGTCACGCTGACGGCCGACGACCTGGGCAGGTTCATCTACGACGACGTTCCCGCCGGGCCGTTCAGCCTCCGCTGCCGTCTCGGCGACGCGACGGTCGTCACCGAGTGGATCACCGTCTGACGGAGGCTCACCCGCTGGGTGGCGAGGCGAGGTTCCCCGCGTACGCCCGTCCGTGCCACCGCCGCCTTCGCGGTGCCGGTCCCCGGGTTTCGGTGCCCGGGTGCGGGTAATCGACCTGGTAGTCGAAGGGGGACCCATGAACGACCGCCGGACCGTGCCCGAGCTGATGAGCGAGAACGATGTCGTGGACCTGCTGGTGCGCCAGCACGCGATGATCAGAAATCTGTTCGACGAGGTCGAGGAGGCTCCCGCCGGGGCGCGGCGGGCCGAGGCCTTCCATCGTCTCGTACGGATGCTCGCCGTGCACGAGACCGCCGAAGAGGAGATCGTGCACCCCTACGCGCGTCTCAAGATCAAGAACGGGGGTGAGGTGGTCGACGAGCGCCTCGCGGAGGAGAGGGAGGCGAAGCAGTTACTCGTCGACCTGGAGAAGCTGGGTCCCGGGGACCCCGAGTTCTCCGCGCGTCTCCAGGTGTTGCGTGCGGCGGTGCTCGCCCACGCCCACGCCGAGGAGAGCCACGAGTTCGCCCAGCTGCGCGCCCGCACGAGCGTGGCCGAGCGCCGGGCCATGGCGGCCGGGGTGAAGGCGGCCGAGGCTCTGGCACCGACCCATCCGCATCCCGGTACGGAGTCGATGATGATGAACCTGCTGTTCGGGCCGCCTCTCGCGATCGTGGACCGGACCCGCGACGTGATCCGCCAGGCCATGCGCGGCTCGGGCGGCTGAGCGGGGGCGGTCACAACCTCGGTGCCGCGCCCGCCTTTCGCGACGGGAGTGCTCACGTCCTCGGCGCGGCACCCGCCTCTCACGGCGAGAGTGGTCACAACCTCGGCGCCACGCCCACCTCTCGCGACAGGGGCGGTCACAACTTCGCCGCCGCGCCCACCTCTCGCAGCGACGAGGCACCGCGACGCCAGCGGCTCATGACGTGCTCGGCGAAGAGCCGATCCAGGGTGAGGGCGCAGGCCGCTCCGTACAGGACGTCACCGACCCGTGTGGGGTGCCGCGTCACGAACTCGCCGCACATGTCGTGCGCGGCGGCCTGTTCGTGGACGGCGCCGGCGCGTGCGTGCTCGTCGTAGAAACGCCTCGCCGCCTCGTCGCCTCCCAGCCTGCCCAGTCCGGTGGAGTGGCGACGGTTGGAGATCGAGGAGATCGTCTCGAACGCCGCCAGGTGGCCGAGCAGCGCCCCGAGATGACGTCGGTGAAGACCGAACAGCGACATGGTGTTGGAGATCGCCAGCGTGATCGCCGGGACCCGGTCGAGGTAGGCGCCGTAGGAGTCGTCCAGGCCCAGGCCGCGCATGGTGGCCCGAAACAGCTCCGAGCGCGTCCGCCCCGCGCTCCCCCCGCCGTACTCGTCCGCCTGGATCTCCATCGGCGCCGCCTTGGGGCGGCTCCCTCGCCGGGGGATCGCCCAGGTGTGCGGGTCGGCCTCCCTGAGGTGGTGGATCGACCGGTGCGCGACGAACTCGCGGAACTGCTCCAGGTCGGCCTGGCCCTGGAGGAACCCCGCGAGGTCGGACCCGTCGACGGCCGCGACCACGAGTTCGGCGAGGGCCTGGCGGGCCTGCTCGGGCCGCGAGGCGGGTGGGTACGGTATCGCCCGCGCCAGTCCCTCCTCGAATCGCGCCTCCAGGATCTCCCGCACCTCCAGGAGGGAAGGGCTCCACTCCCACCGGTCGTCCACCCCCTCGAAGCCCCGGTAGTGCAGCTCGTAACAGACGAAGAGCGCCAGTTGCACGTCCTCGTCCATGAGGACGGGGCCCGCGAACCGGGCGGGGAACGACAGGAGTGGGAGCGAGAGGAGGCCGAAGCGGTGCGGTGGTCGTACCAGCCGCTCGAAGAGCATGGAGGTGATCGGACCCCGCACGGCGGGCAGCGCCGGAGCCCTGCCGGGGAGTGGATCCTTCACCGCGATGCCGTCGTCGTGGACCTCGGCGATGCGCCGCCCGTTGTGAGCGGACGCGTCGAACTCACGCGCCATGCGTCCCCCGTTCGATACCCGGAGCGATCCGCTGCCCGACCCGGAGCCGGCGAAACGCCGCCAAGATCATTCTTTCCCCCCGATGAGCTGCGGAAACAGCGAAATACTCAGCTATTCCGTAGCCCTGAGGTACTCCTGCCGCCAGGAGGTCCGCCGAAGACGAGCAGCGGATCGAGCGGGCGGCACCCGGCGGGGCCGCCGGTTCCGTACCGATCGGCGGAGGCGGTCAGGGTGTTCCGCGCGAAGCCCCGCCCGTAGGGGCGGTGCGACGTCTTCGGCCGTTTCCGGCGGCGGAGAGGAAGTGATGATCCTCACCGAGAACCGGTGAAAACGCCGGTGAGAACATGGTGTCCCGGCGCGTGGGAACGGTGGAAGCGTCGGTCTATCGGTACGGGAAGGTACGGTCGGCTCATGTCCGAGCGCAGCATGCCGCATGACCTCGCCGCCTGGGCGTGCCCCCACGGGCAGGACGCTCGCCGGGGTTGCACGACCTGCTACGAGGAGTCCATCGATCCCGACACCTCGAATCCCTTCTGGGAGGTCGCCGCGTGGTTCACCACCTCACGGCCGCTCCCGATCAAAACGCTCCAGGACGCGCATCATCACGACCGCCATTTCGCCCTCGACCAGCCGTCCACTCCCCTGGTCTACCTCCTGACCGGCCGTGCCCGTGCGAGCGACAGCGTGCAGGCGATCGCGGGCGTCGTCGGCTTCCTGATGTACAACCGGCACGTGGTGTCCGACTTCACCGTGACCGAGACCCGTGCCACCCGACGCTCTCCCGGCACTCCCAGCGCGCCCAACGCGACCCGCCAGACCGACAAGTGGCTCCAGGACCGGCGCCGCCCCGACGGGCGCGCACCGTGAAAGCCCTCCCGCCGCGCTGCGGATGAGCGCATCGCGGATGAACGCGCCGCGGATGAACGCGCCGCAGATGAACGCGCCGCGGATGAGCGGGGCCACAAACGGGCAGGGCCGCGGATGGGCGGGGCTGCGGATGGGCAGGGCTGCGGGAATCCCGTCGCACCACCGATGACAGACCGGTCCTCTCGATCCTCCGCCGCGGCGTGCCGCCGAGGATGACAAGGTACGGCGACAGTCCCTAAGCTCGACAACACCATTGTCGGAACGTCGAGGCCGGGAGGCGAACGTGGCGGCCGACCCTCCGGGCTTCGAGCTCCCCCTCCGGCTCTTTCTCGGCTTCCGGGTGCTCATCGACGAACTCCACGCGGAGCTCGCCCGCCAGGGGCATCCCGACATGCGGCCGATGCACGGCTTCGTTCTGCAGGCGATCGGCCCCGAGGGCACCACGGCGGTGGAACTCGGCCGACGGCTCGGCGTCTCCAAGCAGGCGGCGGGCAAGACGGTCGACACCCTGGAGCAGTTGGGCTACGTCGAGCGCGGCTCCGACCCCGGCGACGCCCGCCGCAAGATCGTACGGCTCACCGAGCGGGGCGTCGACAGCCTCGTCCGGTCGGCGCGCATCTTCGAGGACCTGCGTGCGAGCTGGGCGAGGACCATCGGCGAGGACCGGCTGCGCGCCCTGGAGTCCGACCTGCGCGCCGTGACCCCGGAGGAGGTCTTCCGCCTCGACGTCCCCGGCTGGTTCGGCGGCCACTGAACGTTCCGGGAGCGACGGGCGACGGGACCGCGAAAGGTCGGTTCCAGAGAGGCGAATGCTCTCGGACGATGCTTTCGGGAATGCCGAACACGCGCGGACACCGGTTCAAGGCATGTCGAAACAGACGCGGACGCCGATTCAAGTGACATCGAAACAGGCGCGGACGCCGGTTCAGGGGTTGTCGAAACAGACGCGGACGGTGGTCCCGCCCTGCTCGGTGTGGACGCGGACCAGGTCTCCGAGGAGGTTGGTCACGAGCAGTCCCCGCGAGCCCCGCTGTCGGGAGTCGGCCGGGCGGCGTCCCGCGAGTGGATCGACGATGTGGCCCGAGTCGCTGACGTCGAGCACGATCCGGCGGTCTTCCGTCCAGATCCGCAGGACCCCGGAACCGCCTCCGTGTTCGATGCTGTTGGCGGCCAGCTCACTGGCGATCAGCCGCAGGTCCTCCAGGCGCACCCCCGACAGGCCCGCCCGCTCGGCGTACCGGACGGCGAAGGCGCGCACCCGCCACAGGTCCTCGCCGCCGAAGGGGAGAACGTCGGCGTCCTTCGGTTCGGGCAACGGCCCGCCGCACTTACGGATGACGCGTTCCGGCGCGTAACCGGCGCTGGTGCGTGTCCCCGAGCCGTCCGTGAGAACGGGATGGGCCGCCTCGGCGAGCTCGATGATCTCGGCGTCCAGCCCGTCCAGGTCGTACGGGCACAGGATGACGGCGTCCCGTCCCAAAAAGGCGAGGTTGATCAGCGCCTCGTGCAGCAGGCACGCGTCGTGCTCCGACCGCGGCCGGTCCGGCCAGACAGGTTCGCCGACGATACGGACCCTGCGGCCTGGGTGGAGGTCGGCGAAGGCCCACAGGACGGCGGGGATGATGCGCCCGGGGTTGCGGCCGACCTCCTCCATGTCGAGGAAGTGCACCTCGTCGGCCGCCGCGCCCAGCTCCGCCTGGATGAGTTTCAGGTTCTGTCCCGGCACGGCGACCGCGACCGGCTCTCCGGCCTCGACGCCCTCGCGGACGAAGGGCACCGTACCGTCCAGATACTGCCGGAAGCCCCGGTAGAACAGTGCCGGATGGGCGAACAGCTCCACCTCGGTGGTCGTCGGCGCGTTCACGGCGTCTCCATTTCGATCGGGGAGGGTTCAGAGGCTTCCTGTTGCTTTGCACCTCCGGCTTCCTGCCGATTCGTCATCCTCCCAGTCGTGACGGTCTGAGCGGGTTGTGGCCGACCTCCAGCAGCGCCCGTCGCCGGTCGTCGTCGTCCTCGTCGACCGTCCCCTCGGCCAGCGTGTCCTCGACGCGGTCGACGGCCTTTCGCATCGTCTCGATGTCGTCGGTGGTCAGGTCGGCCTTCCGCTTGCCGAGAACCTGGAGCACCTGACGCCCGAGCGGCGGCATGGCCGCCTCGGGGCTTACGGCGACGGCCGCGTCCTGCGACGCCGAGGCCGACGCGAGCAGGAAGGCCCTCAGTTCCTCCGATGTCATGTTCACGACCTCGTGGAACTCCTGCCACACCAGGTCGAGGATCAGATCCGACTCTTCGGCCACCGTGCTCTCCTCTCATGCCGGGCCGGTAAGGCCACGCCCCGGACACGAACCGGTCACCGGCGCGGATCGGACCTCCCACGGGTGGAGGCGCGCGGTGACGGGCGCACGGCCCGCCCTACCCCGGCTTCCATCCCGTTAACACGCGGACCGGGGTACGGGCGGGAAAAGAGCCCTGATGATCAAGTAGGCCGAGCCTCTCGGGCGGCGGTGTTCCCGGCCGTTCCTGGAAAGCCCTGGACGGCCGGGCAAGCCCTCCTCAGGCGGGGTTGTCCACCGTGAAGTGCACTCCCGAGAAGCGGCTCCGCCACTGGGTGACCTCCGGTGCCACGGTTCCCGGGTCGACGTTCTCGTCCAGGCCCCGGGCGATGAACGACGCCAGCTCCGGCATGTCCGCCTCGGTCATCCCGAGTCTGACGATCTCCGGCGTACCGATGCGCAGGCCGTTCACGTCCCCCTCGACCGCCTCCGTCGGCAGGCCGATGCCGCAGGCGAGAAGGTTCGCCTCGCGCAGCCGCCGGGCGGCCCGCTGGCCGCCGCCGTAGCGGTGGGCGAGGACGGCGAACTGGTGGGAGCGGGTGCACCCGCGCTCGGCGGCGAAGACCGGGACCCCGAGGGCGAGCAGTTCGTCGGCGAGCCTTCGCGCGGTCGCGACCATCGCCTGCGCGTAGGCGGGGCCCGCGGCCTTCCAGTCGAGCATCGTCATGGCGAGTGCCGCGGTCTTTCCCGCGTCGAAGTTCGCGGTGAGCCCGGGGTAGGCGATCGCGTCGAGCCGCTGGGCCAGCTCGGCGTCGTCGGTCACGATGAGCCCGCCCGCGGGACCGCCCAGGCTCTTGTACGTGCTCATGGTGATCAGGTGGGCGCCCTCTTCGAGCGGCTGCGGCCAGGTCTTTCCCGCGATCATCCCGCACAGGTGGGCGGCGTCGAAGAGCACGCGGGCACCGACCGAGTCGGCGATCTCGCGGATGCGCGCCACGGGGTGGTGGAACAGGTTGAGGCTGCCGCCGATGGTGATCAGCTTCGGCCGTACCCGTACGGCGAGCTCGCGCAGGGCGTCGACGTCCACCGTGTAGCCGTCGGACGTGACGGGGGCGGGAACGGTCTTCAGCCCGTACAGGCCGGCCGCGCCGGGCTGGTGGTGGGTGACGTGGCCGCCGATGCTCGCGGGTGGGGCGATGATCGTGTCGCCGGGTTCGCAGACAGCCATGAACGTGTAGAGGTTCGCGAGCGCTCCGGAGCCGACGCGCACCTCGGCATAGCCCGCGCCGAAGACCTCCGCGGCCAGCTCGGCGGCGACGATCTCGATCTGTTCGATCGCCTCCAGGCCCATCTCGTACTTGTCGCCCGGGTATCCCAGCGACGCCCGCGACCCGAGGTTGGCCGAGAGCAGGGCCTCGGCCCTCGGGTTCATGATGTTCGTCGCCGGGTTGAGGTTGATCGACTCGACGTCGTGGATGCGGTGGTTCTCGGCCACCAGCCGTTCGATCTCACTCTGGACCGAGGAGGCCGTCTGGTCCGTCACGGCCTTCAGGACGGACTGGACGCGATCCTCGGTGGTGGCGGGCACCCACGGGCGGTGGGCGAGGGCACGGGGCATCGGGTGTTCTCCTGGTCGACAGGCAGACGGCTGTCGCGGTGACGTCAGAATGTCTGCCAGACGACGTTAAAACGCAGACGACGACCAGCGCATCGGGTGAAAGACGGGCTTTCTAGCTGCTTTTTCCTACATTTGCCGGAAAAATACAGCCAACTTCTGCAGAAAAGATCACTTCTTTCACACGGGCCCCATCCCGCACCCCCGTATCCTCGAACCGGCACCTCACAGGCCCGGGCGACCACATCGCACCGAAGCCTCACACCGAACCCTTCGCACCGACGCCCCGTCACCCCGAACGAGCCGCACCGAAACCCCGCCACCTCGAACGAGTGCACGCCGAAATCCCACGGCCGGACCACCTCGAACGGGTCGCGCCGGAGCCTCACGGCCGGACCGCTTTAAATGAGTGAGCGACTCACTCATTCATTCGCTAGGATGCCGACGTGATCTCGACCTCCCAGCGCGCCGCACCCCTCCCCCCCGACGAGCGGCGCGCGGCGCTCATCGCGTCCACCCTGTCGCTCGTGCTCGCCGAGGGTCCGGACGTGAGCACCCGGCGGATCGCGCAGGCGGCGGGCGTGGCCGAGGGGACGATCTTCCGGGTCTTCGCCACCAAGGACGAGCTCGTGAGCGTGGCGATCGCGAGCGCCTTCGACTCCTCCTCGCTGCTTGGCGAGCTGAAGACGATCGACCGTGCGGCCCCTCTGGACGTCCGGCTCGTCTCGGCGGTCGAGATCCTGCAGCGACGCACCGCGCGCATCTTCCGTCTGGTGGACGCGATAGGGATGAAGGCCATCGAGGCCGGTCACGAACACCGAAATCTCTCCGAGGAGAGCACCCTGATCAGGGAGGCGCTCACCGGCCTGATCGAACCCGCCGGGGAACGGCTGCGGTGCGAACCGAACGAGGCCGCCCGCCGACTGCAGTTGCTGGTCATCGCGTGCACCCACCCCCGGCTCGTCGAAAGCGATCCGCTGGCCGCCTCGGAGATCGTCTCCATGTTGCTCGACGGGATACGCCTCACCGCCGCTCCCCCGGAATCGCTCCCCTGACCTCCTGCCCCACCCTCCGGAACCGCTTTCCCGACATCGTCCTCGGCGTCCTCGGCGCCTCCGGCGGCCCCAGCCCCCCGACCTCGGCGATCCCGACCCTGGTGGTCCCGACGAGCCGGGGCCGCGACCTCCCGACTTTCCGTCCTTCCGTTCTTTCCTCCTGCCTCGACGTCCTCCTCGGCTTGACCTCAACCGAGCTTCACCTCGCAGGCTGATCCTCACCATTCCCTTGAAGGAGATCCCCATGATCCCGGTTACCGGGGCGACGGGCACGACCGGCCGACGGCCGGATCCCCGGCATGACGCTCCTCGCCCGGCCACCCCGCGCGAGGAGCCCTCATGTTGATCCGGCTACTCCGCACGTACCTGCGCCCCTACTCGTGGGCGCTGACAGCCGTGGTGGTTCTGCAACTGGTCGGCACCATCGCCTCGCTGTACCTGCCCAGCCTGAACGCCGACATCATCGACCAGGGCGTCGCCACCGGCGACACCGGCTACATCCTGTTCGCCGGTGGCTGGATGCTGCTCGTCTCCCTCGTGCAGGTCGCCTGCTCGATCGCGGCGGTCTACTACGGTTCCCTCACGGCCACGGGGTTCGGGCGGGACGTCCGCTCGGCCGTCTTCCACCAGGTCGGCGGGTTCTCCGCCAGGGAGGTCTCCCGGTTCGGAGCCCCCTCGCTGATCACCCGCGGCACCAACGACGTGCAGCAGGTCCAGATGCTCGTCCTGATGACCTGCACGATGCTGGTCGCCGCGCCGATCATGGGCATCGGTGGCATCGTCATGGCCCTGCGCCAGGACCTCGGCCTGTCCTGGCTCATGCTGGTCTGCGTCCCCGTGCTGCTGGTGTCGATCGGCCTGATCACCGTCCGCATGTTCCCTCAGTTCCGCGCGATGCAGGACCGCATCGACCAGGTCAACCGGGTGCTGCGCGAGCAGCTCACCGGCATCCGTGTGGTGCGCGCCTTCGTCCGCGAGCGCGAGGAGACCCGCAGGTTCGCGGACGCCAACGCCGCGCTGACCGAGACGTCGCTGCGCGTCGGGCGACTGACCGCGCTCATCTTCCCCACCATCATGCTGATCCTCAACATCTCCAGCGTCGCCGTGATGTGGTTCGGCGCCGCACGGGTGGACAGCGGGGAGATACAGGTCGGCGCCCTCACCGCGTTCCTCATGTACCTGGTCCAGATTCTCATGTCGATGATGATGGCGACCTTCATCTCGATGATGATCCCGCGCGCCTCGGTCTGCGCCGACCGCATCGTCGAGGTGCTCGACACCGACTCGTCGGTGACACCGCCCAGCGACCCCGTACGGCAGGTGAGCGGGCGTGCCGAGCTGGAGATGCGTGACGTCGAGTTCCGCTATCCGGGTGCGGAGGCGCCGGTACTGTCCGGTGTCTCCTTCCGCGTGAGCGCGGGACAGACCACCGCCGTCATCGGCAGTACGGGCTCCGGCAAGACGACGCTGATCTCCCTGATACCCCGGCTGTTCGACGCCACCTCCGGCACGGTGTCGGTCGACGGCGTCGACATCCGCGACCTGGACCCCCAGACGCTCTGGACGCGCATCGGCCTGGTGCCGCAGAAGCCGTACCTTTTCAGCGGCACCGTCGCGAGCAACCTGCGCTACGGCGACCCGGACGCGAGCGACGCGGAACTGTGGGAGGCGCTGGAGGTCGCCCAGGCCCGCGACTTCGTCGAGGCGATGCCGGAGGGCCTGGAGGCGCCCATCACGCAGGGCGGCACGAACGTGTCCGGCGGGCAGCGGCAGCGGCTCGCCATCGCCAGGGCGCTGGTCAGCAAGCCCGAGATCTATCTGTTCGACGACTCGTTCTCGGCTCTCGACCTCGCCACCGACGCGCGGCTGCGCGCGGCCCTGCGCCCGCACACCGCCGAGGCCGCCGTCGTCATCGTCGGCCAGCGGGTCTCCACCATCGCCGACGCCGACCAGATCATCGTGCTGGACGACGGCGTGGTCGTCGGCCTGGGGACTCATGACGAGTTGCTCGAGTCCTGCCCCACGTACCTGGAGATCGTCGAATCCCAACTGGCCTCGGAGGCCGCAGCATGAGCAACCGGCCCATGACGACCACGCGACCGCGTCCCCCGGTGTCCGGCGGCCCCTTCGGGCGCGGCCCCTTCGGGGGGACCGCCGGGATACCCGCGGAGAAATCGATGACCTTCGGGCCGTCGGCACGCCGACTGGCACGGCGCCTGGCCCCCGACCGCCCGAAGCTGCTGGTCGTGATCGCCCTCGCCGTGACCAGCGTGGTGCTGAACGTTCTCGGCCCGAAGATCCTCGGCCGCGCGACCGACCTGATCTTCACCGGGGTGATCGGCAGGCAGCTGCCCGCCGGCACGACCCGGGAGGAGGCGATCGCCGCCGCCCGCGCCGCGGGCAACGACAACTTCGCCGGCCTGCTCTCGGGAATGGACTTCGTACCGGGCCTGGGCATCGACTTCGGCGCGCTGGGCACGGTCCTGCTGTGGGTCCTGGGGATCTATCTCACCGCGTCGGTCTTCTCCTGGCTCCAGGGCTACCTGCTCAACGACGTGGTGCAGCGCACCGTGTTCCGGCTGCGCGAGGAGGTCGAGGACAAGCTGAACCGGCTCCCGCTGCGCTTCTTCGACGGCCAGCCGCGCGGCGAGCTGCTCAGCCGGGTCACCAACGACATCGACAACGTCTCCCAGAGCCTGCAGCAGACGATCAGCCAGCTACTGGTCTCGCTGCTGACCGTGATCGGCGTACTGGCGATGATGTTCGTGATCTCGCCACTGCTGGCGCTGATCGCCCTGATCAGCATCCCGCTGACGATGTTCGCCACCACGCTGATCGCGAAGCGCTCGCAGAAGCACTTCGTCGCGCAGTGGACCCACACCGGCAGCCTGAACGCCCACATCGAGGAGACGTTCACCGGCCACGAGCTGGTGAAGGTGTTCGGACGCCGCCCCGAGGTCGAGGAGGTGTTCAGGCAGCGGAACGAGGAGCTGTTCAAGGCCGGCTTCGGCGCCCAGTTCGTCTCGGGGATCATCATGCCGATGACGATGTTCATCGGGAACCTCAACTACGTCGTCATCGCCGTCGTCGGCGGCATGCGGGTCGCCACCGGGTCGATGAGCCTGGGTGACGTGCAGGCGTTCGTCCAGTACGCGCGGCAGTTCACCCAGCCGCTGACCCAGGTGGCCTCGATGGCGAACCTGATGCAGTCGGGGATCGCCTCGGCCGAGCGGGTCTTCGAGTTGCTCGACGCCGAGGAGCAGGCGCCGGATCCCGCAGCCCCGGTGCCTCCCACCGTCAGGCGGGGCCGCGTCGAGTTCGAGCACGTGTCCTTCAGCTACGACCCCGAGCAGCCTCTCATCGAGGATCTGTCCCTGGTGGCCGAACCCGGGCACACGGTCGCGATCGTCGGCCCGACCGGCGCGGGCAAGACCACCCTGGTCAACCTCGTCATGCGCTTCTACGAGCTGAACTCCGGACGGATCACCCTCGACGGCGTGGACATCACCGCGATGCGCCGCGACGACCTGCGCTCGCACATCGGCATGGTGCTCCAGGACACCTGGCTGTTCGGCGGGACCATTCGCGAGAACATCGCCTACGGCAATCCGCTCGCCACCGAGGAGCAGATCCAGGCCGCCGCGCGGGCCACGTTCGTCGACCGGTTCGTCCGCGCCCTGCCCGACGGCTACGACACCGTGATCGACGACGAGGGGGGCAACATCAGCGCCGGGGAGAAGCAGCTGATCACCATCGCCCGCGCCTTCCTCGCCGACCCGTCGCTGCTCATCCTGGACGAGGCCACCAGCTCGGTCGACACCCGCACCGAGGTCCTGGTGCAGCACGCGATGGCCGCGCTCCGTTCGGACCGCACCAGCTTCGTCATCGCCCACCGGCTGTCCACCATCCGCGACGCGGACCTCATCCTGGTGATGGACGCGGGTCGCATCGTCGAACAGGGCACCCACGACGAGCTGCTCGCCGCGCGGGGCGCCTACCACCGCCTGTACTCGGCGCAGTTCAGCGGCGCCGTGGTCCTCGAAGGCGACGAGCCCGCCGGGGAGGCGGTGGCCACGACAAGAGGATGATCGCGACCGGGGCGACGACCACGAAGAGCGGTTGACCGCGACCGGAGCGACGACCACGACGGGCGGATGATCACGGCCGGAGAGCCGGTGACCACGACGAAAGGAACGGCCGGGAAAGCGGTGATCACGACGAGAGGTCGACCGCGGCCGGGGAACCGGTAACCGGCCGCGTCGATCCCGCTGCCTCACCCTGCCGCCCCTCATCGTCGCCACTTGCCCGATGCACCACAGCAGTGGTACCACAGATGTGGCACCACTGCTGTGGTGATTAGAGGGGAGCGGGACATGAGGGGAAGAGCCGCCATCGTGGGGGCCGGGATCAGCGGCCTGACGACCGCCATCGGGCTGCGCGGCATCGGGTGGGAGGTGCACGTACTCGAACGCTGGCCGAAGATCAACACACAGGGCACGGCCCTAGGGGTGCGCCCCGACGCGCAGGCCGCGCTCGCGCGGCTGGGACTGGGCGAGGAGCTCCGTCGCCGTACGGTCCCCTACCGGCGGGCCCAGATCCGCACGCCGAGTGGCCGCCGGATCGCCGATCTCCCCCTGGAGCGCATCGAGCGCAAGGGCGGCGCGCCCGTCCTGATGCTGTCCAGGATCTCTCTGATGGACATGCTGCTCGACGCCGTGGGAGACGCCTCGATCACGACCGGCACGGAGATCACCGATCCGGAGGCGCTACGCGGGGAGTACGACCTGGTGGTGGGGGCCGACGGGTTGCGCAGCACGGTCCGCACGGCGTATTTCGGCACCGCCGTCCGGCCGCGCTACACCGGGATCGTGGCCTGGCGGGGCGTCGTGGGGTTCGAGCCGGACCTACGCGGCGAGACCTGGGGACCCGGCCAGGTGTTCGGCATCACTCCCCAGGAACCCGGGTCCACCAACTGGTACGCCGCCGTGTCGACACCGGAGGGCCACGGGGAAACCCTTGACGAACTGCGTGCCCGCTTCACCGGCTGGCACGACCCGATCCCGCGGATCCTCGCAGAAGCCGACGAGGAGACCGTTCTGCGGCACGAGATCCACGAGCTGTCCTCGCACCTGAGATCCTTCGTGACGGGCAACGTCGCCCTGGTCGGCGACGCGGCGCACGCCATGTCACCGGCTCTCGGGCAGGGCGCGTGCCAGGCCCTGCTGGACGCCGTGGCTCTCACCGACCGCCTCCGGACCGCGGACGAGGTCGAGACCGCGCTGCGCGAGTACGACGCCAGACGCAGAAAGCCCGCTCAGCGTCTCGTGACGATGTCGCGCCATATGGCCCGTTTCTCGAACCACCACCTGACAGGACCGCGCAACGCCCTCATGCGCCTCCTCCCCGCCTGACCTCGGCGAAGACTTCCCGCCTGACCACCGCCAAGGACTCCCCGCCTGACCACAGCCGAAGACGCGACACCCTCATGCGCCCCCTCCGCCCGACCTCGGCCGAAGCGGCAACGCGCCCATGCACCTCCTTCCCGCTTGACCTCAACCAAAGATGAGGTCGCAAGCTGGTCGGGACATCCCATCCACGAAGGAGATCCGCATGATTCTGGTCACCGGAGCGACCGGCAAGGTCGGCGGGCAGGCCGTGTCCCAGCTCCTCGACGCGGGCGTCGCCGTGCGCGCGCTCACCCGCGACCCCACCTCCGCCTCCCTCCCGAAGGGCGCCGAGGTCGTACGCGGTGATCTGGCCGACCCCGCCACGCTGGACGACGCCCTGGACGGGGTCGAGTCGGTGTTCCTCGTCTGGCCCACCCTTTCGGCCGACCACGCGGCGCCCTCGACCATCGAGAAGATCGCCAAGCACGCCCGCCACGTCGTCTACCTCTCCGCCCGCGGTGTCCTCGACCCCGTACCGGGCACGCCCGAGCCGGACCCGAACTCGATCCTCGGCTCCCACGCCCTCATCGAGCGGCTGATCGAGCGGTCCGGGCCGGAGTGGACGTTCCTGCGGCCCGGCGGGTTCGCCACCAACACCCTGATGTGGGCCTCGCAGATCCGCGACACCGGCACCGTCCGCTGGGTGCACGGGGGTGCCACCAGGGCACTCATCCACGAGCGGGACATCGCCGCCGCCGGGGTGAGCGTGCTCACCGGCACGGGCCACAGCGGGGCGAGGTACGTGCTGAGCGGTCCCGAGACCCTCACCCAGATCGAGCAGGTGACCGCCATCGGCGAGGCCGTCGGCCGGGCGGTCCGCTGGGAGGAACTCCCGCCCGAGGACGCGCTGCGCGAGCTGGTCGACCAGGGCTGGCCGCCCACGGCGGCGAAGGGAATGATCGACGGGCACGCGCGGATGGCGATGTTCCCCGAGTCGGCCACCTCCACGGTGGAGGAACTCACCGGAAGGCCGGGCACCCCGTTCCGGCAGTGGGCCGCCGACCACGCCGACGCCTTCCGCTGACGCGCCCCGGCCCGCTATTCGTCGTCGATTCCCGGCAACACCGAGAAAGAGGTGAGCCGACGAAGAGAGCGGCGTGTTCCGCGAATGTCGAGATCACCGGTGGCGGTGACCTGAAGACCGGTCCCGTGGGCTCTCACCGCCAACCTGTAATCGGATTCGTCCAACTCGACGCGGAACCTCCTCGCGCTCCCCGTGTCATCGTCGATCCCTTGGATGACCACTTCGCCCTTCCCGAACTTTCCTTCTCGGAACAGGCGAACCACCAGACCGATAACCGTGACACCCGCCCTCGGCTGTCTCGTCCGCAAGAAGTCCGCGGCCTCCCCAAGGATTCTTTGCTGACCAGGCGTGATCCTCAGGCGGGTGGGTTCGTGGGACCCTGCGGCGAGCGGTGACTGCGAGAAGCGGATCTGATAAACGTCATGATCCGGCCCTCCCAGACAGCTCAACGCCTCCAGTTCGGTCGCGTTGGCGGCCCCCTGACCGGGGTGCCCGAAAGACGACAGCGGTTTGTCCCCCTCGCCGACCTCTCTCGCGAGGCGTTGAGCCTTCTGGGCCGCGGCGAGCATCCGACTCGTCACCTTGCGACCGAACGGCAGGGGGCGAACATCCAGCAATTGCTCCTGACCGACTGTCGGCGGCGACACCGTCTCCGTGTAGGCGTCTTCCAGCGGAAGGGACAGGGAAAGAACGAAGCTTCCGGGCTGCGTGGAGATCCGGGCCTGAGCGGCATAGGATTCCGCTCGTTGCGGACGGCGAGGAGGAAGGACAAGGGAGTCTGCGTCCAGGGCCGCAGCCGATGCGATCACGTAGTTCCGCAGCGCGGATATGGCGGAATGCGCCACGAGCAAGGGGGCTTCTCCCGCTGGAGCGTTCGGGGTCAGTCGTACGGACACATTGTCCGCACCACCGAAACTCATGTCCGCGGCCACTTCCTGTGGAAGCCGTTGCTCCACATAGGCCAACACCCTCAATGCCTCATTGATACGACCGGCGTAGTCACGAACTTCCTGACTGACCGGAAGAACGACTCGCGCGTTCGTTTCCGTATCGGACAGGCGGGACCGCCACAGCGTTGTCCGGCCGTCATCGTCGTCGAGGACCCATCCGGCTCCCCTGAGATAGTCAGCGAAAACGGACAGCGAGGGAACCGACGCCCCCTTCTCCCTCGGGATGTCATGCGACCCGCTCACGCCGTCCCCCATGCGTCCACGTCCGGCACGGGAGTCGACCTGCGGACCCCATAGGTGCTCAACATCAGGTGAAGCCCACGGCGATCCAGGGTGTGAGCGGCCGGAAGACGTACGACCTGAGTCTTGGCGTTGTCGGATGCCGGCATGCCCTCAGCGAGACCCATGCGCCACGCCCCACCAGAAGCGTTCCGTCCGCGTGCAGGCGCACGTTCTCACCGCCTTCTGATACTCCGATGACGGCAAGTATCCGCCGGATCGCATGATCATCTCGCCTCAACACGTCATAGGTCTCGATGTCCAGGTCATAGTTGTATGTTCCGCCGTCCCGGCGCAGGTCTACCGTGGTCTTGACCTGAATGAGAACAGCCGGGTTGTACGTACCATGCTGAACACCGCGCTGAAAAAGCTGTACGTCCGCCTTCTGCAGGTCCAGGGTCGCGGGTCGCCCATGCAGGAAACCGCAGCCCGCGGCGACCACTTCCAGCCATGCCTCCCCGAAGTCCCCTTGTGGCGCATTCTGTTCGTGTCCTCGCGGAGAGACCATCTTTCCTCAAATTTTCGACAGCCGGAAAGCCTCCCGAGCGAGGGTATAGGCGACTACTCGCCACTACCTGGCAATCAATATATTTTTCATAACACCGCCAATCTCAGCAGCATCCCCTATCTACCTATCCCACCTAAAGCACCATTAAATACGTAGCGCTAATAGAACAGCGAGAAATGCAGCATCCGGCGCTGTTCACGAGTCCGGGGTGCCGTCCGCTTGCATCCGCAGCAGTGGCCGGAACGCGCCCCGATCATGCTTGCGATCGCGACGTGCGCGACCGACGCGCGGTCCTCCCTCTTGGCGTCGTGCCGCACACCGGTCGCTAGCGGGGCGTCCCTTCGCGCTCGCTTCGTTGGGCGAGGCGTTGGAGTTGCCCTTCGTGCACGTCGCTCACCCACTCCCAGCCGGGCTTGGCCGATGGGCCGACCCGTGGGTCGGCGGGGACGTGGCCGTCTCGCAACGCGAGTACGTACGCCCGATCCCGGTCGATCCGTGTCTGCACCTGGTCGGATCCGCCGACGGACCCGTGGCCGGGGACGACGACGTCAACGCCGTCCGCCACGTCCTCGATCAGGGCCAGCGCGGTGAGGTATTCCTCGATCGGGTCGGCGGTGGCCTCCATGTCGAGCATCGGAACCAGGACGTCGGAAAGCATGTCGCCGGCGACGAGAACCCCGCGTTCCTCGATCAGCAGCGCCGCGTGGCCAGGGGCGTGCGCCTGGTGCTCGACGATCCGGACCCCAGGGCCGTCCCAGGGGATCCGGGCGGTTTCCGCGGGCAGGCCGGTGATGAGGCCCAGCAGGTCCATCGGCACCTGCCCGGCGATCTCCGTTTCGAGCAGGTGGTCGGCGATGCGGTCCTTCGCGCCTGCCTCCGACAGCTGCTCTCGGATCGTGGCCGCGCAGCGTGCCGTGCCGTAACGGGGCGCCTCGCCGAGCCGGGCGTGCCAGAGCAGGTGGTCCCAGTCCGGATGCGTGGAAAACCCCGCCACCACGGGCCGGCCCAGCTCACGAAGGTCGTTCGCGAGGCAGTCGAGCTCGGAGCCGGTCACGCCGGGGTCGATGAGCAGCACACCGGCCCGGCCCTGCACCACAACGGTGTTGGTCCGCACGAACTCGCTCTCGTGGACCCACACACCCTCCGCGACCTGCTTCAGCACGAGCTCGTCTCCTTCGCGTCCCGGACGGCGTAGTGATGCATCGTGACGCCCTGCTCGAACGATCGTTGCTCCAGCAGGTCGAGATCGATCGGCAGGTCGTAGTCGTCGAACAGCGGCCTGCCGAAGCCGAGGATCGAGGGATGGGTGAAGAGCAGCAACTCGTCGAGCAGCCCTGCCCGGAGCAGCTGCGTCGCGAGCGCCGCGCCGCCCACACCGATGGTGCCGTCGGTCTGGTCACGGAGAGCGGCGAGCTGCTCGATCGCGTCGTCTCCACCGATGATCCGGGTGTCGTGATCGGCGCTGTGGCGGGTGCGGGAGACGAGCACCTTGGGCGCCGCGGTCCAGATCTCGCCGTACTCACGCAGGAAGTCCGGCAGCGACGCGTCCTCGCGCGCCCGCGGCCAGAATTCCTCCATCGTCTCGTACATGACCCGGCCCTGGACCATCATCGCGAGCGCCCGCGCCCGCGCGTTGAACTCGCGGTGCAGCTCCTCGCCGATGCGCAGCCACTCGCCGGCCCCGTTGTCCCCGGGAACCTGCTCGATCCGCAGGTCGAGGGACACGTTCATCCAATAAAGGAAGCGACCCATCAGCTCCCCTTCCCCATAGTGCTTGCATTTTGCAACTACTATATTGGCAACGAAACAACCGTCAAGGAGGAGTCGTGGAACCACGGTCCGGGTGTCCGATCAACGCCGGCGTCGAGCTGCTCGGAGATCGCTGGTCGTTGCTCGTGCTGCGCGACATCATCTTCGGCGACCGCCGATACTTCCGCGCGCTGCTCACCGGGTCGATCGAGGGCATCGCCTCGAACATCCTCGCCGACCGCCTCAAGCGGCTCATCGACGCGGGGATCCTCACCCGCGGCGCCGCGGGCCGCGGGCAGCGCGCGCGCTTCAGCCTCACCGAAGCCGGCATCCAGACCCTGCCGATCATCTACGCCCTCGGCAACTGGGGCCTCGACTGGACCTCCGGCAGCGCCGAGCTCCGCAGCCGGCAACAGCTCATGCGCGACGAGGGTCCGGCGTTCGTCGAGGAGCTCATGGACGAGCTCCGCGTTCGCCACCTCGGCGCCCCGCCGAAGCCGCACCAAGGGCCGGGCGCGTTCGAGCGCCTCAGCGCCGCCTACGCCGGCTCCGGCGGCTCCTGATCCCGTCCGTAGACCGTGTCCAGGAGGTCCCGGACGAACCGATCGAGATCGTTCAGCCCGGCGGCGGCCAGGGTGTCGTGGCCGCCCGCCAGCAGGTGCGGGACGGCGGCGTGCAGGGCCAGCGTGACGGCGGCGGCGCGACGCGGGGTGACGGGCAACCCGGCGGCGCGCTGGGCCCGCTCGAAGTCGGTGAAGTCGGCGGCCGCGATCGCGTCGAGTATGGTCGCCAGCCACGGCCTGCGCGCCGCCTCCGTCTGGAGCTCCAAGTAGGCGAGCAGACGAGAACGGCCGGGGCCCGCGACGTTCTCCAGAAGTCCGCGAAACATGGCCACCAGACCGTCCCGATCGACGGGTTCCCCTGCCGGCACCTGGTGGTACAGCTCGACACAGCGCTCGGCGATCGCCCGCAGCAGGGAGTCTCTGGTCGGGAAGTAGTTTTTCGCGGTGCCGGGCGGGGTGGTCGCGGCGGCGTCGACGGCCCGGTGGGTGAGGCCGCGTCCCCCGGTCTCCGCGAGCACCTCGATGGCCGCGTCCCGCAGGCGGTCTCGCCGTTCCCGATTCATCTCGCCGACATTACCACCACACCCGTGGTGACTTCTTCCTGCCATCTTGAGACGCAGCGACCTTGAGGCGGTCCCGTACCCGTCGGTCGCCTGGCGTTCGCCGGCCTGGACGAGATCACCCAGGAAGACGCGGCGGGCCTGACCGGACACGGCGGAACTTCCGGTCAGGCCCGCGGGCGGGCCCCGCGACCGCCCGACCCGTACGGATGGGGCAGCATGGAGGGGTGAGCGAGGGTACGAGCACACTGGCGAGACTGCTGACCGGGGGCGGCGTCCTGGTGCTGAGCGGGGCCGGGATATCGACGGAGTCGGGGATCCCCGACTACCGGGGACCTGGCGGAACCCTGAACCGGCACACCCCCATGACCTACCAGACGTTCACCGGCGATCCGGTGGCCAGGCGGCGCTACTGGGCCCGCAGCTACATCGGGTGGCGGGCGATGACCAAGGCCGCGCCGAACCACGGCCACCGCGCGGTCGCGTCCCTCCAGCGGCGGGGCCTGGTCTCCGGCATCGTGACGCAGAACGTCGACGGCCTGCACCAGGCGGGCGGCGCCCGGTCCGTCATCGAGCTGCACGGAAACCTGCGGGAGGTGGTCTGCCTGGGCTGCGGCCACTCCAGCCCGCGCGAGGAACTGGACCACCGCCTGACCGAGGCGAACCCGCGCTTCGGCGCCCTGCCCACCGCGATCAACCCGGACGGCGACGTCGAACTGCCGGACGAGGAGATCGACGGTTTCCAGGTGGTCGGATGCCGGGCGTGCGACGGAGGGATGCTCAAGCCCGACGTCGTCTTCTTCGGGGAGACCGTTCCCACGGAGCGGGTCCGCGCGTGCTTCGCCCTCGTGGAGGAAGCGCGACTGCTCCTGGTCCTCGGGTCGTCCCTGACGGTGATGTCGGGCCGCAGGTTCGTGCTGCACGCCGCGAAGCTCGGCATCCCCGTCGCGATCGTCAACCAGGGCCCGACCCGGGGCGACGGCTACGCGACCCTCACCGTCGACGCCCCTTTGGGCACGGTCCTTCCCGAGTTGGTTCGCCTCGTCGACACCGAGATCGACACCGAGACGGTGCCCACCGGCTCACCCCGCTGATCCGCCCGTCCGGTCCGACACGCCCAGCACGGCCCGTACGACGGCGTCGGTGTCGGCGAGGTCCTCCAGCACCAGCTCCGGACCCGCCTCGCTCAGGACGTTCGCGTCGTTGAAGCCGGTGGCGACCGCGATCACCCTCGCTCCACCCTCATGACCCGCGCGGACGTCGTTCGGCGTGTCACCGATCAGCACGGTGTTGCGTGCGGTGAAGGAGTCCCCGTACTTGTCCGCGGCGCGCCGCTGCGCGCCGGCCACCAGCGCGGCGCGGTCCTCGTGGTCGGTGCCGTACGCGCCCACCTCGAAGTCCACGAAGCCGTCCAGCCCGAACACGGTGAGCTTGCCGATCGAGACCGCCTCGGTGTTGCCGGTGAGCACCGACTGCACCACGTCCTCGCGTTCCGCCAGCGCCGCGAGCACCTCGCGTGCCCCCGACAGAGCCCGGCCGCGCTCCCGCATGACGGCCTCGCGCACCCCGAACGCCTCGGCGAGGGCGACGTAGAAGGAGTCGAGGAGCTCGTCCGACACCTCGACGCCGTGCATCCGAAGGATCTCGGAGATGATCGCCCGCTCGGTCCGCCCTGCCACGCTCACCGGGTGTTCCATCCTGCGGCCGGTGGTGGCGTGCAGCGCGTGGTCGTAGGTGTCGGCGGTGACGCCTCCGGCATCGATCAGCGTGTGGTCGATGTCCCACAGTACGAGCGTTCTCGGGGAGTTCACCGCCCGAGCATAACCAAGCCCGGATAACCGGGTTCCGACGGCCGGAGGCGCTCCCCCACCCTCACCGAAGAGCCGTCAGAGATCGACGCGGGCGATGAGCGGCAGGTGGTCGCTGCCGGTGGCGGGCAGGGTCCAGGCGGCGACGGGGACCGCCGTACGGGTCATGACGTGGTCGATCCGGGCGAGAGGGAGGGTCGCGGGCCAGCTGAAACCGAACCCCCTCCGCGCCGAGACCATCCGCGAGGTGAGCGGGACCAGGCCACGGTCGTCGAGGGTGCCGTTGAGGTCGCCCAGCAGAACGACCCTGTCCAGCGTTTCCGAGGCGACGGCCGCACCCAGCGCGGCGGCGCTCTCGTCCCTGCGGCCGGACCCGAAACCGTCCGACGGCCGGATGCGGATCGAGGGAAGATGCACGACGTACACGGCCACGTCCCCCTGTGGCGTCCGCGCGGTGACCCGCATCCCGCGGTTCCAGTCGGGTCCGACGTCCGCGGGCCTGATGTCCACCGGCCGCGCGTCCGCCAGGGGGAACCTGGACCAGAGGCCGACGGTGCCCACGACCGCGCGGTGGGGATGGCCGGAGGCGAGAACGTCCTCGTAGAAGGGCCGGACGGCAGGCGTCAGCTCCTCCAGGGCGATGAGGTCGGCCCCGGCCCTCGCCAGCGCGAGCGCCGTCCCCTCGTGGTCGGGATTCTCCTCGCCGACGTTGTGCTGGAGCACGGTCAGATCGCCCGCCGCCTCCCGGTCGGCGGGCAGCGCCCGCCCGCCGAAGACCACGGCCCAGACCGCCGCGGGGAGCACCAGGGACACCGTCGCGAGGACCGAGCGGCGCAGCAGCGCCAGACACAGCAGCGCGGGAACGGCCAGGCCCGCCCACGGCAGGAAGGTCTCCAGCAGGCTGCCGAGATTGCCCACGCTGTTGGGTACGACGGCGGGGAACGCGAGCAGCGCCGCCACCAGCACGGCGACCGACGCGAGAACCCGTCCCCGCGACCGTGTTCCCGAGGACCCCGAGGACCCCGAAGACCCCGAAGACTCTGAGGACCTTGAAGACCCTGAGGACTCCTCGGAGGCTCCGTCCGGCGCGTCCCGCCCCCGTCTTGCTCCCCGTTCCCATGCCCGGAGCCCGGCCCGGCGAGCGTCCTTCTTCCCGCCCTCCCCGCAGCCGACCTTTCGATCTTCGATGCTCATGCGTCCGACCGTACGATCATCGCGGTCCGGCCGGGCCTCCTATCGCGAAACGGACATCTAGTCGGCTGAGAGACGTTCGGCGAGCCGGTCCAGGCCCTGCCTGATCATCTGCCCGTACCCGTCGTCATCGAGTGCGCCAACGGCGGCGCGTCCGCGTTCGAGGTGGTCGCGTGCCCGGTCGAGGTCACCGAGCCTTCGGTAGGCGTCACCCAGGTTGAGGTGCAGGGAGGGGTAGAAGCCGCTCACGGAACCGGCGACACCCACCTGCCGGGCCCGCTCGTCGGTGACAAGGTCGGCCGCCTCCAGGGCGCGAAGGTCCCAGAGCAACTCCTCCTTCACCTCGTCCTGGACGTCGGCCATCCAGTGAGCGAGAGCGCACCGGTACAGAGGGTCGCCCGTCACCCCGATCTCCTCCCACAGCTCGGAGAACAGCTTCCGAGCGGCCTCCCGCTCACCCCGCCTGCCCAGATCGGCGGCTTGGCCGATCCTGGCCATCATCACATCGGGCTCGGTCATGCGGTCTCCTCGGCGGAAGGTCAACGGCCAACAGTGCGGGACTGTAGCGGCGGCCACCGACACAAACCGCTGTGAACGTTCGGCACCGTGGCGGCGGTTCACGGTGACACGCACCCGCCATCGCGTCTGACCTGCTCACACCCCTAGCGTCGAGTAAGGCGTGGTGAGACGGGACAGCTTTTTCGTGGCAACCGGAAATGATGTCTCATCAGCACACATAAGGAGGATTGTCAGTCAAGTGAGTTGATGAGGAGAGTCGCCATGGGACCGCCCGTGGACAACAAGCGGCTGGTCAGATTCGAAGCCGTCTACAACCGGGCCTACGGCCAGATCACGGCCTATGCCGCGCGCCGCTGCGATTCGCCACAGGACGCGGCGGACGTCGTGGCGGAGACCTTCACCACCGCCTGGCGGCGGGTGGACGAGCTGCCGGAGGGAGAGGAGGCCACGCTCTGGCTGTACGGCGTGGCACGCAAGATACTGGCCAACCACTACCGAGGTGACAACCGCCGACGGGCGCGCCGCACCGAGCTCGATGCCAAGATGGCCGACCTGTACGGAGACTCCCCGGACAGCAAGGTCGAGCTCGGGGCGATCGGCCAGGTCTTCCTGACCCTGTCCGACGAGGACCGCGAGCTGCTGTCGCTGGTCGCCTGGGAGGGCCTGGATCGCGAGGAGATCGCGACAGCGCTCGGGGTGTCGCGCAATGCCGTACGCATCAGGCTTCACCGTGCCCGCAGACGCTTTTCCCGAGCCCTCGCGGAGGCCGAGGTCCACTTCACGTCAGAGAGCCGGTTGATACCGACGGAGAGGTCGCTGTGAAGGACATCGACGAGATCGAGGCGGTGAAGTCGCTGGCCAGGGTCGCGCCTGGCAGGCGGGGAGGTGACCCGAACGACGCGGAGGCGCGAGCGTTGCTGGCAGCGATCACCTCGGAGGAGCCGCGCACGGTGGCGAGGACCCGCAGATACGCTCCCCGAAGGCTCGCCCTGGGACTCACGGCCGCGGTCGCGCTCGCCACGGGGTCGATGGTGGGCCTGAACGGTTTCGGAGCGTCGAGCTCCTGGGCCGTCACCAAGGCCGCCGACGGGACGGTGACCATTCAGGTCCGCGACTTCCGTGACGCGGCGGGCCTGGAGAAGCGGCTGAAGGACCTCGATGTTCCCGCCGTCGTCGACTACGTTCCCTGGGGGCGGCAGTGCCGCCAACCGCGCGGTAAGCATGTGACGGACATCCCCCGAGGTCTATACAGCCTGCCGGAGAACATCCCCGGCGAAAAGCACGGCTGGCAGATGCGGATCGACACCAAGCTCTTCAGGCCGGGCCAGACCTTCGTCTGGACCATCAGCGCCCCCGAGAGCGGGCAAGGCAGCGACACCACCACCTATCTCATGGAAGGGCCGGTAGCGCCCTGCGTGCCCGCACCCGCCTCCGCCCGGGGGGAGGGCAGCGCGGAATTCCGGAGCGCGACGCTCAAGGGCCGTTCGCTGGAGGGCTTCCGGGTGGACGAGAAGACCGTCGGCGAGGTCCTGCCGGAGCTCAGGAAACGCGACAGGAAGGTCATCTTCCTGATCATGGCCGTCCCGCCGGGGAACCCCGGAGGTTTCGGCGAGGAGCGTACGCAGGAGGAGCCCGTCGGTGACGACTGGATCGTCTGGGAGGCGGAGGAGAACGCCGAGGGGGTGATCCGCCTGCTCGTCACGGAAGAGCGCTACGACGACAACCCCGTCTACGGAGGCCCGCGAGACGCCGTCGTCACCGAGTAGCCATGCCCCTGCCAACGGCCGGCCGTCGGCGGGGGGACGTACAGGGTTCGGTCCTGCGCGCGGGGATCGCGTCGGCTCCGTAGATCGCGTCGGCGAGACCGCCGGTGACCCTGGCGACAACGGTCGAAGCGATTCACGTGTCCGGCGCACCCCAGTCCCACAGTGCCTGGAGGACGGGGCCGAGATCGCGCCCGCGGGGGGTGAGGCTGTAGCGCACCCGGGGCGGCCAGTCGGGGCGGCGGTGGCGATCCAGCACACCGGCTTCGGCCAGGTGCGCGAGCCGATCGGACAGCACCTTGTCCGACAGTGCGGGCAGCGCCTGGCGAAGCTCGCTGAACGTACGGTCGCCCCGCAGCAGTTCACGGATGATCAGGGTCGTCCAGCGTCCGTGCAGGGCCGCCAGGGTGATCTCCACCGGACATGACGGGGTGGGTTCTGTGACGTTCGCGTGGGGATGGTCGGGCAGGCCCGAATAACCAACCGTTTGGTGAGCCACGAAGGCGCCTCCTAGCGTTGCCGCGTCCGAGTTGTTTCTACCGAAACGGAGCGATGATGCGACAGCTTGCCGAACGTCCGGAGGATGTGCCCACCGTCTTCGCCGAGCGCTTCAACGCCGGTGACGCCGAGGCGGTGGCGGAGATCTACGAGAGCGACGCCGTGTTCGTCTCGGAATCGGGCGCGCCGCTGACCGGAGAGCAGATCAACGCCGCCAACGGCCGCTTCCTGGACCTGGGACTGCCGATCACCGTCCGGCCACGACACGTCCACACCACGGGCGACCTCGCCCTGCTGATCGTCGACTGGGTGATCGACGGCACGGACCGCGACGGCCGGCCCGTGCACTTCCAGGGCACCGCCACCGACGTCGCCCGGCGCGGACAGGACGGGTACTGGAGGTACGCCATCGACAGCCCCTTCGGCGTGGCGGAGAAGGTTTGAAGGTCTCCTCGGTCACCGGAGCGACCGCGGGATCCACCACGCCAAGGGGAAGTCGGCGGAGAGTCCCTCTCAGCTCAGAAGATCTGAACGCCCGCTGCCTCGGTCGTCGAGGACGAGGGCGGCCCTCCCGTTCACGGTGTAGCGGATGTGCGTGACCTCGGGGGTGTGGATCACCCTGGTGGGGATGAGCTCGATCGCCTCCTTCTCCGGGAGGCCGAGTCCGAGATCGGCGCCCGGCCTCGCGCCCGCGCCCAGCCCCGCCCCCAGGTCGGTCCCCGGCCCCGCGCCCAGGCCCGCGCCGATGTCGGCGCCGATGTCGGCGCCGAACAGGCTCATCCCCCTGCCGAGCACCACCGGGACGATGTGCAGTTCCAGCTCGTCCAGCAGACCGGCCTGGAACACCTGGCGCAGCAGGGTGCCGCCTCCGGCGATCGCCACGTTCTTGCCCCCCGCGACGGCGCGTGCCTGCTCCACCGCGCGGGCGACGCCGTCGGTCACGTACGTGAAGCTCGTCCCGCCCCGGCGCATCAGGGTCTCGCGGGAGCGGTGGGTCACGACGAACACCGGCGCGCGGAACGGCGGCTCGTCACCCCAGGGAACCTCGCCTCCGTCCGCCATGTTCCGCCCCATGACGTAGGCCCCCGCGGCCTCGAACGACTCGGCGATGATGTCGGAGTTGACGTCCTTCTCACCGCCCGCGAAGCCCTGCCGCTCGCGCCAGGCCGTGGCGTCGATCACCCACCGGGTGACCCGGAAGAAGCCCGCGGCCTCCTCAGACTGCAACCAGCCCGACCGCTCGCCGGTGTGTCGCGGACCGGCGTAGTAGCCGTCGAGGGACACCGACATCTGTGCCGTCACCTTTGTCATATCGCTTCGCTCCCGTTCCGGCGGCCCCCCGCTGGGGTCCGCTCGGTGAAGGATCGGAGCCGCGGACCGGATTTCTACCTGCCCGCGCAAATATTTCTTCGCGGCCTCGGCTCTCACAGCGGACGACGCGATCTCGCGGTCGGTCGGTCCGGCTCGCGCGGCGGGTGGCGCGACCGGCTGCCCGGGCCGGCTACCGGTTCACGCCACCGGACGACGCGATCTCGCCGCCGGTCGGCTCAGCTCGCGCAGCGGGCGGCACGCAGCAGGAGAAACCGCTGCTCGGGCCGGCTACCGGCCAGACGTGCGGCCTCCCGGTACGCCGAGGACGCGGCAGCGGTCTCCCCCGCCTGGTCGAGCAGGTAGGCGCGGACGGCGAGCAGCCGGTGATGACCGGCGAGCATCCCGGATTCCAGCTCGTCCAGCAGCGCCAGTCCGGCACGCGGGCCGCGCGCCATCCCCAGCGCGACCGCCCGGTTGAGGGTGGTGACGGGGTTGGGGTGCAGGCGCTCCAGGATCTCGTACAGCTCCAGGATCTGCTTCCAGTCGGTCGCCTCGGCCGACGGCGCCTCGTCGTGTATCGCCGCGATCGCGGCCTGGACCTGGTACGGGCCGAGCCGGCGGGTCGCGAGCGTACGGGTGAGGATCTCGGTCCCCTCCGCGATGGCCTCGGCGTCCCAGCGGGACCGGTCCTGCTCCTCCAGCGGCACGAGCACCCCGTCGGGGCCCGTACGCGCCGCGCCGCGTGCCTCGGTGAGCAGCATCAACGCCAGCAGGCCCGCGACCTCGCCGGAGTCGGGCAGCCGCGCGTACAGCCGCCGTACCAGATTGACGGCCTGTCCTGTGAGGTCGGGCCGACGCAGGTCCGAGCCGGAGCTGGCGCTGTAGCCCTCGTTGAACATCAGGTACAGCACGTGCAGCACGACCCGCAGCCGAGGCCCGTGCTCGGGATCCGGGGGCAGCTCGAACCGCGCCCCGGCCTCCCGCAGGCGCTGCTTGGCCCGCGAGACGCGCTGCCCCATCGTCTTCTCCGGCACCAGGAAGGCCGCCGCTATCTCGCCGGTGGTCAGTCCGGCGACCGCCCGCAGCGTGAGCGCCAGCTGCGACGAGACCGTCAACGCCGGGTGGCAGCACAGGAACAGCAGTTCCAGCAGGTCGTCACGGGCCACCTCTGCGTCCGGCGGTGGCGCGACCAGAGCGTCGCGCGGCATGGCGTCGAGAGCAGCCCGTTCCCGACGCTCCCGGGCGCTGTCGGCCCGAACCCGGTCGATGTACCGATTCGCCGCGACCTTGTTGAGCCAGCCCAGCGGGCGGGCCGGGACACCGTCGCGCGACCAGGCGTCCGCCGCGGTGATCAGCGCCTCCTGCACGGCGTCCTCACAACGGTCGAAGTCCCCGTACCGGCGCACCATCGAACCGAGCACCCGGGACGCCGACGACCTCAGCAGCTCCTCGACCGACCCAGCCGACTCAACCGCCTCGTCCGCTTCGACCGGCTCATCCGGCTTGACCGGCTCATCCGGCTCGAAAGGCTCGTCAGATCTCGCCACTCGCCCAGTCACGTCCCATCAGCGGCCACACCTCCAGGCCACCGCCGTACAGCGTCCCCGGATAGGCCCGCGCGATCTCCAGCGCCCGCTCCTCGTCGTCCACCTCGACCACGAAGTAGGAGCCGACGAACTCCTTCGCCTCGACGTACGGGCCGTCGGTGACGACCGCGTCACCGCCCACCCACCGAACCGATCGCGGCCGGGGCATCAACCCTTCGGACTCAAGAAGCTCTCCCGACTCGCGCAGCGTCTCGTTGAACCCGTCGACCTTGGCGATCAGACTCGCCATGTCCTCCGGCGCGAGGGCGTTCCAGATCTCCTCGTTGCCGTAAATCAGCATCAGATACTTCATCGTGCCGTCCTCCTTGTTGATAGCGGACCGTATCGTGGCAGCACGGCGCTCCTTGGGGAAGCCACCCCGCGGTGCGGGGAAATGCCCGGGCTCCGACTCGATACGCCGCCCGTCGTCGGCTTACCAGGCACTCATGCGGTCGGGTAGGCCGTTCCCCGGATGAGGAAGGACATCGGTGTACGCACCGCGGGCAGCATGAAGCGCTCCAGAGCGGTGATGGTGAACCCGGCCTGCTGGATCACCAGCGCGCTGTCGCGGCCGGTGTGACAGCCACCGGCCAGGCGCGGCCAGACGGTGGCGTCCAGCAGGTCCTGCACCCGCCTCATCCCTGCCGAGTCGGCGCGTACGTGCTCCAGGAACCGCAGCTGCCCACCCGGAGCCAGCACCCGGCGCATCTGGCTCAGCGCCGCGTGCGGGTCGGGCAGCGAGCACAGCACCAGTGAGGCCACCGCGGCGTCGAAAGTGCCATCGGCGGCCGGAAGGTGCTCGGCCAGGCCCTCGCGGACCTCGACAGGGACCGGTGCCCGTACGGCCGCGGCACGGGCCAGGTGGCGCAGCCGCGGCTCCGGCTCGATCGCGAGCACGCGCGTGACGGTGGACGGGTAGTGGGCGAAGTTCAGCCCGTTTCCCGCACCCACCTCGATCACCTGACCGGACAGGCCCTCCAGCAGCGCCTGGCGATGTCCGGCCAGCCCTCGCTTCTCCATGACCCGGCTGATGCGGGCGTAACAGCGGGCGAAGAGCGGATGGTCGACACTCGTGGCAGCCATGCTGTTCTTCTTCCCGCTCGTCACCGTCTCACCGGGTGGGGGCGGGAGCAGACGGTGTCCCCGTGGAGGAGTGGCCGGTCCGCGCCGTTCCGCCGTCGCGCTCGGTCAGCGCGGTCGTACGGTCCGGAAAAAGTGCCGAATGTCCGAGATCAGCAGGTCCGGGGCCTGCAGCGAGGCGAAGTGGCCGCCTCGGGGGTGATGAGACCAGTGGGTGATCGTGTTCGACGACTCCGCCAGCCCGCGGATCGCCCGGTCGCCGGGAAAGTTCGCCACACCCGTCGGGACCGGTGAACGCTCGGGAGGCCGGCCCCACGTCTCCCCGGCTTCCAGGTAGAACCGGGCCGCCGATCCGGCGGTCGCGGTCAGCCAGAAGATCGTGACATTGGTCAGAATGGTGTCACGGTCGACGGAGGTCTGCTCGGTTCTGCTGGGGTCCCAGTCCACGAACCACTCCAGGTTCCAGGCGAGCTGACCGGCCGGGGAGTCGTTGAGCGCGTACGCCAGGGTCTGCGGCCGGGTACCCATCTGCGTGGCGTAGCCGGAGCGGCCGTACCACCACATCTCGTTCTGCTCGGCCTGCTCCCTCTCCGCCTCCGAGAGCGTGTCCAGCATGCCGGGATCGGCCGGGGTCGCGGCGTTGGCCAGCGCGTTCACGTGGATGCCGATGACGCGCTCGGAGTCCACCCGGCCGATCTCCGGGGAGACGACGCTGCCCCAGTCGCCCCCCTGGGCGCCGTAGCGCCGGTATCCCAGGCGTCGCATCAGCTCGGCCCAGGCCCGCGCGACGCGGGTGACCCCCCAGCCGGTCTCCCGCGTCGGCCCGGAGAACGCGAAGCCCGGCAGCGACGGGATGACGACGTGGAAGGCGTCCGCCGGGTCCCCGCCGTGTGACCGCGGGTCGGTCAACGGCCCGATGAGGTCCAGGAAGTCGTACACCGTGCTCGGCCACCCGTGGGTGATGATCAGCGGAGTGGCGTCGGGCTCGGGCGAGCGTACGTGCAGGAAATGGATGTTCTGCCCGTCGATCGTCGTGGTGAACTGCGGGACCTTGTTGAGGCGGGCCTCGTGCTCCCGCCAGTCGTAGCCGGTGCTCCAGTGCTCGACCAGTTCGACGAGGTGGTCCTTGTTCACGCCGTAGGACCAGCCGACGCCGGGAAGTTCGTCCGGCCAGCGGGTACGGGCCAGGCGGTCTCGCAGGTCGTCGAGTTCGGTCTGCGGAATGTCGATGCGGAAGGGCGTTTCTGTGCTCATGCCGCCCACCCTGTGCCCCGTGTAGGACAGCTCCGTTCCTACACAGGGGCGATAGTGGAGGAATGTTGGAAACACCCGCTCGACTGCTGCGACTGCTGTCGTTGCTGCAGACGCACCGCGACTGGTCCGGTACGGAACTCGCCGAGCGGCTGGGAGTCACCACCAGGACGGTACGGCGCGATGTCGACAGGCTTCGTGAGCTGGGCTACTCGATCCGCGCCTCGATGGGCCCGGCCGGCGGTTACCGGCTCGGAGCCGGTTCCTCGCTACCCCCGCTGTTGCTGGACGACGAGGAGGCGGTCGCGGTCACGGTCGGCCTGCACAGCGTGGCGGGGGTCGAAGAGGCTTCGCTGCGCGCCCTGACCAAGATCGAGCAGATGCTGCCGTCCCGGTTGCGACACCAGGTCATCGCGCTGAGAAGCGCGGTGGTCGCGATGTCGCCCGAGAGCGGCCCGCCGGTGAAGGCGGCGGTGCTCACCGCGATCTCGGCCGCGATCCACGCTTCCGAGGGGCTGCGTTTCGACTACGTCAGCCATCACGGGGCCGAGTCCCGACGCGGCGTCGAGCCACATCGCCTCGTCTGCTGGGGACGGAAGTGGTATCTGGTCGGCTGGGACGTCGAACGGGCCGACTGGCGCACCTTCCGGGTCGACCGGATCTCGCTGCGAACGCCCAACGGCCCCCGGTTCACCCACCGGGAACCACCCGACGGTGACGTCACGGCCTACCTGTGCAGAAAGATGGGCTTCGAGATGTGGCCACTCCGCGCCCGGCTGCGGATGCACGCCTCCGCGACGGACATCGCCGGACGCGTCAGCGGAATCGTGACACCCGTCGACGACCACACCCGCCTGCTGGAAATCGCCACGGACTCGTTCGATCTCGTCGCGTTCACCGTAGGCATGCTCGACGTCGACTTCGAGGTCGAATCTCCCCCGGAACTCGCCCAGCATCTCCGCGAGCTGTCCCACCGCTTCGCCAACGCGACCGCCCTCCCGTGACGAGGATTCCGCCCGTCAGGAGAACGTCCTGGACAGCGGCGACGCGCCTGCTCCACGAGGCCGTACCCTCACCTCACCAGACGCTGTGCGAGATCGACCAGCTCCGGCAGGCGCAGCACCCGCTCACCGGCCCCGGGCAGCGGGACGTGCAGGGGTTCGGTCCAGCGTACGGGGATCGCGTCGGCTCCGTAGACCGCACCCGCGAGACCGCCGGTTACCGCGGCGACGGTGTCGGTGTCACCGCCCAGGTCGATCGCGACGCGTACCGCGTCCGCGTAGCTGGAGGTGGTACGCAGTGCCCAGAGCGCCGAGCCGAGGCAGGGCCAGACGGCGCCGTTGGGCTCGGTGGCGTCGTCGGGGTGCCAGTGTGACGCGAGAACGACGGAGTATCGCTCGCGCTGATCGGGATCGACGAGGGCGAGGCTGTCCGGCAGCGCGGCGACGGGGTCGGCTCCCTCCAGCGCCACGCGCAGCAGATCGTGGAAAATGGCCGTTCCCTCCCAGGCCGCGGGGTCGCCGTGGGTGAGCGCGGCGATGCGGCGGGCGGCGTCCATGGTGGCGGTCTGCCCGTGACGGGCGAAGTAGACCGCCGAGGTGGTGGCCCGCATCAGCGAGCCGTTCCCCGCGGCGCGGTGGTTGATCTGGAAGTGGGTCGCGGCCGCGCGGTCCCAGGGCATGCCGTTGGTGAGGACATCCTTGGTCTGCAGCCCGATGTCCTTGGGCTTGGAGACCGCCCAGCGCTGAAACCGGGCGAAGATATCCGGCAGGTCCAGCCCTTCGCGCTCCAGCAGCGACTCCGCCAGGTGCAGGGCCATCTGCGTGTCGTCGGTCGCCTCCCCGACATCCCAGCCGCCACCCCCGCACATCTCGTTCTCCTTGCCGGGAACGTCGCCGGGAGCGCTGCCGGGAGCACCGCCTGGAACATCGCCGGGAACACTGCCTGGGACACTGCCTGGGACACTGCCTGGAACGCCGCCTGGAACGGGAAACCGGGCGGAGAACGCCCCGGCAGGACCGAATTCGAAGGGAGCGCCAAGCGCGTCGCCCACCGTCGAGCCCACGACGGCACCGATGGCACGGTGAGTACGGTTCATCGCGGCAGCCTACAGAAAGACATCTCCGGCACCGAGCCTCAAATCCTCTGATTCGACGGGAGCGGTGGCGCCCCCGTCGGTCGAAGGCGGCGGTACTCACCGCGATCTTCGACCGCGATCCGAGTCTCCGAGGGGCTCGGAAATTCGCTTCGTGTCGGGTGGGAGAGGCTCTACTGTGGCCGGATGGCGACTCAGATGATCATCATCAACGGTGGCTCCAGTTCGGGGAAGTCCGGGATCGTACGGTGCCTGCAGGCTGTTCTTCCGGATCCGTGGCTGGCGTTCGGTGTCGACTCGTTCGTCGACGCGATGCCCGCGAGGATGCGGGCGTCGACCGAGGGGCTCGAAATCACCGCGGACGGCGGGGTGAGCGTCGGAGCGGACTTCATGGAGCTGCAGACGGCCTGGATGCGGGGCGTCGTGGCCATGGCCCGTGCCGGCGCCAGGGTCATCGTCGATGACGTCTTCCTCGGTGGAGCCGCCACCCAGCAGCGGTGGCAGAAGCTTCTGGGCGAGCTGGACGTGCTGTGGGTCGGTGTGAGGTGTGAGGGTGCGGTCGCCGCGGGCCGCGAGATCGCGCGTGGCGATCGGGTCCAGGGGATGGCCGCGTCGCAGGCGGAGATGGTTCACGACGGCGTGGTCTATGACGTGGAGGTGGACACGACGCGTACCGAGTCCCTGGCGTGCGCGCGCACCATCGCCGCCCGGGTCGGCTGAGCGACGAACCGGCCCCGTACGGCGACCATCTCCAAGATCAGAATTTGACCACGACCATCGGCCCGTCGAGCTCTCCCCGCCGGCCACAGACGCCCTAATGCGACATATCGGCCATAACGCCTAATAGGCGGATATGCGGGACGGCACTGAAGCCCCGAGGAACACGAACCGGTAACGGCTCGTGCCCGTGCGATCACAACGCTTGACAGGAGGGCCCGTTTGCAATGTTATGCACTTAACCGACTTATTAAGTAGGAATTAAGGAGTAATCCATGAAGGTTCGCAGGCTCCGGGGGACGGCAGTGGCACTGGCCGCGGTCACGGTGACAGCCCTCGCGGCGGCCTGCGGAGGAGGCGGGGGGTCCTCCGGCAGTGACAGCGCCACGGCGAAGACAGAGGTCCGCCTCGGCTTCTTCCCCAACATCACGCACTCCACGGCCCTGGTCGGCGTGCAGAAGGGACTGTTCGCCAAGGCGCTCGGCAACGACGCGTCGCTGAAGATCTCGACCTTCAACGCCGGACCGGCCGCGACCGAGGCGATCTTCTCCGACGCCATCGACGCCACCTACATCGGGCCGAACCCGGCCATCAACGCCTGGTCGAAGTCCAAGGGCGAGGCGATCAAGATCGTCGCAGGCGCGGCGTCCGGTGGCGTGTTCCTCGTGGTCAAGCCCGAGATCAACGGCATCGAAGACCTCAAGGGCAAGAAGATCGCCACGCCTCAGCTCGGCAACACCCAGGACGTCGCGCTGCGCTACTGGCTCCAGGAGAAGGGGATCAAGACCGACACCAAGGGCGGCGGCGAGGTCTCCATCCTCCCCCAGGAGAACGCCCAGACCCTGCAGACCTTCGCCACCGGCGACATCGACGGCGCCTGGGTGCCCGAGCCCTTCGCCAGCCGCCTGGTCCAGGAGAGCAAGGGCAAGATCCTCCTCGACGAGACCGACCTCTGGCCGGACAAGAAGTTCGTGATCACGCACCTGATCGTGCGGCAGCAGTTCCTCAAGGAGCACCCCGACCTGGTGAAGAAGCTCGTCGAGGCGCACGTCGAGGCCAACGACTTCATCCAGTCCGACCCGGCGGGCGCCAAGGAGTCGATCAACGCGGAACTGAAGGAGCTGAGCGGCAAGCCGATCGCCCAGGAGGTCCTGGACAGCGCCTTCGGCAACATCACCTTCACCAACGACCCGATCGCGTCCTCCCTCGTCGGCAGCGCCGACCACGCCCAGAAGGTCGGCCTGCTCGACCCGGTGGACCTGAACGGCATCTACGACCTCACGATCCTCAACGAGGTCCTGAAGGCCAAGAACGAGCCTGCCGTGAGCGACAGGTGACCGGCCAGAGCGAGCACCACAGAACAGAAGAGTCGAGGCGGCACCCCCGGTCACCATCCGGCGAGCCGCTGGTCAAGGAGGCGAAGTGACAGCTCCGATCCAGGAGCTGCGCCCCGGCCGGACCGACGGGCACGAGCCCGCGGTCCGGCTGGACGCGGTTTCCAAGGTGTACGGCAGAGAGCTCCTGGCCCTGGACCAGGTGACGCTCTCGGTGGACAAGGGCGAGTTCGTCTGCCTGCTGGGAGCGTCCGGCTGCGGCAAGAGCACGCTGCTCAATCTCGTCGCAGGTCTCGACCGTCCCACCGCCGGGGAGATCGACACCAAGGAAGCCCGAATCGCGATGATGTTCCAGGAGCCCGCCCTGTTCCCCTGGCTCACGGTCTCGGGGAACATCGAACTGGCGCTCCGGGTGACGAGTTCGGGCAAGAACACCACGAAGAAGGAGCGCCGCGCGCGGGCGACGGAACTCCTGGAGATCGTCCACCTCGCCGACTTCGGCCACAAGCGCCCGCACGAGCTCTCCGGCGGCATGCGCCAGCGGGTCGCGCTCGCCAGGGCTCTCGCCCAGGAGGCCGACGTGCTCCTGATGGACGAGCCCTTCGGCGCCCTCGACGCCATGACCCGTGACCTGCTCCACGACGAGCTGGAGCGGATCTGGCGGGAGCGGGAACTGGCCGTCCTGTTCGTCACCCACAACGTGCGCGAGGCCGTACGGCTCGGCGACCGGGTCGTCCTGCTGAGCAGCAGGCCCGGCACGGTGATCGAGGACTTCCCCGTGACGCTGCCGCGGCCTCGCCGTACCGACTCCGCCGAAGTGGCCGAACTCGCCTCCACCATCACCGACCGGTTGCGCCAGGAGGTGTTGCGCCACGCCCAGCCGACGGCGCAGCGGCCCGTCAGCGCCGGGATCGAGAAGTAGCGGGTGACCAATGACTGCTGATCTTTCCCGGCACATCGCCGGCCTGGACGCGCTGGAGCTGTCCCACCGGGAACGGCAGAGCCTCGCCTCCAGGATCTGGGCCAGAACCTGGCCGATGCTCTCGGCGATCGCCCTCGTCCTCGCCGTCTGGGAACTGGTCGTGCTCAGCGGCTGGCGCCCGGAGTACGTCCTCCCCGGCCCCGTGACCGTCCTGGCGGATCTGTGGAACCGCCTCGGTGAGGCCGAGTTCTACGAGGCCTTGGCCGTGACGATGCGCCGCGCGATCACCGGGTTCGCGATCGCGGTGCTGGTCGGGCTCGTGGTCGGCGCGGCCGTGTCACGGGTCCGGCCACTGCGGGCCGCGCTCGGCTCCCTGATCACGGGCCTGCAGACCATGCCCTCCATCGCGTGGTTCCCGCTCGCGATCCTGTTCTTCAAGCTCAGCGAGAGCGCGATCCTGTTCGTGGTCGTCCTCGGGGCGGCACCGTCGATCGCGAACGGACTCATCGCCGGCGTGGACTACACGCCGCCGATCCTGCTCCGCGCCGGGCACATCCTCGGCCTGCGGCGCCTCGCGCTCTACCGGCACGTCATCCTGCCCGCGTCACTGCCGTCGTTCCTGTCGGGACTCAAGCAGGGCTGGGCGTTCGCGTGGCGGTCCCTGATGGCGGGCGAGCTGCTCGTGATCATCGCCCATCAGGCGTCGATCGGCGAGCAGCTCGACAACGCCAGGGAACTCTCCGACGCCCCCGGTCTCCTCGCCACGATGATCGTGATCCTGGTCATCGGCATCGTGGTGGACATGTGCTTCGGCGCGGCGGACAACGCCCTGCGGCGCCGCTGGGGACTCGACCAGGGCGTCGGCTGAGAGCGAAGCGACTCGGCTGAGAGCGAAGCGACTCGGCTGAGAGCGAAGCGACGACAGCGGCGACACGGTCACCCTCATGCGACCGGTCGCCGCTGCCGGACCACGATGGCGTCCCGCAACCGTCAGCAGCGCCGGCCCTCAGATCACCGCCGCGAGCAGGCCGAGGAGCCGCCTCACACGTCATCTCGCGCGAGGGCGCCGGCGCGGAGCAGTCGCCACAGGCCGACGAAGGCCAGCGTGGCCGTCACCGCGCTCATCCCGAGCCGCCCCCAGTGAGCGGTCTCGAACTCGAACGCGGTCTGGCGCAGCACCTCCACGGAATGAACGGCGGCGCCCTGCTCGAACATGATGTCGTTGCGCGGCCAGAAGTACAGGACCGAGAACAGGAACTCGCCCAGCAGCAGTGACAGCAGGCTGCCGCCGGCCCACAACCGCGTGTCCCGGATGGGCCACGCCAGAATCAGGGTCGCCACGGAGGCGATCACGGTCACCGCGCCCATCGGCGGGAAGAAGTCGGCGGGACCGCTCACCACGAAGAACTCCACCGTCTCGGCCAGGGAGGCCGGCACGTCGTGGAACACGTTGGGGTAGATGACGATCGTCTCTACCGCGACACCCCCGAACGCCACCATGGCGATCCAGACGTACGCGGTAAGGACGGCAAGAGAAAGTCGATGTCGCATCAGCAGGCTCACTTAACGGACGGGAAACTCGGACCCGGTCACGCTACGAGTCCGCACCTCGCCCCGTCGTCGGCCTGAAAGCCCGATGCGCGTACGCGTTTCGACGTACCCGCTCACGGTCGACGCTTGATGGTGCGGGTAGCCGCACCATCCTGAGAGGGCGTTCCGCGAGCTGATGCCCTATTCGTCGTGGGCGTTGGGATAGGCCGGCTGGCCGGAGGCTCACCAATCCATACGATCACACTGCGACATCACGGGCACACCTCGCGAACCGCACTCTGAGCTCCGCAGGCCCGAAGGTCCCACCGGAAGGGGACCTTCGGGACCTGAGGGGGAGCCGTAGGGCACTGCATCCGCGCTTCGGAAAGCGATGTTATGGAGGTGTACAAGAAACAGGAAAAGAAACCAGGAAAGGGGAGCCGTCATGGCCACCACCCACGGACGAGTTCACACCAGGCCGGCCATGCACGCCGCTCCCGTCACCCCCGCAGCCCCCGTCACCGCCGCGGCAGCCGCCGTGACCGGCAGGCGTCCGGTCGACTACGTGTGGGCGATCGCCCGCATCGCCATCGGATGGGTGTTCCTGTGGGCCTTCCTGGACAAGACCTTCGGCTGGGGATTCGCCACTCCCGCCGAGCGGGCGTGGGTGGCCGGGGACAGCCCGACCACCGGGTTCCTCAAGGGCACCGGCGAGAACGCGCTCGGCGGCCTGTTCACGACCCTGGCGGGACAGGGCTGGGTGGACTGGCTGTTCATGCTCGGCCTACTCGGTATCGGCACGGCCCTCATCGTGGGGGTGGGTCTGCGGATCGCCGCCGCCACCGGCGGGCTGATGATGCTCCTGATGTGGGCGGCGGCGCTGCCGCTGACCACCAACCCGTTCATGGACGAGCACCTCATCTACGCCCTCGTGCTGGTCGGCCTGGCGATGACCCAGGCCGGCGACACCTTCGGCCTCGGCCGCTGGTGGGGCGCCACCCCGCTGGTGCGAGACCTTCCCATCCTGCGATAACCATCCACCACAGCCGACAGCCCGCCCCCGGAAAGACCCGGGGACGGGCCTTTTGCGTTGTCGAGGACGTACCGGGCGCGGATCACCTCGCCGCTTCGCGGACTGACACCACCCGACACGCTTCACGAATTCCTCGCGGGAGACCGACAGTCTCCGACCTGGCGACGCTGGTTCTCGTGCTCGGCACCGCGCTGCTGGGTGCGCGCGGAGTCGGTCGGTCCCGCCGCTGGGCGGCCCACCACCGTCCCGTCTGGCAGAGCGCCGTCCGGTTTCTGCTGTACCTGCTGCCGCCGGCCCTGCTCATGGAGCTCCACCGCCTGGTGAGCCTGCTCTACCGGGGCCGGGACATCTCTTGGCCGCAAGCGGCTTATCTCTATCCCGCACTCGCGCTGCTGCTGGCGGTGACGTCCGGAGCCGGTATCGCGGTCATAGCCTGTCGGCTGACGTTCCTCCTCCGAACCCGGGCGCGGCACACTCCGGACCCGGCATGAACCCCGCTCACTCCTCGGGGTGTTCGGGGTCGCGCAACGGCCGGCGCCGGTGCCGACCGCATCGCGCGAGCGGGTGGCCCCAAGATCACGTCAGCGCAGATCGCCGAAGAACTCGTTCGCCTCGGGCTGCTTCCAGACGATCCTGCCGGGTTGGTCGGGAGCCGGGAGCCAGGGCACCACGAGGAACGTCGCCTGGCTCTCGCGTGCGCTTTCGGCGATCACGGCCATCGTGCCCAGATCCATGTCGCTTTTCACGCTCCTGGACGCCGCGGAGAGGAACGACTGGAGCCGGGCAGGGCCGGTAATCCCCTGCCCGGCCTTTTTCAGCATCGCCCGCATGAGCGCGGCCTGGCGTTTGATCCGTTGGATGTCCGAACCGTCGCCGTAGTTGCGCAGCCGCACGTAGGCGAGCGCCTGCTCGCCGTTGAGCATGCTCTTGCCCGCGGGGAGCGTCAGCTTGGCCTTCGAGTCGTTCACAGGTCTGGGCAGCCTGACCTCGACGCCGCCCAGGGCGTCGACCACCTCCCTGAACGCCTGGAAGTCGAACTCCATCGCGTGGTCGATCCGCACGTTGGTCAGCGTCTCGACCGTCTTGACGGTGCAGGCGAGCCCGCCCTTGTTGAACGCCGAATTGATCATGTCCCTCCGGCCAGGCACCGCTCCGCAGGCGGGGATCTGGACGATCGAGTCGCGTGGCAGGTTGACGAACGTGATCCGCTCCCGGTTCGCCGGCAGGTGCGCCAGCAGGATGGTGTCACTGCGCGCGCCTCCCGTACGGAAGCGGGGGGTACCGGCCTGGCTGTCGGTGCCGACGACAAGGATGTTCAGCGCGCCGGTCACCTTGACCGGTCTGACCCCGGCCGGGGCGATGCTCCCCCCACCGTTCAACACCAGCGTGGGCACGGTCACGGCGACCACAGTGGCGGCGGCTGCGGCGGCGGCTGCGGCCAGGCCCATGGTCGGCCAACCCACCCGCAGGCGACGACGGGACCGGGCGGTCAGCAGGCGGTCGCGCCGACGGGCCAGCGTCGCCGGCGGCCGGTGCTCCAGCTCGGCGCCGAGGTCGCGCAGCATCTTCAGGTCGTCCATCGTCACGCCTCCTCATCGAGCATCGGATTGGTGTCGCCCAGCGCCGCCCGTACCTTCCGCCTGCCCCTGTTGAGGCGGGAGCGCACGGTGCCGACCGGGATGTCGAGTGCCCGCGCGACCTCCTCGTACGTCAGATCGCCCCAGGCGATCAGCAACAGCACGTCGCGATCCTTGGCGGGCAGCACCGCGAGCGCGCTGATCAGGGCGGGCCGAACGGCCTGCGCGCTCACCCCGTCGGCCACCCGGTCGGCGGGCGAGTCCTCGTGGTCGTTCACGGGCGCCCGTAACAGCGCCCGGTAACGGGCCGCCTCGCTGCGGTGCCGACGGGATATGAGCTTGGTGAGGATGCCGAAGAGCCAGGGCCGGGCGTCCGAATAGGACAGGTCGTAACTCCTGCGCCGGGAGAAGGCGACCAGGAACGTCTCTCCCACGAGGTCCTCGGCCGGTTCGGGGCCGAGCCGTTTGGAGACGTACCGGTAAAGCATTCCGGAGTAGCGGTCGAACAGCTCGGCGAACGCTTCCGGCTGCGTCCAGGAGGCGCTGACGAGGTCGGCGTCACCCCGAGTGGCGGGTTGTGTGATCATCTCCGCCCTTCTGTAGGGAAGTGGTCAGGGATGTATCGCCACAACCCACCACCCGGGTTCACGACGGCGAGACCCGAGGTGGCCGAGCATGTCATCCGTTCCCGTTCCGCGCCCTGACGGTAATCGCTCGCCTCCCCCGGCCTCAGAAGGGCTTGCTCATCCAGCCGGGAGAAGCTCACTCAGAGGTCCGCTGGGGAGCGCGATCCATCCCTCGGATCGCGCCGAGTGAGCTTGGTCCTGTGTCGGGACGTTCACGAGACCCTGAGCCGCGGCGCGGGCGGTGAGCGCGGCGATGACGGCGTCCGTCGCATGGTCGGACGTCCGACAGGTCCGTTCGTGTTCCCCCAGGTCCAACCATGGCGCCGCTTCCTGGAGTTCATCGACCAACCGCGCGAGCCCCTCACGATTCGCCGGGCTTTTATAGCGGCCGTGGGGCAGGCCCCAGCGTCTGAGCGAGGCCGCAGGGTAGATCTCCGTCACGACGCCGGTGCCGCTACGGTCGACCGGCTGCCCCTGCCGGGCAAGCTCGGCGAGCAGGGCCGCGCAACGCAGGGCCGTGCTGCCGATGAGATTCGCGGAAACGCTCAGAGGATAGAAGTCCAGGACTTCCTTCACCTCGTAGTCGGTGACCCGCATGGTGAACTGCCTGCGCCAGGCGACGTCCGTGCTGCCCCCGGGCACAGCGACATGTCCCGTGCGGTGAGCCGTGATGAAATCAACGAACTTGTCCGGCCAGCCAAGCGGACAGTCGATACCGGCCTTGTCCGCGCCTTTGATCGCTTCGACGATCAGATCATCGTCCGCCACGATCTCCAGCCTGCGGACGCGGGCCCTGTCGGCAGACCAATCAAGCCAGGCCACCGCCGTCTTATTTGCTTTTGTCGCCAGGTCAACACCAACCGTGAGCACCGTTTCACGATAAAACACCAGCTGCTCATGGCGTCATCGGTTCTGGCTCACTCGCGACTACCTGCCCGAGGTCGCGAACCTCCTTGTCGGCCGACCTTCGGTGACCGAGCAGGCCGATGCGATCGGGGCCCGGATGGAACCGGTGCTCATCCCGTGGGACTGCGCCGACGGCTTCCTGGAGGCCCACTGGCGTCGACCCGAGGCATACCTCGACGAGAACGTCCGTCGCGGAGGATCGGTCTGGACCAGAGTCGGGCCGGACGTCGAGCAGCGCGCGGTGCGCAGCCTCCGTGACGACCTCGCATCCGGCCGGTGGGCCGAACGCAACCAAGAGCTCGTCGATCTCGACGCGGCAGAGCTCGGCCTTCGCCTGCTGATCGCCTGAACCTCCCCGCAGTCCCGTGCGTCAGCCTCGGGCGGGACACACCGGGATCTGGTTCGCGGCGCCGCAGACACGAGACCGGCCATGAATGCATGATGAGCCGGTGGGCACTTCTTTCAGCGAATCCGGCTCGGACCGGCCATGAGATTCCTTGTCGTCGGCGGCAGTGGTTTCCTTGGCGGCGAACTCGTCCGGCAGTGTCTGGTGGCCGGGCATGAGGTGGCCGCGACCTACCTGACCCGGCCGGGAGAGACCGCGGGTGCCGAGTGGTCGCCGCTCGACGTGCGCCGACGAGACGACGTCGACGCGCTGATCGACGCGTTTCAGCCGGAGGTGGTCGTCAACGCCGCGTACCTGCAGACGGACTGGGCGACCACGGCGACCGGAGCCGTGAACGTGGCTCTCGCCGTCGCTGCGGCAGGTGGGCGCCTGGTTCATGTGTCCAGCGACACGGTCTTCTCCGGTGCCGCGATTCGCTATGACGAGACGTGCCTCCCCGACCCGATCTCCCCGTACGGTGCGGCCAAGGCCGCCGCCGAGACAGCGGTGAGCGCGATCGCGCCGACCTCGGTGATAGCCCGGACATCCCTGATCATCGGTGACGGTGGTTCTCCGCACGAGGCGCTGGTGCATTCACTGGCCACTGGCAGAGCGAGCGGAGTGCTGTTCACCGACGACGTGCGATGTCCCATACATGTCGTCGATCTCGCTGCGGCGCTCCTCGAACTCGCCGCATCCGAGTATCACGGTGTCCACCATGTCGCCGGCACCGACGCGATCAGCCGGTACGAGCTGGGGCTGCTCATCGCCCGACGCGACGGGCTCGACGCCGACCGGTTGCCTTCGGGTCGGCGAGCGGACACCAACGTGCCCGGCCCGCTGGATGTGCGCTTGGAGTGCGACATGACCCAGCGACGACTTCGGACCAGGCTGCGTGGCGCGCGGCGGTTTCTGGGGTGACGTTTCCATCGCCGACGTCCGGCGTCGCGGAGTGCGCCGGACCCGCTAGCCCCGTTTTCCACACGTGACTTGTCTTCAGCGGAGACCTGGCGCCACCGGCCGATTGGCTGCCGCCCAAGGGCCGAATAGGCTCGGGCGCGTCACTTCATGCCGAGCACATCAGGGAGCCCCATAAGTGGTGATCATCGCTCAGGAGACGTCGTTCGACGAGGCCGAGGTGTTCGAGCTCTACGACTCGGTCGGCTGGCGCCCGTGGACGCACGACGTCACCCGGGTGTGCCGGAGCCTGGCCAACTCGCACCTGGTCATCACCGCCAGGGACGAGTCGGGCAGGCTGCTCGGCCTGGCGCGGACGGTATCCGACGACGAGATCGTCTGCTACGTGCAGGAGTTGCTGGTCAATGCCCGACACCACGGCAAGGGCGTCGGCCGCCGACTCCTGGAGCACCTCAAGGACCGATACGCGCACTGCCGCTACTTCGTTCTCACCACCGACCACGAGTCCACCCCGGCAGGCCCCGCGAACCACGCCTTCTACCGCCGCCTCGACCTGATCGAGCACCACGAGCAGGGCTTGTCGGCCTTCGGCCTGCGGGTGCGCGACCCGCGGAGCCTCTAGATTCGACCAGGTTCAGCGGAGTTCCTGGCGTTCTGCCGTTTCGCTCAGACGATGGAGCAGGTGCGCCCAGCCATCGCTGGTCTCCTCTTCGAGCAGGGCCGGCAGACCACTGTGGCGCAGGGTGAGCTCGGTGCCATCACCGTCCGGGGTCAGGGTGATTTCGACTCGGGATGCCTCTGGTGCCATGTCGGGCGCTCCCGGTGTGGCCTCCCATCCGAAGGTGAAGACGAGACGCTCGTACGGCACGAACTCCACGAACCGTCCGCGCATCACCGGGCGTGGGCCCTCGTGCATCGCAACCTGCAAGGCGCCACCGGGGCGGACGTCCAGCTTGGCCGTTCCCCACCATCGCGCCAGGCGCGCCGGGTCGGTGAAGAACCGCCAGATCGTCTCGGGACGCGCACGGATGTGCAACGTCTGCTCAATCGTCCTGCTCACAACGATCCCTTCACGTCCTGGGCACCAGTGTGCGCGCGTTCTTCTTGCTCGGCTTCGTACTGGAGGTGGCTGAGCGAGGTGGACCACATCGTCTCCAGGAACGTCACCGCCTCGGCCAGCCCTTCCGGACGTAGCCGATAGAAGCGGCGATTGCCTGCGCGGCGGACGTCGACGAGGCGGGCTGCTGTCAGCGTTCGCAGATGCTGGGATACCGCAGGGCGACTGATATCGGGAAAGCGCTCGGCGATCTCGCCTGCCGATACCTCGCGATCCCGCACCAGGACGAGGATGGCGCGGCGGGTCGGGTCCGCCACCGCGCGAAGCGCCTCGTCCATGGTCCACCGCCTTCGTTTTGCGCACCGCCGGGACAGCGTGTAAGTGTTTAAGCAACATCTTACACACCATCGACGACGAGGATCCGCCATGTCAGGAGACGACAACACCCGTGCCCCGCGATCGGAGAACCAGCGCCTGAATGCGCTGGTTGGCCGTTGGCGTTCGCAGGGGCGTATAGCGGCCACCGCGATCGACCCGGCGATCCGCATCGCCGGGTCGGACACCTACGAGTGGCTGGCGGGCGAGCACTTCCTCATTCACCGTGTGGACGTGCGCATGAATGAGGAGCACATCGAGGTCATCGAGATGATCGGACCCTACGATCCAGCGAGCCGGACCTACCCCATGCGCTCCTTCGACAAGCACGGCAACTTCGTCACCATGCGGGCAAGCGTCGACGACGAGGGTGTCTGGACGTTCGCCGGTGAGACAGAGCGGGCGACGCTGGTGATCGCCGAAGACGGCGACTCCATGACGGCCGAATGGGAGCGCACTGACAACGGCTCGAACTGGCGGCACTGGATGGACATGAACTTCACGAGGGCTTCCAGCCCCAGTGCCATCCCGCGCCGCTGATTCCCTCGCAGATCGGAACAGCCCCGTACGAGAATCCCGGCGAATCGCCGCGAATACCTCCACCTTGGACTGGGGGTGTATCACCAGCGTCTCCTCACATGGAGTAACGCCTCGATACTCGCACCGCTAACCCTCAGGTAGCTCTGGAATTCGCTGACACGGCTCCCCCACCGAGCGCCACAGAGCCACTGACCGACATTCGGCTCTTGAATTCACCTACAGAGCCAAGGGGATCCTGTCCCGCAGCCGACGTGGAGTACACGGTCGGTCCGCGCCCAACTCAACCGCCCACCCACCCGCCTCTGGCCGGGTGGTGGCCTGCGAACCGGTCGCCACGTCCAGCAGGGCGACCTCCGCACCGCCACCCAGCCTCACCGCCGACGGCCGCATGCCCGCGGATGTCACTCGACACGCTTCACGAATTCCTCGTGGGAGACCGACAGTTTCCGGGCGAGATCGAACCATCCGCGGTGTTCGGCCACGATGTCGGGATCATCGATCAGCTCGGCGCCCAGCATCGACCCGTCCTCTTCGTCGAAGTGCAGGACCGCGGACAGGGAGCGGTCGAAGCACCACACGTCGAGCTGAGGGACACCCGCCCTGAGCGCGGTGTCGCGATCCAGGTATCGGATGTCCTCCCCCGCCGCGTTGTCGGCCATGGCTCCGTGCAATCCGAAGCGGGCGTAATCCGACAGCGGGATGGAGACGACCCGGACCCTCTGGAAGTATCGCTCTTCCATCACCGCCTGACGGACCGCGTGAAGCCACGGCCTGTCCGCCCACTCCGGATCGGGACTCCCCTCCAGGAACCGCCGCAACGGCTCCTGCTCGACCGGCGAGTTGTAGCGGTCGCGCGTCTCCAGACGCTGTGCGGTGGACCGGAACGAGGCGAACAACTCCTGGAAGCGGTCACCTCTGACGAGTTCCGTCACCCTTGCTACTCCTTCGGAATGAACGTGAGCATCTCGCGGGGGATCTCGACGATAGCCTCTCCCGGCCCGAGGTTGACGGCGTCGCCGAGCGCCTGGGGTCCAGGATGAGCTTGCCCTGGATGGCCACCGTGCCACCGGAGGTCTCGTAGGCAGCGGGACAGTCACCGTTCTCGGAGGACGTGCCAAGGAACCGCAGACGCATGTGCATGATCCTTCCCTGAGATTGCTACAGATGGCTAGCAATCCCGACAACGAGTGACGGGGCACATGGCGTCAAGGTTCTGCACCTACGAGTCTTCGCAGCCACTCGGCAGAAAGCGAGTGAATTCTCTCCAAGAGCTCGCTGCCGCCCTGTCACCAGAGCGAACGTGCCATGAACGGTCACGGTCGTTCCTCCAGGAGTAGATCGGCGAGAGCCGCGACGATCGGCAGACCGGTGGCGGCTTCGATCGACGTGTCCGGCCGGTCAGGTGGAGCAATGATGCGTCCATGCTCGCTCTGCCTTGCCTTGACGCCGGTGACAGGGTTCTAGTGTGGCCGCGACAGACGGGTGGGGACGTCGTCGACGCATGGTGAGGCCATGACGCCGCCTCGGTACCGGCCATACCGATCTGCGACCGCCCATCCATCGCACCGACCGGCCGACCGAAGGAACGACGATGAAGTTCGCAGTCAGCTACAGCACGCCCTACCACGGCGTCGACCCCGACACGATCGTGGCCTACGCCCGGCACGCCGAGGACTGCGGCTTCGAGGCGCTGTATCTGCCCGAGCACATCGCGCTGTACCCCGGTGCGGCGGTCGGGCACTTCGAGTTCCCGCCGTCGCTACCGTACTTCGATCCGCTCGATTGCCTGAGCTTCGTCGCCGCGGCCACGCGACGAATCCTGCTCGGGACGGGTGTGCTGCTGCTGCCGTACCACCATCCGGTGATCCTCGCCAAGCGCCTGGCGACCATCGACGTGCTGTCCAAGGGGCGGATGCGGCTGCTGACCGTGGGGCTCGGCACCCTGCCCGGTGAGGCCAGGGCGACGGGCGTCGACTTCGGCACCCGTGGGCGTCGCGCCGACGAGGCGATCGACGTGATGCGGCTGCTCTGGGCCGGCGGCGAAGAGGGGGTCGACTTCGACGGGGAGTTTTTCTCCTTCGACAAGCTGTGCCAGTTTCCGAAGCCATACGGGGTCACCCACCTGCCGATCCACGTCGGCGGATCGAGCCGGGCGGCCGCACGCCGCGCCGGACGACGCGGCGACGGCTACTTCCCGGGTGGCGCGCTCACCCCGGACGAACGCGCCCTCCAGATGGACCTCGCCCGGGCCGCCGCCACCGAGGCGGGCCGCAGCCCGGAAACGCTGGAGTACACGCGATCAGGGGCGATCGACATGACCGCCGAACAGGTCGAGGCGTTCGCCGCGCAAGGCGTGACCCGCATCGTCGTGAGTGCCACCGCCACCGAACCGGAACGGCAACGCGAGGAGATGTCCGCGTTCGCCCAGCGGTTCGCCCTTCTCGACACCACCGAGGCGGGTGCGCGCGTCTGACGCCTGCCACGCTTCTCGGCCGCGGTAGCCGCCACCACGCTGTTCTGCCGTGTTGACCGGCTACCGCGGTCGCGCGGTCCGGGAGAGAGGTCGAGTCCCCGCCGGAACAGGGCGTTCTGTCGCGCCGGCCTCTGAGGAGGGTTCGGGACCGGTGCTTGACGCGGCCGGTCAGGTGGAGCGATGGTGCACCCATGCTCGCCCGGCGTCGGCTGCCCGCGTACGGAAATCGCGCCCTTCCACTGGGCCGAACCGCGCCTTGTACCGGCGAAACAGTGTCCACAGCGCGGCCAGGCCGGTGACCGCGTCCGCGGGTGCGGACCGCCAGGCCGGTACGCGGGCCAAAAGCGCCTCGGCCTGCTCCGGGGTATGGCCCGCCTCGATGAGACGAGGAGCGAGCATGACCGCGTCCCCCCACGCGGCACCGCGCGCCGCGAACGCCCAGTCGATGACGTACGCTCGCCCGTCGTCGATCCGGAAGTTGCCGGGGTGCAGGTCGTAGTGGAGAAGGGTGTCCCCCTTCAGCGCGTCGAGGCTGAACGTGGTGAGCGCCTTCTCGTACATGCTCCGGTCCGGCAGCTCCCCGGCGAGCAGGCTCGCGGCCTTGGCCTGGAGTCCCGCGATGTTCACCGCGACCTCCGGAAGCCCGTCGGGGCACGGGGTGAGCGCCTCGTTCAGGACGACCAGGGTATCCAGCACGAGCGGCACATCCGGCGAACCGGGCGACAGGTCGGCGTCCCGACCGTTGACGTACTCGTACAGCAGCACGATCCACCCGTCCACTTCGCCGCTCCAGCGCAGGCGGGGTGCGGGCAGGCCGGGTGGCAGTACGGCACCGGCTCGTCGTTCGCGCTCGTACAGGGTCGCGGCCGGGTTGGCGGTGGGGATGGCCTTGAGGAAGACGATCCTGTAGTCATCGGTGTACAGGCGGGCAGTGATCCCTGGCATGAGCCCTTTGGTTACGGAGTCGGATTTGAGGACCTGGCCGACCTGCCGCTCGACGGTGGCGCGTACGTTGCTGGGGAGGTCATTCCACTGGGGTTTCATGGTGGCTCTCCCTGGGGTCGTCGGCACCACTGGCTGCACTTCACAACGGAAATCCACGTCTCGGGACGACTGACGGGCCCGTAGCCCGCATGGTCCCAATCGTGGCCACCGGATCGAGAATCATGCTGACGGGAAGAGTGGTCATGCCTGGCCGATTACGGAATCACAACCCTGATCACGTACGGTCACTATCTCATGACCTCTGACCACCAGCGGCGACATGCACTCGGCCATTACCGAGTGGGACGGTCGATGGGCGGCCACCCTTGGGTTACTTTGTCCGCGTGAGTGGACAGCGGAGTGAGGGGTTGGCGGTAGTCCGCTATGTGGGTGTGGCCGGTGTCGCGGCGTGGTTCGAGGTGTCGCCGGGCACGATAACGAAGTGGCTGGACCGGTACGCGGAGACGCATCCGTATCCAAAGCCGGACGCGGAGATCGGGGAGGGCAGGCTGGCGGTGAAGGGCTGGCTGCCGGAGCGGGAAGCGGAGTGGCGTGCCTGGGAGGCCGACCGACCGGGGCAGGGCGCAGGTGGAGGGCCGAAGCCGAAAAGGCAGTCGCCAGGTCTCGTCTTTGAACGAGACCCTTTTTCTTTGTCCGTTCTCTCAGACAAAGTTTCAGCTCTCTCCCTAACATCGTCTGCATAGCCAGACGATGTTAGGGAGAGAGCCACATGACCAGCAACGAGATCCAGGTCATCCCAGATGAATCCGCGACAACCGATCCACGCGCCGCAGCCATCACCGCCCGGACCGCCGCAGACATCGCCCAGTCCGAACTGGGCCATCACGTTCGCTTCTGCTATTCCTGTCGCATCGGCCAAGACGGCATGTGCGCAGAAGGTGAACTGCTCAGCGCTGCTTTCAGCAGCGCTATCGTCGTCTCGGTTATCCCCCACGAGGCGTACGCGCCGACCGGCAGCACCGTCACCTACCACGGCACGGAAACTCGGCACCGTGGCCCCGGATGGACTGTCCGCAGCACCGTTCAGGGCTCCTGGGGGACGTCATACACGATCGCCCGAAACACCGGCCGTGCTCGGGACGCCGCACAGGACGTCATCCTGAACGGCGTCCGCATCGAGTGCATCACTCCGGCGTAAGATGACCCGCAGTTCGCCGGGCGCCGAAACCGCGCCGACGCCATCGCTAACGGCGCCCTCGTCGAAGTCCCCCAGGCGCTCCGCACCGAACTCGGCCACCTCCCCGTCACGTTCACAGCCGCCGCGTGGGCCGACGCCGTGGCATGGACCGACGAGGACACCACTCGCACCGGCATACCCCAGGATGAGGAGGCCGTCTGTTGGCCGTGCTCGCCGCGGCTCGCACCCTCGCCCGCGACGTACGGCATGACAGGTCGGCGGTGTTCTCGCTGTTCCGTTACAGCCGCGACGTCGTCGATTTCAGCGACTTCGAAGCAATGAAGTCCCATCTGCAGCTGAACCTCGACTACGGCGACGGCCTGGCATTCACCATCAGCCTGCACGACGAAGTCTGACCATGTCGCCAACGAGCAGGGCCGGCGGCTTTCTCGGCTCCAAGCGTCCAGGATCGCACTGCCCGGCAACGACTTCTGGTTGCCGACCGGAGATCGGGTGGGTCTTAATCACACCTCTGGCCGAAAGCCGCGCCGTTTAGACGACGATCTGACGTAGGACTTCGGCAAGTACTGCACCGACTCCTCCGACGACAAGCAGGACGCCTGCGCAGCCACCCTGCTTAGCCGCCGTCTTGTTTGCGCGTTGGGCACGAGGAGAGGGCTGCGGCTGTACAGAAACGTGAGCGACACGCTCACCCCTCGGAGTCCTGTCCCACTCGGTGTGGCGCTCGACGAACTCCTTCCTGTAATCGGCAGGGCTCAGCTCCCGTCGACGCCAAGCCTCATGCCACTCCGGGCGTCCCGCTCGGGCTTGCTGCTCACGTTCGGCCGTCAACTGCTCCGACAGCACCTGTCCCTCGGAGTTGGCGAACAACCCCCCACGCTTGGCACTGATCTCAGCCTGCAGAATCTCCAGCGCCTGTTCTGGAGTGACCACCCGGATTCCCTCGGCCAGCGCCTTCATCACACGCGGATCGTCAGCCGCATCGGCAGCGATCACCAAACGAACGGTCTTGGTCACGTTGACCGCGGCTGTGGCTCCGTTTGTGACCGCGAAGTCCATAACCTCGCCGGAGGCGTCCCCCACCGGCAGAAGGCGCCACCCCTTGAGCGGTCCGTTCTTCTTCGCCCGGTCGGCCCTGGCGACCTCCTCCAGGTCGCTGATCAAGTGAGAGGCTGCGAGTTCCTTCGCCGCGCGCTGGAGCTCCTTGAGTTCAACGGGGGTCACTATCCCGTCTGCCTCGGCTCGGGCGCGTACGGTGGCGAGGAAGTGTTCATGTACTTGACGCGCGGTTGTCTGGGTCAGGCCCGCCCGTGCCGCGAGCACCGCGAGCTGTCCGGCCTCCTCTCCCACGATGCGACCGTCGGCGAGCGCGTGACCAAGCATGGCCTGGTATTCCGCCACCCCCTGCGGGCGAGGCATGGGTGATTGCGCCATGAGAGGTAAACGAGCGGTCAGCGTGGCCAGCCAACCCTCCGTACCCCTTCGTAGTCCTGCGGCGCGAGGGGCGATAAATCCAGTTCGGGGATACGGCGGCAGAGGAACCGGCGCCCCACCGGCCCAGGCGAGACGCTGCGGCGCCTCAGAGATGAACTTCGACAGAGTCAATGCCAACGTTCGAGCGTCGCCAAGCGCGGAGTGTGCGGCGCGGGGCCACTCACCGGTGACCAGGTTGGCAATCTCATCGAGGCGGTAGCCGTACAGGTCAAGATGCATTCGAGACATCACCAGCGTGCACAGGCCCGGGATCGCGGGAAGGTTGATCCCGAGGCGACCGAACTCGGCTGTGAGGAACTTGTCTTCGAATTCCAGGTTGTGGCCGACGACGATCGTTCCGCTGATATAAGCAAGTACGTCGCCGGCGACCTGCTCGAAGGTCGGGGCACCTTTGACGTCGGCGTTCGTAATGCCGTGATACTCGTCGTTGGTGATTCGCATACCGGGGTCGACGAGTGTGGAGTATTCGTCAAGGACCACGCCGTCCCCGCGCATCCGAACGATGCCTACCTCACAGATCCGCGAGCCGCGTGCAGGGTTAAGCCCCGTTGTCTCCAGATCGATCACGGCATAGGTCAAACCACGGGGGTCGATTCCGTTTGCTCGGGTGAGCTGGCCGAAGGCAAAGATGTCGCTACCTCACATAAAGATCATGAAACAAAAAACAGGCGATAGCCAAGCTCGCAAACATAGCGGATCACCTGAGACCATTCACGCACAAGACGTGTTTATATCTGTCAGATTTTCCGGCAAGGGATACCGGATTCAGTCAAATATGCACATGTCGCCCTCAAGGTCGCCAACTGCATAATTCATCAAACTCCACATGGTTGGAGATCACTTGGTGTTCGACAACCAGGCTGTTCGTGATCAGCGGCTATCCCGCACGCGCAACAATGCATGAGGCCGTGCACCGACACCACCGCGCTACTCCCAGCGCAGAAGCTCCGCACCGTCGTGCTGGGTGAAGACCTCGGCCAAGCATCAGCGCCGACGCCGACCCACAAGGCCGACCGGACACTCGCCCTACTCGGGCACGCGTCGGCCCAGGAGCATGGGTCATCCTCTGCACTGGCCGAGGAGATGAACACCGATGGTCTCATCCGGCCGCCAACCCTGAGCACTTCCCCGGCGTGGCCGACCGCAGTTGGCGATGGGGCGACGAGCCACGCGAGGCGGTCTCAGAACTCCACGACGGCGGGCTTCCGTCCGAATCAGCGGTTCAGGCCGCCGCACTGTTCGACATCATGGTGATGCTCGGAGGACATCCGCGACTCGATGGATGTCCTCCGAGCTGGGCAGACGGACAACACCGAACTCAGTTGCCGGTTCGAGCTGAATCTTGTGGAAGCGGAACCCCGGCTCGGCTCCTTCCAAGATCCGATCGGTCGGAATTTTTCGGCCCTGGTCGCCCTCCTTGAACTTGGCATTCTTGATCAAAAGGCTGCATGCCGTGCGACCAGACCAGAAGTCGACACGGAACAGAGCGTCCGCGAGCGGATGGACCCGAACATCCAAGCCGCTAGCACGCAGGTGGGCGACAACGTAGATCTCCCGCAAGAAGGAGTAGTAGGCGTTTCCCACCCGCCAGCGGACTCCGTCCCAAGCGTCATCCCAACTCGGCCCGCCCCACGCATGATGTACGTCGCTGGCTACCCTGATCGCCGGGCCCCATAGCATGTGGTGGCCCTTGGCATCATCACGAGCGAAGACAGAGAACTCTTGCCAGGTTGGCAGGTGTCCCAACGTCTCCAGCGCATAGTGGAGCGTGTGAGTGAAGGCAAACGGCGGGTGCCAGTCAACGATGGCCCTCTCGCGTTCAGCTACCACACGTTTTACGTTTCCAAGAGCATGAGCTGTCGCCCTGCAGACACTCTCTACACTGGCCGGCGTCAGGTCGTAGACGACCGATGTGCGATGTTCCATTACGTGCGGGACAACCTCTGCCTTACTCGTGTCGGATATCCAGCGCTGAAACACCGCCTCTGCGAGGCTTGTGACCTTGAAGAGCTTGAGGACGTCCTGCGAAGTTGTCACCGCCATGTGCCGCCTCCCGGGGGTGGGGTGGGTCGGAGTGATCAGCCTGTCCGATAGAACCGTAATCAACGACTACGACATATTTGCGGTTATTGGAGCTGAACCGACAAGTCCGCAGGGCTAGTTGGACACTCGCCCTACTCAGGCATGCGCTAGCACAGGACCACGGGCTGTGCTCCGAACTGGCCGAGGAGATGAGCCAGTGGTCTCGCCCGGCCTTCGATCCCGAGCAATTACCCAGCGTGGCAAGCCAAAGCTGGCGACAGGATGACGAACTGCGCGAGGCCACCGAAGAACTCCACGACAGCGGGACTTCCGCCCAAACCGGTGGTTCATGCCGCCGCATTGTTCGACCTGTTGGCCGACTTTAAAAGCGGATCCCTCACTTCGGAAGAGATCTTTCATGCATTGAGCTGATTTCAACCTGGTGTCGCAGGTCGTGAGCTCGCTGTGGGCCGCTGGGTTCGGCCCTGACGTAGAGAAGCCCCTGGTATAAGGGTTGTCGACCAAGATCAACCTGTAACCAGAGGCTTCGAGTTGCTGTTCTATCGTGCTGCGCTGCCCTTGTCACGTCGGACCCTGACCTACCTTGCCGGGGTGATCCGCCGTCATCGAACCTCGATCGGTTCGACCTGGCGCCGACTCAACCCCGGGCAGCAGACCCTGCTGGTCCTGGTCCACCCGCGCAAGGGAGAGACGTTCGCCGAGGTCGCGGCCGGATTCGGCGTCGGGGCGGCCACGGCCTGGCGCTACGTTCACGAGGCCGTGGCCCTGCTCGCGCGGCGTTCGCCCACGCTGGATCAGGCGCTGCGCGCGGCCAAGCGCGCCGGATACGCCTTCGTCGTTTTGGACGGCACGCTCATCCCGATCGACCGGGTCGCCGCCGATCGGCCGTACTACTCCGGCAAACACCATCATCACGGCATGAACGTCCAGATCGTCGCCGCTCCGGACGGCACACCGCTGTGGACGTCGGGCTCCCTTCCAGGGGCGGTGCACGACCTGACGGCGGCGCGGATCTGGGGCATCATCCGGCGTCTGGAGAGCGCCGGACTGATCACCCTTGCCGATAAGACCTACATCGGCGCTGGTCAGCGGGTGCTGGTGCCGTACAAAGGGAGGAAGAAGCCTGCCTCGCAGAAGGCGGCCAACTCCGCCCACGCCAAGCTCCGGGGCCCTGGCGAGCGCGCCAATGCGGTGCTGAAGACCTGGCGCATCCTGCGGAAACTACGCTGTTGTCCCCTTCGCGCAGGTCAGCTCATCAAAGCCATCTGTGTTCTCCAGGCCCGCGAATCGGGATGAAATACGTTCATTGATCGTCCTCCCTGAAGCGACATATCTCTTCACACATTTTTTGGTTCAAAGCTGGTTGAATTTACTGCTTCCCGACTATTATCTATCGTGTCGAACCACAGGATTCATTGACACTTGGCGTCATTACGTCCCTCATTTCATGCCCTTCCCTGCGCAGGACAGAAATCCAACCTGAGTTGATCGTTTGTCGATTGGAAGGAAAAACCGCACCTCACTCACCTGAGTTCCATGAGTGCACGGTTACCCTAGCTCGGCTCGGCGACGAACCGATTATCGTCCTGACCAAAGAGCTAGAGGGAAGCCAGTTCTTCCCGAAAAATTAGGCGGTCCACGCTAACGCTGACAAGAAATGCTGTGCAGCGCATTTACCAAGTAGAGAGTGTGGGCACGAGGGTGGCGTAGTTGAGCACACGACCTTGCTGAGTACATTCGTTCCATGCTGCTTGCTGGACCTGGTTACCGACGTTCTGAACCGCAGAGGAAAGTGCGTCATAAGCGATGTGGTAAACGGCATCGACTTCACCAGTACCGCGGGCAATGGCTTGGAGACGACTTGGAAGCGGCTCAGCCGTCACCGTGACGAGATGAGGCTGGCGTCCACGCCTGTGCCGGATCATCTGATTGAATTCGTGGCGAATATTCTGTACGCGGTCAGATCGGATTGTCCACTTGCAGGAAATCGCGGCGTGAAGGAACGGCGAACCTCCGCTCGGATCAGCAATGCCCACCGTAACATCAGGCTTGATCAGATAGTCACGGCCAATGGTGACAGCAAGTGTTGGATCATCCTTCACAAGGCTATCAACTACACGAAGGTGTTCATACTGAGCGAAGTTAGTGACGATCCTGCCACGTTTGACAACCCAAGCCCTGTCAGCCCAGTGCTCTGCAAGCCGGACAGCGATGTCGGATTCAACTAAGGTTTCCAGAACGAGACCAGGATTACCGGGAACATCCGTAGGAACCCCTGCCTGAACCCCAAGCTGGCTGAGAACCTCCCCAGCCAGCGCAACAGACTGATCGCTGTCGGTGTCAGCAGAGTTAGGAACGAGGAGCTGCTTCTTCTTGTTCAGCAGCCAGCCCAGGAGTTGCTTCGCGAAGGGGGCGGTCACTCAAAAGATCTTACAGGACAAGCCACACAGACCTGTCGCTATACGAACCTCTAGCAGGAAATTGGTCGAAATGGGACATCGAGCTGTTGCGTTAACTGATCTTTGATCTGTTTTTGTTGAACAGGTCATGCCGCTGATGACCCTCCTGCCCAAGGAACGCCTTGAAATCACCGAGCTTGTATGCGACATCGCCGTTGGAGCGCTCAGTTGCTATCAGCTCGAAATCACGGCCGAGGTGGTTCAGGTGCCGCTCCACCTCTGGCTGCTCCAATGGCTCCTCCGTACCAGCTAGTCGTTCCACGATCTGCTCAACCGTCAACGCCCGACTACTGCCAAGCAGAACCTTATAAACAGGATCCAGGGCAGCGCTGGTCTCCTCGACCAGGATGCGCCGGTCGCCTTCTTTCCGCAGAGCTTTTATAATCGCTACGCCAAGGGCCTTCGCAACCGGAGGCGGGAAGGCGTTGCCGATTTGCCGGTACTTCGAGGTCTTCTTTCCCTGAAACTCCCACTCAGCGAACTCCTCGCCGTACCAACCCTGAATGCGCGCAACCATATCCACGGTAAGCATTGGGTGCTTTACACCCTTCACCCGCGGGTTGGTGGGGCCAGGAGGGTCGTCTGCTACCCCCTTGGCGTCAACCCCCATCGCCTCCCACGCGGCTTTAGCCCGCGAAGGACCGAGGTCAGCTCCCCCATGCTTCTTGGAGCCCCCGACAATGGTTGGGGCTATCTTGTTTGCTTGCCGAACCCATTCGTCAAGTTTCTCCTCGGACCAATCGCCCTTCCCCATTAAATCCTTGAGCAACTCACCAACTGTGGGGGGTGGTTCTGCATGCGGCTCAGGCCATTCGAAGTATTCCGCGTATTCAGGCCTGAGCGCGATCAGTACAAATCTAGGCCGGAGCTGAGAAACCCCATAGCGATCCGCTTTCAGTAGCTTCCACTCGGTTATGTAGCCATACTCCCTCAGCTGGTCGAGTACGCGCTGCCGATATGCTGTAAACCGGCTGCCGCTCAAACCTTTAACGTTCTCAAGCAGAAGCGCTTTCGGCTTGATTCGACCGCAAAGCTTTACAGCCCAGGCGAACAAGTCCCGCTCGTCAGTGGCTCCCAGCTGCTTGCCTGCAATGCTAAAAGGAGGGCATGGCACACCTCCAGCGAGCAAATCGACACCAAGATATTCATCCGGGTCCCAGATCTCAGAGGCAACATCACCGACTTTGACGGTGTCGGCGGCTTCCTTCTCGTCGTACCCAAGGACCTTTACAAGATTGTGGCGGAGCGTCTCGGCAGCTTGTCCGTCAAGTTCCACTGCAAGCACATGCCGGAATCCTGCGCGCTCCAGCCCGAGCGACTGCCCTCCAGCGCCGGCGCAAATCTCGACAACCTCGAGCATATCCTCGCGTTCTAATGGCGACACTCTTGATTCAGTATCCGCAACTGTGAGCTCGCCCGCTGCTTCCTCCGGCCCAGGGACCTGCCCGCCAGCGTCGGCGAAAATCTCGGTGACGCGAAGGTGGTTCTCGGTCACAAGGATCCCTTTCGTAGTCCTGAGGAAGCGGTAGGCCAGCTAACGGCTGTATCTTCACGGAGGAGATCGTCGGCCGTACGCTCAATGGGACAAATATGGAAGAGAGCAAGAGAGCGCAAGCCAGGAAGCAGGCCCATGAACGTGGTCTCTACCCGGCGCCGCTGAACCCGGGCCGGTCGCGCAACATGCAGGCGAACCGGCGCTCGAACACCAAGCCGGAGGTGGCGCTGCGTCGTGCACTGCACCGGATGGGCCTTCGCTATCGCAAGGATTTCCGGCTGGATCTTGGCGAGGTGAGGGTTAGGCCTGACATCGTCTTCACCGCCAAGAAGATCGTGGTATTCGTCGACGGCTGCTTTTGGCACGTATGTCCCGAACATGGCCGGCAGCCGACCACTAACGAGTGGTACTGGACGCCCAAGCTCCGCCGGAACATGAAGCGTGACCAACTCGTGAACTCGGCGCTTGAGGCTGCGGGCTGGCGTGTGATCCGGCTTTGGGAGCACGAAGCGCTGGCCACGGCCGTAGCGGCGGTAGTTGCAGCTGTGAATCCCGGTACCGAACATGCGAGCGAGAGTAGCGTGAACAGGTAACGACTTCGCAATCGGGGAGGAGCATCTCGCAGGAGGATGTCCCACGGTTCGTGGAACTTGAAGGACAGCCCCGTAGGCAGGCAATGTGCTCGTTGTTAGCAGGCCGAGGCGGTCTCCTGGGGGCAACATGCCGTGCCAGAGCAGCTTGGAGCTTAGGAAGGTACAGGAAGCGTCGCCCCGCTGGAACTACTTGACTGCCTCGGCCATGCCGGCCGCGCACCATCGCAGCGCCGTCTGCCCGTTCTTCCAGCTCTTGACGTTGACGGCATGGTCACAGCAGATCGAGACCATCGGCTCGATCGGATTGGTCGAGCGCAGCGTACACGTCAGCATCGACGGCATGCCCAGCCGCAAGACAGTCAGCGTCTCGTCCATACCCTCAACCTCACACAGTGAGGCCGCCATCCTGGGATGCTTCAACTCCAACTAACTCAGCCACCAGCGCCGTCAGAGCAACCTCGGCCTCCAGCACCGTGTCCCTTCTGCGAGGGGAAGCTCGCAACGGGAGTGCTCATGCATCCTGAGCGCTGCAGCGGATTCGTGCCACTGCCCGGGCATCCGGGACATTGCCGAGGTCCATCAGATGGCTGACTACTGCTAAGACGACCTTTTCGGGCCTACTACCAACCTTCCGGAGGAGCGTATCCGTGGCCTCAGTAAGCCCTCGCCCCCGGCACGCCTGAATCGCGGCGGCGGCCTCTACCGCAGGTGCCTTGCCGCCGGCATAGTCCAACATTCCAACGGCATGCTCGTAACGGCCGCTGTCTAGATGCAGCGCCAGTTCGTCAACCGGCCAAAGCGCGTCCGCCGTCACGCCGTTGCGCCGGTCCCCGTCGGCGGCCGGGACCGGCGCAACGGCTGGAGTACCGATCCCGGTTGCCGTTGCCGCCGATGCCCCATCATCCGCGCGCGCAACAGCATGCCCGGCCGGCCCTTCGGCGGCACACAGGTTCTCGTCCGAGACTCGCTGTATGAGGTTTCGCAGGTCCTTCTCGGTCACAGTCCCAACAGGTTTCTTATGCTCCGCGAGTCGGCGGAGTTTGAAGACCGTCTCCAGGTCGGGATTCTGTACCTGCCCCGACGCGAGCCGGTGGAGAACGGAGCGGGAGCTGTGAATCTGCTTCTCGATGCTGCGCAATGACCCGCCCGCGTCGTGCAGCAGAGTACGCACCACCTGGGCAAGTTCGCGCTGTGCCGGTAAAAGGGAGGATGGAAGGGGCTTCATTCGCCCACGTGGAGGCACAAACAACTCCTTAAAGTCCCTTTGGGGTATCAGTTCCATCTTGGCGGATGCCTGTGACAGTTTGAGGGGTTCTGTCGCGCCAGAGGGACACGTCGGGACACAGCACAAAAGGGACACAGCAGGGACAGGAAAAGCTTCCCGTGATGCAGATACTTGCGCTTCGCTAGAAGAGCTGGTCAAACCGGCTCGATGACAGCCTCTAGGGCCGTCATAGCGTTGCAGACGAGAGGATCCGAGGAGCATGACGGCAACACCGTCCTGGACGGACGAAGGACTCGGCACGAAGAAGCGCGTGGCGCTGTGGTTAGTGCAGGAGGTCGGAACCGGAAGCGTGTTTACCAAGGAGCAGCTGCGAACCGCGTTCGACGGTGTCAGTCAGGTTGACCGCCGTATGAGGGAGTTGCGAGACCACGAGTGGCAGATCGATACCAACCGGGAGGATCCAGCTCTCGATTCCAGAGAGCACCGGTTCGTACGGCAAGGGCTGCCAGTGTGGGAGCCCGGCATGGCAAGCCGCAAGGCGACCGAATCCATGGGAGCCGTACAGCGCCGTACCGTGCTGATGGAGGACAACTATCTGTGCCGAACCTGCGGCATCGGCAACGGTGAAGCGTACGCCGACGACTACGGAGCCACCTCTCATCTGGACATCGCGCGGCGCCAGGTCAATTTGCCCGGTGGCGGCACCGAAGTGCAGTTGGTCACTGAGTGCAACCGGTGCCGTGTCGGCGGACGTGACGCCAACTGTGATCTAAGCGCTCTTAAGGTAGCAGTGACGCAGCTGTCGGCATACGAGCGCAAGATGCTGTCCGCTTGGATAGAGCGGGACGCTCGTAGCTTCAACGAGGTCGAGAAGCTTTGGGGCGTCTACCGCACTCTGCCAGCGGCGGCGCGCGCCGAGATCCGCGGCATGCTTCTGTAGCCCTCGCTCTCCGAGGCCGCACGCAGGGCGGGCACCGAAACCCGTTTGCCGGTGCCACCCCTGCCGGCTTTCTAATCATTTTTACCCACTTGAAGGAGCACTCACATGTCGATTGATTTCGGCCAGCCCCGCGAGGCTGCCGACAACCGCAGGCTTGTGGCCCAGCGGCTGAAGGAGCTGCGCAACGGGAGCGGGGTCCCAGAGACGCTGACCGTCGAATGGCGGGAAAAGCTAACCCATGTCGAGGTCATTGACATGCCAGTCGAGGTTCTGCGCTACAACCCCGGCACGCACCGTATCCGCGCCCAGCGCGCCTACGACCCGGCTCGCGACCGGGCACTGGACGAAGATCCTTGGAGCCCTGAGAGCCAGGATTACCTCCACTTCTTGCTGAAGGCATTGCCGGCCGACCCCTCCATGACCGACAAGGCCTTCGAGGAGCTGACAGAAAGCCTGCGTGAGTACCAGCAGAACGAACCGGGGCTGATCACCCGCGACGCTATCCTCGTTAACGGCAACACCCGCCGCGCCGCCCTCAAAGAACTCGGGCGGCCCAGTATGCGGGTCGGCGTCCTGCCTGAGAGCTGCACGTGGAGCGACATTCACGCTGTTGAGCTCTCCCTCCAGTTGCGCCCGGATACCCGACGGGACTACTCCTACATCAACCATCTGCTCGCCCTGGAGGAGCAGGTGAAGCTCGGCAAGCCTCTGTCGGCAATCGCCCGGAACTTCCACACCACGACACCGGCATGTGACCGTGACCTGTGGATCCTGGCCCAGTTGCGGGATCTTCTCAACCGCAGTGCTACCAGCACTGCCTCGCTACGGCTCATGGATTTTGAGGACGCAAAGGAGAGGTTCTTTGAGCTCTACCGCACATACAACACCGAATCCGCGCGTAACCGGGAGCGGGCCGACCTGATGAAAGAGGGACGACTCGCGGCCATCGTGCTCGGGTTCGCCAAGACAGATGTCCGGTTCATCGAGCCCGACTTCCACGAGCGTTTCCTGGATCAGCGACTGCCCACGGAATTCAGGCCCGCACCCGCACAGGAAACCGCAGCTGTAGCCATCCCTGGCCTTGGCCGCACTGTCCAAGCTGCCGGCGCGAGGGTCACTGCAGCCAAGGCGCTCACTGACTCCCTCTTGCGGGCCAAAGCTGTCAAGGCGACAGGCTCCGCCGCAACTGCTAAGGAGAAGGAAGCAGCAGCCGATGTCTTTGAGCGCGTACACGATGTCTTCGAAGAGGCGCTGGAGTTCGCGGGCAAGGACGGCCGACTCCGCAAAAAGCGTCTCGCTGCTCCCGACCGCGTCACTGCCGCATGCAAGGACCTGGAGCAGTGTGTGACCGACCTCGTCCTCGCCCGCGGCAACGGGAGTCTGGACGAAGACGCGTTCGACGACGCCCTACTACAGCTGCGCACCATCATGGAGCGCGTTGCCATTGAGGCCGGCAAGAGCGTGCCCCTCCCAGGAGAGGGCTTGACATGGCTCAAGAAGGCTGTGGGGAGGCAGCAGTGACGGTGACACAAACGGAGCCGTCGCTGCGGATCGCATTCGACGTCTCGCGAACCCGAGTGGTCCTGCGCACCGTACCCGGGCACGAGCAAGATTTCGCGTCCCTCGCCTCACGCATCGCCCCAGGCGGCCAGCGTGGACCGCTGGTGGGGGAATTCGACCTTGATGACTTCCTCGACCGCCTCATCGAGCTTGGCTCCTGGCACCACGACGGCGTCGAGTGGGAAGACGCGCTTCTCCAGCTCGTCAACGGCGTCCTCGACGACGCCGAGCGGGCCGAGCAGACACTCCGCAGCGGCACAGATGTAAACCAAGGCGCGATAGCGCCGGACGACGTGCTGGCGTTGCTTGGTGAAAGCTGGATCGGAGACCTCACCCCTTTCCAGCTCCGTGATGCCGCACGGCTGCTATCGCTCGGCCACGGCGCGAATTTCAGCGTCCCCGGTGCTGGCAAAACCCGCGTCTCACTCGCCGTCTACGCCGCCATGCGCGAACAGGGCCTGGCCAAGCGGCTCCTCGTTGTCGGCCCCAAGTCCGCTTACGAGGCCTGGCTGACGGAAAGCCAGCTCTGCTTTTGCACGCCTCCGCGCACCGCTGTAATGAGCCGCACTCCCGACTACGGCACCGAAGTGCTGCTGGTCAACTATGAGCGCCTGTCCCGGGTTGTCCCAAAACTTGCATCTTGGCTGGGTGATGCACCATCGATGCTGGTGCTCGATGAGGCCCACCGCATGAAGCTTGGAGCCAACGGAACCTACGGTTCAGCCTGTCTCGCACTCGGGCCCGCCGCCGCTCGGCGGCTCATCCTCACCGGTACTCCGGCTCCGAACGGGGCTCGGGACTTGGAGAACCTGCTGTCGTTCGTCTGGCCCGGTCGCGGCAAACGCGTTGTCTCTGACGCCGTACGCGGCGGGGACCTTGCCTATGCCAGCACCGTGCTGCGACCGCTGTTCACCCGCACCACCAAGCGGGAACTGGGCCTCCCGCCGTTCGAGCCCAAAATCCGGTATGTCAGTCTGCCGACGATCCATCGGGAAGTGTATGAGGCACTCAAGGGAAATTTCTCTGCACGAGCTGAGGCATGCCGCGACGACATCGAAGCTCTCGGCCGGGCCGCGCTACGCCTGCTCATGGCCGCAACCAGCCCGGCGCTTCTGATCGAAGGCAGCAGTCCGTACGAACCGCTCGCCTACGGGCCATCACCACTGGAGGCCACACCTGGAGACTCTCTCTATGCGCTTCTGCGCGACCTACCCAGCTACGAACTCTCCCCCAAGTTCGAGGAGGCCATTAAGATCGTTGCCGCCAACGCAGCAGCTGGCCGCAAGACGATCGTGTGGACGACCTTCGTGCGCAACATCACCACCCTGGCCGAGCTTCTCTCCCCCCATTGCCCTGCCGTCGTCCACGGCGGCACAGCCGACCGGGACGAGGAGATCCGGCGATTTCGCGAAGATCCCGACTGCATGGTACTGATCTCAAATCCAGCCACCCTCGGTGAAGGCATAAGCCTGCACCAGGTCTGTCACGACGCAATCTACATCGATCGTGACTTTATGGCCGGCCGGTTCCTGCAAAGCCTTGACCGCATCCACCGTTTGGGCTTGCCCCCTGAAACGGAGACCAAAGTCACCGTTCTCGTCGCAGAAGGCACCATCGACGAAGTAGTCCAGCTGCGTCTTGAGGCAAAGCTGAAGTTCATGGGCAGCATCCTGGACGACCCAGAGGTGCGCCAGCTCGCAGACCTTGTCGAAGAACCCGTCGGCAACTATGGCCTGGACCTGGCAGATGTTCGCGAACTCCTGCGCCACCTTGAGCAGGGTGCTCCAAGACGACCGTGAACTCCGGTCATGCAACGATGGGTTGGTTGCTTTGGAGGACCTGACCGAAGCACTGGCTAAATCAGACCTTAAGGGATCCGTTTTTGATACCGCCGATGAAGATCTGCCATTCGGTGTCAGCGAAGCACAGCACCGGCCCGTTCCGATCCTTACTGTCCCGTACGGCACGGCCACCGTCGGGGAGTTCTGCCGTCTCCACACAGTTGTCCTGCTGAGCGCTCTGGCTGCTCTTGCGCCAGACGAGCGCCGGAGTGATCAGGTCCATAACCCTCTCCTCGTACCAATTAACTGTCTCAAAGGATGTGCATCCGCACTCCCAGCCGACGGATCCGCTCCCGGTAGCTGTACCGCTCCAGGTCCAGCAAGGTCCGTACAGCCTGCTGGGCCATTGGATGGTTGCGGACGAGTTGAGGTGCCGCTTTCTCGGCGCGTTCAAGTTCGGCCAGGGCGGCGTCGCGCTTGCCGCACCACAGTAGGCCTCGCGCGTAGTCAAGGTGGTGGTGTCCCACGCGACCGGACTGCATGCCTTTCGGGAGCCGAACCGTTTCTCCCCGGCTTACCGCCTTGGGCCCATCTCCGAGCTCGACGGCAACGGCGACGCCATGAATGTCGATGTTGGGCTGGTTGGTGCATAGATCGTAGTAATTGGTGCGCTGTCGAGCACCGAGCCGGGTGACCGCCTCGGCCGCGAGACGATGCCGCGACCACGCCTCGTCGGCGTCGTTCCTACGGGCAGCGGTGACTGCGGCCCGCAGTTGCAGGCCACCCCAGACGGCCAGAGCCTCAGGCTTACCCGCGACGTACTCGTCCTCGATGCTCGCGCAGGCCGAGTTGATCACGGTGAGCGCGTCATTCCACGAGTTGGAGGACCACAAGTTTCGTATCCGCAGATATGTGGATACGACCTCGTGGTACCGATCCCCTGAGCGTTCGGCGGCCCAACGGACTCGACCGGTGGCGATCAGAGAGAGATCGGCGTATCCCAAGCTGTAGGTGACCGAGTCCGCCGTCTGGTAAACGAACGCGAGCAGCCCGAACGCCGTACTCCGGTCAGGCTCGGTGTACAGATGAGTCGCAGCCTGGAGTTCGGAGAGTAGAGCCGGTAGCCCATCGGCCAGTTCCGTGTAACGGGCCTCTCGCCGTAACCAGCAGGCATGCTCGACGGCGGCGCGGAGGGCGTCCAGCGACCGCACTTCGCCGACCCATTCGGGGTCGAGGTCGTAGCGCTCCAGATGGCGGCGAATCTCGGGGATCGCAGAGTGTCCCCGATCCTCGGCGGGAGTGTCGCCCCGATAGGGGCGCGCGGTGAGTTCGTTCGGGTGCACGCGCAACACTCGGGCAACGGTGTTGATCAACGCGATGGAGTCAAGAGGGATGCTGTCGTTCTCGACGCCGGACACCCAGGACTGCGCTCGGCTGACGCGTCGGGCGAGTTCGGTCTGGGTGATGCCCAGGCGCTTACGCGCACGTCGTACGCGCTTTCCCACACTCTCCGCAGTCGGGTCTGAGTAGGTCATGGCCTCACGGTAACCTGCCTTGACTCTCTTGACTCCCTTCCTCGTCAAAGTATCAAGGACGTTGATGTCCACACCTCTCCGCACTCATAACTTCACTTTCCGTGAGGAGAGATGAGCGTGGAAGTGGCCGATACTCCCGTCACCTGACGGTCGGAGCAGCTGTCGAACGGACTCCAGTGGAAGCCCGCGGTGCTGGGTCTCTACGGACGCGCATCAACACAACGGACCGATGCTCTTGTTCGTGCAGCGCGAACCCGTCGTGTGGCGTGACGGGCGGAATCGCCGGAGTGGGAGATCGGCTGAAACGTCCGTTAGGGGCATGCCGTCCATGCGCGCAGCCGTTCAGGGCGTCCCGCGTTCCGATACGCCGAACTCCGTGAAGCACATCGGGCGCCGAAGCAGGTGACCAAACCCACCTGACAAACGCACCGCCCCTCACACGGAAACCCTTCGTCACCAGCCAAGGCACGGACATGGCCGGTGATACCGCCAGAGAAAACGGCTCTGCCAGGCGAGTGGCTTCGCCTGGCAGAGCCTCGCCTGCACACCGGAGGTGCAAACTGTGCTCAACCCTAGTAGAGCCATAAAGATCATCCGTATCCGTTGGCATGCCGAGCGTCCGCCCTCGCCTCTCGGCTGTCGTTGGTGCGGTCATCCCCCGTATGCGCACGACGCCGTCAGTCTGCCGCATCGGCCGGGGCACCTGTGGGAGCAGCCCACCTCGGCCCAGGTCCGTACCCGCATGACGGCCCGGCGTCGCCTCGGCCTGTGCGTCCGACTACCCGCGCCCCTCGCACCGGCCACCGTGACCCCGCGCCCGCCGAGCCACCCCCTCACGGAATCCCCCATCAGCCGGGGACGCCACGCGCGACCTGCCTCCCCGCCGTATGGGCGTGAATCGCCGCCGGGTATGCGGCCCGGCAGGCGCGAGTCGCACCGGAAGGGAGTGACGGTATGAGTGCACCTCCCATCGAGGCAGAGGCGGACGCGGAACACCTCCGGCACGAACCCGGCGACGACCCCCGCGCGCTGCGCACCCTGAGGCTCCGCTTCCCCGACTGGCGTCCCTGGTACGGCCACGCCACCGGACGCTGGTGGGCACTCTCCCCCACCCGATACCGGCAACGCATCGGCCTCGTCGAAGCCGACACCCCCGCCGAACTCGCCGCCCGCATCCAGCACATCGAGGACTTCCACCCCCACCCCGAACAAGCCCACCAGACAACCGACGAGGACCTCGGGGTCGCCGAAAACAACGCAGGCAACGAGAGGCAAGGGAGGTGACCGAGATGACCGCACGACTGCTGTCCGCACTCGCCGGAGTGCTCACTGACCGATTCCGGACGACGACCGACGCCCCCGACGCACCGGCCGCCACCACCTGGCCGCCCTACCCGGGCCGAATCCCCGGCTGGTCAACGACGCCGAACCACACCCCCGTCATCTCCCAGCGCTTCCCGGCCACCCCCGACCAGGTCAGAAACGCCCGCGCCTTCGTCGCCGACATCCTCGGCGACGACCACCCGCTCCGCGACGACGCCATGCTCCTAACCAGCGAGCTGGCCACCAACGCCGTCGAACACTCCACCAAACCGACCGACAGCGGGCCGACCGACACTCGACTGGTCGAGACCCGGCCGGTCGAGACCGAACCAACCGGCACCCGATCGGCTGACGCCGGAACAGCCGCCCCCGAGCCGAGGGACCCGCAACGGGAGTTCGTCGTCACGGTGGCCTTCACCCCGCACGGCGTCATCATCACCGTCCAGGACCCCGGCTCCGCGCAGATTCCCAGCGTCAGGAACTCCGACCTGGACGCCACCGGCGGCCGAGGACTCCTCCTCGTCAACGACCTCGCCACCCGCTGGGGCTTCCACCGCGACCCCACAGCAACCGTCATCTGGTTCGAACTCACCTGACAAACCGACAGCTCAAGAGGGAGGCGTTCACCGAGTGACGGCGGCCGGTATCAGACGCCGTGCGCGCGCCGGTGCGGCGACGTCGGCGAGTAGCCGGATCTCCTGATCGGTCGACATCGCGATGCCGGTCGGGGTTGGCACGAGCGCTCCCGACCGAATGTACCGACCTTGGGGCAGAGCCCGAATCTGCCCCAAGGTCAGTCCCTTTCGGCAGAAGCGGTCGCCCCGGCTTGGAGAACGGTCCATGATGCTCACGTGTTGTTCACCCCGAGTGCTGACCTTCTAACACAGAGGTATCGACGATGACGCGGCGCGAGCGACGGCCCCGGTTGATGGTCCTGCCGCATCGGTCCCGTTACGGTGGGGCCATGAGTGCCAACGCGTTGGAAATCCGCCTCCGCGAGGGGAGCGAACGGATTGATCTCGCGCGGTACACCGACACTCTCACCCAGGTCCAGCGTGCGCTGAACGACATCGACCATGTCCTCGCCCAGCGGAAAACCGTCAGACCCGCGTGGGTCGTGCAGGACCTCGGCCACGACGACCATGAGCTCGTCGTACGTCTGAGCGCCAGGGAGACTCCGCGCCGCGACCCCGCTTCCCTGCTCGCCTCCATCGACGCGCTGGTCTCCGGGGTGGAGCAGCTTCAGGAGACTCCCGAGGTTCCCCAGTACTACACCGCGACCACGGTGGAGCGGCTGTTGAAGATCGGGAAGCCCGGCAACGGCGTCCAGGAGGTATCCCTCGCCACGGTCAACGACACGGCCGGCCCTCATTTTCCGGTGTCCGAGCCGGTCCGGGAGCACGCCCGGCTCGCCATGACCGGAACGCAGGTCTCCCTCGGGTCGGTAGCCGGCTGGATCGACCAGATGAGCGTGCGCCGTCTGAACAAGGGCGTGTCCTCGGTGAGCCTGTTCGACCCCTCAACGCGACGGGCCGTTCTTGGACGGCTTCCCGCCGAGATGCAGGCCGTCGTCGAAAGCATGTGGCGCAGACGAGTACTGGCTCGTGGGACGGTATGGCGCAACGACCACGGACAGGTCGTCAAGATCGATATTGAACACCTGGAGCCTCTCCCGGAAGAGCCGGCAACACCCGCACCGGTCGCGGAGCTGCTGGGGATCGCACCGGACTGGCTGGGCGGTCAGAGCGTCGACGACTACATCCGGGAGGCGAGGCGTGCCTAGCCTCCCCCGCGTGTATCCCGACGCCAACGTGTACCTCGACTTGATCATCCGCAATGAGGACATCAACAAGAGCACGGGTGAGGAGCGGTGGCGCAGCGCCGCTGCGGTGTTCGAGGGAATCTTCACCCGGGAGGCCGAGATGGTTGCCTCTCCTCTGGTCGAAGCCGAGGTTCTGTGTAACGGCAACGCACGCCTACGCCGGGAACGTTCCGAGAAGGTACGCGAGCTGCTCCGAACGTGGTTCATCGCCCCTGGCACCATATGGGTTGACATAGATCGATACCTTGTCCGTGAAGCTGTTCGCCTCCGTGAGGCTTACGGATCGCAGCATGAAAAAGGCTCTAAGCCCTTCGGCGCGACCGACGCGTTGCACCTGGCAGCCGCACTCCGCGCGAAGTGCAGCTATTTCATGACATGCGATGAGGGTTTCCCCCTCGGACAGACCATTGACGGGATGAAGATCATCCGTCCCGACATCATATGGCCGGAAAAACTACGACTGGAGATGGAGTAGAAGCCCGAAGGCTCTGACAAACCGGTACGGCGCCGCCAGGAGCGATCACGACAACCCCCAGCCCGGTTTTGGGGAGTGCCGAAACCCCAGGTCAGCTTTACTTTCCCGGCCACCGGATGATCCTCTGTCCGGGTGGACCTTGACCAGTTCTTTGCGTTCGGACCCGAGGTGCCGTTCACCGCGAAACGGGTGTTCACCGACCGGGAGGAGTACATCCGAGCGTTTCAGCAGCGGATTGCCGCTCACCTCGCCGAGGAATGGCCCGTCGAGAGGCTGATGGATTTCCAGCGGCCCGCCCGGAACGTGATGGGACTGAGCGGAGAGGGCGGCATCGGGAAGTCCACGCTGATCCGTCACCTCGCCGATCTCGCCCAGGGCGGCGAGTTCGACGGGCTCCCGGATGACCGCGCGGTCGCCGTCATCGACTTCGCGGACCTGTCGAGCCAGAGCTTCGAAACGGTACTGCTCCGGGTACGCGCCGCGCTGGGACGTCTGGGCAGGTCGTGGCCCGCCTTCGACATCGCGCTCTCGGCGTACTGGGAGCGCAAGCACCCCGGCGAGTCCCTGGTCCGGTTCCTCGGAAAGTCCTCCTCGGTCGGGGCCGCCGCCGACTCGCTACGCCTGTCCGAGCGATCGCCTCAAGCGTCGACGGCCTGTTCATGGGGCTCGGTGCCGTCACGACCGCCTACCGGGTTCTCGATCTGGTCGGCGGCTCCGCACGGCAGTCGATCGCCCTGCGCCGGCTCCGGCGTGACCTACCGGCGTTCAGCCCGATCCTTCAGGAGGAGGATCCGGACAGGATGCTCGGCTACCTGCCGATCCTGCTGAGCGCGGACCTGGAGCGGATCCGCCGGAAGAGCCCGGTGCTGGCGCTCTGCGTACTGGACACGTTCGAGAACGTTCAGGTCCTGCCGCCCGAGCGGGGCGGGTTGGAGGACCTGGTCGTCCGGATGGCGTACCTGCTGCCCAACGTGTTCTTCACGGTCGGGAGCAGGCGCCCGCTGCGCTGGCATGACCCGGTACGCGGCGTCGGACTGACCTACGGCGGGGAGCGACGATGGCCAGGCCGAATCCCCGGCTGGTCGACGACGCCGAACCACACGCCCGTCATCTCCCAACGCTTTCCCGCCACCCCCGACCAGGTCAGAGGCGCCCGCGCCTTCGTCGCCGACATCCTCGGCGACGACCACCCACTGCGCGACGACGCCACCCTCCTCACCAGCGAACTCGCCACCAACGCCGTCGAACACACCACCAAACCGACCGAGACCCGGCCGGTCGAGACCGAACCAGCCGCTCACGAGCCGAAGGACCCGTCAAGAGAGTTCGTCGTCACGGTGGCCTTCACCCCACGCGGCGTCATCATCACCGTCCAAGACCCCGGCTCCACACAGATCCCCCACGTCAAGAACCCCAGCCTGAACGCCACCGGCGGCCGAGGACTCCTCCTCGTCAACGACCTCGCCACCCGCTGGGGCTTCCACCGCGACCCCACAACAACCGTCATCTGGTTCGAACTCACCTAACCACCCGGCGTGGCGACGCTGTCTTGGAGGAGCCGCGTCGCCACGCCTGAGCAGAAACGATCCGACGACTCTTGTCCCCTGCCGAAATCTCGGGATGGAACCAACATGATGACTGCAATCCGTAACGCCCCACTCGGATTCACCTAGATGCCGCCGGAATATTGGTCTGGCCACATTACAGTCAACTGCTCGGGATTAACGATGACCAAATCATGGCAATCACGCCATTCTCGAGCGCCTACTACTTCCCGTGATCAATCTATCACAAAAAAAAGATCTTGACTGATTCTCACTGCACCCACACACTCCTAAGAGTGTCCGAGGTTTTCGAGTTGCTTCAAAAGGATTCACAGAAAGGTTGATGTTGAAGTTTACGTATAAGTTAATTCGTGTGGTAACGGTTCTGGCTATTAGCGCTCCCGCGATCTACACCGCCAGCCCATCCGGAGCCGCGATTGCGGACGAAAAGCGAACGATCATCGCTTTCGCAAGAGAAACGCAGCCCATCATAAACCGTCCTACACTAGACTCCATCAAGCTTGCTGCGAAGCAGCAGAATATAAGCCTCGCTGAAGCCTTGGACGAGTACGTAGCGAAAATAGTAGCTAGCGATCCAAGCGTTACCGCAAGGGCCAGGAGCGAAGAGGTCGACGACACAGTTGAACCAGAGATTAAGATCGACGATCTTTGGCTCAGCGAGCTGACGGATCTCAAGCTCGTTGCCAAAACCAAAAACATTACCTTCGAAGAGGCGATTGAAAGCGTCGGCTGGCAGCCACGAATCAATCAACTGGGTGCCGAAATCGCGAAGACATATCCCGATGAAATCTCGGGCCTGGCCATCTTAAACAATGGCTATGGAGCTCGCATTGGCTTCAAGGGGGAGGTGCCGGAGCGAGCTGCCGCCTTAGCGAAAACCCTTCCAGTCGCTGTGGAGCTAGTTGGGAACAAAGGCTTTTCGGAAGCAGAGCTGAAGCAAACGCTCAACGCCGCTCACGATGCAATTTCCCAGCGAGCCGATCTCAAGGCCATCCACGGCAGCTATGATATAGAGACCGGCGTGGTTTCCTTCGAGGCGAGCCCTCGGATTGTACCGAAGGATGACACTGGACGGAAGCAGCTTCTTTCGCAGCTTAAGCCGGCACAGCCGACCAACAGAAAAATTAAGATCGTCCTAACGGTTGGCGAGGATACGAAGCCAGTCGCTCAGGATAACTACATGCGGGGCGGAGGGCATTTCAGCGGTTGCACTACCGGGTTCAATGTAACAAATGGAACGTCCTACCGGACAACTACCGCCAAGCACTGTGGTACCAGCGGATCCAGGACCTATTCAAACCACAGCGTGCAGGGGGGGAGCACGACTAGCGACTTTTACACCACCAACTCAAACTACGACATCGCCGCATGGACACGCGGTACGATGACACTGACCAGAACATTCTATTATGACTGGCATAGTCCACGGTATGCATACGACGTTGGATCCAGCCCGGTCATCGGACAGACGATCTGTCATTTCGGAGTAACATCCGGTGCGTCATGTAGCGAAATCGAAAGCACTAACGTCACCTTAACCAATGGCGGCGTCACCAGTCGTGGAATTATCGTCATGGAAAGTGACGTGAGCGACGGTGGAGACAGTGGAGGCCCTTGGTACTACGGCAACCGCGCCTGGGGAATTCACGGAGGTGTCTGTAGCGGAGGAGTGTGCGGGGGCGACGCATCGTCGTTCTTCTCTCCAGCATACTTGATTCCTAGTGTTATGGGTTCCTCCTGGTACGTTTGGACGGCACCCCCGGGTACGTGAATCGTGTGACGGGAAGCTGATCCAAACGATAGTATCCGGGCTCACGGCGAGCCCGGATACTATCGTTTAGAATTCCCGAGAAGGCGAGAAAAAGCAAATGACCGAGAGAAAGACAGCTTGCATTGCAGCGGTTTTTAGTTTGATTTTTATTCTCTCGGGATGCTCGACAAGTGCAAGCGATAGAGATTCAGTGAATAAAGTGTTTCTAATCGGCAATGACCCGAGGATCGTCGTTCACGGGGACACAGGAGGAGGGGAAGCTCTTCTTAACGGTCAATTAGTATACGATCCGGTAAGTAAATGTCTACGGATCAGCAATCTCGATCGGCGATCGAATGGCATAATTTTCCCTGTTTGGCCAAAGGGGAGCGAGCCGTTAAATCGCAACGGTAAGCGCGGGGTTGACGTCCCTGGAAGTGGGGTTGTCGCCGACGGCGATACGCTGAAGATCGCGGGTGGGTATGCCGACTGGAGTCAATCGACTCCTCCTGGTCTCAGTATTCCCAATGCATGCATGCTTGACGGTATCGAGTACTCCGTATTCGCGGTAAATCCGTTGGAGTCAATTATCCGTCAATAATTTTCCCCATATTGGGTCGATCATAAGTTCTGGAAATTCCAAGAAGGCCGGAAGACAAGTCCTTCCCCTGCTGAAACGGCAGCGGAGCAGGGGAATTTCCGGAAAATCTCAATACTTATGATCGCCTCAGTACCTCGCCGTCGACCTGCCACATAGCGCTCGTCCGCGACGACTGCTGGAAGGGTACGGCACCGACGCGGCCGATGGGGAGGCCTTTGATGCCTTACTTCCACTCGTGATCATGCACAAGTTGATCAACGCCCAAGCAGCAAGCGGAGGGAAGCGCCGAGGACTCCCGATGGCTCGCGGCCTGGCTGTCCGCAAACGCCCCCGATCTACTGCCTCTGGCTTCGGTGCCGTGATCAGATTCCCGGTAGAAGCACGTGCTCCAATTCCACGCGGAGAACATGGCGAACATCAGCAGGTCTTCGCAGCGTGTGACCCGCTCCGGGGATGACGATCAGACGAGCGTTGAGGCTCCTGGCCTGCTCCAGTGGGGTTACCCGATCCTCGTCTCCATGGATCAGAAGCAACGGACGCCGAATCGCGGCTCCTGATCCACCGGAGAACTCACCGCGGAGCAGCTCTGCGTGATGGGCCTGGAACTTCGGTGCGGCTCTGCTCCAGCTCTCCAGATCGACCACGGCTGACCTGGCGATCCCGACCGCGAACACATCGGTGATCGCCAAGGCCCGTAAGGCGGTGTACCCGCCGGCGCTGGCCCCCCAGATCGTCACCCGCCCAGGATCCGCTCGACCGGCGGAAACCAGGTGACAAACCGCATCAGCGCAATCGGTGGCATCGACAAGCCCCCATCGATGACGAAGACCTAACCGATACGCGCGGCCGTACCCAGTACTCCCCCGGTAGTCGACATCAACGACGGCGAAACCCCTGCTCGTGAAGTAATGCGCGTGGAGGTCCAGCCGCAGCGGCCAATTCGCCGTCGGCCCCGGATGAGCCCGTACAAGCAGTGGCGGAGGCCCATCGCTTCCTCCCAAGGGCGGGTAGTAGAGGCCGTACGCCCCCCCGTCGCGGGTGCCGAAAGTGAAAGGTTCCGGCCGGACGAGCGATGCCTGGTCAAGGGTGACATCGGCCGGTGTGAGCTCATGAACGGCACCGCTGGCCTCGGCCAACGCGACTGTGGGCAACCAAGTGGGACTGGAGCCGATGAAGGCGACTTTCTCGTCTGCCGTCGCCAGGTAGGGCTTGATCGAGGTGTACGGCAACGCGAGCCGTTCCACATCACCGCCGGAGCGCTTCACGACCAAGGAGTGCAGCGGCCCCTGCTGAATGACGGCCATGACCTGGTCACCCTGAAAAACATAGGTGCGATACCCAAACTCCCAGGGAGCCGCCGCGACCTCGAACTTCCCCGTGATGACCGGCTCGGCATGGCCGTCGCGCCAGGCGTACAGATTCCACCAGCCCGAGCGGTCAGAAACGAAGTGCAATACCCCGTCGTCGCTCCACCGCGGCTGGCACACCGACTCCTCGTCCCCGCCCGCAACCAGCCTCGTACCGGTAAGCGCACCATCAGGCCCGATGTCGGCCAGCCAGAGCCGGGAACCGTCCCACGGCATGAGCGGCGCGTTCCATGAGACCCAGGCGAGCTGCTTCCCATCAGGACTGGGCTCCGGGGACATGTAGAAGTCCTCGCCAGAGGCGATGATCGACGGTTCAGCCGACAGAAGGACCAGCTCGTTGTGGACGCCGGTCTCTTCGTGACGTTCCCGTACGCAGACCAGCTCGCCGGTGCCCGGAAGAAGACGAAGGTCGGCATAGCGCCAGGTTCCCGACGACGCGGGGGTCACCGGCACGGGGTGTCCGCCGTCGCGTACGTGATAGACCCGCTGGTCATCCGCGTTGCAGAACCACAGATCCCGCTCGGCGGCCAGGTAAGCACCTCCGCCGTACTCATGCACGTAGGAAGCGACGTGGAACCCCTCCGGCAGCACGTCCTGGCGGCCGTCGGCAGCGGTCCACCGCACCAACACATCCCCGCTCGGTCGTCCCTCGATCCAGTAGACGGTCTCACCGACCGCTTGGACCGCGTCGTACGAGACGGTGGCGCGGGCGACGACCTCAGCGGGGATAGGGCTCACTCTTGCAATGATCGGACGAAGTCATCCAGTTCGCGGCACACCGACAACCACCAGGATGCCGTAGACATCGCCTCGATCAGGATCCGGCTACGTGACCGCTCAATGAGCTGCCGGGCTTGGCGGATCAACGAAACGGCGGGTAGCCACCAGCGCGGCCAGATCGGGGGCGAGCCGGAATTCCACCGTGTCCAGATCAGGGTGATCGTGCCAGTGCATCCGAGCCTGATCAACAGCGCCGTCAAACCGGGGTGGCCAGTGCCGGGCCGGAGTCAGGTCGTCAATGACCAGCGTTCCGCCAGGGCTCAGTAGCCGATACGGATCAGCCGGGAGTTCACCGTACTTTCCTTGCCCACCGCCGTCGAGCACGAGCAGGTCATACGGCCCATCCCGATAAATCTCCTTCCAGTCACCGTGAATCACCGACACATGTGGATGATCGGAAAACAGCTGGGTGGCCAGCACCGACCGATCCGCATTCGCTTCGACGCTGACCAGCCGGGTCCCCGGCCGAGCTCCCGACACCAGCCAGGCAAGCCCTACCCCGCATCCGGTCCCGGTCTCCCCGATCACCTCGGCACCGGCCGCCAGCGCGTACAGCAACCTGCCCTGCTCAGGGCGGCAAGATGACCCGAAGCCGGCCCGCCGAGCGGTCTCCACAGCCCGTCCCACCAACGGCGGTAATCCCGCCAGATCGGTATACGCCGCCGTACCTTCAACCGACATCACCCCAGGCTAATCTCGACTGAGGTCAGCCAGGAGGCCCTGGACGCTCTTGCTGCCCCTCATGATCCTGCGCAGGCTGATCGACGCTCACGCCGAAGGACTCGGTGAGGACTCCCGGCGGCTCGCCTCCTGGTTGGCCACGAACGCCCCTGACCTCGCGCTTCTGGCCGCGCCGGAATCATCGCGGTGAGCATCGTGGTGAGCGCGGGTCGGGCCGGCGGCCCTTTCGAGTACGCCATCCTGGTCGGACGCACGGAAGGGATCTCGGTATGAGCAAGGCGACCACCGGCATGCTGCACCATGTCGAGCTCTGGGTGCCCGACCTGCCCCGGGCCGTCGCCGGTTGGGGGTGGCTGCTGGGTGAGCTGGGCTACACCCTCTTCCAGGACTGGGCCGACGGGCGCAGCTGGCGGCTCGGCTCCACCTATCTGGTCCTTGAGCGGTCGCCCGCTCTCAGCGCGGACGAACACGACCGATGCCGTCCCGGCCTGAACCATCTCGCCTTCCACGTCGAGAGCCGGGCCATGGTCGACGTCCTGGTCGAACGGGCGCCGCTGCACGGCTGGACGCTGCTGTTCCCGGAACGCCATCCCTATGCCGGCGGCGAGCGGCACTATGCCGCCTATCTGGAGGACGCCGACGGGTTCGAGGTCGAACTCGTCGCCCTCGAAACATCACGCCAGGACTGACGCCGCCTCACGGCCCGGCGCCGTGGTCCAGGGCGTGGCGCAGGTAGAGCTCGGGCTTGGCCAGGTAGCGGCGCCAGTGGTCGACCAGCTGGAGCTTGTCCCATTCGGCGGTGTGGATCCCGTGGTCGTCGAGTTCAACGCGCAGCACGCCTTTGCGCGGGGGCAGTGGCGGCTTCTACCCATGACCGCGGTGGACGCAGAAGAGCTGGTCTTCGGTGCCGTAGGGTTCGCGGTAGGAGACGATGGCGGGGCCTTGAGCGCTCAGGTGGCCGGGCAGCCGGGTGTCGGGGCTCCAGTCGGCTGAGTTGAAGCTGGTCCACCACAGGCTCTGGTCGCCGGAGCCGCGGTGCACGCAGTACAGCCTGTTGTTGAAGACGGCCAGGGCAGGGCCCTCCGCACTCCGGTGGGCGGGCAGTCGGTGGGCGGTGCTCCAGCGCGTGCCGTCGAAACTGGTCCACCACAGGAAGTGGTCAGAGCCGCCGCCGCGGAACACGCAATACAGCACGCCGGCGTAGACGGCCAGAGCGGGGTTGGAGGCCGTGAAGTGGCTGCCGAACGGCTGGTCGTTGCTCCAGCTGGTGCCGTTGAAGCGGGTCCACCACATCTGATCGCTGTTGGCGTCCCGGTAAGCGCAGTACAGCATGCCGTTGAAGGTCGCCAGTGCCGGGCCTCGGCTGGACGCGCCGTTCATGCGGGTGTCGGGGCTCCAGCGGTTGCCGTCGAAGCGGGTCCACCACAGGCCCCTGTCGTTGCCGCCGCCGCGGTGCACGCAGTACAGGAAGTTGTTGTAAACGGCCAGGGCAGGGCCGTCGGCGCTGCGATGGGCGGGGAAGGCGATGTTGTCGCTCCAGCCCTCATTGCTGCCGGGGTCGTAGGCGGTCCACCAGAGCGATTCGTCCCGGTCCCCGCGGTGCGCGGCGTACAGCCGGCCGCGGAACTCCGCCAGCGCCGGATTGGACCTGGACAGGTGGCCGGGGAATCTCTCGTTGTCGCTCCAGTTGTGGGAGGTGTTCATGGCCGTCCACCACAGCGAGGTGTCCTGCCTGGGGGCCAGAGAGATGGGGAGGAGCATCCCCGGGGCGAACCAGGGCGACACCAGCCGACAACCGTGGTCCCTGCCGACGATCTGGATGATAAGTGAACGGATCTGGAAGGAGAGCTCGATCAACCGGCCGAGCGCCCTGGGACGGATGGCCCTGGCCACGATCTCCCCTACCAACTCCGAGATCTCGGCGGCGGCTTGGGCGGCTGCGGCGTTGAGGATGATCTCAAAGCCCCACCATCTCGCGTTGGCGTACACCTGCATACCGTTGGCGTTCAGCTGCGTCTCGATCTGGCGAGCCCTGTCCTGGTCGGCCTGAGGGAGCCGGCTGGTCTGCTCCTCGAATTCCTGGCGGGCCGCCTCCAGATACTCCCGGGAGATCCGCTGCGCCTCCTCGTGGGAGACGGAGTACGGGATGGCCTGCCAAGCGGCGAGGGCATCGGCCTCGGCTCTGGCCTGGTCCTGGCTGGTGCTTTCATCGGGCATGCGATCACGTCCCATTCCGTAGGAGGATCCGCCGTGAAGATCGTCAGCGGCCTTGAGTATCCGGCCGTGCCCCACTACTGGCAAGGGCGTGCGGGTGGCCGGATACGGCCACGGGCACAACGGACCGTCTCGGGCCGGTTGGATACGTGGTCGCAGGCCACCGGGCCTCCACCGTCCGGTCCGACGTCGGCAGCGGCTTCTGGACGCAGCGGCTTGTCTGTGTCGTGACGGGGGCGGGGCAGGCGGCCGGGGACTTCTGCTCGTCAACGACCTCGCGACCCGCTGGGGCTTCCACCGCGACCCCACAGGAACCGTCATCTGGTTAGAACTCACCTGACAGACCGACGCGAGCTCGAAAGGGCGACGCCGCCACGCCCCCGACCAGCGGCGTCGTCCCCGAGGACGAGCCGGTCACCGCGGAGACCACCGGTGGTCTTAGGTCCAAGGTCCCAGACCATGCCGACCGGACGTCCGATGCCGTCGGCCACAACGAACGGCATAGTCGTCCCGAAGACAGCGCGGAACACGCGAAGACAGCGCGGAACACCCAGGGAAGGGAGGGGCGATGATCGGACCGGACGGGCCGAGCACGGGGGCCGCCCCTCCCGGTGCCCTCAGGGGGTGTGCCAACAAATGTCCGCCGGTCCCGGTGCAGCCATGACAGGCCACCGGACCACATACGGACGAAAGGCACACCCATGTCCACAACCCAGTCCCCGGCTCGCAGCCGACGGCCGGGATGGAGCCTCGCGCTGCTCGCGCTCGGGCATCTGATCATCAGTCTCGACTTCACCATCATCTACGTCGCCCTCCCCGACATCGCGGCCGATGTCGGCTTCACCCCGCACACCCTGCAATGGGTGGTCACCGCGTACGTCGTCCTGTACGGAGGCTTCCTGCTGCTCGGCGGTCGGCTGTCCGACCTGGTGGGACGCCGGCGGATGTTCGTGCTCGGCATGGTGCTGTACGGGGTGGCCTCCGTGCTGGGCGGCCTGGCCACGGCGCCGGCGGTGCTGCTCACCGCACGCGCTCTGCAGGGTCTCGCCGGTGCGGCGCTGTTCCCGGCGGTGCTCGCCCTGGTCAACACCACCTTCGCCGAGGGCAGGGAGCGCAACCGCGCGCTGACGGTCTGGGCGATGGCGGGCGCCGGTGGGCTCACGGTGGGCGCGCTCGCGGGTGGGGTGCTCACCCAGGCCCTGGGCTGGCAGGCCGTGTTCTACGTCAACGTCCCGTTGGCCGTCGTGGGGGCCGCCGCCGCCTTCGCCCTGCTGCCTCCGGACGGCCGTGTCACCTCGGGGAGCGTCGACGTGTTCGGAACCCTCACCGGTACGGCGGGCATCACGCTGCTGATTTTCGCGGTCGCGCACGGCTCCGAGGTCGGCTGGACGCGGGCCGAGGTGGTCGCCTCGGCCGTTCTCGCGGTGGTCCTGCTCGCCGCGTTCCTGCACGTCCAGGCTCGGGGGCGGACGCCGCTGATGCCGCTGCGACTGTTTCGCAACCGCGCGTTCAGCGGAGCGGTCGTGGTCATCCTCGTCTTCGGGCTGACGATGCAGGCCGTACCGTACTTCCTCACCCTGTACTTCCAGGGTGTCCTCGGTTTCAGCGCCTTGGAGACCGGGCTGGCGTTCCTTGGCCCGACCCTCTCGATCACTGCGGGAAACTTCCTCAGCGAGCGACTCGTCCACCGCTTCGGCACCCGGAGCACGCTGATCACCGGCATCGTCGTCAACGCCGTGGGCGCCGCGTTCCTCGCCCCCGGCATGCACACGGATGGATCCTTCCTCACCGTCCTGGCCGGGATCGTCGTCATCGGTCTGGGCATGGGCATCACCTACGAGGCGATGTGGATCGCCGCGGGCACCGGCGTCTCGGCGGACGAGCAGGGGCTGGCCTCCGGGGTGGCCTCCACCGCGCTGCAGGTGGGAACCGCAGCGGGTCTGGCGGTTCTGGTGGCCGTCGCCAACCACGGCATCGAAGGGCTGTCCGGGCAGGCGCTGCGCGTCGCCTCCGCCGAGGGGATGCGCGCCGCCGTCTACGTCCTGGGCGCCGTCATGCTGACGGCTGTTCTGGCCGCCCTCAGGCTCCCCGGTCCGCGTGCCCGGGGCGCCGCCGCGTCCCAGCCCGCCCCCGACCCGGACACCGCCGACCTGCACCCCACCGGCTGAACGGTCTGCCCCCGGGACTCGAACATCGGTCCAGCGCAGGAAAGTGCTCACTCACCAGCGGCTACCAGCCACCGGGTCTGCCCGATCAGCTGACCCGGTGGCTCCCGTCAGCGCCAGATGACGGCCTGGGTGCGGAGGCCGGACCGACATCGACGACCCCCGGTTCATCGAACTTCGTCGGCGAGCTCTCCCTCGGCAGTCCTCGCTTCAGCAGGCTCTGGGCCCGCCACGACGTGAACACGTGCGAGGGCACCCTCAAGCACATCGATCACCCCCAGGTCGGTGGCCTGTGGCTGAACCGGGAGAGACTGGGCGTCAGCGGCGCGACAGGCCAGACGCTTGTCATCCTCCACCCGGCCCCCGGCACCGACAGTGCCGACAGGCTGGCGCTCCTCGCGTCCGTCACGCGGACGTGACGCCGTCCTTGCTCAGCCGATGACGACGCCGCGGCGATCACTCGCGTCGACGCTGTCCGGCCTGATCCGGGAAACAGCGGGTCACCGCGTTCAGCGGGTGATGGCGGCCAGCATGAGACGTCGTGCGCGTGCCGGTGCGGTGGCGTCGGCGAGGAGCTGGATCTCTTGGTTGGCCGACATCGCGATCCCGATCAGGGTCGTCACGAGGTCGTCCGCGTCCTGCGTCGTGGTGATGTCGCCCGCGGTCCGCGCGATCACGATCTGCTCGCGCAGGAAGGCCCGCCATTGGGTCACGGTGGTGAGGAGAAGGCTCCGCAACTCGCCTGGCCGGCCGTCCAGCTCACAGGACGCGGCGGTGATGAAGCAACCGTTGGGAAACGGGCTGCTGTCCAGGTAGCCGCACCACAGATCGATCAGCGCACGCAGGCGCGGCAGGCCCGGCTCCTCCTTCATGCTCGGCGCGACGACGGCGGCGACGAACATGTCGGCCGCCTTGGTCAGCACGGCGGACTGCAGTTCGGCGCGGGAGCCGAAGGGGCCGACGACGCCTGCCTTGCTCATGCCGAGGGCTTCGGCCAGGGAGCCGATGGTCAGCGCGTGGAGGCCGTCGCTGGAGGCCTTCGTCACGCCGGTGGCGACGATTCGGTCGCGGGTCAGCTGGGCCGCCTCAGCGGATCTTCTCATGATTGACGAGTTTAGCAAACGATCGTACGCTAACCGATTAACGAACGATCGTAAGCTAAAAAGGGGTCCGGAAGATGCGTGTTCGGTGGCTGGGCTGGGCCGGGGTGGAGCTGGAAGCGCGGGGTCACAGCGTGGTGATCGACCTGCTCGGCCGTCCGGAGGGAGTGCTGGAGGACACCCCGTTGTCGGCGCCCATGCCGCAGGTCGTCCGGCCCCGCACCGAGGGGGACGTGATCGCCGGGCTGTGCACGCATCTGCACCGGGACCACACCGATGCCGCGGCACTGGCCGAAGCGCTCCGCCCCGACGGCCGGGTGCTGCATCCCGTCTCCTTCGGTGGCGACGACCACGAGAATCTGTGGACGCTCAAGGCCGACCGCGAGCTCGACGAACGGCACCTGTCCCGGCGTCCGATGGGTCTGTGGGAGACGGTCACGATCGGCCCCTTCACGATCGCGGCCGTTCCAGCCGTCGACACCCTGGGTGATCCGCAGGTGTCCTGGGCCGTCGAAGCGGGCGGAAAGCGCGTGCTGCACCTGGGCGACAGCATGTTCCACGGCTACTGGTGGCGCGCCGCTCACCGGTTCGGGCCGTTCGACGCGGTGCTCACTCCCATCAACGGGCCGATCGTGTGCTTCCCGCACTGTCAGCCCCCGAGTCCGTACCCGGCCTCGCTCGACGCCGGCCAGGCGGCCGTGGCCGCGCGCCTGCTGGGAGCGCGGGTCGCGGTGCCGATCCACTACGACGGATTCCACATCGACGGCTTCTATGACACGCGGCCCGATGAGCTTTCCCGGTTCCTGGACGCGACCTCGGCCGAGACCTATGAGGTCGCCGCTCTCAGGCAGGGCGAGGACATCACCCTCTGAGGGCTGTTTCCTGAGACCGCCGGTCAGCGGCCCGCGTACGTGATCATCGCTGAGTGGTCGACCTTCCAGTTGCCGTTGTAGCAGGCGACATGCCGGATCATCACGCGGGTCGTGTACCACTCCCAGGGGGCCGACAGGTTGCAGAACTCCGCGTTGTAGCCGACCGCGGTGACCTGGACATTGTCCGGGGACGCGCCGACCTCGGTGAAGACCACCTGCTTCTTGGGGCCATCGGGACTATTGCTGATCTGCACGGTCCCGCGCCGGGAGTTGTAGTTCAGATGGGTCATTGTCATCGGGATGACGCTCGTGCCGGGGGCGATGTGGAAGGTGTAGGCGAAGCGATTCGACTCGGAGTGCCCGACGAGAGGCCGCTCGCGGTGGTAGGTGAGGCTCCATCCGGTGTTCAGCGGCGCGCCGGCGGCGTCGTAGCAGCGCACCACGATTTTCTGCGCGGGCGGCGTTACCTGCCATCCGGCCACCTTGCAACGCGCCGGTACGGACGGATCGACCGCGGTGACCTGGATGTTTCCCGCATGAACCTCCGAACCGAACCCCGGCAGGGTGACCATCCACACTCCCAGGAGCGTCGACGGCTCGACGGTGTTCACCGCGGCCGGACCCGAGGAGTTGAACCGCCCGACCACCGCGGAGCCGTCCCAGTGCACGTACCCGAACGCCTGGGGCGCGGGAAGATACTGGGAGTTGTCTCCGAAGGAGAGGGAGAACCACGAGGCGATCGGGCCGACACCGTGCCGGTGGCACTGGACCGCCACGACCTCGTCGGCACCCGACTGCCACCAGCCCTCGACCTGGCACCAGTCGGCGGAAGAGGAGATCGCCGTGACGTGGGCGACTCCCCCCGAGGCCCTTCCGATCTGCGGGAACCTCACGAACACCTGACCGGGACCGCCCAAAGTGGTCTGGACCCAATATCCGCCTGGCCACGAGCCCCCCTGGCGTGAGTAGTCCGGGATGCCGTCGCTCCTGATGACGGCGAACCCCCAGCGGGGAGGGTCGGCCGCCGTGGCCGCCGTGGCGGTCGCGGTGAGCCCGGTCGCGGCCAGAGCCACGACGCAGAACATCCGTACGATCATTGCCCATGACCGGCGCATGACATCCTTCACCACGTTGGAGAGAGGGGGGTTAGGCCCTTGATAACCCGCCAACCAAGCGGTTGAGAAGACCCAAATCAACCGGAAAAGGGGGAAGTGACGCTCTGCGTGGGCGGACCGGTCACGTGTCCCAGGTGACCGGGAGGCTTTTCACCCCGTAGATGTCGGCGGTCTCCGGGCGCAGGGCGACCTCCTCGGCCGGCACAGCCAGGCGCAGGGTGGGGAAGCGGTCGAGCAGGGCGGGGAGCGCGACCCGCAGCTCGACGCGGGCGAGCTGCTGGCCCAGGCACTGGTGGATACCGTGGCCGAAGGCGAGGTGCCCGCCGTCCTGCCTGCCGAGGTCGAGCCTGTGGGGGTCGGCGAAGCGCTCGGGGTCACGGTTGGCGGTGTTGTACGACAGGATCATCATCGAGCCGGCCCTGACGGTCTGGCCGCCCAGCTCGACGTCCTCCAGCGCGACCCTGAAGAACTGCTTGGCGACGCTCAGATATCTCAGCAGCTCCTCCACGGCCCGGTCGACGAGCGTGGGGTCGGCGCGCAGGGCGGCGAGCTGCTCCGGGTTGCGCAGCAGCGCGAAGGTGCCCAGCGCGAGCATGTTCGCGGTGGTGTCGAACCCGGCCGAGAGCAGGATCAGGGCCATGCCCTTCAGCTCCTCGTCGGTCAGGTCGCTGTCGAGCAGGTCGCTGAGCACGTCGTCGGTGGGATTGGCGCGCTTGGCGGCCACCAGCTCGGCGAGGTAGTCCTGGGTCGCGGTGTAGGCCGCGAACAGTTCCTCGTCGGCGACCTCCCCGCCGAGGAACTTGTCGATGTTCTCCTGGAAGCGGTCCCGGTCCTCGTACGGCACGCCCAGCAGCTCACAGATGATGACGGAGGGGATGGGCCTGGCGAACGCGGCCACCAGGTCGGCTGCCGGTCCGGCCTGCTCCATCGCGTCCAGGTGCTCGGCGGTGACCTGCTCGACGCGCTCGGTGAGCTGCCGCATCCGCCGTACGGTGAATTTGCCCACCAGCGGTTTGCGATAGCGGCTGTGCTGCGGCTCGTCCATCAGCAGGAACTCGCCGGGCGGCGCCGGGGGCACCTCGAGGTCGCCGACGTCGACCAGCGGGTGGTGGCGCATGAGCTCCCTGCGTGAGCTGAACCGGCGGTCGGCCAGGACCGACCTGACCAGGTCGTATCCGGTGACCAGCCAACCCTCGTGACCATCGGGGAAGGTGAAGCGGCTGATCGGGCCGTGCTCACGGGCGTCGAGCAGCTCCCTGGGCGGGTCGAAGGGACAGCCGGGCATGCGCGCGGTCGGCAGCGTGGTGACGATGTGTTTCATGGTCGTTCCTCTTCTCGGCTTGGGGGTTACTCGCGATGGCGCGTGTCCTTCGCGGCTCGAAATTCCTGTCGACCGCGGCAGGCGCATGAGCCGAACCGGGTGTCCGCGAGTCGGGGCGCGGCTTGGCGGGTGGACTCGCGGTCGAACGGCTTCTTCGACCAGGCAGGGCTCAGCGGGGTTCTTCGACCGGACGCGGTTCAGCGGGTGGATTCGCGGTTGAAGAGCTTCTTCGACCAGAGGTAGCCGCCGAGGCCGATGACGAGGCACCAGCCGACCGCGATGACGGCGCTGTTGCCGATCGGGGTGCCCATCAGCAGGCCGCGCAGGGTCTCGATGAGCGGTGTGAACGGCTGGTACTCGGCGAACCAGCGCAGCACGGTCGGCATCGAGTCGGTCGGGACGAACCCGCTGCCCAGGAACGGGAGCAGCACCAGCGGCAGGCCGACGTTGCTGGAGGACTCGACGGACTTGCTGGCCAGACCGAGCGCGACCGCCAGCCAGATGAAGGCGAAGGCCATCATCACCAGGACCCCGACGAGGGCGAGCCAGTCGCCCGGCCCCGCCGACGGCCGGAAGCCGATGAGCAGCGCGACGCCGAGCACCGCCGCGATGCTGAGCATCGTCTGGATGAGGCTGCCGATGACGTGTCCGGTCAGGACGGACACGCGGGCGATCGCCATGGTGCGGAACCGGTCGACGATGCCCTCGGTCATGTCCATCGCGATCGAGATGGTGGTGCCCTGGATCGCGGCGGTGATCGTCATCAGGATGATCGCGGGGGTGACGTAGTTGACGTATTCAGCGCGTCCGCCGGTGACTCCGCCGATCCCGGCGCCGAGTGTGCCGCCGAAGACGTAGACGAACAGCAGCAGGAAGACGATCGGCATGCCGATGAGCTGCAGTGTCATGGACGGGTAGCGCACCATGCGCTTGAGGTTGCGGCGAAGCATCGTCGCCGAGTCGGTCAGGGCGTACGACATGGTGCTCATCGGGGGGCCACCTTCTCCTTGTTGCCGGTGAGAGCGAGGAAGACGTCGTCGAGGTCGGGGGTGTGCACGCTCAGCGAGCCGACCTCGACCGCGTCGCGGTCGAGCCGGTCGAGCAGCGCCTTCAGCGATCCGAGGCTGCCGTCGTGCGGTACGCGCAGGACGAGCGTGTCGCTGTCGCGGGACACCTCGCCCACGGCGCGTGCGGCGGATTCGAGGTCGCGTTCGTCGGCGAACCGCAGCAGGACGTGGCCGCCGGGGATGCGCCGCTTGAGCTCGTCCGCGGTGCCCTCGGCGACGATCTTCCCGTGGTCGAGCACCGCGATCCGGTCGGCGAGCTCGTCGGCCTCCTCCAGATACTGGGTGGTGAGGAAGATGGTGACGCCACCGGCCACGAGCTCCCGCACGATCTGCCACATGGCGCGGCGGCTGCGCGGGTCGAGCCCGGTGGTCGGCTCGTCGAGGAAGATGACCTGTGGTGAGCCGACCAGCGTCATCGCGAGGTCGAGCCGTCGCCGCATCCCGCCGGAGTAGGTCGCCGCCGTCTTCTTCGCCGCGTCGGCGAGGTCGAACTGGTCGAGCAGCCGGGCGACCCTGCGCCTGCCCGTCTTGCGGTCGAGGTGGTGCAGGTCCGCCATCAGGGCGAGGTTCTCCTCACCGGTGAGCAGGTTGTCGACCGCGGAGAACTGGCCGGTGACGCCGATCGCGGCACGCACCGCGTCCGGCTCGGCGGACAGGTCGTGGCCCGCGACGCGCGCGCTGCCCCCGTCCGCCCGGATGAGGGTGGACAAGATTTTGACCGTGGTGGTCTTGCCGGCGCCGTTCGCGCCGAGTAGCGAGAAGACGGTGCCGCGCGGGACGTCCAGGTCGACGCCGTCGAGCACGACGTGGTCGCCGTACGAGCGGCGCAGCCCGGTCGCCGTGATCGCGGAGGGGGACGGCATGTTCATGAGAGGCCCTTCTCGGTCTGGTCAGGAACGACGGACGGTGATGTCGCCGAACGACGTGTGCGCGCGGACTTCGACGGTCTGCTCGGACTCCTCGGGTGCTTCGCCGAGGTCGTCCAGCGAGTTGGACACCCGCCCGTAGGAGGTGTCCAGGTCGAGCCATGCGGCGGTGCCGGAGGCGACACCGATGTCGAGGTGGCCGGTCGAGGTGTGCAGCGTGACGGTGTCGCGTGCGACCCGGCCGACGCGGATGGCTCCGTTGGAGGTCTTGGCGTCCACCAGCGCGTCGGCCCGGTCGACGGAGATGTCGCCGTTGGCCGAGCGCACCCGCAGCTCACCGGTGACGGTGCCGAGCTCGGTGCTGCCGTTGGAGTTCTTGACGACGGCGGCGCCGTCGATCTCGCCGATGCGCACGCGCCCGGTGCCGGTGGAGACGTCGACGTCGCCCGTGACCGCTTCGACGGTGATGTCGCCACCGGAGGTGCTCAGTCGAAGCGGCCCGGTCCGGTCGAGGTGGAAGTGCCCGGCCGACACCTTGAACCGGCACTCTCCCAGCGTGCCGACGCCGCGCAGGTCCGCCATCGAGAGGTCCGCCTGCACGTGCGAGCCGGTGGGGAGCTCGATGAGCAGGTCGACCGACCTGGTCTTCTTGGAGAAGTCGAGCATGCGGGCCTTCGGCCCTCTCACCGTCAAGGTGCCGTTGGCGTACTCGACGCGGGTCTTCTGCGCGGCGTCCACGTCGGACGCGTCGGACGCGTCGCTCGGCCGCACCTCGACGACGGTGTCGGTCCGGTCGCTCGCGATGATCTGGACGTCGCCGACGGAGAGCTCGATCGTGGCGGAAATCGGTTCGGGTGTGGCGAAAATTGGCATGGCTGTCCCCTCGGAGTGAGTCAGAAGAACATTTCCGCTGGTCGGAGGTGTGCGGGAGAAAGTGGCTCTGGATGTCGGGTTGGGCCGGCGAGCCCGCTCCGTAGGAGCTGTGCGCCGCGTCGGTCGGGTGGGTCAGCGAGCCCAGCCGGTGGAACGCTGCGCGCCGCGTTTGCCGCGTCTGTCGGAGTCGTGGTCGCGCTCCGGGGCACGCAGCGCGGTCGAGGCGGCCCGCACCAGCCAGGCGTTGAGCGAACGGCCCTCCTTGGCGGCCGCCTCCTCGATCGCGGCCTTGAGCTGCTCGGGGAGGCGGACGTTGATCCGTGTCACCGGCCCGTCCTCGAAGCTCGCCGCGGCGTCGTCGGCCGACGACGCGCTCGGAGCCGGAGGGGCGGCGGCGAGATGCTCCATCTGCCGAACCGCCACGACGAAGCTCGGGTCACGCCCACGCAGGTGAACCTGGACAGAACCGGGAGCCAGATCTCGGGTGATCTCGTCGGCGGCCGCCGACAGCGCCTCGAGCAGGGTGAGCCGGATCGCCGACTCCATCGAAACGGTCAACCGCTCGATCAGCACACTGGCGTCGCCTTCACCGGTCTCGGCGGCGGTCAGCAACTCGCGACCGAGCGCGGCCACGTACGGGGTCAAGTCCATGGCATCACTATGGCACACGGTGATGCCACAAACAAGCCACATTGGCTCAGCTTGGCATCACTCTGGCTCAGGATGAACGTCCGGGCGATATCGACCTCGCGGGCGACGCGGCGTTCGACGGCGTCGTCATCACCGCCGACCGCCGCGGGGAAAGGCCGACGCTCGTTTCCGCCGTCGGCGGCCCGGTGCCTGGAAGGGAAAGAAGGCCGAGGTCAGCGGGCCATGTATGTGATCATCGCCGGGTGGTCGACCGGGACGGTGCCGTTGTAGCAGGTGACGTACCGGATGTTCACATACGTCGAGTACGTCTCCCAGGGAGAGTACAGATTGCAGAACTCCGGGCCGTAGCCGAACGCGGTCACCTGGACGTTGTCCGCGTATCCGTTGACCCCGCCGAACAACACCTGTTTCCTGGCGACCCCGAACCTGTTGAGCTGCAGACCCCCGGACTGCGAGTTGTAGCTGACCGGGTACGGCGTCGGTACGTAGGGGCCCTGGGTCGTGGGGGCGTTGTCGAAGGTGTAGGCGAAGCGGTACCCCGAAGGTGTCCAGGTGATGGCCCGCTCGCGGTGGTAGGTCAGGCTCCATCCGGTGTTCAGCGATGTGCCGGTGGCGTCGTAGCAGCGCACCACGATGCTCTGCGCGGCCGTCGTCGCGTTCCATCCGCCCAGCTTGCAGTGTGCCGGTACGGCCGGGTCGACCGCGGTGACCTGGATGTTCCCAGCGTGGCCCGCCGAGCCGAGTCCCGGCAGGGTGACCCTCCACGCTCCCGGGATCGTCAGCGGCTCGACGGTGTTCACCGCGGTCGGTCCCGAGGAGTTGAACCGCGTGGCCACGGCGGAGCCGTCCCAGTGCACGTACCCGAACGCCTGGCGCACGGGCAGGTACTGGTCGCTGGAGCCGAAGGTGACCGAGAACCACGAGGCGATCGGACCGACGCCGTACCGGTGACACCGCACCGCCACGATCTCGTCGGCGCCCGACTGCCACCAGCCCTCGACCTGGCACCAGTCGGCGGACTGGGAGATCGCCGTGACGTGGGCGACTCCCCCTGCGGCCATTCCGATCTGCGGGAACCTCACGAACACCTGACCGGGCTCGCCCTGGGTGGCCTCGACCCTGAGCCCGGACGGCCACGAGCCCGCCTGGCGCATGGAATCCACCGCGGCGCCGCTTCTGACGACGGCGAATCCCCAGCGGGGAGGCTCGGCCACGGTGGCGGTCGTGGCGGCGCCGGCGGTCGCGACAGTCGCGGTTGTCGCGGTGAGCCCGGTCGCGGCGAGGGCCGCGATGCAGAGCGTTCGTACGATCACTGCCCATAGTCGGCGCATGTCGTCCTTCATCCACATCGGGGTGGCGTCCGCGGGCCGGGATGGCGCGCGTGCTCTCCAACCCTTGGTAACCCGTCGACCGGCGGCCGGGAAGACCCAAATTGACCAACGAACTTGACTCTTGTTCGACAGCTTCGACATGGCGGCCTTCCTCCCGCGCGGCGTCGTCGTCACCGTCCAACACCCCGGCTCCACACAGATCCCCTCTACCGGAAACCCCCGCCCCAACGCCGTCGGCGGCCGAGGACTCCTCCTCGTGCGGCATCCTGATGGGACGTGTGGAGGGGATCGTCCGGGCCGAGCACATGCGGCACGTGACACGTGCCGTGGCGTGGTCCTGGAGCCGCCTGGACGGCACAGGTTGCCCGGTTGTGAATCCGTGCGCCGTCAGTGCCCCACGGGCGACGCGGCCGAGTGAAGCAGGGCGGCACCGTGGTTGGAGACCTTGTGCAGGGCCGAGCCCCGATGCCGGGCGGTGGTGACCAGACCGGCGTTGCGCAACACGGCGGCGTGCTGGCTGGCGCCCGCCAGGGAGATGCCGAGCGTCTGGGCGAGCTCCGTGGTGTTCACGTGGTTTCTCTCCGCGATCTCGCGGAGCACCTCCGCCCTCGTCTGACCCATCAGCGCGACCAACGACCGGAGCGACCTTTCCCGCGTGCGTTCGGTTTCCGCGACCAGCGGTTGGGCCGGCCCCTTCTGGACGGGGTAGACCAGTACGGGCGGTCCGGACTGGTTCGCCAGCGTGATGGGCCCCGGCCAGCAGAAGAACGACGGCACCAGGGTCAGCCCGCGCCCTTCCAGATGCAGGTCCCATTCGATCGGATAGACGACTTCGAGTACGGGAGCCCTCCACCTCATAATCGGATAAAACGAATCAAACAACGACTCAAAGCCGTTGCCCATCACGGCCTCGACCCGCTTTTTCTGGTCCGCCCGCACGTACCGGCGGATGCTCGGCCAGTACGGTTCGAGGGCCTCCGCGTGGTACGCCCTGAGCGCGTCGCGCAGTCGCCGCATCGTCTCCGGCTCTCCGTCGGCGACACCGGACACCCACGTCGGCAGGGCGACCTGATCCGCCAGGGAGGCGATATCGGCCCGCAGCCGCGTTCGCGAGGTGCTCATCACCAGTTCCAGCCCGGTGTCGAGGTCGGCCACATCCGCCGACGGGGTGAGGAAGTCCGGCGAGTATCCCCGCGGTCTGGCCAGCGTCCGCAGCAGGCCGACGGACGGCGCGAGCCGGGAACGAACCGCGCGCCGCCACGGTCCGAAGACCCGGCCGTCATACCCCGTCTGGACCATGTGCAGGCTCAGCAGCACCTCCCACATCACGTTCGGTTCGGCCTGGACACGTATCCGCAGCAGGTCCTCGGCCGAAAAATGGATGCGCAACATCGTGACCCCCCGTTGGTCGGTACGCCGAGTTTAAGAAGACCGAATGTCCGGGCCCTGTACCTCGCCTGGACGCCGTACTCCGGAAAGTTCAGCCGTCGATCCGCTGATCTGCACCAATGGCCGTCCGTTTTCGACGATCGGCAGAAATCCTCACCCACCGGCAGAACCGGGGACCCCTCATCGTCGGCAGAACCGAGACAAGTAGCTTGTCCTCATAAAGGGGGAACGTTCACCAAGGGGGCCCCATGACGTTGGGTGATTTATTACTCGCCTACCGGAAGCGAGCGGGCATCACCCAGAACGAGCTGGCCGCCCGCGCCGGCGTCGGCGTCCGCACGCTGCGGGACATCGAGCAGGGCGTGGTCAAACGCCCCCACACCCGGTCGGTGCGCAAGCTCGCCGAGGCGGCCGGCCTGTCCGTCACCGATCTCGACGCGATCGAGAAGGCGGATCGGTCCCGGTCACGGCGAACAGAGAAGGCGGATCGGTCCCGGTCACAGCGAACAGAGGATGCGGATCGGTCCCGGTCGCGGCGAACAGAGGACCCGATCCTGCGGATCGAGCTGCTGGGGCCGCTCACGATCCGCCTGCACGGCCGTACCGTCGACCTGGAACCTCCCATGCAGCGCCGTCTCCTGGGTCTGCTCGCACTCCAGGCCAACCGCGTCGTCACGCAGGCGGACATCGTCGACTTCCTCTGGGGCGAGGAGATTCCCCCCACCTACCAGAACCTCGTGCACACCCATGTGTCCCGCCTGCGGAAGTTCTTCGAGAACATCGGCATGGCCGAGGCCCTGATCAGCCGCACCGGCGCGGGCTACCTCCTCACCCTGTCGCCCGACCGGAGTGATCTGCTGGAGTTCGCGGACACGATGGCGAAGGCCACGGCCCATCGCACCGCGGGAGAGCGGGAGGAGGCCGAACGGGCCTACGAGAAGGCGCTGTCGATGTGGCTGGGCGAGATACTCGCCGACCTCACCCCCCGCGCGCGACACCATCCGGTCGTCGTCGCCGTCTCCCAGCAACGCCTGACCGCGGTCCTGGACTACGCCGATCTGGCCATGGACCGCGGGCACCACCGGGCCGCGCTCGAACGGCTCAGGGACATCGTCCACACCGAGCCGCTGCACGAGGGCCTGAACGCGCGGATCATGCTCGCCCTCGCCGCGTCGGGGCGACGGGCCGCCGCGCTGCGGTTGTTCGGCGACCTCCGCGACCAGCTCGCCGACAACCTCGGCATCGAACCGAGCCCGGAACTGCGGGACGCCTACCTGCGGATCCTCCGTCAGGAGATCGGCACCGCCGCGACCTGGACCGCCCCCCGCCTCTCGCGGGCGGATCCCGTTCCCGCCCAGCTGCCGCCGGACATCGCCACGTTCACCGGCCGCGACCGGCAGACCCGCGAGCTGGACACCTACCTGACCGCCACGGACCCACCCCCGACGGCGGCCAGGGTGCTGGTGGTCACCGGTACGGCCGGAGTGGGCAAGACGGCCCTCGCCGTGCACTGGTCTCACCAGGTGCGTCACCGGTTCACCGACGGGCAGCTCTACTACAACCTGCACGGATACTCCGACAACGTCTCCAGAACGGCCGAGGACGCGCTGACCGCCTTCCTGCTGGCCCTGGGGGTGTCGCCGTCGACCGTACCCCTCGACGTCGACGCCCGGACCTCGCTGTTCCGTTCGATGATGGTCGACCGCCGGACGCTGCTGGTGCTCGACAACGTGACCGGCCCCGACCAGATTCGCCCGCTGATCACCGCGAATCCGCACAGCGCGGTCCTCGTCACCAGCCGCAACGACCTCTCCGGCCTCAAGGTGCACGATGACGCGCTGATCGTGGAGCTGGACGTACTCGACGACGCGGACGCGGTCACCCTGCTGACGAAGCTGCTCAGGGCGGACATCTGCGGGACACCTCCCGAGACGGTGGAGGAACTCGCCCGGCTCTGCGGGTGTCTCCCGCTCGCGTTGCGGATCGCGGCGGCGAACATCAGCCGGGGCACCTACGACACGGTGGCGGACTACGTCGCGGCTCTCCGGGAGGGGAACCGGCTCACCGAACTGGCGGTCGACGGCGAGGACACGGCGGTGGAGACCGCCTTCGCCCTCTCGTACGCCGCGCTGCCGCCGCGAGCCGCCCGGCTGTTCCGGTTGCTCGGACTCTTCCCCGGTTCCGACGTGAGCCTGCGAGCCGTCGCGGCACTGGCCGGCGCGAACGAGAGGGAGACGGCGGCGATGCTCGGGCAGCTGGTCCGCGCGCACCTCGTCCAGCGACGCTCGCGGGACCGGTACCAGATGCACGACCTCCTCCGCCTGTTCGCCGCGCAACGCTGCGCCGAGGTGGACGACGAGCGGGAGCGGGACGACGCCCGGAGGCGGTTGCTGGAGCATTATCTGGACACCGCCCGGCAGGCCACGGGCATTCTCTACCCGGGCATGCTCAGGCTGTGCGAGCTTCCGGGGAAGGCGCCCGCGACCTGGGAGAACGTACTGTCCCCCCTCGACTGGCTCGCGGCCGAGCGCGCCAACCTCGCCGCCGCGGTCCGCCATGCCGCCGAGCGTGGGCCGAGGGCCGTCGCCTGGCGGCTCACCGACGTCCTCCGCGGCTACCTGTGGCGCAGCTACGACGTGTCCACGTGGTGTTCCATGGCTGAGGCGGGACTGGACGCGGCACGGCACGAGGGCGACCGGCAGGCCGAGGCCGCCATGCACTACAGCCTGGGCGCCGCCTACCGGTACGGCCGATGCCATCTCGACAAGGCCCGGCTGCACCTCGATCGGGCACAGCGCATGTTCGGGGACCACGGCGAGGTGAAGGGGCGGGCGGGCGCTCTGGACAGTCTCGGCATGGTGTTCCAGGAGACCGGGGAGACCGACCGTGCCCTGGCGGCCCTCGGCGAGTCCCTCGAACTGTGCCGGCGGACGCGCCTGCCGGCAGGGCAGACGAAGGTGCTCTGCAACCTCGGTCTCGTCAGCGCCGACTCCGGCCGGATCGAGAACGCGAGACGGTATCTCGCCGAGGCGTTGTCACTGGCTCGTCGGCTCGGCGACCGGCACATGGAGGCCATGGCACTGCACAACCTCGGACACACCTGCCAGCGGGACGACCGGTTCGAGGAGGCGATACAGCACTACGAGCGGGCACTGGCCATCCGCGACGACATCGGCGACGCCGAGGGCAAGGGCACCACCTTCGACACCCTCGGCACGCTGATGCAGGCCACCGGCCGGTACGCCCGCGGCAGGAGGTACTGGTACAAGGCCCTGGCCGCTTTCGAGGAGATCGGCCACCCGAGCGCGGCGGACGTCCGGTCGCGGCTGTCGCCCCCGTGCGGTCTCCGGTGACGAGGTGGCGCTCCCGGCCGCGGCGAGATCCACGGTCACGCGCGGTGACCGAGAGCGCGTGACACGGAATGCAGCGCGTGACACGGACTGCCCGGCGGTCTGTCACCCGTCGGCGACGGACGATCGGATCGGACGCAGCATAACGACGCCACCGGGAAACGCAACACCTTCAGGCAGGATTGAAACCCCTTTACACGCGTCGGCACGTCATTAGGCTTTCGCCTGACTCCACTGAATGACCGGGGTGGTCATTCGGTCGAGATGGAAAGGAAACCGCGCCACGGGGGCGAACACCGGTTTCTCACTCGACATCCGTGTCCTTTCTGTTCCCTGCGCCTTTTGCGGCTGATCCGCGCCGACTCGCGGCCGATCCGCGCCTACCGACCCGTACCGAAAGTGAACCGATGAACACGCATGACGACCGTTTCCGTGTGCGGCGCGCACTTGGAGTGAACACGCGCGTCACCGGCCGGCCCCGGCCGTCGACCGCCGGCCGGTGCCGACGCCCGGTGTGGCCGGTGCTGAGGCGCCACGCCAGGTCCGTGGTGGCCACCCTCGTCGTGACGACGAGCCTGCTCGCCGGGCCGGCCACGGCCCAGGCCCGCCACCCGGGTCACGATCCCGGCCGGCAGGCGTCCGGAGAACCCGCCGACATCGCGAAACCCACCGGCACCGCGAAACCCGCCCACACCGCGAAACCCGCCGACACCCAGCACGCGGTGGCGAAGAGACTCTCGGCCCTCGAAAGGGACTGGCCGCGAGGCGACGACGTGATCGTGACCGGCCAGGGCGACGAGGAGGGGTTCCATCTCTTCGTCGGAAGGGAGGACTCCTCCTACGCCTTCCGGCCGCTGGTGTCCATCAAGCCGTTCGACGCCGACGACGAGTGGCTGGGCACCTACTGCCTCACCGGCGACCGGAAGCACGTGGTGGCCACCCTGATCACGCGGCGGGCGGTGAACCGTCCGCGGCACCTGGCCAACGGCGGCCTGGTGTACTCGGTCGCGCTCTCCGACGGTTCGGTCCGGCCGGTCGCCGTCGGCGCCGCGGTCAACAGCGCCGGCCTGCGGTGCGGTCAGGACGGCCGGGCGGCCGTCCTGACGTACTCCACCCCGGAGAACCCGACCACGGGGGTGTTCGCCGTCGACGCCGCCCGCGCCGAGGCCAGGCAGGTCGCCAAACTGAACGGCCAGTTCGTGGACCCGGTCCTCGACCGCGAGAGTGTCTTCCTCCGGCAGGGCGGCCGCATCGTGCGGGTGGACGCGGCCAGGCCGGACCGGGCGGAGACCGTCCACGACGGTGGCGCCGCGCTCGAACTCGCCGGAGTGCGCGGCACGACGCTGGAGTTCGCCGAGCGGGCGAACGGGCGCACCTCGCTGCGCGTTCTCGACCTCCGCGACCGCAAGGTCTCCGAACGTGCCTCGGCCGAGGACGCCAGGGCCCAGTTGGTGGCGCCCTCGTCGGCCGCGGCCGGTCTGCTCGCCACGGAGAAGGCGCGGCGCGGCGGCGCGGCGGCCGGACGGCCCAGGGCCGGACAGTACGCGGGCACGAAGACCGGCGGCCACAAGGAGGCGAACACGGGCACGAAGACCGACGACGACAAGACAGCGAACCAGGGCACGAAGGCCGACGACGACAAGAAGGTGGACGCGGCGCGGCCCGGCGCGGAGATGCGGGTGCGCGACGTCAGCGCCGAGGGCAAGGTGGCTCTCACCGACCTGCCGAAGGCCGTGGTGGACGGGCTGGGAGACCGGGAGGGCCTCGGTCTCGGCAACGGGTCGGCCCTGGTGTGGCTCGGCACCCGTGAGACGCTGCGGACCGGCGTGCAGCTCGTACCGGGCGCGAAGTCAGGCGGCGGTCTTCCCACCCGCCGGATGAGCGCCGACGGCGGGGTGAGCACCCAGGCGAACTTCACCACTCCCAAGTGCGCGGTGCCGCGGAACACGCCGAACCGGCAGGTCTACGGGCCCACGGCCCGGCAGGCGGCCTGGGCGGTGGATCTCGCCACGCTGAACGCGCTCGGCGGCGTCAACTCCCGGCCGGCCAACTACCGGCAGACCGGGCTGCCCGCCTACAGCCCCAGCTCCGACTTCGCGATCCCCTCGCTGAAACCGTCCGGCGGCCGGGTGCCGCCCGTGGTGATGAACGGCGTCCTGGCCCAGGAGAGCGCGTACAAGCACGCGACCTGGCGTTCGCTGCCCGGCTCGGGGGGCAACCCGCTGATCGGCGACTACTACGGATCCGGCGGCACCCTCGACGTCATCGACTACGACAACGCCGACTGCGGCTACGGCATCGCGCAGGTGACGACCGGGATGACCGCGACGGACACCGGCATCTCCCCGAACGGCAAGGCGAAGATCGCCGTCGACTACGCCGAGAACGTCCAGGCCGGCATGCAGATCCTGGCCGAGAAGTGGAACCAGCTCCACGACGCGGGCATCGTCATGAACAACGGCGACAGCGCGCTGGTGGAGAACTGGTACCTCGCGCTGTGGGCCTACAACTCGGGTGTCCAGCCGAACGCGGCCAACGGCAACCCCACCGGCTGCACCCCCGGCCCCTCGTGTACCGACAGGGCCGGCAACTGGGGTCTGGGCTGGACGAACAATCCGAACAACGACTCCTACCGCGAAGGCCGGGACGTCTTCCTCCGCGAGAGCTACGCCGACGCCGCCCGGCCGTGGGAATGGCCCTACCAGGAGCGGGTGATCGGCTGGACGGAGACCCCGATCAAGGACTTCAAGGGCGACGACGCCTATCTCCCCGCGGTGAACGGCCCCCTCAACCCGGCCGGGAACACGGTCTCCTATCCCGACCGCAGGCAGCTGTGCACCACCGCCAACAGATGTGACCCGACCACGGTCAAGCGCTGCCAGATGACAGAGGGCGACCTGGCCTTCCACTGCTGGTGGAACGGCCGGGTGCAGATGAACATCGACTGCGCGACCCAGTGCGCGCGGTCCGCGTACGACTTCGCGACCGGCGACCGGGAGCCCGCCGGGGACAACCCGTGGCCGCCCGCGTGCCAGAAGCAGCTCCCCGCGGACACGATCATCATCGACGACCTGTCCACGCCGAACGTGAACATCTTCTGTTCCGGGGTCGACTGGACGAACGGCGGCACCTTCACCCTCGAATACGGCAAGACCGCCGAGGGGATGCCACTGTCGACGATCAACTTCCACCAGCTGGCCGCCGGGCTGGGGGCGCACACCTGGTTCGCCGGTAACGCTCTTCCCTCCGACACCGCGCGCCGGGTCACCGGAACCTGGAAGCCCAACCTCAGCACCAACGGCACCTACATGATCAGGGCGCACATCCCCACCGCGGGCGCGTCGGCCGGCAGCGCCACCTACAAGATCACGAACGCCAACGGGACCGTGACCGAACGGGTGATCAACCAGCACGAGCACTTCAACCACTGGAAGTCGCTCGGTGTGCAGGTGCTCGGTCCCAACTCCCAGATCCAGCTGAGCAACGTCACGAAACACGACACCGTGGGGGACATCGTCACGGTGGCCTGGGACGCGCTCGCGCTGGTGCCGGTCAGCGGCACCTACCACGAGGACAAGGTCGACGCGGTCGCCTACTTCGACGAGAACCAGAACCTGGACACCATCGCGCCCGCCAGCTGGATCGGCGGCAAGATGGCCGGCCGCCAGGCGCTCTACGACTGGGCCACCGACCTGACCGGACGGGTCCTGTCGAAGCCGGTGTGCCAGGGAAGCACGATGAGCGACCAGTGCGTCCGGGCCGCCACGAGGGACGTCTTCACGCAGTGGCGTGACGAGGTGATCCAGGCCGGCGTCGATCCCGTCAACCACCCCCGGGGCAAGAGCATCCCGTCCTGGATGGGATTCTCCAACCCGGTGAGCCAGCGGCCGACATCGGCCTACCTTCCCAGCTGGTTCCTCAACGACGATCTGGCGTACAAGATCCGTACCACCGCGACGGCCTCGTTCGTCCTGGGGAGCGACGGGCGCATCGTGCCGGGGTCGGAGGACGTCGACTACCAGCACCGCACAGCGAACACCCACCTGCCCGCGTTCGTGACGCGGCTGTTCTCCGCACTGTCCGCCGACTACGGCATCACGCGGCCCGACATCCAGTACGACCTGGTGGACGCCAACGTGCACAACCACCAGGCGACCCACGGCAACGCGAACTCGAACGGGGTGCTGCTCGCCAGGGCGTACCGGTTCGGGGGCGCGCCGCCACAGACGAGACAGATGCCGGGGACCGCGGGCGGCAACGTGGACTGCGTCGTCGCGCACGGCGCGGGCGGCGGGGTGATCGGCTACCGGACCCTGATCGGCAACGACTACGTCGAATCCCAGATCAGGGTATGGGCCCGGAAGGTGGCGGACGGGCGCAACGCGAAGAACATCCCGGAAGGGGTGGCCCAGACGGCGCTGGACGTCTTCAACATGTTCTTCGAGAACCACCCGCTGGAACTGGGGTCGGCGTTCGCGCACGCGCCGCCGATCCACCAGGAGCTGCACTTCGCCTCCTGCGCCGACCTCTCACTACGCAGGGTCGACGCGCGGACTCCGGTGCTGCTCAGCAGCTACATGCCCGACCAGTACCTGTACCGGGACGGGCAGGCGATGAACCTCGACGGTTCGAGCCGCGCCTCGGCCGATCCGGTCCTGCGGGGGAACTTCCAGAACTTCTCCGCGATCCCGTCGAGGGCGAACCAGTACGGCACCTGCGACCGGTTCACGACCAACCCGTCGCGTGAGGACCAGGAGGGCAACCCCTGGGGCATCGTCCTCATCGACGGACCCGGCGTGAACCCGGCCAAAATGATCTTCTGCAGCGACCAGACCCTGCCGCATCCCGACTACGGGTGATTCCCCGTCATGGCTGTGGGCCGTCGCCCACTCACGCGCGAAAACCCACGAGCCGAAGACCGCGTGCGAAAACCGCGCGAAGAACCCGCGGCCGAAGAGACCGCAGGAGAGAAAGAGGAGAGAACGATGAAGAGAGTCACGACGGTCCTGGCCAGGACCGCCCTCGTACTGGCCCTGGGCGCGGGACTGCCGCTGGTCTCAAGCCAGGCCGCCCAGGCCTGGCCGGCACAGTGCCTGAACGGGGAGAACGGGTTCCGCGACATGCCCGACAACGCGTCCGGCCGGTACGCGGTGGGCTTCCAGGTGCAGACCGGCGCCAAGCCCACCTACTTCTCGATCCAGTACGGCGCGCCCTACGGTCCGGCCATCGGCTGGGCGAAGATCGACGGGGCGACCTCGCCCGGCGACCGTTTCTGGATGGACTGGACCCGCGACGACAGGAGGACCTGGATCCAGTGCGGGCCGTTCTCGCCGAGCGGCTACAGCCTGTCCGCCACCACCCCCGCCCAGCTCACCAGCACCAACTCCAACTGGAAGTTCCGCGTCTGCGGCTCGGTCTCCGGCGACGCGACGGTGCGCTGCAGCGACTGGTGGTAGTCGTCTCGCGGGCGGGCCGGGCACCGCATCGGCGCCGCATCGGCGCCGCGCCCGGCCCGCCCGCGGGTGGCCGAAGAACCCCGTCACACCTTCCAAAAAGTCTCGACGTTGATCCTCGTAACCGGAGCTCCGGCGGCCGGTGACGCGGATCAGGTTTTCGGCTTCAGCAGGTGGTGCCGCAGCCACACGTAGCCGTACCCGCCGGGGAGGTTGAGCTCCGCCACCTTCGGCGTGACCCAGGAGGACGTGCCGTCATCATTGTGATCCCGGAAGTCGATCTTCACCCAGGCGTGGGTGTCGGCCACCTCGACCACCTCTCCCTGCTCGAAGTGGAGCCGGCCGTTGATGGCCGGCATGTCCACCACCCACCGTTTCGTTTCAAGGTCGGGGACGGTGTAGACGGTCTGCTCCGCGAAGGAGAGCCCCAGCGGATAGTCCTCGAACAGCCGGCCGTCGGCGGCGAGATCGGACCACACGACCACGGTGCCGACCTTCAATCCCGCACCGGCCACCACGGGAGGCTGGGAGACCGCGGCCTTCTTCGCCTGGAGGTAATCCTCGTAGCTCGCGGCGGTGAACACCGGGGAGATCTCCCCGGGAACCACGAACTCCTCGCCGGGATGTCTCGGGCCGAAGGCGAAACGCACGGTGATGGTCTTCTCGTGCACCGTGAACCGGTATTCGGTCGGCGAGTGATGGCCTTTGTCGTCGCGTTTGTAGGAGTGAGCGCACAGGGCCTTGTAGACCGCGAGGACGCGGGGACCCCAGTTGGCCAGGTCACCGGGGTCGGCCGGGATCACGTACGCCGCCCCCATCTCGATCAGACGGGTGACCAGTGCCTTGATCGCCCCTTCCGTCGAGTCGGCGGAGCACTTGGGCGCCAGACCGGCGACCAGTCCGAAGGAGCAGTCCCAGGCGCGCTGGAAATCCTCGATGTGCTCCCGTTCGGAGACGCGAACCTCGGCGGCGTCCTCGGTGGTTATCTCCGCCACCAGGTTGAAGGTGCCCTCCTTCGGCTCCTCGGGCTTCCACACGCAGGGCTTGCCCGACTGGAGATAGCGGACGATGCCACCACCCCACCCCCGGGAGGTGCGGGTCGCCATGTCGAACTGGAACGTGCCAACACCGATCCCGAAGGAATCGTGCTGAGAGGAGTCGTACGGCGGGCCGCTGACCAGGGCCAGGTCGCCGGGTTTCCCCTGCGCGGCCAGGGTGATCGTCCCCGGCGTCCAGTAGTCGCTTATCCCCAGCGCCTTGGGGAATCCGCGCAGCTGGTCGGGTGCCACGACCCTGTAGTTGTGAGGGGGGTGATAGGAGGTGCTCATGCTGGTCAACCTAACCCGCACGGGACTCACCGACCAGCATTATTTTCGCTGATTTCCCTTTATGTTGTGTAGTTCAATATAAATCGCTTTTTTGGCGGTTTCAGCTACTTTGTGACTGAATCCTCCTCGCTGACATACGTGACGAGCGGGCATGACGAAGACATGGCATCCCCATGGTGTGACCGGGAACCTACGGCACCTTCTATGGTGCGAATACCGCGACACCTGGACCAAAGGCTCACTTTCCGCTGGATAGCTTTGAAAGAGCGCCGTCAAGGCTCCCGGTCCGACGCCCCCTGAGCACCCCTCGACGTACGGCATCCCGGTCGGATCGGAAGTCCCGGAAGCCCAACGCCTCGTCCAGCACCAGGAGGGTCACGTGAATTCCTTGGAGCTCGAACGCCGCCTGATCGAAGCGATCAACGCTCACGACCTGCACCGAGTACTCGACTGCTACAGCCCGGACGCCGTCCTCGTCTCACCGGCGGGCACGCTGGAGGGACATGAGCAGATCGCCTGGTTCTACGAGCAGTACTTCAAGGCGTTTCCCGACTTCAAGAAGACGGTCTGGCTGGAGGCCCCCTGCGAGGATCCCGTGATCGCGGAATGGACGCTCACCGGCACCCACACGGGGCCCTTCCTCCTTCCCGACGGGCGCGAGGTGGAGGAGACCGGCCGTCGCATCACCGTCCGCGGCGCGTGCATGGCCTACGTCGCCAACGAAAAGATCATTACGCAACGGGACTACTTCGACCAGCTGGAGCTGTACAGCCAACTCGGCTTCGGCCTGACCGGCCTCGGTCTCCCCAACACGTAGATCAGGCGCTCGTCCCACCCCCTGCCACAGATCCTTAGGTTAGGCTCTGCTAACTTCTACAGCGATGTAGTTGCAAGCGCCATGATCGAAGGAGCACCCCGGTGCCGACGTCCCTCCCCAGAACCATGCTCAAACTGGCCACCACGGGTGCTCTCCTCTTCGGTCTGGCCGCGTGCGGCGGCGAGTCCGCGGACACCGGCGATGCCGCCGGCCAGGCGGCCGAGAAGAAGATCACCGTCTACAGCGGGCGCAACGAGGCCCTGGTCAAGCCCCTGCTGGAGAAGTTCACCGCGCAGAGCGGCATCGCCGTCGAGGCCCGCTACGCCAGCACCTCGGCCATGGCCACCCAGCTCCTCGAAGAGGGGGAGAAGTCACCGGCGGACGTCTTCTTCGCCCAGGACGCCGGCGCGCTCGGCGCCGTGGCCAAGAAGGGGATGTTCGCCCCGCTTCCCGGCACCGTGCTCGACAAGGTGCCCGCCACCTACCGCGCCAAGAGCGGGGAGTGGGTCGGCGTCACCGCCCGCTCGCGGGTGCTGGTCTACAACCCCGACCTGGTCCCCACCGACCGGCTGCCCGCCTCGGTGTTCGACCTCACCGCTCCGGAGTGGAAGGGCAAGGTCGGGGTGGCCCCGACCAACGCGTCCTTCCAGTCGTTCGTCACCGCCGTGACCGTGCAGCACGGAGAGGCCAAGGCGAAGGAGTTCCTCGCCGGGCTCAAGGCCAACGAGCCGCAGATCCGGGAGGGCAACGGCCCGATCCTGGAGGAGGTCGACTCCGGCAAGGTCGCCGTCGGCCTGATCAACCACTACTACCTGGGCGAGCTGGCCAAGGAGCGGGGCAAGACGCCCGACGGGCTCGCCGCCAAGCTGCACTTCTTCCCCGACGGGGACAGCGGCGCCCTCGTCAATGTGGCGGGCGTCGGCGTGCTGAAGAAGGCCGCCGGCAACCCCGACGTGCAGGCCTTCGTCGACTACCTGCTCGGCGCCGAGGCGCAGAAGTACTTCGCCGAGGAGACCTTCGAGTACCCGGTCCTGGCCGACGCCGCCCCGCCCGCCGGGGTGCCTGCCCTGGACGAGCTGAAGGTCCCCTCGATCGACCTGAACGACCTCGACCAGCTTGAGGCGACGATCGCGCTCATCAAGGAATCGGGACTGGTCCCCTGAGAACGTCGCCGCTCTCCGTGAGGCGGCCGGGCCGCGGCGGATCCTCGCCGCGGCCCGGCCGTCCCGGCCTCCCGGCAGGGGGTGCGAGGTGGTCCCGTCCGGCCAGGCCCGTGGTGCTGGCGCTGTCGGTGCTGGCCGTGGCGGTCGCCCTCATCCCGCTCGCCTACCTCGCCGTCCGGACCGCCGAGGCGGGCGGCGCCAGGATCGCCGAGGAGCTGCTCACCGCGCGGGTCGCGGCGCTGGCGGCGAGCACGCTCGCGCTGGCGGCCGTGGTGACCGTCGCCTGCCTGGTGCTCGGGGTCGGCTCGGCCTTCCTGCTGGTGCGGACCGACCTGCCGGGCCGCCGCGTCTTCGCCGTCCTCGCCGTCCTGCCCCTCGCGGTGCCGACCTACATCGCCGCCTTCGCCTGGGTGTCGGCGGTGGACGGCTTCGAGGGCTTCTGGGCGGCGGCCCTGGTGCTGACGCTCTGCTCCTACCCCTACGTCCTGCTGCCGACCGCCGCGGCCCTCGCCGGTGCCGACCCGGCGCAGGAGGAGGTGTCGCGGTCGCTGGGCCACGACGCCTGGCACACCTTCACCCGGGTGACACTGCGCCAGATCCGCCCCGCGATCGCCGGTGGCGGGCTGCTGGTGGCGCTGTACGTGCTGTCGGACTTCGGCGCGGTCTCGATCCTGCGCGCAGACACCTTCACCCGCGCCATCTTCCTCGCCTTCGACCTCGGCTTCGACCGTACCGGCGCGCTGGTGCTGTCGACCGTACTCGTGGCGCTGACCGTGCTCATCCTGGCCGGGGAGGGCGCGACCCGGCGGCGCGGGGCCCGCTACGCCCGGCTGAGCGGCACCCGCCGCCCGCCTGCCAGGGCCGCTCTGGGCACGGCACGCCTGCCCGCCGCGGCCGCGCTGCTCGCCGTCGCGGTCCTCGCGCTCGGCGTCACCGCGTACAGCCTCGCCCGGCGGATGGCCGAGGGCATCTCCCGTCCGGGAACCTGGCCGGAGGTGCTGGCCGCCGCCGGCAACTCCCTCCTGCTCGCGCTGGCCGGGACGGCGCTGACCATGCTGCTCGCGCTGCCTGTCGGGGTGTTGAACGCCCGGGTGCCGGGGCGTCTGTCCGCGACGCTGGAGCGGCTCAGCTACCTCAGCCACGCCCTGCCGGGAGTGGTGATCGGCCTGTCCCTGGTGTTCTTCGGGATCAACGTCGCCTTCCCGCTCTACCAGACGACCTGGCTGCTCGCGCTCGCCTACGCCGCGCTCTTCCTGCCGCTGGGCGTCGCCGCCGTCGCCACCGCGACGGCCCAGGCGCCTCCCGTACTCGAAGAGGTCGCCCGCTCCCTGGGCCGGGGGCCGCTCGCGGTGCTGGGCACGGTGACCCTGCCGCTCACCCTGCCGGGCATCGGCGCCGGCGCGGCGCTCGTCTTCCTCACCTGCATGAAGGAACTGCCCGCGACGTTGCTGCTCCGCCCGACCGGTGTCGACACCCTCGCCACCGAACTGTGGTCGAACACGGCGGTCGCCGCCTACGCGGGCGCGGCGCCCTACGCGGTGTTGCTCGTGTTGTTGTCATCGGTGCCCACCTGGCTGCTCGCCGCGCGTACCGGGATTCTCAGCAAGGAGGTTCAGCGGTGAGCCGGTTGGAACTGCGCGGGCTCGCCCGGCGCTACGGGTCCGTCGCCGCCCTCGACGGGGTCGACCTCACCGTGCCGAGCGGCACCCTCACCGCCGTACTCGGCCCCTCCGGCTGCGGCAAGACGACCCTGCTGCGCTGCGTGGCGGGCTTCGAACGCCTCGACGCGGGCGAGATCACCGTCGACGGGCGGGTCGTCGCCGGTCCCGCCGCGCACACGCCGCCCCAGCGGCGCCAGATCGTGATCGTGCCGCAGGAGGGCGCGCTCTTCCCCCACCTGTCGGTACGCGAGAACGTGGGGTACGGGCTGAGCCGGGCCGAGCGGCGTGGCGACAGGATCGACGAGGCGCTGAGCCTGGTCGGCCTGGCCGGGTACGGCGACCGGATGCCGCACCAGATGTCCGGAGGACAGCAGCAACGGGTGGCGGTCGCCCGCGCCATGGCGCCGCGCCCCTCCCTCATCCTGCTCGACGAGCCGTTCAGCGCGCTCGACGCCGGGCTCCGCGCCGAGCTGAGGCACGACGTGCGAGCCGCGCTGCGCGCGGACCGCGCGACCGGGATCCTGGTCACCCACGACCAGGGCGAGGCACTGTCGACGGCCGACCAGATCGCGGTGATGCGCGAGGGCGTCATCGTGCAGAGCGACTCCCCCACCGACGTCTACCACCGGCCCGCCGACGCCTGGGTGGCCGCCTTCGTCGGCGACGCGGTCCTGCTGGACGCACAGGACGAGCCAGGTCACCACGGTGATCCCGCGGTGCTGCGCACCGCGCTCGGCCCGGTCGTGGTGGCCGAACTCCCCCCGGGAGACGGGGCGCTCACCGTGCTGGTCCGTCCGGAACAGGTCCGGATCACCACGCCACCGGCGCCGCAGGCCGTGATCGCGACCGTGGTCGGCGACGACTTCCACGGCCACGACGCGCTCGTCACCCTGAGCCTGTCCGACGGCACGCACGTCACCGCGCGGGTGACGGCCCCGACCGAGCCGACGACCGTCGGCGACAGGGTCGGTGTCCAGGTGGAGGGCAGCGGCCTGGCCTGGCGCGACCGGCCGGGCACGGGGTGACGCGGAAGGAGAGCGCCCTGGCGCCCGGTCTTCCTGCCGGGGTGAAGGCGGCGGCAGCGGTCGCGGTCCTCGTGTAGATCCGCGATCAGACCACGGTCTTATACGAACCCGCGATCAGACCACGGTCCTCATACGAACCCGCGACCAGGTCACGGTCCTCATACGAACCCGCGACCAGGTCACGGTCCTCGCGCGGGCCCGCGATCGGGTCGCGGTCCTCCTCTGGACCCGCGATCAGGTCATGCCGAACGCAGGTCTCCGTCGAAGACCTTGTCCAGGAAGTCCTCCAGGTTGACGGTGGTCCTCACGATCCGCTCCTCCATGGTGAGCGTCTCCTCGAACCGCACCCCGGCCTCCGTCCGCTTGATGCCCCGCATGTAGAGGGAGCAGGCGAGGTCGGCGCAGATGTAGGTGCCGACCGTGTTGCCCTGGCGGCCCGCGGCGCCGACCCTGGGTGCGACGAACAGGGCGACTCCGCTGCCGGAGTGGGGGGTCACGCAGATCGAGCACACGGTGCTCTTGGCGAAACTCCTGCGTACCTCCTGCGCGACACGCAGGGTGACGCCGACGAGCTCGCCCTGCCGCTCGGCGACCACGTAGCCCCGGTCGGGGGCGCCGGGATCGCGCCAGCCGAGGAAGTCGAGGTCGGCCCAGGGGAGCTCGGGCAGGCTCCTGGGCAGGTTGATCCTGCTCGCCTCCCCCTTGGAGCAGTTGACGAAGGCTCTGCGTATCTCTTTCTCGCCGACCGGATTCATCATTCACCTACCATCACAGCGATCATCGGAAAATCTCCCCGCGCCCCCGCCCGGCCGGCACCACGCTCGGCGCCTCCGCCGGCCCGCGAGCGGTCAGGTCATGCGCGACCAAGACAGGTTAGGCCAGTCTGCGGACCCATCAGACCAGGTCAGACCTGGATGGGCAGGCCGGGGCAGGGCTCGGCCGGGCCGAGGTGCTCTCGACCTTCGGGCAGCGGCCAGTGTCTCAGCACGCCCCAGAGGACGTCGAGGGATTTTTCCTCGGCTCGGCGACCGAAGGGCGGCCGAAAAGAGACGGCGGCCGACCCCAACGGGACCGGCCGCCGCTTCAACGATCCTGACTCAGACGAGGTGTTCCGTCCCTCGAAGGGACCTCATGCCTTTTCGGCCCTCGCCAAACGGCAGTCCGTCAACGCGCTGAGCCCCGGTAATACAGCGCTGAACGAAACAGTATTCGACGTAGGCTGAGGTCCTGGGAACCTGGAAGCTTCTAGGATGCCGTGAGGGTGGAATGGATGCGAACGATCCTCTTACAAGGCGAAGGCCCTGGCGCCGAACCCGCCGTCGTTGAGCTTTCCCCAGGCCACGAGATCACTTTTGGTCGCGGGACGACGGGCGTCCCCGTCGACTTTCCGCTGGATCATCCGGAGATCTCCAGGCGGGCCGGGGTCATCCATGCCATGGAGGATTACTGGCTGCTCACCAATCTGAGCCAGAATTCCACCCTGGTCGTGGAGAATCCCGAAGGCGGAGGGGAGTTCCTCAAGGTGGCTCCGCGGCGGGTCGCGGCGCCCGTGCCGTTCGAGTTCGCCCGCGTGGTGCTTCCGGTGGCGGGCGGCGCCTGTTCCTTCCTGGTGTTCGCCTCGCAGCACAGTTTCATCGACCCCGACACACCCGAGAGCCTGACGGTCGGCGAGCCGACGATCTCCAGCTTCTCCCTGGACGAGACGGCGAAATACTTTCTCGTGCTGGTCGCGCTCTGCGAGCCGCGCCTTCGCGACTGCGCTTCCTCGGTCATCCCGACGGTGCCGGAGGTGTTGGAGCTGCTGCGCGAGGTTCCCGGCTGCGAAGGACTGACCCGCACGGCGGTCAACTTCCACATCGACTATCTGGCGCGCAAGAAACTGCGCGTCAAACCGTCGGCCGGTTCGCGCAAGGCCGACTGGCAACGCGCCGCGCTGGTCTCCGTCGCGCTGCGCTTCGATCTGGTGCGGGAGGAGCACCTGCAGCGACTGAGCCCGTGATCACGGCTGACGCCCGGCGTTCCCCTCCGCGTGATCACGGCTGGTATTCGGCCCGGTGCTTCCGCACGCGTTCGACGAACGACCGGAACCGTTCGGGCACCCCGTTCTCCCCGCGGATCACCTCGTCGGAGGAGCGGAAGGCCGCGGCCCCCAGGAGACCCGGATCTCCGGGCACCCCCGCCAGCAGGGGGAGACGTACGCACAGATAGCGGCCGACGGCGGGGATGGTGTCCTCCGGAGACAGGGGCGGGGTGAGGATGACACCTCGGCGGTCGGGGGGCAGGTAGTACTGCAGCACCGACGGCGTCCAGCGCGCGAGGCCGTACTCGTCCTTGGCCACGTCGTGCAGCTCCGCGTCGAAGCCGCTCTCCGTCTTCAGTATCGCGGCGACCAGCGCCGGGCTCAGGCCCGGCTCGTCGCACATCGTGCCGACCTCGACGATCAGGGCGCGGTACTCCCGGGGGATGTCGGAATCGGGACGCAACCAGCGCCCGAACGGATCGGCCACGGACGCGTCGACCATCCCGGCCCCCGATCAGCCGGGAATGCTGGAGCCTGCTGTGCAGGCGTATTTCCCGCTGTGTCATTTCCATGAGATGTTTCAACTGCCGTCGGGTGACCGTTCCCGTGGGCAGGAACTTCAACGCCGAGGGCGTCGACTACTCCCCGTCCCGAACCCCCACGTAGACGCTCGCCCAACTCCCCGTGGCGACGGGCCTGCCGACCCGCCATTCACCGACGCGATATCCTCGGGGAACACCGACCGCCCATCCCTCGTTATCCATCGGCCTCCGCACTCCGTGTCATCCCTCGATCGGAATCATCGGAGCGCGACCCCCCGAATCGTTCATCGGAATCATCAGCGCACAGTCCCTCGAATCGTTCATCGGCTTCACGTCGCGTAAATCGATGTCCTTTGCGAGCATCCTCCGCCGGACTTTCCGCGGTGATCATAACAGGCGACTCGGGGTCGTTCCCCGTCCCGGATGACAGACGACCCGGGATTCCCCCCGCCCCGAATGTCAGGCGGCTCGGAATCACCTCCCGCATCGAACGGCGGGCGAACGGAAATCCCCCTCGCGTCACCGGCGTCGAAAGCCGATGATGAATGGGTGCCCGCCACCTCTCCCTCCGCCCCGCGCACCCCCGGCACGACCGTACCGGCCGCCCCCTTCGCCGGGCGGCCTGTCGCCGCGGTCGCGCTCGCCACGCTCGCCGTGCTGCTGGTCGTGAGCCCGCGCTACGGCTACCACCGAGACGAGCTGTACTTCCGGATGCTGGGCGAGCAACCCGCCCTCGGATACTTCGACACCCCGCCGCTCACCCCGCTGATCGCGCGGGCCTCGGTCGCCGTGTTCGGCGACACCGTGGTCGCCCTGCGCGTCGTTCCCGCCCTGATCGCGTCGCTCACCGTCGTCCTCGTCGCCCTCCTGGCCCGGGAGCTCGGCGGCGACCGCGGGGCGCAGATCGTCGCCGCGGCGGGAATCGCCACCACGAGCCTTCTCCTGATCGGCGGGCACTCCCTGCTCACCCTGGGTGTCGATCTTCCGTTCTGGGTCGCGGCGGCGCTGTTCGCCGTACGGGCGCTGCGTGGCGACGGCCGCTGGTGGCTCGCTGTGGGCGCCGTCGCGGGGGTGGCGACGTACAACCGGCAGCTGATCGTGTTGTTCCTGGTCAGCCTGGGTGTGGGTGTGCTGGTGGCGGGGCCGCGCGACGTGCTGCGGGAGCGTGGGCTCTGGCTCGGCGCGCTGCTCGCGCTCGTGATCGCCGCGCCCAACCTGGTCTACCAGGCGACCCACGGCTGGCCGCAACTGGTGATGGCCGGGGCTCTGGAGGCGGACGAGGGCGCCGACAACCGTCTCGCCTTCCTACCGCTGCAACTCCTGCTGCTCGGCCCGCCCCAGGCGTTCCTCCAGGTGGTCGGCGCCGTGCGGCTGTGGCGGGAACCTCGCCTGCGCTGCCTCGCCCTCGCCTATCCGCTGGCCTGCGCGCTGACGCTCTACTCCGGCGGGCGCCCCGACTACGTGGCGGGCCTGCTTGTGCTGCTCTTCGCGGCGGGGTGCGGCCCGGTCACCCGGTGGATGTCGTCGGGTGGGGGACGGCGCGCGCTGGTCGTCGGCGCGCTCGCGGTCAACGCGGTCACCTCCGTCGTCATCGCGCTGCCGGTGATCCCTCCCCCGGCCCTGGAGGGCACCCCGGTCGCCGGGATCAACGAGGTGGCGCGCGAGTCGATCGGATGGCCGGAGTTCGCCGCGCGGGTCGCGGCGGTGGTCGACGGGCTCACGCCCGAGGAGCGCGCACGGGCCGTACTTCTCACCGACAACTACGGCGAGGCCGGGGCACTGGACCGCTACGCCGACCAGTACGGCCTTCCCGAGGTCCACAGCGGGCACAACGAGCTCTACTGGCGCGGCCCGCCGCCGGCGTCCGCCCGGATCGCCGTGGTGGTGACCGACTCCCCCGGCGGCTACGCCCGCGCGTTCGCCACCTGCGAGGAGCGCGGCAGGATCGACAACGGCGTCGGCCTGTCCAACGAGGAGCAGAACCTGCCCGTCCTCGTCTGCCGCGACCCGCTGCTGCCCTGGCCGCAGCTCTGGCCCGAGATGCGGCACCACAGCTGACCTGCCCCGGCGGCGAACCGGTCGCTCTCCCCGGGGCTCGGGTCCTCCGGGTGGGCCTACCGGTTTCCCGGGGCTCGGGTCCCTCCGGGTGGGCTTACTGGGCGGGCAGGGGGAGCCCGCGTTCGGCGAGGGCCTCGCGCAGCAGGCGGATCGACCTGGGGCCCACACCGTGCAGCCGCAGGAGCTCCTTCTCCGTCGTGGCGGCCACCTGGGCGAGCGTGGTGTAACCGGCCGCGGCGAGAGCCCGGCCCGCGGGCCGTCCGATGTTGGCGGGGATGTCGGTGGGAACGTCGCCCTGGCCTGGGGTCGTCATGACGTCTCCTCGGGGGAACGGGCGGCCGGTCGCCCGGCGACGCGGGAGAACACCGCGTCGTGGGGACCCGGCATGCCGGGGACCCCGTGCCGTGGAAACCCGCGGCACGGTGGCGCAAGTTTGGCATGCCCCTACGACAAAACCGGCGAGACGCGTACCGGGCGTCGAGTGATCACGAGCGTTGAACGATCGCGGACATCTGGCGACCTTGGGGAAACCGTTCCCCCGAAAACCGGGCGTCGGAGCTCCTCGGGGATCCCGGCGGCGAGGTCCGCGCCGGGATTCCAGGTCAGGCAGTGATCATGAAAGCGAGTCCGAGCAGCACTACGACGGGGATCACCCAGACCACGGCCTCGATCGCGAACTCCTTGTACACGGTGATCTTCTCCCTCTGGACGCTTGGCCCCTTTTGGACACTGCCTGACATGGAAACGACGATGCGCAGCATATGCGTATCTGAAGATGTCCTCACACCCGGGCCTGCGGAGATGCCTGACGGAACTCCCCCGATCCCCTCCTGCCCCTCCCCCCTCCCCGCCCCCTCGGGTCCTCCCGTCCGCGGGCTCCCTATCTGCTCAGGTAGTGGAAGCCCGGCCTCGGGTGCATCAGGAAGTCATGGCACGTCACGTACCGCCCGCGGTAGACGGTGTACGAACCGGCAGGAACGCGAAACACCGGTCAACGACCAATCCGGGGAATGCCGGACGTGGGTGGCCGCGCTGTCGTGGTCGAGAGATCCGCGATCACCCTGGGAGCCGTCATGACCGTTCGAGAGCTACGCCTGGTCGTCACCGCCACCGACTACGACGAGGCGTTGCGCTTCTACCGTGACGTGCTCGGCCTGCCCGAGCGGGCCGCGTACTCCTCGCCCGACGGCCGGGTGACGATCCTGGAGGCGGGCCGGGCCACCCTGGAGATCGCCGACCCGCCGCAGGCGGAGTTCATCGACCGGGTCGAGGTGGGGCGGAGGGTGGCCGGGCACATCCGGGTGGCGTTCGAGGTGGACGACTCGCCCGCCGTCACCGCCGAGCTGGCCGGGGCCGGCGCCACGGTGATCGCCGAACCCATCCGGACCCCCTGGAACTCGCTCAACTCCCGACTCGAGGGTCCGGCCGGGCTCCAGCTCACGCTCTTCACCGAGCTGGAAGAGGCCGCCGACCCCCAGGAAGCCCGCTAGCCCTCGATCTCGGCGCCGCACCCGGAGCCGGGCGGGGCTCAGAGTACGGCGCCGCCGGTGGCGTCGATGGTGGTGCCGGTGACCCAGCGGGCGTCGTCGGAGGCGACGAAGGCGACGACGTCGGCGACGTCCTCCGGGGTGCCGACCCTGCCGAGGGCCGTCAGTTCAGCCGCGTAACCCTCGGCTTCGAGGTTGCCCCGCAGCCAGCCCGCGTTCATGTCGGTGTCGGTGAGGCCCGGCGAGACCGAGTTCACCGTGATCCCTCGCGGACCGAGTTTCTTGGCCAGCGTCCGGTTCAGCGTTTCTATTGCCCCCTTTGTCGCGACGTAGGCGGCAATGTCGGGGGAGGCGATCCTGGTCACACCGGAGCTGATGTTGACGATGCGCCCGCCGTCGCGCAGGAGTGGCAGTGCCCGCTGGATGATGAAGAACGGCGCCCTGACATTGACGGCGAACATCCTGTCGTACGCCTCGGGCGTGGTCTCCGCGATGCCCGCGCGAATGACGATCCCCGCGTTGTTGACGAGGATGTCGAGCCCTTCCACCTCCTTCTCCAGGGCGGTGAAGAGCGTCTCCACGTCCCCCTCCACCCCGAGCTCCGCCCTAACCGGGAAGGCCTCTCCTCCGGCCTCGGTGATCGCCGTCACAACCTCTTCCGCCGCCGCCTCGTCCCTGGCGTAGTGGACGGCCACCCGCACCTTCTCGCGTCCGAGCCGCAGGGCGATCGCCCTGCCGATTCCCCTGCTCGCGCCCGTCACCAATGCGGTTCTCACATCGCCTCCCATTTTTTAGCGATCGCTACAAAACGGAACCGTAGCAGGATTTTTTAGCGATCGCTATACAATGCTCCGGTGAGCAGGAAACGAGCCTTCGACCGTGACGCCGCGTTGGAGACGGCGATGCTGGAGTTCTGGCGGCACGGCTACGAGGCCACCTCCATCGCCTCCCTCACCGCCGCGATGGGCATCCGGCCGCCCAGCCTGTACGCCGCCTTCGGCGACAAGCGACGCCTGTTCGACGAGGTCGTCGCGCGCTACCGAACGCATGACTTCGCCCCGGCGGCACTCGCCGAGGAGCCGACCGCGCGGGCGGCGATCGCCAGGATGCTGCGTCAGGCCGCGATCGTGTACGCGGACCCCAGCCATCCGCCCGGCTGCCTGGTCATCAGCGCGGCGGTCAACGTCGGCCCGGAGTCGGCCGACGTGCGGGAGGCGATGCGCGAGATCAGGGAAGCCGCCAAGTCGGCGATCGCGGCACGCATCGCCTCGGACGTGGCGGCGGGCCTGCTCCCCCAGGACACCGACGTCGGAGCCCTGGCCATGTTCTACGCGGCCACGATCCAGGGCATGTCCACCCAGTCCCGCGACGGCGCGACCCGGCAGGAACTGGAACGGATCGCCGAGCTCGCGATGCTCGCCTGGCCCGGAGAACGGGAAGGGGAACGCGGCGGAAAGCGCCACGGGGAGCGGGAGGGCGAGCGGAAAGGGAGGTAGGACGGGAAACCGGACAGCGAGCGGGACGGCCCGCAGGACGGGGAGCGAGCCGGGGATCGAGGCGGCCCGCTGGACGGGGATCTGGACGAGGATCGAGGCGGCCCGCTGGACGGGGAGCGGGACGGTCACCCCGGACGTGGTCCGGGGTGACCTCCCGGCCGGGTCACTCGCTCTTGACCGAGGTCTCCTCCGGCGCCGCGTCGCGGAGGGAGGTGCGGAGCCAGCGGGTGCCGTACGGCTCCAGGGTGAACTTCACCCGGCCGTCGGCGGGCAGATCGAGGGTGCCGTCCACCAGCATGTCGACCAGCATGTCGCGGTCGCCGAGGCCTTCGAGCACGAGATCCACCTTCGCCTCGCGGTCGGCGAAGTTGTGGACGGCGACCACGGTGCCGCGCTCGGCGTCGGCCCGGTGGGCCAGCACCGCCGTGTCACCGGCGTCCAGGATCTCGTACTTCCCCCAGGCCAGCTCGGGCGACTCCCGATAGCGCTCGATCAGCAGCATGATCCACTTGAGGAGCGAGTCCGGGTCGCGGCGCTGGTCCTCGACGTTGACGTTGCGCGGGCCGAACTTGCCGGCGGGCGAGGGGACCTTGGTCTTCGGGTTGGGCGAGAAGCCGCCCTTCGCCGACCACTGCATCGGGACCCGGACCGCCATCCGGCCCTCGGCCTTCAGGTTCTCACCGAGGCCGATCTCCTCGCCGTAGAAGAGCACCGGTGTGCCCGGCAGGGAGAACAGCACGCTGTAGGCCAGTTTGATCCGCCGCATGTCGCCGCCGAGCATCGGAGGAAGGCGACGGCGCAGGCCCCGGTCGTACAGCTGCATGTTCTTGTCGGGGCCGAAGGCGTCGAAGACCTCGTGCTTCTGCGCCTCGGTGAGCTTGTCCAGGGTCAGCTCGTCGTGGTTGCGGACGAACATCGCCCACTGGGAGTCGTCGGGCGGGTCCGGCCGGTCGCGCAGGGCGTCGGCGAGGGCTTCGGGGTTCTGGCGGGCCATCGACAGGTAGAAGCGCTGCATGGCGATGAAGTCGAAGCACATGGTGACCTCGTCGCCGTTACTCGCGTCACCGAAGTACTTCAGCAACTCCGGGTAGGGCAGGTTCACCTCGCCCAGCAGGATCGAGGAGCCGTCGCGGCGGTTCATGAAGGCGCGCAGGTCGGCGAGGAACTCGTGCGGGTCACCGCTGATCTCCTCGATCAGGAACGGCACCGCGTCCACCCGGAAGCCCGACAGGCCGAGCTCCATCCAGAAGCCCACGATGCGCGCGATCTCGTCGCGGACCTGCGGGTTCGCCGTGTTCAGGTCGGGCTGGGTCTTGTAGAAGCTGTGGTAGTAGTACTGGCCGGTCTTCTTGTCCAGCTCCCAGAGGCTGTCCTCCTTGTCGGGGAAGACGATCGCCTTGGGGTCGACGGGGTCGGGCTCGTCCTGCCAGATGTACCAGTCGCGCTTGAGGGAGTCGCGGCTGGAGCGGGCCTCCTTGAACCAGGGGTGCTCGTCGGAGGTGTGGTTGACCACCAGGTCGGCGATCACCCGCATCCCCCGGTCCCTGGCGGTGCGCATGAACTCCACGAAGTCGCCAAGGGTGCCCAGACGGGGATCGATCGAGTAGAAGTCGCTGACGTCGTAACCGTCGTCGCGGCTGGGGGTGGTGTAGAACGGCATCAGCCAGATGCAGGTCACCCCGAGCCGGTCCAGATGGTCGATCTCCTGGGTGAGGCCCCGGAAATCACCGATGCCGTCACCGTTCCCGTCCTTGTAGGTCTCCACGTCCAGGCAGTAGACGACGGCGTTCTTCCACCACAGATCAGCTGTATAGGTGAGGCGCATGCGTCCGCACTACCCTCCCTTGACCTTTTTATGGGACAACGTTGACACTGGGTCGACGTCGATGAGATCCCGGGGCCTCCGACACGTTACGGTGGATGGAATGGCCAGGAGGAGATCATGCGACAGCTGAGGCGCGGCGCGCCCTTCGGCTGGCTGCTCGCTCTCCTGCTGCCGATGCTCGTCTCCGGAGGGCTGAGCGGGGGCGGCGCCGCCGCCGTCCTCCTGCGGCACTCCACCGTCGCCCAGGTCTCCGGCGAGCATCAGCGGCCCTCCCGCCCGGTCTCCGACGTCGGGCACAGGAACGCCCTCGTCTCCGGCCTCTCCGTCGCGGGGATCGGCCTGCTGGGTGGCGGGGGCGGCCATCCGCTCGCGACCCCGCCGTCCGACCTCCGGCACCTCTCCCTGGCCACCGGCCTGGGCACGCGCCCGACCCGCGACGACGACACCCGTCCGCTCGCGGCCCTGCTCGTCAGGCCGGGGCGCGCACCACCCGCCTCCACCGTCGGCTGAATCGTCCCGGAGCCCTTCCGGGCCTTTCGCCGTACCCGGAGCACGCCTTTCCTTCCCCCAAGGGGCAGAAGGCCGCCTTTTCGAAGGTCGTCCTTCCGGAGGCCGTCGCGCCTGGAAGGTGTCTCTCCCGTACGCGAGACATGCCGACGTCCAGGAAAAGGCACCTCCGGCATTCCCGAGGACAATTTCCCAGCCTGTGGAGGCTTCCATGTCGCGTGCCCCGCTGGTACGCGCGGTGGCGGCGTTCGCCGTCATCGCCACCTCGCTGTTCATCGCTTTAACCATGTCGCCGCGCCTCGGTCTCGACCTGCGCGGCGGCACCCAGCTCGTACTGGAGACCCAGGACTCACCGACCGTCAAGGCCGACGCGGCGGCCACCGACCGCACCCTTGAGGTGCTCCGCCGCCGGGCCGACGGCCTGGGCGTCGCGGACGCGCCGCTGGCCCGTTCCGGCGAGCGGCGCATCATCGTGGAACTGCCCGGCGTGCAGGACCCGACCAAGGCCGCCGAGGTCATCGGCAAGACCGCGCAGCTCACCTTCCACCCCGTCATCGCCGTCCCCAACCCCGCCGACGAGACCAAGCCCAAGGACGGCGAGCTGATCCTGCCCGACGAGGACGGCAACCCGCTGCACGTGGGACCGGCCGCACTCACCGGTGACGGCGTCAGCGACGCCCAGGCAGGGATCGACGCCCAGCAGGGCAGTGGCTGGTTCGTCACCGTCGACTTCCGCGACGGCGGACGTGCGGAGTGGGCCGAGCTGACCGGCCAGGCCGCCTGTAACCAGCCGGGCGACCCCAAGCGCAGGGTCGCCATCGTGCTCGACTCCAAGGTGATCGTCTCACCCCAGGTGAACGAGAGCGTGGGCTGCAACGTCGGCCTGGCCGGCGGCTCCACCCAGATCACCGGCACCTTCACCGCGGAGGAGGCCTCGGATCTCGCCCTGCTGATCAAGGGCGGCTCGCTGCCGGTGCCCGTCGAGATCGTCGAGCAGCGGACCGTCGGCCCGACGCTCGGCGCCGCCGCGATCACCGCCAGCGCCCAGGCCGCGGTCATCGGCATCGTGCTCACCGCGCTGTTCATCATCGTGATCTACCGGCTGGTTGGCCTCATCGCCGCCTTCGCCCTCGCCTGCTACGCGCTGATCTCGTACGCGGCGCTCGTGGGGCTCGGCGCCACACTCACCCTGCCGGGGCTGGCGGGCTTCGTGCTCGCGATCGGCATGGCGGTCGACGCCAACGTGCTGGTCTTCGAGCGGGCCCGGGAGGAGTACGAGGCGGAGCCGGGGCTGCGGGGCTCGCTGGAGAAGGGCTTCCGCAACGCCTGGAGCGCGGTGGCCGACTCCAACATCACCACGCTGCTCGCCGCCGGGCTGCTGTTCTTCCTGGCGTCCGGACCGGTACGCGGTTTCGGCGTCACACTGAGCATCGGCGTGATCGCCTCGCTGATCACCGCGATGGTCATCACCCGCGTCATAGCCCAGTGGGCGGTGTCCCTCCAGGGCGTGGCCTCACGGCCCAGAATGACCGGCCTGTCCAGCATCGGCCGTGTCCGCACCTGGCTGAACACGCACAAGCCGGACCTGATGGGCCGCCGCGCGCTGTATCTCCTGGTCACGTGCGTGCTGGTGGCCGCCTCCGTGGCGGGAGTGGCGGTGCGAGGGATCAACTTCGGCGTGGAGTTCACCGGGGGCAGGCTCGTGGAGTACTCCTCGAGCACCCCGATGACCGCCGACGCCGCCCGCGCGCTCGTCAGCGAGGCCGGGTTCCCCAACGCGGTGGTGCAGACCTCCGGCGACGACATCTCCGTAAGGACCGGACAGATCAGCCCCGCCGAGGTGGTGCGGATCGAGAACGCGCTGGAGAGCCAGGGTGCGCAGGTCACCAAGGAGCGTGACGAACTCATCGGGCCGAGCCTCGGGGACGAGCTGCGCCGCAACGCGCTGATCGCACTGGGGGTCGCGCTCGCCGCGCAGCTCGCCTATCTCGCCTTCCGGTTCCGCTGGACGTTCGGGCTGGCGGCGGTGCTCGCCCTCGCCGCCGACGCGGCGATCGTGATCGGCGCGTTCGCGTGGATGGGCAAGCCGGTGGACGGGGTGTTCCTCGCCTCGATGCTCACCGTGATCGGCTACTCGGTCAACGACAAGGTGGTGGTCTTCGACCGGGTCCGCGAACTGTGGGGAGCACGGCCGAAGGCCTCGTTCGCCGAGGTGACGAACGCCTCGATCCTGCAGACGATCCCCCGTACGGTCAACACCGGCCTGGGCGCGCTGTTCATCCTGGCCGCGCTCGCGGTGCTCGGCGGTGACTCGCTCACCGACTTCGCGGTGGCGCTGCTGATCGGAATCGTCGTCGGCACGCTCTCCTCCGCGCTGGTCGCGGGGCCGCTCGCCATCGAGCTGGAGAAGCGCAGCCCCGGCACTCCGCCCCCGCCCAAGCAGAAGGGGCCGAAACGGGCTCGTGAGGGTTCGGGCGCGGTGGTCTGACAACGGCGATCCGACCGAGGTGATCTGGCCGAGGCCCGGGACGAACCCGGGAACGGAGGCCAGGCGGCGGTCCGAGCACGGTGCTCGGACCGCCGCCCCCTTTTTCCCGTTAACCCTACAAATTAAGGGTGAATTCATACACAAAACTATTTCCATCTGCGGCTAAAGGCGGAACTCCCCGGCGAGCAGAGGTATCCGGCAGGGGCACAACCCTGTTGCGACACCTTTGGCCGTCAAAGCGATGCCGGTCACGAAAACGGGGAGAAAGTATGAGTCACGCGGTGAAGATGAGCCCTCAGATGCAGAAGTGCATCGATGCCTGCATGGAGAGCCACAGCCGTTGCGAGCAGACCATGTCCTACTGCCTGAGGCAGGGGGGTCAGCATGCCGACACGGCGATGATGGCACCGCTCATGGACTGCTCCGACATAACCCGTATGTGCGCGGACATGATGATGCGCCAGTCGCCGATGGCGATGGAGATGGCCGCGATGTGCGCGAAGGTCGCGAGCAAGTGCGCCGAGGCGTGCATGTCCATGGGCAGCGACACGATGATGAAGGAGTGCGCCAACGCCTGCCGCGCATGCGCCGAGGCGTGCCAGGCGATGGCCGGCGCACGGGCCTGACCGTCCACCCGCCCCCGCCCGGCCCTTACCGGGCCGTCCACATCGACATCCGCATCACCCGCACGGCCGGCGTCCATACCGGCATCCACGCCTAAGGTATGACGCCGGCGGAACGCGGGACGACGTGAGGGGACGCGGGACCGAAGGGGGCGCCGCCGATCGAATCGGCGGCGCCCCCTTCCGGGGTGAATACTCCGCTTTCAATCGGAAGATGTGCCTCGAATCCCGCTAGTGTGCTTGGCGTCTGATTTCCCTGCTGCCGAAGGCGGATGCAATCGTGGCGGACGACTACGCGACAACTTTCAAGATCGTTGATGTTGACGGTGACGGCCTCATCTCGATCCCCGAACTGACGAGACTCATGGAGGTGCTCGGCCAGCCGATCACCCCGGAGGCGGCCGCGGCGGCCGTCGCCAGGATCGACCAGGACGGTGACGGCCTCATCTCCCTGGAGGAGTTCGCCGACTACCTCGCCCAGACCCGGCCGAGCTGACCTTCCAGTCCTGATCCGGACACCTCAGGCCGAACCGACCTGAACGCCCGGGCCCGCCCGCGACATCTCAGATCGAGTCGGTCGGCCCACGGACCCGATCCGAACACCTCAGGCCGAACCGACCTGAGCACTCGGACCCGATCCGAACACCTCAGGCCGAGTCGGCCCCGGCACCCCGGAGCCGATCCGGACACCGGGCCCCGGACCGGTCGGCGAACCGGATCCGATCGGGACAGCCCACCCCACCCCACCCCACCCGGGCAGGGGCACCCCGATCGGATCCGGTCCCGCCGTTCCACCCCACCCTCCCGTCTCGCCCCGCCTCTCTCACCCTCGCCCCCCCACCGGCCTTCCCCCCGCCCTCGCCGCCGTTCCCGTCGCCGACCTGGTGGCATGTTGACGCGCCATTGACCGGGCAATAACTTTGGGTAGTCATATGAGCGCAAGGCGTAGCGAAGGCTCGGATTGACGTGTGAACACCGATGTTCCCGAGCGGTTTTCGCACGCCCGTCCCTTTCCAGAAGGTGATCTCGCGTCTCACGCGTGAGGTCGTCCGGTCGCCACGATCCGCGCTTCCGCTCGCTTCCCGTCACATCCCGACCGGAAGGCGATCCGGCGGCTCTCGCCTGACCGCCTCAAGAGCCGGCCCTCCCGGGAAGCCTCACAGAGGAAGAAGGCAGAAACAGTAGATGAGGAGCGCATCCAGCGGCAGCGCCGGGAGTGCGCCGCATGACTCGCGTGGGGCCAGGCATCCGGTGACCATCATGGCCGAGCAGATAACCGATCTCTTCCTCGACCTCGGTTACCACGTCACCGAGGGGCCCGAGGTCGAGGCCGAGTGGTTCGCCTTCGACGCCCTCAACATGGACGACGGCCACCCCGCCCGCGCCCCAGAACGCGCCTTCCACATCGAGAACCCCGCGGGCTCCGGCCGGAGGTCGGGCCTCCTGCTGCGTACGCACACCTCACCGGTGCAGGTGAGGGCGATGCTCGGCACGCCCCCGCCCCTCCGCGTGATCTGCACGGGCCGCGTCTTCCGTCCCGAGGCGGCCGACGTCACCCACAGCCCGGTGTTCAACCAGGTCGAGGGCCTCGCCGTCGACGTGGGCCTCACCATGGTCGACCTGAAGAAGACCCTCGACCACTTCGCCGTCTCCATGTTCGGCAGGGGCACGGCGACCCGGCTCCGCGCCCGCCGGTTCGCCTACGCCGACCCGTCGGCCGAGGTGGACGTGGAGTGCGCGGTCTGCCGTGACCTCCCGAAGGAGGACCCGGCGAGGGCTCTCCGGGAAGGCACCCCTTCGGATCCGTGCGGGACGTGCGGTGGAGAGGGATGGATCGGGTGGGGCGGGTGCGGCATGGTCCATCCCCGGGTGCTGGCCGCCTGCGGTGTCGATCCGCACAGATACGGCGCCTTCGCCTTCGGCATGGGCATCGAGCGCACGTTGATGCTCCGGCACGGGCTGAAGGACATGCGCGACGTCGTCGACGGCGACGTCCGCTTTCCCCTTCAGATGGACGGGTTCGCCCCCGGCAGGTCGCGGCCCATGCTCCTTCCCCTGGACAGGGTCACGAACACGGCGATGACGCGGGCCGTGCCCGCCGCGCGGGCCGTGCCCGACATGGAGATCATCCCGCTGGCGCGCGGCGGCCACCGCGCCGGGAGCACCCGAAGACGGGAGGCCGGTGGAGGGCTGCCCCCGTCACAGGACCTGCGGCGGCGGATCGGGCACGCGCTGGCGAGAGCGGGATACGTCGAGACACCCGGTTTCCCCTTCGTCTGCGACGCCGCCTGGGACGCCTTCGGCCTGGCACCCGACGATCCGCGCCGCGCCACGCTCACGCTCACGAACCCGATCAGCCCGCGCGAGCCGTCGCTGCGCACCACGCTTCTCCCCGGGCTGCTCACGACGCTCGGCCTGAACCTCAAACGGGGAAACCTCGTCCCCGCGCTCTTCGAGCAGGGGGTGGTCTTCGCACCCCTCACGAGCGACGCCCCTCCGCCCCGCCCCAGCGCGGATCGCCGCCCCACCGGCGCCCAGCTCGACGCGCTGGAGGCCGCGATCCCCGCCCAGCCCAGGCACCTCGCCGCCGCCCTCACCGGCGAGTCGTCGTGGGCCCGCGCGGTCGACGCCGCGCGTACGGCGGCGCACGTCATGGGGGCCGGGCTGGTCACGCGGCCCACCGAGTACGTGCCCTGGCTGCCGGGACGCTGCCTGGAGCTCCTCGTCGGCGAGGCCGTGCTGGGCCATGCGGGCCAGCTGCGCCCCGATACGGTTCAGGCGCTGGGCCTGCCCCCCGGGACGAGCGCGATGGAGATCGACCTCACCGCCATGGAGCATCTCGCCGATCTCGGGGGAACGTGACGCCGGAAAGGGCCGCGACGCGTCAGGCGGTCTTGAGATAGATCTGGCCGAAGACCTCGGAGAGCTTCTTGAGGTCGGCGGTCATGTCCGTCTCGGGGTTGGCCGGGTTGTAGACGGCGGCGAGGCGGCGCTGGATCGGGGCGAGCTTCTTCAGCTGGTCCCAGGCGGTCAGCCTCTTCACTGCGCCCTGGGCGTCCTGGACACTCGTCCACACGTTCACCTGCTGGGCGGCGTTGTCCTTGACGGGCACCGAGAGCCGGGAGACGACCTTCTCCGCGGTCACCTCGCCGACGATCCCGGTCTCCTCGGCGGCGACCTGGGCGAGGACGTCCCACGACCGGGCGCGGACCTGGATCCACTGGTTGAGGTGGGCCTGCTCGGCGTTGATCTTCCAGGTGTCGTAGCCGCCGTACAGCAGGCCGGTGTCCAGGGAGATCTGGTCGACGCGGCCCGCGATCAGGGGAGACTCGATCTTCTCGGGGGCGAGCAGCGGGTACCGCTTGCGCATCTCGGCCTTGCAGGTGTCGTTCGCGCCGCAGGCGAGCTCGGGTACCACCGTGTGGATGCCCAGCCGCTTGCCGGGCGCGGCCTGGCGGAGGGCGTCGGAGGCCGCGGTGACGAACGCGGCGACCTCCTCGTTCGTCGTGAACGTGGTGTTGTAGCCCAGCTGGGAGGTGAACCGGATGCCCGCGACCTCGGGACGCGCGGCCAGCGCGCCGATGCGCTTGACGGCGGCGGTGAAGGTCTCGGTGCCGGCCTTCCAGTCGTCGGCCAGCTCGGTGTCGATCCAGACCCTCAGCTGCAGGGCCTTCGCCGCGGTGATCGCCTGGCCGGCCGGGGTGAGTGCCGCGGCCGCGATCGCGGGATCCTGGACGTTCTTCGCGGTGGAGGTACCGGTCTGCTCGGCTCTGGAGGGCGTGCCGTCGCCGCCCTCACCGTGCCCGTCGACCGAGCACGGCTGGCCTTCCTCGCACTCGGGCACGCCGCCCTCTCCGGCCCCCTCGGGGAAGGGGGAGTTCTCGTCGCCCTCGGAACCACCACCGGGCGGCTCCGGGCAGACCGAGCCGGCGGCCGAGCAGTCGATGAACTTGCCGTCGCTCGGGGTCGCCTCCTTGAGGTTGGCGTTGTCGTCGGCCCCCCAGAACAGCGCGACCCCGAGGGCCTCGTCGGGCTTGGCCAGCCAGTGGCAGACGACGTAGGCCGGGGTGTCGGGTCCCATCGTGTCGTTACAGCTGCGGGGATCGTCCTGCGAGTACGCGGCCGCGGGGGTCATGACACCGACGAGCGCGAGCGTGGCACCCATGGCGAGGGCCCGGCGCAGTGTAAGTCGCATGGTCTGAACTCCCCGGCAAACTGGACAAAACGATCGACCCGCACTTTACCCAGATCACGGTGGACCCGACAGCCCCGGTCAGGGAATCATCAGCATTCCGATATATCCCGTCGAACCCATACCAGCCATCACACCGGGCACCCCCGTCACACCTGCGTGGACCGTCCCCGCGAGAGGACCTGGGCATTACGGCTAGCGGGAATGCCCGGAGCCCGGTGGCATGGGGTGCCGAACGGAGGCTGCCAGCGCAGACGACGGGCAACGGGCCGGGTAATGATGATGACGTGGGTAACTGTCCAGAGCTGGAGGACTCCCCCGGCCGTCAAGCCGTGGGTGAGAGGCTCCACCGCCGTCGACGAAAGAGCACTCCTCGACGCATACCGAAACGGACTCTCATGTCGCCGCGTGCCAAGAATCCGAGCAACGGATTCCACGGCCTTCCAGGGGCAGACGAGATCATGTATCTCGCGCTGGCGACCGGCAATCTGTTGAACCGGCTGGAAAGCGCCAGAAGCAGAATCGATCATTCACTGACCCAGCAGCGCCGCTTCGTGTCCGACGCCTCGCACGAGCTTTTCACGCCGATCGCCGGGCTTCGGACACTCCTGGAAGAAGCACGGCTACACCCCGACGAGACGGAGCTGGACGAGCTTCTGGACGACGCGCTGGAGGGCGTCGGCCGACTCCAGACGATCGTCACCGACCTGCTGGTGCTGGCCAAGGTGGGGGCGAACACGCCTGACTCGTTCGTCAACGTGGATCTGGGGGAAATGGTCCGCGCCGCGGTCTCCCGGCACGGGAAGGGCGTCCCCATAAGACTGCGGGTCGTCCCCGGTGTGCGGGCGAACGTCGTCGACGTGGAGATCACCCGCCTCCTCGCCAATCTCCTGGACAACGCCCAGCGCCACGCCAGGCACGCGGTGCTGGTCGAGGTGCGCAGGAACGGCCAGTACGGCGAACTCGCCGTCGCCGACGACGGCGAGGGCATCGCCGCCGCCGACCGTGAAAGGATCTTCGAGCGGTTCACCCGCCTGGACACGGCACGCTGCCGCACCCAGGGAGGCACCGGGCTCGGCCTCACGATCGCCCGTGACATCGCCACAGCCCATCGGGGAACCATCGACGTGGAGGACTCCGCCATGGGCGGCGCGCGTTTCGTCCTCCGCCTTCCGCTCGCCGATCACCAGGTGTCCGCACACCTCTGATGCCGGGCCCGATCTCCCTTCGCCCGTCACCGGCGAGCCGTGATCGCCCTTCGGCACCGTCACGAAGGCGTCGTCACCACCGGCACCGTCACCACCGGCACCGTCACCGAGAGCGCTGTCCCTTCCCCGTCCTTGCTCACGACCTTCAGTTTGCCGCCGAGCGTCTCGACACGGTCCTTGAGCCCGATGAGCCCCGACCCCTTGCCGTAGTCGGCTCCCCCGCTTCCGTTGTCGCGGACCGAGAGCCGGATGCCCGATCCGTTCATGCCCAGGGTGACGCACACCACGGAGGCGTGCGCGTGCTTCACCACGTTGGTGAGCGCCTCCGCCGCCGTGTAGTAGACGGCCGCTTCGACGCGCTCCGGCAGGCGCGGGACGGAGTCGAGTTCGAGATCGACGGGAACGGCGGAGCGGCGCGCGAGCGTCTTCAGCGCGGGCACGAGCCCGCCCTTCGAGAGAATCGCCGGGTGGATACCGCGTGAGAGCTCCTGCAGATCGTTCACGACCCCGGTCAGCCCGTGGACCGTGTGGGAGATCTGCTTCCTCAGCTCCGTCATCGACGGGGGAACGCATGACTCCATGGCGCGCAGTTCGAGCCCGAGCGAGACCAGGCGCTGCTGGGCTCCGTCGTGCAGGTCGCGCTCGATGCGGCGGCGGGTCGCGTCGGAGGCGGCGACGATCCGGGCGCGGGAGGCGGCGAGATCGGCGCGGGCCTGGGCTTTCATGATGGCCGTACCGACCAGCTCGGCGAAGTCCAGCAGGCGTTCCTCCATCTCCTCGAACTTCGTTTGCGAGGTGCTGGAGAAGATGAGCAGCCCGCCCCACAGGCTCCCGTCGACGATCACGGGAGCGCCCATCCCCGCGACGATCCCTCCCGCCTTCGACCACCTCGCGATCGCCCCGGCGCCTTTCACGTAATCGGTCCTTCGTGCCGGACGCCTCGTCTTCATCATGATGGCCGCGAGGCTCACCTCGTCGAGTGGCCACTCCGAGCCGATCGGCAGCGTCTTCTCCAAGCAGTCCTGCCGGCTCCACGAGCCCACCACCGTCACGTGGTCGGGGTCGTAGCGAGTGATCGCCGCGTGCTCCGCCTCCATGAGGGCCCCGACCTCGAAGGCGACCGCGCTGAACAGCTCCGACGAGGAGATGCCCTGCGCCGCGAGTGTCGCGACGCGCCGCAGCGCCATCTGCTCCTCCGCGATCCGGCGGAGCTTGTCACGGTTCGCCGCCAGGGCGATCCCGGTGTTCTCGCGATCACGGGCCGCCAGCAGCAGCGCCTCCAGGGAGGGCACCATCCGCTCACGCAGGCGCCATCGTATGGCCTCGGGAAGGCGGGCGGGCAGGAGCAGTGTGCCGGTCCTGACGTCGTTCTCCGTGAGCGGTATCGCCTCTCCTCCCTCATCCGCGGGCACCTCCCCGAGCCGGATCTCCGCGTTCGGCGCCTCCATCGTCTCCGCCAGCAGACGCGAGGCCGGTGGCAGCGCCGCCCGCAGATTCTCCGCGCGCAACAGGATGTGGGCCAGTCGTGTGGAAAGGTCCGCCTCGCGACGACGCTGCTCCGCCCGGATGCCCAGTGAGCGCGCCAGTACAGCGATCGCGCTGGTCGTCAGCGCGACGACGATGAAAATCGGGAGCGGGGCCCAGAGCCAGCGTGTCTCAAGCAAGAGGGTCCCCGGGGGCGGAAGGTTGAAGTAGTCGAAGGCGGCGGCGCTGGCGACCACGCTCACCAGCCCCAGCCCCAGCCCCCACTCCAGCGAGATCAGCAGAATGCCGAGAAGATAGACCCCTCCCAGGGAAATGCCCGGAGCCATGCTCTCCAGGAGAAGAGACAGCAGAACTCCCGCCGCGACACTCAGGACGACACAGATGATCCCCAACGAGAGGGGTGGACGCTTTGTGCGCAGCAACAACGACAGCAGCCGTTCCGGCATAGAGACTAAGATACTCGCATGTCAGAGAGGGGTTGACGGCTCCTGTCCGGCCGAATTCCGGTCTGGCGGCGCATAGACGGCCACCCGGAGCGACAAAGGAATAAATCCTTTGATCCAGCATGACCGTTTCTGTAACAAGAATGCGGCGAAAACCAGTGGGAAAGGAGGCGAGAACGGTGAGCGAGGACCGCATAAGAATAGCGCTGGCGGACGACGACGTGCTTTTCCGCGAGGGGATGGCGAGCCTCATGTCGCGGTCGGGCCTGGAGGTCGTCGGCCAGGCCGGGGACGCGGAGGGGGTTCTCGCCCTCGTCCGGCTGCACCGGCCCGATCTCGTCATTCTCGACATCCGAATGCCCCCGACCCACACCAACGAGGGCCTTGACGCGGCGCGGGTGATCCGCGAGGAGTTTCCCGAGACGGGGATCCTCCTGCTGTCGGCGCACATCGAGGTGGAGGAGGCGATGGAGCTTCTCGCGGCGGGGCATCGGGTCGGCTACCTGCTCAAGAGCCGGGTCACCGGCGTGGAGGACTTCGTGGAGACGCTTGAGCGCATCGCCCAGGGCGGCTCGGTCGTCGATCCGAGCCTCGTGAAGGAGCTCATCAGGTCCCATCGCCGGGACGACCCGCTGGGACTTCTCACGACGCGTGAGATGGAGGTCCTGTCCCTGATGGCCGAGGGGCGCTCCAATTCCGGCATCGCGCACAAACTCTGGATCACCGAGGGGACGGTCGAGAAGCACGTGCACAGCATCCTGTCCAGGATGCAGATCCCGGGGACGGAGGACGACCACCGCCGCGTTCTCGCCGTGCTGACCTTCCTCGACTCCCGCTGAGAGACGATCACGAGGACGTCGGCCACGAAAGCACGATGTCACCGGTGAAAATCCCCCTCCTTACCCGGCCTCCTGGAGGATCTCACGGATCGCCGCCCCGGAAAGGGCGGATTTCGAGAGGAACGCGACAGCGGGACTGCTCGCGATCATCTCCTCGAGGTCCCCTTCCTCGTATGTCGAGATCAGGATGACGTGTGGAGGGCGGCGACGACCGTCCACGAGTAGCTGGGCCACCTCGAAGCCGTTCTCCTCACCGAGATCGATGTCGACGAGCGCGACATCCGGCAGGGCGTCGTCGACCTGCCGGAGGGCCTCGTCGCTCGCTGCGGCCATGCCGACCACGGCGATCCCCTCCCCCTCGAGCAGCGCGCGGGCGGCGCAGCGGAAGTGATCGTTGTCGTCGACGATGAGACAGCGTATGGCCACGCCTCAAGGATTTCAGGGAGGCGGCTTCCTGACATTGCAGCTAGCGGGAAAATCGGATGCGGGAGTGCTTCTACGGTTCACCGGCTCCTGCCCCCTACCGGGACGTTCGGCTCCGCAAGACCCCACCTCCTGCCGGGACGCCCCCGCAAGGCCCCACCTTCTGCAGGGACGTCCGCCCTCGCAGGAGCCTCCGGCCCGCACCCGAGCGGGGTTCCCGGCAGGAGGGCATCCCGGATACCGGGCGATAATCGGGACATGCTTCCAGCCCAGCGGGCCTCCTAGATGCCGGCCGAATCCTCGCAGACCCTGGAGCGCGGCCTGCGCCTGCTGCGCCTGCTCGCCGACGGGCGGCGGGGTCACACCCCCACGGAGCTGGCGGCGGAGCTGGAGCTGAGCCGCCCGGCGGTGTACCGGCTGCTCACCAGCCTCCAGAACGAGGGCTTCGTCCGCAGGGACGGTGGCGGGCGGGTCCACCTGGGCTTCGGGGTCCTCGTCCTGGCCCGTGCGGTGCAGCCGCTGCTGCGGGAGGGCGCCCTCCCCGCCCTGCGCGGGCTGGCCGAGGAGGTGGGGGCGACCGCGCACCTCACGGTGGCCGAGGGCGACGACGGCCTCGCCGTGGCGGTGGTCGAACCCTCCTGGACGAACATGCACGTCGCCTACCGCGAGGGCTCCCGCCACCCGCTGAGCCGGGGTGCGGCGGGACTGGCCATCCTCGCCCTGCGCGAGGGCCGCACCGGCTATCTGCTCTCCGAGGGTCAGCTCCAGGAGGGGGCGAGAGGCATCGCCGCCCCGGTGGCCGGTCTCCCCTGGCTGGAGGCGTCGGTGGGCGTGGTCGCCTTCACCCGGCTCGACCCGGACACCGTGGGGCCCCGGGTCGTCGCCGCCGCCGAGGAGCTGTCCGCCTCGCTGACCTGAGGTTTCCTCACCATCGGCCAGCTAAATAATCAAATAAATAGACAAATGCGGACAAGAGCGGCACGGAACCGGCAAGATGGCAAAATAGGATCTTCCTTCCCCTGCATCAGAGAAAGAGCAGGTCGTGTCCGACGAGACCTCCCCGCACAATGCCTCCACGATCAACTCCAGCGTGGCCCACTCCGCCCGCATCTGGAACTACTGGCTCGGCGGCAAGGACAACTACGCCATCGACCGCGAAATCGGCGACCAGTTCGTCGGGATTTTTCCTGACATCGTCGATATTGCTCGCTCGTCCAGGGCATTCCTCTCCCGCGCCGTCGAGTACATGGCCGGCGAGGGCGGGATCCGTCAGTTTCTCGACATCGGCACCGGGTTGCCCACCGCCGACAACACCCACCAGGTCGCCCAGCGGGTCGCCCCGGACGCGCGCATCGTCTACGTCGACAACGACCCCATGGTGCTCACGCACGCCCGCGCCCTGCTGACGGGCACCTCCGAGGGCGCGACCGAGTACATCGACTCCGACCTGCGCGACCCCGACAGGATCCTGGAGGCCGCCGGGAACACCCTGGACTTCGACAGGCCCGTCGGGCTGATGCTGATGAACATCCTGGGTCACATCACCGACATCGAAGAGGGACGGACGATCACACGCCGCCTGCTCGCCGCCCTGCCCTCCGGCAGCTACCTGGCGGTCGCCGACGGCACCAACGTGATCCGAGGTGTGGAGTTCGAGAAGGCCATCGCCATCTGGAACGAGGCCGGCTCGGTCCCGTACACCCTCCGCAGCCCCGAGCAGATCGAGAGCTACTTCGAAGGGCTGGAACCGGTAGAACCCGGCGTGGTCTCGTGCCCGCTCTGGCGTCCGGGACCGTCGATCGTCGGCGGCCTCCGCGAGGTGGACGAGTTCTGCGCCGTGGGCCGCAAGCCCTGAGCAGGCCCTGCCCCTCAGGCCCGCCGGACCGCGTGCGACCGCGTGCGACCGCGCCACGACGGCCCTGAACCTCGGGATCACCGTGGCGCGGGCCCCCTACCGCGGACGACCTCCGGGCACCCGCGCCACAGGCGGCCCTGACACGGGGCACCCTCCACCCGGTTCCGCCGAGCCCACGGGTATGGTGAACGGCGGTGCGCCGGGAAGTCTGGTCGGCAGTGTCCGACCCGACCCCTGAAGCGGAGCTCACATGGGCAACACCTCTCCCGGCACACCTCGCCTGTTCAGCCGCGGCTCGTGGGACGAGGCCCGCCGCATCGCCGACATCCTGCGCGGGGAGACCGTCGGCGGAGCGCTGCTGCTGGTCGGCGCGGTGGCGGCGATGATCTGGGCGAACTCCCCCTGGTCGGGCGCCTACGAGGCGCTGCGCGCCATCAGGATCGGGCCCGCGGCCCTGCACCTGGATCTGACCCTCGCCACCTGGGCCGCCGACGGGCTGTTGGCGATCTTCTTCTTCGTGGCCGGGCTGGAGCTCAAACGTGAGTTCGTCGCCGGTGACCTGCGCCAGGTGCGGCGGGCGGCGGTGCCGGTCGCGGCGGCGTTCGGCGGTGTGATCGTCCCGGCCGGGCTGTATCTGCTCGTCACCCTCTCCAGCGACGCGGCCGACTACGCGGGCAAGGGCTGGGCGATCCCGACGGCCACCGACATCGCCTTCGCGCTGGCCGTGCTCGCGGTCGTCGGCCGGTTCCTGCCCACGGCGCTGCGCACCTTCCTGCTCACCCTGGCCGTGGTCGACGACCTGCTCGCCATCGCCATCATCGCGCTCTTCTACACCGCGCACCTGTCGTTGCTGCCCCTGCTGGGCATGCTGGTGCCGCTGGCGATCTTCGCCCTGCTGGTGCGGCGCCGGGTGCGTGCCTGGTGGCTGCTGCTACCGCTCGCCACCGCGACCTGGGCGCTGATGCACGCCTCGGGTGTGCACGCCACCGTCGCCGGGGTGCTGCTCGCCTTCACCGTGCCGGTCGTCCGCAGCGAGCGGGCCGGTGGCCCCAGCGCCGGCCCCGGCCTGGCCGAGCACTTCGAGCACCGCATGCGACCGATCTCGGCCGGGGTGGCCGTGCCGATTTTCGCGTTCATGTCGGCGGGGGTGGCCATCGGCGGCCTGAGCGGCCTCGCCTCCGCCCTCACCGACCCGATCGCGGTGGGCATCGTCATCGGGCTCGTGGTCGGCAAGCCCATCGGGATCATGGCCGCGACCTGGCTGGTGGCCCGCTTCACCCACGCCGACCTGGACGAGAGCCTGACCTGGGTGGACGTGGCCGGGCTCGCGATACTCGGCGGCATCGGCTTCACCGTCTCCCTCCTCATCGGGGAGCTGGCGTTCGGGGCCGGCAGCGAGAGCGACGCCCACGTCAAGGTGGCGGTCCTCACGGGCTCCCTCGTCGCGGCCCTGCTGGCGACACTCATCCTCCGCATGCGCAATCGCGTCTACCGGCGCATCCACGAGGCCGAGACCGTCGACCGTGACGGCGACGGCATCCCCGACGCCTACCAGCAGCGCCCCTGAGAGGACGCCTGCCGGCGACACCTCGGGCAGGCCGTACTCAAGATCGAACCGGCAAACGGCTTCGGGGCGCATCCGGTGGGGCCATCGGGGCGAAACCGAGATCGATCAGCGCGGCCGCGCCACGGGCGGCGTGGTCGCCGCCGACGAGCACCAGGGTCCGCGCCGACTGATAACGACAGCCGGCGGCGTCAAACGCGTCTGCCGTGGCGAGCAACCGCTCCCGGTCGTTGTCGAGCAGCGCTTGGGCCCGTTCCACAATGGCAGTGGCGACCGGGTTGCCGGCCACGACGGTCCGAGCCTCGGCCAGACGGTCGCAGGCATCGGAACTCCCGGCGAGTACGGCGGCTTCGGCACGCAGCGCCACATACCAGTGAAGCCAGATCCAGGTGACCCATTGCCATACCTCGCCGGGCTCAGGCCCCAGCCGCTCCAGCGCCTGCGGTGCCTGCCCACGGTGGAGCAGGAGCATCGCGTCGAAGACCGCCCCGTAGCCGTAGGTGTTCCCCGGTGAGGAATCGAGCTGATTCAGGACCGTGCTCCATTCGCGCCAGGCGTCCTGGTCGTCGCGTAGGCCGTGGATCATCGCCACCGCGGCCGCCGGCGGGCCGAGGACGGACCTGGCGGGGCTGCCGGCTTGCTGCCACGCGTCGAGGAACCGGACACTGCCCGTGAGTACCTCCTCGACGTTGCCCACCATCGCGTCGGCCACAAGGAGCCAGCTCGTGGCACGATGGCCGACTTCCGCCAGCAGCGGATGATCCGCGAGTCGCCGTGCCCACCGGCGGGCCCCCGGTAGGTCGCCGGTGCCGAGGCCGGCCTCGGTGACCTCACCAAGCGCCTCGATCAGCTCGTGGGTACCGGCCGGGGTATCCGGTGTGGACGAGAGCAGCATGATCCGGCGCCGGGCCGAGTCGGCGGCGGCGAACGGGTCGCCGGCCCAGCTCTGGGCGCAGGTGAGCGTATCGAGCGCGGCGGACTCGGCGAGCGGGTCACCCGTACGGCGAGCGAGTTCGACCGCTCGTTCGGCGCGTGCGATCGCCACGAGAATCGCGTTGTCGTTCATGCCCGGTGCGACACCGATCTCGGTGAGCGCCCGCCCGGCCTCGGCCAGCGCCACCGCGCCCTGGGCGGCCGGGTCGTCGCCGCCCAGCTCTCGCGCCTGGGCGATGAGCGTGATCGCCTCCTCCTGTGGCAGCTTCCGGACGAACTTTCCGGAGAACCGGTAGGCGTTGGCGGCGGCGGTCGCCAGGTCACGGGCGGCGCCGGCGGTGTCACCGGACCGGCCGGCGGCGTCCGCAGCCGCGCGGTGCAGGCGGTGCATGTCATCACCGTGCATCCGGCAGCCGGCCACGGCCGCGGCGTGCCTGAGCATCGACGCCCCGGCGGCGGGGTCGTCGGCGAGCGCGGCGGCCTGCTCATAGCGTCCCTGGGACTCGCCGATCAGGTGACGGACGAAGGTCAACTCCGCCATGAACCGAGCGAGGCGGTACGCGTCCGTGCGTTGTTCCGGCCGGTCGGCCGCCCACGCCAGGGCCGCGCGTAGATCGTCCACCACCGCGTCGAACCGAGCCCGCCAGTCGGCTCGCACCACCGCCAGCTCGGCGGCCTTGGTCAGGCACCAGCGAACGTGCCGGGATCGGGCGTCGACCAGCTCACCGGCCTCGGCCAGCCGCTCCACCCCGTACTGACGGATGGTCTCCAACGCCCGGTACTTGGTCCCGCTCGGGGACCCCGTCACCACCAGCAGGCTGTGTTCGGCCAGCCGGGCCAGTCCCTCGGCGACGATGCCTTCCTCGCATCCGGCTGCCTCCGCCGCCGCGGCGGCGGTGAACGGTGCCACGAACACCGACACCTGGCGCAGCAGCGCCCGGTCGGCCGGTTCCAGCAAAGCATGGCTCCAGTCCAGCGCCCCCCGCACCGAACGGTGCCGCTCATCGGCACGGGAGCCGCCGGTCAGCATCCGCAGCGGATGGGACAGGGCCGCGTTGATGCCGTCCAGCCCGAGCGTGGAACACCGGGCGGCGGCCAGTTCGATCGCCAGCGCCATCCCATCCAGCCGCTCACAGATCGAGGCGATCTGATCGCGCAGTGCGGGATCCGGCGACCGGCCCACCGCCGCCGCCCGCTCCCTGAACAGTGCGACCGCGTCGGACTCACCGTCGACGGACAGCGACAGCGGCGGGACCGGATACACCCGTTCGAACGGCACCATCAGCCGTGCCTGGCTGGTCGCCAGCACCGTCACCCGAGGGCACGTCGCCAGCAGCCGCTCGAGAAACAGCGTCACCCCGTCCACCACGTGCTCGCAGTTGTCCAGCACCAGCAGCGCATGGCGGTCGGCCAGCGCGGCGAGCACGGATTCGGTCATGTCGCGGCCGGGCTGCTCACCGAGGCCGAGCGCCCCGGCGACCGCCGTGGCGATCAGATCCGGATCGGTGACCGGAACCAGGTCGACGAACCACACCCCGTCGGCGTACTCGCCGGCTGCTTCCGCGGCCACCGCCAACGCCAGCCGCGTCTTGCCAACTCCGCCGGAACCGACCGCGGTCACCTGACGGTGTGCCTTGATCAGCTCGGCCAGCTCGGCCCGCTCGCTCACCCGGCCGACGAACGAGGTCAGCGGGGCCGGCAGAACCGGTGCAGGGTGAGAGGGGCCGACGCCGATCGGCTCGGACGCGCGGCGGGCGAGCGCCCGCCGATCCGGCACCTCCAGCTTGCGCAGCAGCGAGGAGACGTGACTCTCCACGGTACGCACCGAGATGTGCAGCCGTGCCCCGATCTCGGCGTTGCTGAGATGGGCCCCGACCAGTTCCAACACTTCGGCTTCCCGGGGCGATATGTCCGTTGCCGCAATCACTGTCACATATTGCCGCATCCCCTCCGTGCTCTCATCCGTAGTGGCCACTGGGCGCGATCCGTGCCGTCGGTCCGTGGACGGTTCCGTGGTCGCCACGGATGCCGGCCCGGCAGGCCGGAAGCAAAGCTGTGAACACGCGAACAGCGGGTCGATGAGGCCCACAACCACAGGAGTGACCATGACCGGCTCTTTCGCCCGGGGAATCAAGACCGTGCTGCACCCGGTGTCCGACCTGGCCAAGGCCAAGGCGGTGTATGCGGCCCTGCTCGGTGTCCCGCCTCAGGTTGACTCGTCCTACTACGTCGGCTTCGAGGTTGAGGGCCAGCACATCGGGCTGGTGCCGGGCGGTGGACCGCAGGGCATGACCTCGCCGGTGGCCTACTGGCACGTGCCGGACATCGAAGCGAAGCTGGCCGAGGTGATCGCCGCGGGGGCCACCGTCCAGGAGGCCGCGCACGAGGTCGGCGGCGGACGCCTGGTGGCCACCGTCATCGACCCCGACGGCAATGTCCTGGGGCTTCTGCAGGACCGTTGATCGCCGCCCACCCCTGACGCGTCCGCCGCTCGGCGGCGCCGACGGGTTCGTGTGGGAGATCGCATCCGTCTGAGGCAGGCGGCGAGACGACCTCGACGGCGTCATCACGACAAAGGACCACAAGGTCCCTTCTCAAGATCCCGAAAATCAAGATCCTCAAGGAGAAGATCCGCCATGAGCAGCACCGAAAGCAGCACGTACGAGGGATTCACGGCCGAGGAGCGGGCCGCGATGAAGGACCATGCCCAAGAGCGGAAGAACGCGGCGCGCCGCAGCTCACGCGCGGACAAGGCGGCGCAGGACCAGCGGGACGTGCTCGCGAAGATCGCCGAAATGCAGGAATCGGACCGGATCCTGGCCCAGCGCGTTCATGCCGTCATCACCGCCGACGCCCCGGCCCTCGCGCCGAAGCTCTGGTACGGGATGCCCGCCTACGCGCTGAACGGCAAAATCGTGTGCCACTTCCAGAGCGCGGCCAAGTTCAGGACACGCTACGCGACGCTCGGGTTCAGCGACCAGGCGAACCTGGACGACGGCACGATGTGGGCTGCCGGTTTCGCCCTGACCGAGGTGACGGCCGAGGTGGAGGCGTGGATCAGCGCGCTGGTGAAGCAGGCGGTGAGCTGAGGCGCGCCCGGGAATGTGCGCACCGAATTACGCCAAGTCGGGTCATACGTCACTTCGCTCGAATGGCGTCGCCTCGCGTACGTCACCGGGGCGGCGCCGACGGAGGTGAGATCCCCTCCACGGGACGAACACCCTCGGACGATGTTTGACATCTACCATCCCCCTGACAGATGGTTGTTCGTATAAAGGACGTATGCGTCCTATAAACGGACAGAGCTGGGAGAAGTGGATGCCGTACTACCGGGTCGTAGGGGAGATCCCCCGCAAGCGGCACGTGCAGTTCCGGCGGCCCGACGGCGGGCTGTACGCCGAGGAGCTGATGGGCGAGGAGGGGTTCTCCAGCGACTCGTCGCTGCTCTACCACCGCCACCTCCCCACGGCGATCGTCAAGGCCGAGGCCGTCGAGCCCGACGAGTCGAGAAACCTCACCCCCAACGTGCCGCTCTCCCCCCGCCACCTGCGTACCCAGGACCTCAAGCCCCAGGGCGACCTCGTCTCCGGGCGCGGGTTGATCGCCGGGAACGCCGACGTCCGCATGTCGTACGCCGCGAGCGAGGAACCCAGCGGGCTCTACCGCAACTCCATGGGCGACGAGTGCGTCTACATCGCGAGCGGGCAGGTCAGGTTCGAGTCGACGTACGGGGCGATCGAGGCCGGGGAGGGTGACTACGTCGTCGTCCCCACCGGGACGATCCACCGGTGGGTGCCGAGGGGTCGCGTCACGGCGTTCACCATCGAGGCGGCCGGCCACATCCGGCCGCCCAAGCGCTACCTGTCCAAATACGGCCAGTTTCTGGAGCACGCCCCCTACTCCGAGCGCGACCTGCGCACCCCGCAGGAGCCCCTGATCGCCGAGGGTGAGGAGGTGCCGGTGCTCGTCCGCACGCGCGGCGGGCTCACCCGGCTGGTCTACCGCGACCACCCGTTCGACGTGGTCGGCTGGGACGGCTGCCTCTACCCGTACGCGTTCAACATCAACGACTTCGAGCCGATCGTGAAGCGCACCCACGCCCCGCCGCCGGTGCACCAGACCTTCGAGGGTCCCAACTTCGTGATCTGCTCGTTCTGCCCACGGCCGCTCGACTTCCACCCCGACGCGATCCCGATCCCGTACAACCACCACAACGTCGACTCCGACGAGCTGATGTTCTACGCGGGCGGCGACTACACGGCGCGCAGGGGATCGGGCATCGACGTCGGCTCGGTCTCCCTGCACCCGGCGGGGTTCACGCACGGCCCGCAGCCGGGCGCCGTCGAAGCCGTCATCGAGGCGGTCCGGCAGGGCCACACGCAGACGAGCGAACTGGCCGTGATGGTCGACACCTTCCGCCCCCTCGACCTTGGTCCCGCCGGGCTCTCCGTGGAGGACCCCGCCTACGCGTGGACGTGGGCCCGTTGACGAACGCGGCCCCGGACCCGCCTCCGGACGCGGCCCGAGGCCGGGACACGAACGCGGGCGCGCCCCCGGACGTGACCACGAACACGGATACGGTCTCCGGCCCGAGCGCGACCTCCGACCCGCCACGGGGTAGGGGCAGAACCATGAGCGTAGACGCGAGCACGGGTACGGGAACGGGCGCCGGCGTGGACGGCACGGGCGTGAGCGGTACGGGTGTAGACGGCACGGACGTGAGCGGCACAGATGTGGACGGCGCGGGTGTGAGCGGTGTGGGCATGGGAACGGCGGCGCTCTTCCGGGAGCTCGTCGACGACGCGGGGCTGTTCCCGCCGACCGGGCTGCCGATGGCGGAGGCACTGGAACGCCACAGGAACGACCTGGCGGGCAACGACCCGGTGCTCACCCACCGTTTCCTCTGCCCGACCGGACGCCTGGGGGAGCTCCGCGACCACCTCACCTTTCCCATCCGGCTCGGTCTGATCCTCGACACCCCCGACATACCTCCGTTGGAGGACGTCGCCGTCGAGCTGGTCGAGGTGCGGCAGGCGCCGGGCGAGACCCCCGGGGCGGTGTGGGAGCGACTGGCCGGACGGCTGCCCGGCGACGCCCGGCTGTTCGTCGAGGTGTCCGCCGGCGACCATGCCCTCCTGGCCTCCCTGACCTCCCTGCCGCGCGACGGCGAGGGCCCCGGTCTGAAGTTCCGCTGCGGCGGGCTGACCGCGGGCGCCTTTCCCAGCGCCGCGGACCTGGGCGCCCTCATCGCGCACTGCGCGAGGCACGGCGTGCCGTTCAAGGCGACCGCGGGGTTGCACAACGCGGTCCGCCACTTCGATCCCGCGCTCGGCGTCGACCGGCACGGATTCCTCAACCTGGTCCTCGCGGTCTGCGCGGCCGTGGAGGACCGCGACCCGGTGCCGGTGCTGAAGCTCACCGACGTCGGCGAGCTGGTACGGCTGGCACAGGCCGTGCCCGACGACACCTCGGCGCGCGCCAGGGAGCTGCTGGTGTCGTACGGGTCGTGCGACACGCACACCCCGATCGAGGACCTGGTCGCCCTGGGCCTGATCACCCGGCGCCCGCCCGCCCCCGCCGGCACGGCGCCCCACAACACCACCGCCGGCACCGGCACGGCCGTCCCCGGAACGGCCGTGCCCGATACAGCGAACACCGGCAGAGCGACCCACGATGGGACCGCCTCCGGCACAACAGAGGAGAGCGTGTGATGGCTTGGGGCCTGGAGAACCTGCCCTACGGAGTCTTCTCCCGTCACGAGGGAGAGACCCCTCGCGTCGGCGTCCGGTACGGAGACCACGTGGTCGACCTGGCCGGGGCCCTGCACGACGAGGTGTTCGCCACCGGATCGCTCAACGCCTTCATGTCCAGGGGCCCGGCCGCGTGGCGGGACACCCGGACCCTGATCCAGAACAAGCTGAGCACCGACCACGTGGTGGTGGAGCCGCACCTCATCCCCCTCGACCAGGTCACCCTGCACCTGCCGATCGAGGTGGCCGACTACGTCGACTTCTACTGCTCGCTGGAGCACGCCTCCAACCTGGGCCGGATGTTCCGCCCCGACGAGGAACCGCTCAAGCCGAACTGGCGTCACCTGCCGGTCGGCTACCACGGCAGAGCGGGGACGGTCGTGGTGTCCGGCACCCCGGTCACCCGGCCTTCCGGGCAGCGTGGCGCGGGGGTCTTCGGCCCCTCCGCCAAGCTGGACATCGAGGCGGAGCTGGGATTCGTCGTCGGCACGCCGACCGCCCTCGGCGAGCGGGCGGGGCGGTTCGAGGACCACGTGTTCGGCGTGACCCTGGTCAACGACTGGAGCGCCCGCGACATCCAGGCGTGGGAGTACGTCCCGCTGGGCCCGTTCCTCGGCAAGTCCTTCGCCACCTCGATGTCTCCGTGGATCACCCCGCTCGCGGCCCTGTCGGAGGCGCGTGTCGAGGGCAGGCTGCAGGATCCCGAGCCGCTCGACTACCTGCGCCGCGAGGAGCCGTGGGGACTCGACCTGCGGATGGAGGTCTCCGTGAACGGCGAGGTCGTCTCCCGGCCCCCGTACCGGGACATGTACTGGACGCCCGACCAGATGCTCGCCCACATGACCGTCAACGGCGCCGCCCTGCGCACCGGCGATCTCTACGCGAGCGGTACGGTCTCCGGCTCCGGACCGGGCGAGCGCGGCTCGCTGATCGAGCTGACCTGGAACGGGACCGAGCCGCTGAAGCTGCCCGACGGCCCCGACGGCTCCGCCAGGACCTTCCTGGAGGACGGGGACACCGTCACGATCACCGCGACCGCTCCGGGACCCGACGGAACCGTCATCGCTCTGGGTGAGGTTTCCGGAAGGATCGAGCCCGCGCGGTAACCCGGCGATTCGGGGGAAGGGATGAGCCGAGGCCCCCGCACTCGGCGCTCGAAATCGGCGACCGACGGGGAGAACCGGGTCTGTCAGCGACCCGGTGAAAAGCATACGGTGAGCAAAGGAACCTACCTGACGTCCGGAACGTTGTACAAGATAGGACAGGAGGGTCGGAGCATGGAGTATTGGGTCATCTGGTTGATCTTGGCTGTGGCGCTTGGTGTCGCAGAGATACTCACCTTGACCACCGCTCTCGGCCTGCTCGGGGGCGCCGCCCTCATCACCTCCATCGCCGCCGCGCTGGGGCTGCCGATCCCGCTCCAACTCGTGGTGTTCGTCGCCTCCATGGCCGCCGGAGTGACCATGGTCCGCCCCGTCGCCCAGCGCCACATCGCCAAGCTGCAACCCCGGAGCCAGCGGTTCGGGATCCAGGCGATGGTGGGCAAGTCCGCCTACGTCCTGCGCGAGGTGACCGGCAGGGACGGCCTGGTGCGGATCGGCGGCGAGGAGTGGTCCGCCAGGGCCTACGACGAGACTCTGGTGATCCCCACCGGCGCGACCGTCGACGTCATCGAGATCGAAGGCGCGACCGCACTCGTGTATCCACGAGAGTGACGCCACGGCCCCTCTGCCCATCCAGCCAGACCGCGGGAGTGCCGCCATAAATAAATCCACGTCGGGAGTGACGCCATGGATCCTCTACTCGTAGCCGGACTGCTCATCGCTCTGTTGGCGGTGTTCACCGTGATCCGTTCGGTGCGCATCGTCCCCCAGGCGCGAGCCCGCAACGTGGAACGACTCGGCCGCTATCACAGCACGCTGAAGCCAGGCCTGAACTTCGTGATCCCGTACATCGACCGGGTCTATCCGATGATCGACCTGCGTGAGCAGGTCGTCTCCTTCAGGCCCCAGCCGGTGATCACCGAGGACAACCTGGTCGTCGAGATCGACACCGTCCTGTACTTCCAGGTCACCGACCCCCGGGCCGCCGCGTACGAGATCGCCAACTACATCCAGGCCGTGGAGCAGCTCACGGTCACCACGCTGCGTAACGTCGTCGGCTCGCTCGACCTGGAGATGACGCTCACCTCGCGTGACACGATCAACAGCCAGTTGCGCGGAGTGCTCGACGAGGCGACCGGCAAGTGGGGCATCCGGGTCAACCGGGTGGAGATCAAGGCCATCGACCCGCCGAAGAGCATCAAGGAGGCGATGGAGAAGCAGATGCGCGCCGAGCGGGACAAGCGCGCCGCGATCCTCAACGCCGAAGGCCAGCGGCAGTCGCAGATCCTGACCGCCGAGGGTGACAAGCAGAGCGCGATCCTGCGGGCCGAGGGTGACCGGAGCGCCGCGATCCTCAAGGCCGAGGGTCAGTCGCAGGCCATCGACGAGGTCTTCCAGGCCGTGCACCGCAACGACCCCGACCCCAAGCTGCTGGCGTACCAGTATCTGCAGGTCCTGCCCGAGCTGGCCAACGGCCCGAACAACACGTTCTGGGTGATTCCCAGCGAGGTCACCTCCGCCATCCAGGGCGTCTCCAAGGCGTTCACCGAGGCGCTGCCGCAGTCGTCGGCCGTCCGCGAGACCCCCAGGGTGAACGAGGCGGCGGCCGAGGAGAGGAAGCAGGCCGAGCAGGCGGCCGCCGACGCGGTCGCCGAGGCCGCCGAGACCGATCTCGGTCCCCGCCAGCTCAACGCGCCCCCGGCGTCCCCTCCCGGCAACGGCCTCCTCGGAGCGGAGACGGAGTCGCAGCAGGAGCGTCACCTTCAGGGGGAGCACCGCCCCTGACCCCGGAGGGTTTCTCTTCCTGGTCCTCCCGCCCGGCGATCCGGGCGGGAGGACCTTTTTTCATGACCGAAGCTCACAGGACACCGATCACTTGGTGATTCGCCCTGTGTTCATCGGCGCGGGCATCCGCGCCCGGCATCGGGTCGTCGCAGCCGGCGCTCGCCTGATCAAGGGCTGATGGGACCACCTGACCGGTGCTCCAGCCGAGATCTCGCGGTCGGGGTCGTTTGTCCGGCCGGTTCAGGGAGAAATGTCTGGGTATCCCTCCAGGTCCCGGGACCCGGGCGTGAAGCAACGCTGTGGGCGGGGTTAAGAAAACCGCGATGGACACCCCCGAAGGCGACCGGGCACAGTGCGTATGGTCGAAACCGAGGGGGAATCCGCGATGAAGGCACTGGTCAAGGAGAGGGCCGAGCCCGGTCTGTGGCTGATCGACATACCGGAGCCGTCCGTCGGGCCCGGCGAGGTGCTGATCAAGGTGTTGCGCACCGGGATCTGCGGCACGGACCTGCACATCCGGAGTTTCGACGCATGGGCCCGGCAGACGCTGCGCACGCCGATCGTCGTCGGCCACGAGTTCTGCGGCGAGGTCGTCGAGGTGGCGCCGGGCGTGGAGGACATCATCCGCGGTGACCTGGTGAGCGGCGAGGGGCACCTGGTCTGCGGCAAGTGCCGCAACTGCATGGCCGGTCGGCGGCACCTGTGCCGCAGCACGGTCGGACTGGGGGTGAACCGCGACGGCGCCTTCGCCGAGTACCTCACCCTCCCCGCCTCCAACGTCTGGGTGCACCGGGTCCCGGTCGACCTCGACGTGGCCGCGATCTTCGACCCGTTCGGCAACGCGGTGCACACCGCCCTCACGTTCCCGATGGTCGGCGAGGACGTGCTGGTCTCCGGCGCCGGGCCGATCGGGCTGATGGCCGCCGCGGTCGCCACCCACGTGGGCGCCCGCAACGTGGTCATCACCGACGTCAGCCCCGAGCGGCTGGAGCTGGCCCGCAAACTCGGGGTCACCCTCGCCCTGAACGTCGCCGAGACCTCCGTACGGGAGGGCATGGACGGGCTGGGCATGCGCGAGGGCTTCGACGTGGGCCTGGAGATGTCCGGCAACCCGAAGGCGCTCCGCGACATGATCGCCTCCATGTCGCACGGCGGGAAGATCGCCATGCTCGGCCTGCCCGCCGAGGAGTTCGCCGTCGACTTCGCGACGGTCGTGACCTCGATGCTCACCATCAAGGGCATCTACGGCCGGGAGATGTACGAGACGTGGTACGCCATGTCCGTACTCCTGGAGAAGGGCCTCGACCTCACCCCCGTGATCACCGACCGCTTCTCCTACCGCGACTTCGACGCGGCCTTCGACGCCGCCGCCGGAGGCAGGACCGGAAAGGTCATCCTGGATTGGACGGCCTGATGCCCGGCCCCCTGCCGCGACCCCGGCGCGACCGGCGAGACCACCTCGGATTGGACACCCTGATGTCCGGCCCTCCCTTCGGCGGAACCGGAAAGATCACCTCGGATTGGACGGCCTGATGTTCGACAACCTGCGCGACGACTTCCGTACGACCCTGAACGAGATCGCAGAAGCCGGGCTGCTCAAGCCCGAACGGGTCATCACCACCCCGCAGCGCGCCGACATCGCCGTGGCCGGCGGCGGTGAGGTGCTGAACTTCTGCGCCAACAACTACCTGGGCCTGGCCGACCATCCCGAGGTGGTCGCCGCCGCCAAGGAGGCCCTCGACCGCTGGGGCTTCGGCATGGCGTCCGTCCGCTTCATCTGCGGCACCCAGGAGGTGCACAAGGAGCTGGAGGCGCGGCTTTCGGACTTCCTCGGCCAGGAGGACACCGTCCTGTACAGCTCGTGCTTCGACGCCAACGGCGGCGTGTTCGAGACCCTGCTCGACGACCGGGACGCGGTGATCTCCGACGCGCTCAACCACGCGAGCGTCATCGACGGCATCCGCCTGTCCAAGGCCCGGCGCCTGCGCTACGCCAACCGTGACATGACCGAGCTGGAGGCGCGGCTCAAGGAGTCCGCCGACGCCCGGCGCAGGCTGATCGTCACCGACGGCGTCTTCTCCATGGACGGCTACGTCGCGCCGCTGGACGAGATCTGCGACCTGGCGGAGCGGTACGGGGCGATGGTGATGGTCGACGACTCGCACGCCGTCGGTTTCGTCGGGGACAGCGGCGGGGGCACCCCCGAGCTGCACGGCGTACGGGACAGGGTCGACATCCTCACCGGCACGCTCGGCAAGGCGCTCGGCGGGGCGAGCGGCGGCTACGTGGCGGCGCGCAGGGAGATCTGCGAGCTGCTCCGCCAGCGCTCGCGCCCCTACCTGTTCTCCAACTCCCTCGCCCCGGTGATCGCCGCCGCCTCGCTGCGCGTCCTCGACCTGATCAGCGGCTCGGACGAGGCACGGACGCGGCTGCGCGCCAACACCGAGCGGTTCCGCATCGGCATGATCGAGGCCGGGTTCGACATCCTGCCCGGTGACCACCCCATCGTCCCGGTGATGATCGGCGACGCCGCCGAGGCCGCCGCGATGGCCGAACGCCTGCTGGAGCTGGGCGTCTACGTGATCGGCTTCTCCTACCCCGTCGTCCCGAAGGGCGAGGCCCGCATCCGGGTCCAGCTCTCGGCGGCCCACTCGTCCGAGGACGTCGACCGCGCGCTGGAGGCCTTCGCCACCGCCCGCGGCTGAACGGCGTTCGCCCACGAACGAACCCTTTTGCGGCCGAACGCCGGCTCAGCCCGCTGGCAGGCACCTCCAAAAGAGCATTTGTCGTAGTCAGCGAGTGACCTCGGCGAGAATAAAGAGGTGATAGACACGCGGCGGCTCAGGACCCTGCGTGCGGTGGCCGACCACCGCACGGTCACCGCGGCCGCCGCCGCGCTGCACCTCACCCCCTCGGCGGTCTCCCAACAGCTCGCCGCCCTGGAGCACGAGGTCGGCCACCGGCTGCTCGACCGCGACGGCCGGGGGGTACGGCTCACCGCCGTCGGGCGCATCCTCCTCGACCACGCCAACGAGATCCTCGCCCAGCTGGAACGGACGGAAGCCGACATCGCCGCCTACACGGCCGGTACGGCGGGTGAGGTGAAGGTGGCCTCCTTCGCCACCGCGATCGGGCTCGTCGTGGCTCCCGCGGTCGGCGCCCTGCGGGACAAGGAGCCCGGCATCCGGGTGCGTGTCCTGGACGCCGAGGGCGACCAGAGCCTCACCATGGTCCTGGACGGCGCAGTGGACGCCGCCGTGGCCGTGGAGTATCGCGGAGCTCCCGCCGAGGACGACCGGCGGCTGTCGCGCATCCCGCTCTACTCCGAGCCGTTCGACCTGGTGCTCCCCCGGGGCCACCGCCTCTCCGGGAGCGAGGTGACGGTCGCGGACCTGTCGGGCGAGACGTGGATCGGCCCCTACCCCGGCAATCCCTGTCACGACGTGATCGCGCTGGCCTGCGAGCACGCGGGTTTCACCCCCGAGTTCGCCCACTCCTCCGACGACTTCAGCGCGGTGGTCGCGCTCGCCGCCGCCGGGGCCGGGGTGGCGATGGTGCCCCGGCTGGCCCTGCGCGGCACCGACCCGTCCGGCGTGGTGATCCGCCCGGTGCCCGGCCCGGAACGCCGCGTCTTCACCGCCGTACGCCGAGGCGCGGAACGACACCCCCTGCTCGTCCCCCTGCTGAACGCCCTCCAGGACGCTGCGACGACACTGCACAGGACTCCATACCAGTGACGCGGACGCTCGTCGCGACCGAGGGCATCTTCGGTATGTACGAGGCAGCGAGGTGACCGTCGTCCTCGCCTTCGGGTTTCGGAGGTTTCGGAGGTTTCGGAGGTGAGGTGAGCTCCTCGTCGTCCGTCCACGATTTCGCCAGGAGGGGCAACCGGTTTCGGCGATGGCGCCAGTGATGGCTCACCGCCCCCATCATCAGAGCGGTCGTGGCGACCAGCCCGGCGACCACTGCCTGGAGCACCGAGTACATATGTCCCCCCCATCCTTAAAGTTCTGTATGGGGCTTTTCGTGAAGCAAGGGATACATGGATGCATCGCGGGTTGCATCTTCTTGAAATGCGATTTACCCACCCCCACCCTCCAATGACCTCTTCCGGCCCACATATCCCGCACGCCCCACACGCCCCGAGTGAACACACCGGGAAAGTGAGCGCACCTCTCGGGTGTTCGACGCTTTGAATGGGGCCGGCCCGCGTTCGTTCCTGCGGAACATCGAGGTGCGCCCGCGTCTTCGCGGCGCGGGTCGGCTGGCTATCATCGCGAAGTGACAGACGACGCTCTTCATGATCACGCCATTGACGCCTTCATCGCGGCGGCCAACACCGGTGACCAGGCCCAGCGGGCCACGCTTCTGAGCCGCGCCCTCACCGCCGACGTCGTCTTCTGGGGGCCGTTGGGCCGAGGTGTCGGACGCAAGGCGGTCGAGGACTTCATCACCGAGGTGGTGCAGGGGCACCCGTCCGGCCCCTGCCGGATGGTCCGTACGACCCGGGTGGACGCACCGGGCGAGTGGGCGCGTTTCGGGTGGCGCTACGAGGACGCCTCGGGCCGGAGCCTGCTGACCGGGATGGACGTGGTGCACGTCACCGTCGAGGGCGACATCGACGAAATAGTGATCTTCGCCGACTCCCCGGAATGACTTCCGGCTCACCCGAATGCCGGACGCACTCCGGCACACCGCGCCGGGCGTCTGCCGTCTTCGCGAGGTCGATATTCGGCTGTACCGAAGCGTCGCGGCGCCCCTCGCCCCTGCGCGGCGGTATCCGCTGATCGTGGCGAGGCCCCCGGCGGAGGCTCCAACGGGGGAGGTGGAGCCGGGGCGGCACAGGTCGCGGGTTCCTGGGGGACGGACCCGCGTGCCACTACCCGCCGGGGGCGGTTCAGGGTCCCGGCCGCTGCCGGGCCTCCGTTCAGACGGAGGCGGGCGGTCCGGGAAGGAGATCATCCGGAGCGGACGGGGCTGCTGGGGCCGATGGGCCTGACGGCTCAGGGAGGTCCTCATCAGGGAGCGGACCCGAGGGAAGCTCGCACCAGACGGTCCGGCCGGGCTGCCGGCCGTGGGAGCGGTAGCCCCAGTTTCCGCCCGAGAGCATGCCGACGATGGCCAGCCCTCGGCCGTTCTCCATCAGCAGGCACACCGGGTCCGCCCGAAGGCGGGGCTCTTCGACGCTCAGGCCCGCGTCCACGACCTCGACCCGCAGCAGGCCACCGTACGCCGGCAACCGCAGGATCAGCGGGTCGTCATCACCGGCCCCGACCTGCCCGCTCACCCCGTGCCGAGCGTGCCGGACGGCGTTGGTCACCAGCTCGGACACGGCCAGCCGCGCGTTCTCGTAGGCCGGATGACTCTCCCCCAGCCATTTACGAACCTTCTCCCGCGCCCTCGAAGCGGCTTCGACATTACCGAGCAGAAGTATTTCGCTAAACGTCTCCGGTTCCATGGGATTGCGCCTTCCGACCGAGATTCCCAGAGCACCGGGGACCGGATGAGCGAGCGGGTCGAAGAGGTAAAAAGGCTAGAATTCAGATATGACCTGATCCGTGCGGATGCCCTACCCCGGAGCGATTCACACGACATGATCAAGGAGGCGATCCAGCGATGGACGACCTGACCCAAGAACTTCACACCGCCCACTGGCGTAAATCCCCCCTCTCCGGCGGAGACGGAAGCAACTGCGTCGAGATCGCCAGCCTCTCCCACGGCCACCGAGGCATCCGCGACAGCAAAAACCCCACCGCCACCGCCCTCGTCCTCACCCCCACCGCATGGAACACCTTCATCACCGGCGTGAAGAACGGCCACTTCGACTGACCACCCAAGGAAACGCCACAGCGGCGAACCTTTTTCATCCCGCTGAGGACCGCTGTCCGATCACAGCGTGATCGAGAGCCCGGCCTTCGCCTGACGAAGCAAGAGAGCTCCCGGTGGACGGGGTGATCACCACGACCGTCACCGTCACAACCGGGAGCTCAGGGTGCTGCCCTACCGCGCCACGGTCGTTTTGTCGCCCATTCACAGGAGGTTTCGTGAAGGTCAGCGTCGTCATTCCCGCCTTCAACGTGCGGAGCAAGTTGCGCCTGTTGCTGTACACCCTCGCGCACAGCGTGCTCGATCCGGAAGACTCCTTCGAGATCGTCGTCGCCGACGACGGCTCCACCGACGGCACCGGCGAGATGGTCGCCGAGCTGGCGGGCCGTGACAATCTGACCTACCTCCACCTTCCGCGCACCGATCGGTCGAGCCGGGCAGCCGCCCGTAACGCGGGCATCGCCAAGGCCACCGGGGAACTCATCGTCATGGTCGACGCCGATACGGTGGTCGGGCCGACCTATCTCGCCGAACACGTCCGTTATCACCGGCTCAGGAATGATCTCGTGGTGATCGGCCCCCGCCCGGACCTCGGAGACGGAGACTTCGACGAGGAGCGCCTCCGCCGCGAATTCACCTTTGACGCCATGCCCGCCGTCGCCTGGGGTGACCCGCGCGAGCAGCTGCTGGCCGAATTCTCGGGCAACATGAACCGGCTCGCCATCTGCTGGCATCTCCTGTTCACCTGCAACGCCTCGGTGCGCGTCGAGCACCTGCGCCGCCTCGGTGGTTTCGACGAGGCGTTTCTCGGCTGGGGACTTGAGGACACCGACCTGGGGTATCGGCTGCGGCAGGCGGGACTGGCCTTCGCCTTCAACGTCTCGGCCGTGGCCTACCACCAGCGGCGCCGGGGGATAGACGCCGGAATGTACGGCGACTGGGTCCGCAATCTCGCCTACATGATGGCCAAGCATCAGGCGCCCGAAGTGGCGATCCAGTCGATCGTCGGCCTGGCCATGAACCCCGCCGGCCGGCGGATCGGCTGGGTGGAGGCGATGCGCTGCTTCGAGCTCGCCGCGCGGGCCCTCGACGGCCGGCTGCCGGTGCCCGGCACCTACCGGCTCGTGGTGGTCGAGGAGGACACGGTCGACGCCGCGACGGCGGAGTTGGCGGCCAGCGGTGCGACGAGCGATCTTCTCGTCATCGACGAGACCCTCGGCGCCGAGCTGGCCGGCCCGGTCCAGTGCGTGGACACCTCCGGCGAGCTGCTCTACTTCCACCGGCCGTCGGCGACGCAGCGAGCCGAGATCTTCAGCCGCTACCCGGTGGCCGGTGCTGGGGCGGCGCGGTGAGCTTCGCGACGTCGGCGGCGTAGACAGCCGTCCAGTGCGGATGCAGCCGGTAGTAGACCACCTCGTTGGTCCAGTCGAAGGCGTCGTCGCCGTAGAAGTCCTTGAAGTACGTGAGCAGGTCCGGCCAGTCCGCGGCGGGCTCACCGTCCTGGGGGTTGAGGATCTCCACGGTGCCGTGGGTGAACACGCCAAGTTCCTCACCGCGCATGTACGCGGCGCTGACGGCGGGCCGGGCGGCGAGGTGGCGGGCCTTGGCGGCGTTGCGCGCCGTACCGAAGTGCCACTTTCCGTGCAGGAAGTGCCCGTCCACCCCGCTGATCCGCGGCTCGCCCTTCGCCGTCACGGTGGAAAGCGCGAGGGGGCACATGCCGGTGAGGATCTGGGTGAGCTGCTGCGCGCTCAGGGTGCGCTCGTCGCTGATGATCGAGCGGAGGTGCGAGGTGGAGCGGGAGAGAGAGTCATCGAGAAGGGCCTGGAGCTCTTTGAGCTCTGCTGGCGTTTCGCGCATTGAAGTCCTTGTCTATCCGTAGGGCCCGGTCCACGCCCAGCATCGACGCCGACCGAGGAGCCCATGTTCGCCCCAAAACCCGACACCTTGTGTCATGTTTCTCCCCCATCTGGCGGACCGTACGTCGCGCAGTGGCTCCGTCTGTCTTTGGTCCATGAAGACTTGTGGAATCACCAGAAAAAAAGGGGGCCACAGGTAGCGATTGACTGCGGCAATGGTGGACAGCCTCGTCACAAGGAGAACGCGAAGGATCTGCGTCGGAGGAATCCAACACGTGCCGAACTCATGGAGGCCCTGGGCTGGGTGCCACAGCCTGATCTCCAGACGGTGCGCGTGCCGCCGGGTTACGCTCATGCCGTGCTGCAGCCATGGTGACTTGGCGTAGTGTCCAGAGGGCCACCGTCTGGGCAAGACTTTCGTGCTGAATGCGATTCGCCAGGCTACGGGAGGGTTCTACGAGGGTTCCTGAGCAACCGGTACCCTGTTCCGCGTCGCGGCGCCGAAGGACAGAGCGCCAGATATCGTTCCCTCCATGCACCGATCAACCGAAACCGGATCTTCCCTCGTGTCGGCGGACGACCTTGACCTGGCCGTTCAGCTCGCCGTCGGTGTCCTTCGCAAGGCGCCTCCGGCGGCCTGGGAGGGCAGGGCCGGCTCGCTGGAGTGGGATTGCTGGGAGACCGCCGAGCACCTCGCCGACGACCTCTTCTCCTACGCCGCCCAGATCGGCCCCCGGACGCCGCCGATGGAGGGTGCCGTGCCCTTCGCATGGGAGCGCAGAAGCCCGCAGGGTCCGGCGAACGCGATCCACATGGACCGGGCGGCGGGGCCGGCCGGGCTGCTGCAGGCGCTGGAGGCGTGCGGCGCGCTGCTGGTCGCCATGGTGCGGACGACGCCGCCGGAGGTTCGCGCCCACCACGGCCACGGGGCGTCCGACCCCGAGGGCTTCGCCGCGATGGGGATCGTGGAGACCCTGGTGCACACCCACGACCTGGCCGAAGGGCTCGGGCTCGACTGGACCCCGCCCGCGGACCTGTGCGCGCGGACGCTCGCCCGGCTGTTCCCGGACGCCCCGACGGACACGGACCCCTGGCCCACCCTGCTGTGGGCCACCGGCCGCGCCGAACTTCCCGGACGCCCGCGCCTGACCGCCTGGCGGTGGTACGGGGCGCCCCGAACGTAGCTCTTCGAGGGTGGAGACGTACGAGGTTCCCGAACGAAACGGCCGGCGCCCTGTCCCGCGGTGTCGAGGGACATCGAGGGACAGGGCGCCGGGTCTCGTACGTCAGACGGAGAAGTCGCGGAGCAGACCCGTGTACCTCTTGGGGCGGGGAGGGGCGAACTCGCCTCGGGTGCTCGTCCGCAGGCCGAGGGAGACGAGCGACTCGACGAGCTTGGTCGCCACGGTGACGCCGTCGATCACCGGGACGCCGACGGCGCGGGAGACGTCCGCGCAGAAGGAGGCCATGCCCGCGCAGCCGAGCACGATCGAGTCGCATCCGTCCCGTTCCACGGCCTCCGCGCACAGGGCGGTCACCACCTTGCGCGCGTCCGAGGAGGGGTCGTCCAGCTCAAGTACGGGGATGTCGCAGGCGTGCACCCCCCGGCACGCGCCCGCGAAGCCGTACCGGGTGGCGAGGTCCCACGCCCGGCCCGTGGTCCTGGCGAGGGTCGTCACGACACTGAAGCTGCGGCCGACCAGGGTGGCGGCGTGCATGGCCGCCTCGGCGATCCCGACCACCGGCCCCGAGGCGAGCTCGCGGGCGGCGTCGAGGCCGGGGTCTCCGAAGCAGGCGATGACGTATCCGTCCGCCCCCGCCGCCTCGCCCGCCGCGATCTCCGTCAGCAGGCCGGGCACGGCGAGGGCCTCGTCGTAGTGGCTCTCGATCGACTCCGGGCCCATCGCCGGGTTCACGGCCGTGACGACGGTGGACGGCGCCGCGACCGCCCGGGCGCACCGGCCGATGTTCTCGGTCATGGCCCGGGCGGTGTTGGGGTTGATCACCCGGAGTTCGACGCGGTTCATCAACCGACCAGGGTCGTGCCGTCCGACACCCGGTCGGTGTCACGGTCGAGACCGCCGATCCTCGGCGACATCCGCTCCAGCACGGTGAACGCCACGAACCCGAGCCCGCAGCCGACGAACCAGCTGTAGTCGGCGATCCAGGTCACGTCGATCGTGGTGAGCTCCAGGTCGAGCAGCATCTTCGGCACGAGCACCGACACGATCGCGGGGACCCCGCTGAGGACCGTCGCCCAGACCGCGTTGGGGTTGTAGCCGCCCTGGAAGAAGTAGCGGCCGGTCGGTTCGAGGGTGAACATGTCGTCCACCCAGATCCGCTGGCGGCTCACGATGTAGTAGCCGGAGATCAGGATCCCGAACAGCGGCCCGATCAGGGCGCCGAGGATGCCGAGCGTGTAGTGGATGGCGTCGGGATTGCTGTACCAGTTCCACGGCGTGAGCAGCACGGAGCCGACCGCCGCGATCATGCCGCCGGTCCGCCAGCTGATCTTCTGCGGGTTCACGTTGGAGAAGTCGAACGCCGGGGAGATGAAGTTCGCGACGATGTTGATGCCGATCGTCGCGATGACGAAGGTGAGCCCGCCCAGCAGGATCGCGAACGGTGTGTCGATGCGCTCGACCGTGTGGATGGGGTCGGTGATGAGCTCGCCGAACACGGGCACGGTCGCCGACGCGGTGATCACCGTGAGCAGCGAGAAGAACAGGAAGTTGATCGGCAGCCCGAGGAAGTTGCCCTTCTTCACCGCCGCGAACGACTTCCCGTACCGGGAGAAGTCACCGAAGTTCAGCATCGGCCCCGAGAAGTACGAGACGACGAGGGCGATCGCGCTGAGCATGACCGGGATGGACGCGCCGAAGTCGAGGTTCTCGCCCGCGGAGAGGTCGAGGCTGATGTTCTCCCAGCCTGCCTGGCTGACCAGGTAGACGGCGAGCACGACCATGACGACGTACACGGCGGGCCCCGCCCAGTCGATGAACCGCCTGATCGCCTCCATGCCCCTCCAGAACACGGCCGCCTGTGCCACCCAGAGGATGGCGTAGCAGATGTAGCCGAGCGCGGACAGGCCGAGGAAGCCGCCCTCGTTCAGCGACGCCGACGCGGGCCAGAACTTGAGGAAGATGATGATGAGCGACTGGGAGGCGAGGTAGGTCTGCACCCCGTACCAGGCGATCGCGATGAGCCCGCGGATGATGGCGGGGATGTTCGCGCCGCGCACCCCGAAGATCGCCCGGTTGATGACCGGGTACGGCACGCCGGTGACCTGGCTCGGCTTGGCGACCAGGTTGCAGAACACGTTCACGATGACGATGCCCACGATCAGGGCGAGGAGGACCTGCCAGCTCGCCAGCCCGAGGGCGAACAGGCTGCCCGCGGTGACGTAGCCGCCGACGCTGTGCACGTCGGACATCCAGAAGGCGAAGATGTTGTAGGAGGACCATCTCTGCTCGCGGAGCGGGGCGAGGTCCTCGTTCGCGAGCCGGGGGTCGTAGTCGGGCTTGACGAGGCCGTCGCCGACGGGCATGCCCGCGGCCTCTACGACGTCGTGTAGTTTCGGCTGGGACGGTGCGCTGTGTTCGGTCATGTCGGCTTCCGTGGGGGGTACGGTGCGGGAGACCGGTGTGTCCCGCGCGCGGGTGTGCCAGGGCGGAAGGTGCTCGGGATTGACGCAGTCGCCCCCGCAGGGGCTGTGGCGTGGGCTGTTAAGTGGTCACTTAACAGCTGCCGTCAATGTATGCCTTGACACCCGACCCCTAATTTCGGCCGCGTAAAGGCCTTGTGACAATTGGTGTGGAGGCCGTGACAGCCATGACCCCGGAACCCGGCGCGGAGATCGAGGCGATCACGAACGAGCACCTCGGCCGCAGGCTCCGCGAACTGCGGCTCCGATCGGGTATGTCGCTGCGCGCCCTGGCGCGCGAGCTCGGCATCTCGCCCAGCGCCGTCTCCCAGATCGAGCTCGGCACGATGCGGCCGTCCGTCAGCAGGCTCATCGCCTTCGTCTCCGCGATCGGCGTGCCCCTCGCGGCCGTGTTCGACACCGCGGAGGCGCCCGACGCCGACCCGGCGGGGCCGAGCGCACCCCCCGGGTTCGCCATCCGGCGCTCGTGGGAGGTCGCCCCCATCCGGCTCAGCGGCGGCATCACCTTCCGCAGGCTCTCGCCCGCCCCCTCACCCGACGTCGAGTTCTTCGAGTCGACCTATCCGCCGAACTCGATCTCCAACGCGCACGGCCACTTCCTCAAGCACGAGGGCTACGAGGTCGGGACCGTGACCAGGGGCGAGCTCACCATCGACTTCGAGTCCGAGGTCGTCACCCTCGCCGAGGGCGACTCCATCACCTTCCCGTGCAGCCGCCCCCACATCATCGGCAACCGCTCGGAGACCGTCACCGCCGTCGCGACCTGGCTCATCGTCCATCACTGATCGTCGGAGACTCCTTACGGCGATAGGAGAGGACCACGCCCGTCGTGTAGAGGGCCACCCCCAGCAGGACCATGAACACGATCGTGGGCCACTGCAGCCACGGAGGCAGGTAGAGGGCGAGAAACCACGAGCGCGTCGGGCTCTCCGAGACTTTGAGATAGCCGGCCAGCAGTCCCTGCGGGAACAGCGGGATCGCACCGACCGTGAAGCAGAACCCGATGATGATCTGTTCGTGGCGCGGCAGGGAGTCGAAGGGGAGCCGTCCGCGCGCGCCCGGCTTCGGGGCGGGCCTGCGGCCGGTGCGCATCGTGTCGAGCAGTTCGGGTCCCCGCTCGAACAGCCGCCGCTCGGCGAGCAGCCCGAACCCCCAGTAACACAGAGCCCCCGTCAGGACGCCGACGGCCACGCCCGCCCAGCCGAGGAACCCGGCCGCGATCGCCGCGGGAGCCGCGGTGAAGGCCGTCAGCGCCAGCACCGCGTACACCATGCCGGTGACCGCGCCGTCCTCCTCCGTGGAGCGCAACGGGTTGCCGCCGCGCCGGTGCGGGTCGGTGCCCGGGATGAGCCCGTACACCGAGACCAGGGGGACCAGTCCGGCGCCGCCGCCCAGCAGGGCGAGGAGGACGGCGAGCAGCATGGGCCACGGCCCGCCGGTGACCGCGGCGAGGGAGACCGTCAGCGCGACGGCGACGGGCGCGACGGTGAGCAGCCACGCGTGCTGCCGCCCGCGGACGTCGCTCGCGCCGGGCGTCATGAGCGTGAGCCACAGCGCGGTGCCGTCGGTGCCGTAGAGGTTCGCCGACATCGCCGCGGCCATCACGACGAACAGCGGGCCCGCCCAGGGCAGCATCCCCGTCCAGCCCATCAGCAGCGGGGCCGCGGCGAAGGACACACCGTAGGCGAAGGCGAAGGTCAGCTGGTGCGTACGCACCAGGTCACGCGACCAGGTGCGCAACTCCTTGGCGAGTACGGCACCCGAAGCGGTGGTGGCCCGGATCGGCCGGCGCCCCCTCGTCGCCGCCCTGGACGCCCCGGCCCTGCGGGCGAGCAGCGCCGCCCACGCGGCCAGCAGCAGGACCACGAGCAGCGCCATCCCGCCGAGGGCGGCCGAGGCCCGCACCCATTCTGCGGACGCGGCCGCCTCGACCGCGACCGTCCCCCAGCCGGAGGGCAGGTAGCGAGTCACCGTCGTCACCACCGGCGGAATGCCGTTCGTCTCGCCGAGCGCCACGAAGACGACCCAGATCTGACCCAGGAAGGCCAGGATCAGGCCGTTGGTCAGGCCGGCGCCGATCGCACCCACGCGGGAGCGCAGGGCCAGGCCGAGCAGGGCGACCGCGACCCGGGAGAGCAGGACGAACATCGCGAGTTGGAGCAGCAGCGCGGGGACCGAGACGAGCGCGGCCGCGACACCCTGGCGTACGCCGAAGACGGTGAGCCCGGTCAGGGCGAGCAGGCTGATCACGGGCGCCACCCCGACGAAGGCCGCCAGGAGCAGTCCCGAGGCCAGGCGGCGCGGTCGCAGGCCGAGCAGCGTGAAGTACTCCGGGCGGAGCGTCTCGTCACCACCACCGGCGAAGACGGGACCGAAGATCCAGCCCAGCATCCAGACCGCGTAGACGGCCGGGAGCAGCTCCGGAAGGGAGAGGGCCACGAAGATCGTGCCGGCCGCGAGGATCAGGCCGACCACCGCGCCCATCGCGACGAAGCCGGCCCGCTGCCCGGTCATCGAGTGACGGAGCACGGCCACCTTCATGTTGACCATGGTCAGCTCGACAGCCACGTCAGCTCCTTCACCCCGCCGTCGGCGGTGCCGACCAGGCCGACGAAGGTGTCCTCGAGGGAGCCCGTTCCGCGGACCTCGTCCAGGGAACCCGCGGCGGCCACCCTGCCCTTGTCGATCACCGCGACGTGGTCGCAGAGCTGCTCCACCAGGGCCATGACGTGACTGGAGAGCACGATGGACCCGCCACCGGCCACGAAGCCGCGCAGGATCGTCTTGATCGTCGCGGCGGACACCGGGTCCACGGCCTCGAAGGGCTCGTCGAGCACGAGCAGCCTCGGCGCGTGCAGCAGGGCGGTCGCCAGGCCGATCTTCTTGCGCATCCCGGTGGAGTACTCGATGACGAGCGTCTTCTCCGCCTCGTCGAGCTCCAGCACCGACAGCAGTTCCTCGGCGCGCTGGTCGACGACCTCGCGCGGCAGCCCGCGGAGCAGCCCCAGATAGGTCAGTACCTCCCTGCCGGTGAGCCGTTCGGGCATGGCCATCCCGTCCGGCAGTACGCCGACCAGCGTCTTGGCCGTGGCCGGGTCGGACCAGACGTCGGCGCCGAAGATCCGCGCGTGGCCCTCGTCGGGGCGGAGCAGGCCGACGGCCATGGACAGGGTGGTGGTCTTGCCGGCGCCGTTCTGGCCGACGAGCCCGTAGAAGGAGCCCTGGGGGATGTTCAGATCCACGTGATCGACGGCGACCTTCTCGCCGAAGGTCTTGCACAGACCGTGGATCTCAAGTGCTGCGGGCATGGGGTACTCCGGATCGCGGGATGAAGAAGTCGGTCGTTCGCACGCGAAGTGGCCGGGACAGAGATCAACAAATATGGGCGTTTGAGAACTTACCGACTAGATCCAGCCCGTCGCCATAGGGAGTGTGCGGTCACTCTCGCAGACCGATCCACCACCCGCCTCGACCTGTTCGCGACCCGACATGGCCCGGTCCTTCGCCCGGCACCCGACGTGAGGCCGGGCCACCACATGACCTATGCACCCGTTTCGCGTTTAATGCCCTCTTGGAGGGTCAACGACGGGCTTGCCGTGGCCCGCCCTGTTCTTCCCGCCCCTCCCGGTGCGCCGACACCGGAGACTCGGCCGTTGACGGGACGAGGGCGCTGAACGCTCCGGGCATTCGCCGGGTCTCCGCGGACCGGTGACAGCCCTGCGGCCGTCATGCCGCAGGGCTGCCGACGGAAATGAAAACGATTCTTTACATGACCTTGAAAGTGACTGTATGTTATCAAGCGATCACTCTACGAACTCAACGAATGTAGGTGAGCACCATGCCGGAAAACGGCACAGAGCGCCCTCCCGACCCTCGGGTGGCGTTCGCGGACGCGGAGTCGGCCAAGACGGGCGAGACGAGTGAGCGACCGGGGGCGGCCGACCGCGCCGCCGTCGTCGCGAAGACCGGCGACCACCTGCCTCCCATCGCCGACCAGCCGATCGACGACAGACCCCTCGCCGCGCGATTCACGGAACCGGAAGAGGAGGAGTAGAGATGCAGTTGCACTTCCGCAACCGCTACACCTCCAAGGTGTGGGTCGCGATCATGTTCTACAGCCCCGACGGCTGCCGTGACTACGGCCAGTGGGGCACCCGGGGCTGGTGGCCCATCGACCCGGGCGGTGAGGCGTTCGTCCTCAACACCGACAACCGTTACGCCGCCTTCTACGCAGAAGCCGCCAACGGAGCCGTCTGGACCGGCTCCTACGGCCCGATGTACGTCTACCAGAACGCCTTCGACTCCTGCATCAACATCGGCAGCACCGCCGCGAGGCGCGTCGGCACCCGACTCGTCGACATGAACGGTTATGCGCGCTACTACGTGAATCTCACCGCCTGACGCGCTCCCCTCACCTGACGCGCCGCCCGGCCCTGACCGGCCCCGCGCCACAGTGAGAGCGGACGCGGATGAGCGCCTCCTGAGAGACGGATACCAAAATTCCCTTCTCAGGGTCCGTCCCCCCTACGCACAGGAGGCGCTCGATCCCAGCCAGGCGACCCGCGTCAAAATCCAGGTTCAGATGTCGGGCATCCCGGCTCCGAGGATTCAGCGACGCGGGGTGAGCAGGAAACGGTCCTTCGCATTGAGTTCCACGGCGGCGCGGCTGTAGAGCAGCGGGAAATACTCCCCCTTCTGCCAGGGTTCCGCCAGGTCGCGATAGTGCGGGCTCCGAGGGTCACCCGACTGGCCGGGAGCGTTGATCGCCTGAGACCTGTCCCAGTTGCCGACGTCGAGCACCATCTTGAACGTGGGGCCCGACAGAGGGACGTAACTGCCCGGCAGATAGTTCGACGCCTCCACGGTGTTCCAGGAACCACCGCGCGGGAAGGGGCCCACATCCTTGCCCGTCGGATGCCCGAACGTGACCCGCTGGATGTCGCCCCACTTCCAGGTGGCCGGATCGGGGCCGAGCCGACCGACCAACTCGTCGTAGGCCGCCGCGAGCGAGGTCTTGAGAATGCGGTCCCGCACCGCCGTTCCCCCGGCGCCGAACCACCGGTCAGGGTTGTCCATCGCGTCGAAGAGCAGCAGCGGGTCGTGGATGAGGATCTGCCTCGCCACGTTCTCCGGCAGGACCTCGCGGGCGAACGCCGGCTCCAGGTGGCCGCTGAACCACGTCTCGAACAGGGCTGCCCGCCCCGAGTCCGCGCTCGTGACCGCGTCGTAGGTACGGAGCAGTTCGAGCGCCCGCGCCGTCGACGGCTGATCGCTCGTGATGCCCGCGAGCAGCCGTACCAGCCTGCGGGCCGGGATGGAGACCTTGTCGCTCTGCAGCGCCGCCGAGTCGGCGGGCGAGGTGCGCGACCGGGAGGAGAGCACCTCGACGATGCGTTCGTGCCGGTAGGGGGAGGACCACGAGTCGAACCCGACCTTCAACGGGTGGTCCTTGGGCATGTTGAACTCGTTGGCGGAGGCGACGATCCCCTTGGCCGGGTTGTAGGAGCGCGGCAGGCGGGCGCCGTCGTGGAAACCGTCCCAGTCGTAACGGCCGTCCCCCGGCACGGGCAGCAGGCCGTCGTACCCGATCCTGTTCGGTGCCAGACCGCCCGGAACCCACCCGATATTGCCCGCGACGTCGGCGTAGATCTGGTTCTCCGGCGGCCCACCCCAGGTGCGCATCGCCGTCGTGAACTCGTTCCAGTTACGCGCACGCATGTACTTCATGCTGCCGAAATAGGGCGTCGTGCCCGGTTGCAGCCAGGTCGTACGCAGTGCGTAGGCGAGATTCCGCTCCCGGTCCACCTTGATCACCGGACCGTGGCGGGTGAACGAGAACTCGGTGCGCCGTGCCCGCTCACCCGCGACCGGCACGTTCTCCGTGACGGTCCTGAAGCGTTCCCACCCCTTGCCGTACCGGTAGCGTCCCGGGTCACCGGGATCGAGCTGGTAGACGTAGAGATCCTCCTGATCGATGCCGAAGATGGTCAGCCCGAACGCCACGGTTCCGTTGTGCCCGATGGAGATGCCGGGCAGGGCGGGCTCCCCCGCCCCGATCACGTCGAGGCCGGGTGCCGACAGGTGGGTGATGTAGCGCAGCGCGGGTGCCTTCATCACCCGGTGCGGGTCGCTGGCCAGGATCGGACGCCCCGTCGTGCTACGCGCCGGCGCGACGGCCCAGGCGTTGCTGCCCTCGGAGAGGGCGGGCCCCTGCGGCTCGGGGACCGCGCGGACCTGACCGTTCTGGAAGACGACGCTCTGGGTGGCGAGCTGGTAGGTGCCGAGCACGTCCGGAGGAATCGCGCACGGGTCGAGCCCGTCGGGCACGACGGTCTTCCACTCGGGCTGAAGCCTGCGCATGAGCGGGTCGACACCGATGCCGCCCGCGCAGACCGCGCGGGCGCGGTCGACCTCGGAGGTCAGGTTCATCACCAGGCTGTGGCTGCGGATCCGGACGACGTCCTCGGGAGACCAGCGCGCGGGTGCGTACCCCAGCTCGCGAAACTCCTGCGGCATCGCCTCCGGGGTGCGCTTCAGCCAGTCGACGTAGGCGTTGATCCCCTCGGCGAACCGGGTCGCCGCCTTCTTCGCGTCGGGACCGTAGCTCTGCCACTCCTTCTCCATGTCCCCGCGGTAGAGGAACAGCCTGGCCGCCTGGTCCTGCTTGAGGTAGGCGGGGCCGAGCACCTCGGACAGAAGCCCGAGACCGCGACGACGCCACAGGTCGATCTGGAACAGGCGGTCACGGGCCGCGTTGAACCCCTGCGCGAGATACAGGTCGGCGGTGTTCTCCGCGTAGATGTGCGGCACGCCCCACCGGTCCACCAGCATCCGCACCGGTCGCTCCAGCCCGGCGACCGAGAAGACCGATGCCGCGCCCGTCGCCCCTTTCGCGCCCGTCGGCCTCTCCGTACCCGCCGGCCCCGGCCTACCCGCCGAACTCTCCGCCCCCGTCTGCCCTTCCGCGCCCGCCGCCTGCGGTAACAGGCCGGTGCCGAGGGCACCGCAGACGGCCAGCAACGAGGCCGTCCTCCTCCATCGCCGCATGTCGCTCCTCTCGTCGGCCGACAGCACGAGGCATGCCGGCGATGTGGGGCTCGCCCGGGCCGCACATCGGGCGCGGACACGCGTTCCCGCGTCCGTTCGCCCCCGCGAAGGATCACGACGCCGTCATCACAGCCGCGGCTCCCCAGCCCCCGTCACCGCAACTGTGGCGCGCCCTCAGTGCCCCGTCAGCCCTTGTTCGCCCCCCTTAGAGCCCCTTCAAGGGAGCTCTTTCACGAGGAAGCGCCATCCGGGAGGAAGCCCCGTCGCAGAAGCGCGCCCCATCACGACAAGCACCATCGGGGCCGCCGTACGTCGACGGCTGAGGGCCGCCCACTACCCGTGGGCTCTGTTCGGACCGCCCGCTACCCGCACCGCCCGCCCTACCTGTGGACTCCGTGGGGACCGACCGCCCGCTCACGCACTCCGTGAAGACCGCCCGCCTACCCGCGGGCTCCGTCCCCGGCCACTGTGAGCGCCTCGGTGAAGTGCCGATACCTGGTCAGCTCCGCTTCCACGGGCTCCAGCACCAGCTCGCGGCCGACCCGGTCGACGCTCGATCGCAGTGCCTTCGCCGCCTTGCGTGCCCTGCGCCGTCCGCCGAACCAGGCGGCCACCCGGGAGAGCAGCGCGATCAGCAGGCCGAGCAGCACGCCCCCGACCAGCAGCGTGGTGGGCCAGGGCAGTTCCCCGGCGGTCGGCAGGTAGAGCTGCGGGAGTCGGAGATAGTCGATGGCGACCAGGGCGAGCAGCCAGACCCCTCCGGCGACCACCGTCGCGAGCGCCAGCCACTGCGCCAGCCCGGCCAGCCGCCACCACAGGGGGCGCTTGGAGACCCCGAGCGAGGTGGTGGCCACCGCCCGGTCCAGGCCGTCCTCCAGCTCGTCCCCGTGCGACCTCGCCGCCTGCCGCACGGCGGCGGCCCACGGCGCGGGAAGACCTTCGGCGGCGGCTCCCGCGGCCTCGCGGATCGCGGTGTCCATCCGGGAACGCTGGACGACGGTCGCGACGGGGATGGACGTCCTTCCGACGACGCCCTGCGGCTCTCCCGGCTCCCCCGACCCTCCGGCGGACCTGCTCGCGGTGTCCAGGCGGAGGCGGCGAAGCGGATCGGGCCGCAGGCGGCGGACCCATCGGGTGGGCGGCCATCCGGTGGCGGCGACCGAACGGTGCCGGTGGGACTTGGCCACGGCCTCGACGACGGCCGGCACCCCCGCGGCCTGCGACAGCGCGTCCCTCAACGGCCTCGCCAGGCCGTCAGGCCCGCTCGCGACGCCCGGAGGGGTCTCGCCGGGGGCAACACCGGAGGCCCGGAGGAGCGCGTCGGCCGCCATGCCCGCGTCGGCGGCGAGGCGGGCGGACCAGGACCGCCGGTCGGCGACCCGGGAGGTGAGCAGCGAGCGCAGCTCGGGGATGCCCACGCCGGTACGGGCGGACACCCCGACCACCGGGACACCGGTCAGGCCGTCCTCGTCGAGGAGCCGCCGGAGGTCCTTCAGGCAGCGCTCGGCGGCGGCCGGTGAGAGCCGGTCGATCTGGTTCAGTACGACGACCATGACCCCCCGGTGCCTGGCCAGCGGCCGGAGGTAGCGGTCGTGGACGGCCGCGTCGGCGTACTTCTGCGGGTCGAGCACCCACACCAGCAGGTCGACCAGCTCGACGAGCCTGTCGACCTCCAGCCGGTGCGACGGCTCGATCGAGTCGTGGTCGGGCAGGTCGAGCAGGATCAGCCCGGCGGCGTCCCCGTCCATCCGGGCCACCTGCCCCGAGCCGTCCGACGGCCGGTCGGCGGAGGGCGAAGGACCGCCGGAGACGTCGAGGAGCTCGTGGCGGCGGGGGATCTCCAGCCAGTCGAGCAGCGGCCCCGCGCCGGCGCCCTCCCAGAGGGCGGCCTGGGCGGTCGAGGTGGTCGGGCGGGTGACGCCGACCGTGGCGAGCGAGGTGCCGGACAGCAGGTTGAACAGCGAGGACTTGCCGCTGCCCGTGGCCCCCGCCAGCGCGACCGCGGTGTGGTCGACCGACAGGCTCGCCCGTACCCCGGCGCGGGAGATCACCGAACGGGCCGCGCTCACCGCCTCCGCGTCCAGCCTCCCGTCGGCCAGATCGGTGGCACGCGCCAGCGCCGTCAACCGGTCGTCCAGCGAGACGGCCTTCTCCCGTCGCAGCAGCTTCACGCCTGGCCCGCCTCTCCCTTACCGGTGGTTCGCGGAACACCGCCGGACGCGCGAGGGACATCACCGGACGCGTGTGGGAGGCCGTCGGGCGCGTGCGGGAGGGCGTCGGACGGCCTCCGTGACTCCTCCACGGCCCTCGGGACGGAGCCCGTGGGCAGGACGGCCCGGCGGTCCGCGACGGGGAGCTCGCGCAGGTGCTCGCGTACGGCGTCGGAGGCGGCGCGCAGGGCGGGCGCGGTGCCCTCGGGGGGCTGGGCGGCGTCCAGCAGGTCGGTGAAGCGGTCGGCGTCCTCGCTGAGGAGGATCGCGGCGCGGGCGCGCAGGTCGGTGCGGGCCTTGACGGTGAGGTCACGGACGGCCTGGTCGCCGAAGACGGCCTCCAGGACCTTCTGGCTGAGCACGCCGGTGCCTCCGGCGATGCCGACCTCGATGCCGGTCAGGCCGCCGGTCGAGGCGAACACCGCGATCATCAGCAGCAGCCCGGCCCCGTTGAGCCCGAAGGAGGTGATGCGAGCGGTCGTGCGCTTGTCCGCCCCCTCCTCGCGGACCAGGTCGAGCACGTACGACTGCCAGCCCCGCACGGCCTCCTCCGCCTTCGCGGGCAGGTCGGCGGAGGCCCGGCCGAGACGTCCGGCCACGGCGACCCCCTCGCGTTCGAGGAGTGCCCGCCCCGAGGGGTGCGACGACCAGGACTCCAGGAGGCGTTCGGCGGCTCCGTCGGCCGAGGCCCTGATCAGTGCCTCCACGCCGCTCTCCAGCGCGGTCCGCAGCTCGCTCTCCGGCGCGGGCCGCCCGGTGACGAAGGCCACCATCCGGTCTCTGAGCCTGCCGACCCGGCTCTCCAGGGAGCGCATCAGGTCGCCGGTGCCGACGAAGTCCTGCCAGCGGGCCAGAACCTCGCCACGCAGCAGCGACCCGTCCCGCATGCCCTCGTCGAAGGAGGCGAGGCCCACCGCGTAGGCGGCGTCCGCCATCGAGCGGAGCTCCTCGGCCTCGGTGTGCTGGCGGTCGACCGCGGCCGCGAGCGCGGGCACCCGGGTGGAGAGGCTCTCCAGCGCGCCGGACAGGGTCTGGCGTACCACCTCGGCGCGGGAACGGGAGTCGGCGGCGATGGTGGTGAGCCAGTCGGCGATCGGCTGGACCGCCTGGCGCGGCAGGCGGGCGTTCTCGTCGGGCAGTATCAGCTCGGGCACCTCGAAAAGGTGCGTTCCCCCCAGACCGTTCGCCTCGAGCAGCCGGTTCAGGTCCTTGCGCACCACACCCATCGCCTCGGGAGGAACCCTGGACAGGACGACGGCGAGGGCCGTGCTGCGCTCCCTGGCCGAACGCAGGAAGCTCCAGGGGACCTCGTCCGCGTACCGGGCGGCGGTCGTGGTGAACAGCCACAGGTCGGCGGCGGCGAGCAGTTGGGCGGCCAGCTCGCGGTTCGCGGCGACGATCGAGTCGATGTCGGGGGCGTCGAGCAGGGCGAGGCCGGGCGGGACGGTCGCGGCGGTGACGATCCGGAGCGTGCCGGGCTCGCCCCTGCCGCTCCCGGTGACGCGCGGCAGGCCGGGCAGGACGTTCTGGGCGGTGAACCACTCGCGGTCGACGGGGCTGGTGACAAGGGTGGGGGCCATCGTCGTGGGCCGCAGCACCCCCGGCTCGGATACGTCCTCGGCGACCAGGGAGTTCACCAGCGTGGACTTCCCCGCCCCGGTGGATCCGCCGACGACGGCGAGCAGCGGAGCGTCGATCGCGCTCAGCCGGGGGATCAGGTAGTCGTCGAGCTGGCCGGTCAGCTCTCGCAGCGCCCGGCGGTCGGCCTCCACGTCGCCGATCGTGAGGGGGAACAGCTCGCGGTCGAGGTGCCGCCGCAACTCCCGCAGCGTCTCCAGAAGACCGTCGTTGTCACCCATACGGTCGATCCTGCCCTGCCGAAGCCCCTCTAGACGTGTTTGGCCCCACCGCTGGACCGGGTTACGGGGGCGAACTCGGTAAAGCGGTGGGGCCCAGCCCTCGGATCTCACCCGGGGGTCATGCCGAGCTCGTCTCCCCCGCAGCTGGAGGCGAGCTCGAACCCGTCGGATGCTCCGAGGTGATCGGGGGTCGTGCAATGCCTATTTGAACACACAAACCTCAGAAACGGGTCATGTAGAGCTGAATATCAGCTGAAAATTCAATCACTGTGGGGCGGTCGCAGCACATAGCCGACCCCGCGAAGCGTGTGGATGAGCCGGGGCTCGGCCGTGTCGACCTTCCGGCGCAGGTAGGAGACGTAGGACTCGACGACCCCCGCGTCACCGCCGAAGTCGTAGTTCCAGACGTGATCGAGGATCTGCGCCTTGGACAGCACCCTGCCGGTGTTGACCATGAAGTAGTGCAGGAGCTTGAACTCGGTCGGCGACAGCCGCACCGGGATGCCGGAGCGCCAGACCTGGTGCGCCTCCTCGTCCAGCTCCAGGTCGCCGACCTGCAGGCGTACGGGCAGGTCGAGATCTCCCCTGGTACGGCGGAGCACGGCCCGGATGCGGGCGAGGACCTCCTCCAGGCTGAAAGGCTTGGTCACGTAGTCGTCGGCCAGCCGCAGCCCTGCCACCTTGTCGTCGGTGCCGTCCCGCGCGGTGAGGAAGAGCACGGGCATCTGCCCGCTCATCTCCCGCAGCCGTCCCGCCACGGCGAAGCCGTCCATGTCGGGCAGCATCACGTCCAGCACGACCAGGTCGGGACGGATGCGCTCGGCGAAGTGCACGGCCTCCCGGCCGTCCACCGCGGTCACCACCTCGAACCCTGACAGGCGCAGGCTGGCCGAGAGCAACTCCCTGATATTCGGCTCGTCGTCCACGACCAGCAATCGGGCTTCCACTCTGTCCAGCACACTCCGAGACTCGCCCACCTCTCTGGGACACAGCTCAGCCGGGGCTGAACGTTTCCTGAGACCTTTCAGCCCCCCTCCCGGAGGAACTGAGTGCCGTACCGGCCGTCACGACCGGGTTCACCGGCGCCCGGCGCCGAGCGGGTCGTGAAGACGAGGGTCCGCGACGACCGGTACGGCGGCGATCATTCGGCAGGGCAGGTCGTGCCCGGCTTGGGAAGTCTCAGCTCGGTCAGGTACGTGGTGGCGTGTTGGATCGGGCACTTCTTACCCATCAGGTACAGCGCATGGCCGGGTCCCTCGTAGGCGACGGTGACCGACCCCGGGATCATCCTGGTGAAGCTCTCCGTCCACACGTGGTCGCCCCATGTGCTGCCGGCCCCCAGGAACGGCGGCAGTCCGCGAGTCGGCAGCGGGCGGGGCGGGTTGGCGACCCGGAGCGGCCAACCGGCGCACCCCAGGGCCTCGAATGAGGCTCCCCCGCCGAAGTTCGGCGAGATCTTCCGCGTCTGTCTGCGGAACTCCTGAAGCTGGGCATAACTGGCGTAACCACGGCCGTCCGCGCAGGTCATCGCGAGCGTCCCGGGCATGGCCCACACCCGCGTGTTGCCGAGGGCGAAATCAGCGAAACCGGACCCGTCGCCGCCTCGGGCCTTGTCGACCGCTTCGGCGAAGGCCAGCCAATGAGAGTGCCCTTCCCCTGGGTCTCCGATGAAACCGAGGCTTCTCAGATGCCATCCGGTCAGCTCCTTGCCGAACTCGGACGTGACCGGGATCGGCCGGCGATCGGCGTCTCGGGTGAGCTCGCGCCAGACCGCCCCGGCGTCCTCTCCGTGCAGCGCGCAGGCGGGGGTGTCCGCGCACCAGGTGGTGAACCTGGTGAACGCCCGCTCGTGGAGGGGGAGGATTCGCAGCCACTGGTTGGACCAGCCGTCGACCTGATTGATCGCCCCGTCGAGGTACATCGCTCGGATACGCTGCGGGAACAGCCGGGCGTAGGCGGCGGCGGGCACCCCTCCGTAGGAGTTGGCCATGAGGCTCAGTCGTTCCTCGCCCAGGCTCTTGCGGACCGCCTCCATGTCTCTGGCCACCGACAGGGAGTCCATCTGGGAGAACAGTCCGGTTTTATCCGCTTTCTGGCACGCGGTGAACGCCTTGGTCATCGCCGCGGTCAGCGCCCTGTACTCCTTCTCGTCACGAGGGTCGGACAGGGACGTCCCAGGCTGCATGCATGACTGCGGCAGCCGGTCGCGCCACACGGCGTTGCGGGGGTTGTAGGCGACAAGGTCGAACCTGCGCCCCAACTCGGTGAGGCTGCCCGCCACCAGCTGCAGGTCCTCGATCCCCCTGGCCCCGGGACCGCCGGGGACACCCAGCACGCTGCCGATCCTGCGCGCGGGCTCGGTGGCCGGCAGCCGGGCCAGATCCAACGTGATCTTCGGTCCGTTCGGCCTGGCCCAGTCCACCGGCACCTCGATCGCGGCGCACCGCATGCCCGCCGGCATCTCCTGCCCCGCGCAGTCTCGCCACACCGGCTTCCCGCCCTGGGTCTGCCCGCCTTGGGCGGCGGACGCCGCCGGGATCATTCCCGCCAGCGCCGCCACCGTCATACCGGCGACCAGCAATGTGGCCCTGCCGCGCAGACTCCGTTTCTTCGTTGTCATCATGCTGATCACCCTGGCGAAAACGGATGACACGCCACCACCGGGACATCCTCCGCGTTGGCTCGGGATATCCCCCACGCAATCTTCGGCTGTCCTCGCCGACGAACGTCCCTCAAGCTGGATGGCGGACCACCGGCAGGCTGTCCGTCAGGGGGGGAAGGGCGTGGGCAAGCAAGTAGGGGACGGTTCCGGCCTGCGGCGTGCGCCGATGACCGCTCCGGCGCGGGGGCGGGAATGGCGCGAGCTCGTTCACGCGCCGATGACCGCTCCGACGCGGGCGTGGCGCGGACTCGTTCACATGCTGATCACCACTCCGGCGCGGGGGCGGACATGGCGCGAGCTCGTTTACGCGCTGATGATGCCGTTGATGGCGGGAATCGGCCTCGTCCATCTCGTTCTCGTGCTGCTCAGCGTCGCCACGACGGTCAACCTCGTCGGAATACCGATGCTGGCCCTGAGCGTGCTCGCGGCCAGAGGGCTCGGCACGGCCAATCGAGGGCTGGCGCGGGTGCTGGCCGGGGTGCGAGTGACCGACCCTGCCCCGTTCCGCACCAGGCCCGGCCTGTTGAACCGGCTCGGAGCGGCGCTCGGTGACGTGACGGGATGGCGTGCCGTCATTCACGAGCTGGTCCGGCTGCCGGCGGCCGTCGTCGCCTTCGCCGTCGCCGCCGGGTTGTGGGGAGGTGGCCTGCTCCTGCTCTGCTGCCCCCTGTGGTGGCGATCCCCCGCCTTCGCACACCTGTCTCCCAACGGTTGGCCGGGTGCGGTGCTGCTGGGCACGGCCGGGCTGGTGCTGCTGCTTCTCGCCCCCTGGGGCGTCCACCACGCGCTGGCCCCCGAACGGATGCTCGCCAGAACGCTGCTCGGACCGGATCCCGGTGCCGCGAGAATCCGCAGGCTGGAGCAGGCGCGTGCGATGGCCGTGGACGACGCGGCCGCGAGACTTCGCCAGGTCGAGCGCGACCTGCATGACGGGACGGCCGCGCAGTTGGTGACGCTCGCCCTGAACCTGGGCATGGTCCAGGAAGATCTTGAGCACGCCCATCGTCCCGAACGGCTGGAGCGTGCCCGCGCCCTCGTCGACGGCGCGCACCGCGGCGCCAAGGAGGCGGTGGCCGAACTTCGTGACCTGATCCGCGGCCTCCACCCGCCCGCGCTCGACAAGGGGCTGGAGACGGCGCTGGCCACGCTCACCGCACGGAGCCCGATCCCCGTCAAACTCGATACCGATCTACCGGAACGGCCGGCTCCGGCCATCGAGGCCATTTCCTACTTCTGCACGGCGGAACTACTCGCCAACGTGGCCAGGCACAGCGGCGCCAGGCGCGCCTCGGTCGATGTACGGGCAGCTGACGGCCTGTTGACGCTGCTCGTGCGGGACGACGGCGTCGGCGGCGTCGACGGCGCGGCGATGAACGCCGGATCCGGGTTGCGCGGCCTGGCCGCTCGGGCCGGGATGGTGGACGGCACGATCGACATTCGCAGTCCGGCAGGAGGACCTACGGTGATCACCGTCGAACTTCCCCTGCACATCTGAACGGAGAAGCGCATGCGCATCGTGATCGCCGAAGACGCCGTGATGCTCAGGGACGGCCTTCACATGTTGCTCACCTCGCGCGGCCGGCAGGTGGTGGCCGCGGTGGGCGACGGCGACGCGCTCAGGGCGGCCGTGGCGGAACACCACCCTGACATCGCCGTGGTCGACGTGCGCATGCCGCCTTCGCACACGGACGAGGGCCTGCGGGCCGCGATCCAGATCCGCCGCGATCATCCGGGGGTGGGCGTGCTGGTGTTCTCCCAGTACGTCGAGACGCGTTACGCCGCCCAGTTGCTCGCCGACGGTGCCCATGGGGTGGGATACCTGCTGAAGGAGCGGGTGGCCGACGTCAGGGACTTCCTGACCGCACTCGACCGGATCGCGGCCGGGGAAACCGTTCTCGACCCCGAGGTCGTCACCCAGATCATGGGCGCGAGCAGGCGCACCGAGACCCTGGGCACGCTCACGCCCAGGGAGCGCGAGGTGTTGGCCATGATGGCGGAGGGGCGTTCCAACAACGCCATCGCCAACGCGCTGTTCCTCTCCTACGGCTCGGTGGAGAAGAACGTGACGCAGATCTTCACCAAACTCGGCCTGTCTCCGTCGGAGAAAGACCACCGCCGGGTTCTCGCCGTCCTGCGCTACCTGCAGGCCTGACCTCGGAACACCATCCGGAACGGGCCCCGGCAGGACACCGGCCATCCCCACCCCGAACAGGCGGACATCCCCGAGCCGGGACCCGGCAGGACACCGATCACCCCCCCAACAGACGGACACCCGCGAACCGGAACCGGGCAGGGCGCCGGCCACCCGTACGACCGGGCCAGGAGCCGACGGCGGCGTACCGGGGGAGGCTCAGTCGGGTTCCGAGGCGAGGGGGAGGATCACCCGGAACGTCGCCCCCTTGCCCGGGTCCGACTCCACGGCGACGCGGCCGCCGTGGGCCTCGACCATCGCGGCCACGATGGCGAGGCCGAGACCGCTTCCGCCGTCCTCGGGAGCGCGCCGCCCCCGGGCGGAGTCGGCGCGGTAGAACCGTTCGAAGACGCGCTCGCGCTGCTCGGTGGTGAGGCCCGGTCCTTCGTCCGCGACCTCGATGACGGCCATGTCGCCGTCGCTGGAGAGGAGCACCCGTACGGGGGTGCCCTCGGGGGTGTGGGTGAGCGCGTTGGTCATGAGGTTGCCCACGACCTGGCGGAGCCGTACCTCGTCGCCGGAGACGATGAGCGCGGAGCCGTCCACCGAGAGCGTGACATCGCGCTCCGGGGCGAGGATGCGGGCGTCGTGGACGGCGTCGGCGGCGATGGCGAGCAGGTCGACCGGGCGCATGACCATCGGTCGCTGCTGGTCGAGCCGGGCCAGCATCAGCAGGTCGTCGACGAGCAGGCCCATCCTGACCGCCTCGGACTCGACCCTGCGCATCAGCGGCGCGGCGTCGATGCCGGGCGCCTGCCGGTAGAACTCGGCGAAGCCCCTGATGGAGGTGAGCGGCGTGCGGAGTTCGTGCGAGGCGTCCGCGACGAACCGGCGCATGCGCTCCTCCGAGCTGCGGGCCGAGGACTCCGACTCGGAACGGGCGCGGAAGGCCGTCTCGATCTGGGCGAGCATGCCGTTCAGCGACCGGCCGAGGCGGCCCACCTCGGTGCGCGGGTCGGCGTCGGGGACGCGGCGGCCCAGGTCTCCGGCGGCGATCGCCTCGGCGGTGCGCTCGATCTCCTCCAGCGGGCGCAGGCTCCTGCGGATGATCACTACACCGGCTCCGGCGAGCATCAGCACCAGGCCGCTTCCGCCGAGCAGTTCCACCAGCGCGAGCTGGCCGACGATCTGCCGTACCTCGCTCATGTCCACGGCCACGATGAGGCTTTCACCGGTGTCCAGCGAGGTCACCCGGACCCGCCAGTCACCGTTCTCGAAGAGCTCGCCGACCCGGCCGTGGGAGATGTCCGGCCCCGGCTTGCCCTCCACGTCGATGCCGCTGAGCAGGATGAGGGCCCTGCCGTTCCTGTCGCGGAGCTCCAGCCTGGCGTCGGACGGCATCAACTTGCCCCCCAGCGCGACGGTGCCCCGGTTGTTCATGCGACGCAGCGCGGAGTCGGTGGTTATGTCGATCTGGCTGTCGACACGGTCGATCAGGTAGCCGCGCATGATCGAGACGCTGCCGACGCCGATGAGGGCGAGCGCGACCGTGAGCAGGAGCAGGATGACGCCGATCAGCTTCACCCGCAGGGGAGTCGTGTTGAGCATCACGGGGCCGGTGGCAGGCGCAACACGTATCCGACACCGCGCAGGGTGTGGATCAGCCTCGGGTCGACATTGTCGATCTTGCGGCGGAGCACGGAGACGTAGGACTCCACGATCCCGACGTCGCCCCTGAAGTCGTAGTCCCATACGTGGTCGAGGATCTGGACCTTGGACAGCACCCGCCCCGCGTTCGCCATGAAGTAGCGCAGCAGCTTGAACTCCGTCGGCGACAGCGCCACCGCCTGGCCCTTGCGCCACACCTCGTGACTCTCCTCGTCGAGCTCGATGTCGGCGAAGGTGAGCCGGGGCGGCCTGGGGCTGAGCTCGCCGGAGTTGGTACGGCGCAGCACGGCCCGGATGCGGGCCACGACCTCCTCCAGGCTGAACGGCTTGGTCACGTAGTCGTCCCCGCCCATGGTCAGCCCTCGGATCTTGTCCTCGGTGGCGTCACGCGCGGTGAGGAAGACCACGGGGGTGTCGCTGCCGCCGCCGCGCAGGCGCCGTACGACGTCGAAGCCGTCCATGTCGGGGAGCATCACGTCGAGGACGATGAGGTCGGGCCGGTGCCGCTGGACGGCCGCGACGGCCTCCGTGCCGTTGCCCGCCGTGTTGACGCCGAACCCGGCGAACCGCAGGCTCGCGGCCAGGAGTTCGAGAATGTTGGGCTCGTCCTCGACGATCAACAGACGTGCCTCGGGTGAGTCGGTCACTGGTCTATTTTCACCGGCCCACATGAGAAAGCAGTTAACTGGTCAAGACAGAGGCTAACCCCACAATATGCCTGGCTATCGCCAAACTCGATGTGGCCGCCGGTGAGGGGGCGTTGCGCACGAGGGCGACGCGGCCGTGTACGTCGATCGCGAAGTCGTCCAGCATGCCGCCCTGCCTGTCCACAGCCTGTGCGCGGACGCCTCCCGAGGTCCTCACCAGGTCGGCGGCGGTGAGCGCCGGGACGTAACGGCGCGCGGCCCTCAGGAACGATCCTTTACCCATCGAACCGGCCACCTCCCTCACCCCGGTCCTCCAGTGCCTCGCCGCCAGCCGCCGGGTGCCCCGCCAGGCCAGGGTCCGGCCCAGGTCGGCGAGGTCGATGTTTCGCCAGGAGTAGCCTTCCAGCGCCAGCGCCATGACCGCGTTGGGGCCGACCAGCACCTCGCCGTCGATCCTGCGGGTCAGGTGCACGCCGAGGAACGGGTACCGGGGGTCGGGAACCGGATAGATGAGCCCGCGGACCAGGTCTTTCGCCTCTCCGGCCAGCGCGTAGTACTCGCCGCGGAAGGGGACGATCCGCACGTCGCCGGGGACCCCCGCCATCCGCGCGACGGTGTCGGTGCCGAGCCCGGCGCAGACGATCACCCGGTCGAAGTCCAGCGTCCGCTCCCCCGCCAGGACGCTCACCCCGCTCGCGGTCTCCCGTACGGCGCGCACCGGGTGGGAGAGCAGCACCGAGCCGCCGCTCTCCTCCACGTCCAGGGCGAGGCGCCGGGCGACGGCGGGGAAGTCGGCGATCGCGGTGTGCGGGGAGTGCACGGCGCCCACGCCGACGGCGTGCGGCTCGATCTCGCGCAGGGCGAGCGCGTCGAGCTCGGCGATGCCGGGAACCCCGTTCGCACGGGCCCGCTCGGCGATGCTCCGCAGTTCGGGGCGCTCGGAGCCGGTGGAGGCGACGACGAGCTTGCCGACCTCGTCGTACGGGATGCGGTGCTCGGCGCAGTACTGCCTGAGCAGTGCGACACCCTCCCTGCAGAGCCTGGCCTTGAGCGAGCCGGGGCGGTAGTAGATCCCTGCGTGGACGACTCCGCTGTTGTGCCCGGTCTGGTGGGCCCCGACGCGGTCCTCCTTGTCGAGGACGGTCACGGTGGCCCCGTGGGTCAGTGCCGTCTCCCTGGCCACGGCCAGCCCGACGATTCCCGCACCGACGATCCCGACCTTCATCGCCGGTTCCTCCCTTCTCCTCACGGGTCCCTACGGGTTTCCCGCAGGGTCCCCTGCAGAGCGATCATGCGGTGATCCGAGGTGGCCTGAGTTGATCTAGGTGATCTGGGTGATCTGGATGATCGCCTCCGTTGGGACGAAAGGCGCGTCACCGCGTGACACTACCCGCCAGCCTCCCGACCTTGTCGACGGTGAGATGTCCTTCCTGGGCCAGCCAGCGCAGCGAGTCGGCGACGGTCTCCTGGACCGGCCGCAAACTCACCCCGAGCGCCTCCAGGGTCGGGGTGTCGTACGTGCGGACCATCGTGACCATCATCTCGACGGCGTCCCTGGTGAGCGGGTAGTCGATCTCCTTGATCAGCTTCATTACGTCACCCACGGCCGCCGCGCCGCGCAGCACCGAGCGGTGGATGCGAAATCTTCTGCAGCGGTTCCCCGTCACCTCGTCGCAGACGTCGGCGAGCTGCGCCCAGGTGAGGTAGTGCCCGCCCAGCATGAACCGGCGCGGCCCCCGCCCCGGTTCGAGGCAGCGGGCGAGCACGACGGCCAGATCCCGTACGTCGACGATGTTGGCGCCGCCCGCGGTGATCGGCCAGCCCTGTTCCAGTCCGGCGCGCAGGCCCTCCACCATCGCGTCCAGCGAGGGTTGGTACGGCCCCACGACCCCGGCCGGGTAGACGATCGTGATCGGCATCCCCTGGTCCTGGAGCCTCCTCGCGTAGCGTTCGGCGGAGATCTTGCTCCTGCCGTACTCGTTCCTCGGCGTGGAGAGCGGGCTCTCGGTCGTGATGACCGGCCCGGCCGGGGGCACGAAGACGCCAATGGTGGAAATGTGCACGATCGGGTCGAGACCGAGTTCCACGGCCTGTCCGAGGACGTTCTTCGCTCCGGTCACATTCGTGCCGTCCAGATCTCCGGCCTGGCCGATGACCCCGATTTCCGCGGCGGCGTGAATGACCGCGTCGCACCGTTCGAGCCCGTCCCGCACGGCCGCCGCGTCGCGGATATCGGCCGCGAGCAGGGGGACCTCCTCCGTCACCCCGACGGCGGCGAGCACCTCGCGCGTTTTCCGTGGATCGCGTATGAGAAGAAGCGGTTCATGCCCATCGGCGAGGAGCGCGGCGACCGCATGCGAGCCCACGAAACCTGACGCTCCGGTCACCAAAACGCGCATGCCTGAAAGTTATCGGCAACCCTCACCGCAGGAGAAGGGATAACCGGCCCGGTTCTTAACCGTCATTGCCAATGCGGGAAACAAGCCCAGGCCGGTCAAGGAATACGCGAATATGTCGGGGCAGTAAATCGCTATGCGGTCATTCATTTTCGACATGAGATCACGACCCGCACCATCTCCCGAGCCATGAGATCACCTCCCAGGGACGGCACGAGACCACGAGCCCGCCGATTTCCGAGGTCGGCGTGAGATCCCCGGACCGGCTCCCGGGGCGAGAGGGCGGTCGGCGGGTTCCACAGCCGTTACGCACATGTCTCCCGACCGTCGCCCACCCCGGTGGCGCGGAAGGGTATACCTTGATCAGGCCGGATGGCGGCCCGAACCGACCGCGTCACCGGGTGGAGATACGAGGCGATGAGCAGAGAACTCTCCATCGACGTCGATCGCCAAGAACACGCGGACTGCGCCGTGATCACGGTCGTGGGTGACATCGACCGCAACTCCAGCGAGTTGCTCAGGGAGACGATCGAACGACTGGTCGCCGACCACCGGCCGCGGATCGTCATCGACGCGGAAGGCATCACCTTCTGCGACTCCACCGGACTGCGGGTGCTCCTGAGCGGTGCGCGGGTGGCCTCGGAGGCGGGCGGGTGGCTGCGTCTCGCCGGAATCTCGGACGTCCTCAGCCGCCTCCTGCAGATGACCGACCTCTCCACCTGGTTCCCCGTCGATCCCGATGTGACGACCGCCCTCGACCGCGCCGCCCGCCGCGACACCCAGTCCCCCGGCTGAGCCTCCGAGGTCTCTCAGCGGGTCTTGCGGGCGATCAGAGTGATGGCGCCGATCGCGCCCGTCGCGATGGCCAGCCAGAGGAGCACGGCCAGGACCGGCACCCCCGCCTCCGCGCCGCCGTCCTCGTCCTCACCGGTCCTCGCCCCGGCGACCGGTGTGGGCGCCGGCTCGTCGGGGGTGGCGGAGGTCGGTGTGGGGGGCGCCTGGCGTAGGGCGGAGGCGGGTTCGGGGGCGCCGAGGGCCACCGCGGGCAGCGGCACCCGGTAGACCGGGCTGCGGCTTCCCTCGCTGCCGGTCAGCAGGTATCTGCCGTCGCGGGTGTAGGTGATCGACTCGGCCTGTTGCAACTCCGGCATCGTCACCCGGGCGATCTGCTCTCCCGGGGCGCGGTAGACCGTGGCCGAGAAGTAGGTGCGGATCACGAAGCTCGACCCGTCGGGGGCGTAGGCGGCGTCGGTGGCCATGATGGGCGCGGGCCCGACCTTGCGGAGGACGTTGACCCTGTCGGTGCGCAACCGCTTCGGTGCCTGGTAGACGGCACCGGCGAACTGCTTGGTCACGATGTGGAGGCGGCCGGTGTGGGGGTGCACCATGATTCCCTCGGCGTTGCGCCCGCCGTCCTCGTACCGGAACCGGTAGCGCACCGCGGGGACGACGGCGTCCCTCATCACGGTGGGTTCCGCCACCTTGTATACGGAAATATCCGGCCATGCCCCTTCCAGGTTGTCGCCGATATCGGCGAACCAGAGCACCCCCTGACCGGTCCGCGGGTCGGTGGACGCCGCCATGCCCTCCCAGTCGCGGGACTCCGCCCCTCGCAGGGTGAAGGTCGCGCGGGTCCGCCCGTCGGGGCCGACCGCGTAGAACACCGGGCCCGCGGAACTGTCGTTGTGGGTGTAGTAGATGTCCTTGCCGGTCGGTGAGACCGCCAGCCCGCTCGACTCGGTGATCCGGCTGTCCCTGAAACGAAAGAGGATCCGCGCCCCGTCGTCCGCCCCCGCCCCTCGTTCGTCGCCGACCCGCGCGCCGTCCCCGCCCTTCGCCTCCCGCGCCTCCGCCCGTACGCCGTGCCCCGTGTCCTCCCGAACGCCCTCACCGTCACCCGCCCGCGCGCCCTGGCCCGCGAAGACCGTGGCCACGGTCAGGCAGGCCACCGCGAACACGCGAACCACGACTTCCCCCGGCTTACTCAGCATCAAGCCATCATGCCCCGGCCGTGCGCACGGGCGTCACCGACGTGGCGGGTCCGATCGGCGCGGATTTCTCACGGAATCCGCTCGCCTGGAGTGCACTCCAGGTACTTAGTGTGGACACATGGACTATACGCAGCTTGGCCGCACCGGCCTGAAGGTCAGCCGCCTCTGCCTGGGCACCATGAACTTCGGCCCCCTGACCACGGAGGACGACTCCTTCGCGATCATGGACCACGCCCACGAGCTGGGGATCAACTTTTTCGACACGGCCAACGTCTACGGCTGGAAGAAGGGCGAGGGCATCACCGAGCAGATCATCGGCCGCTGGTTCGCGAAGGGTGGCGGGCGCCGCGAGAAGACGGTGATCGCCACGAAGCTCTACGGCTCGATGGGCGACTGGCCCAACGAGGGCCAGCTGTCCGCGCTCAACATCCGCCGCGCCGCCGACGCGTCGCTGAGGCGGATGCAGACCGACTACATCGACCTCTACCAGGCGCACCACGTCGACCGGAACACCTCGTTCGACGAGTTCTGGGAGGCGATGGACATCCTCAAGCAGCAGGGCAAGATCCTGTATGTGGGGTCGTCCAACTTCGCGGGCTGGCACATCACCAAGGCCCAGGAGAGCGCGCGACGCCGCAACAGCCTCGGCCTGGTCTCCGAGCAGTCCCACTACAACCTGATCGTCCGTGAGCCCGAGCTTGAGGTGATCCCGGCGTCCGAGGACTACGGGGTGGGCCTGATCCCGTGGAGCCCGCTCGCGGGCGGCCTGCTCGGCGGCATCCTGCGGAAGATCGACAAGGGACGTTCGGCCTCGGAGCAGATCACCAAGCAGCTGGACAAGCACCGCGACAAGATCCAGCGCTACGAGGAGTTCTGCGACGAGCTGGGCGAGGACCCGGCGAACGTCGGCCTGGCGTGGCTGCTCCACCAGAAGGTCGTCACCGCGCCGATCATCGGGCCGCGCACACTCGACCAGCTCGACGGCACCACCAGGGCGCTGGAGATCGTTCTGGACGAGAAGGCCCTCGCCCGCCTGGACGAGATCTTCCCTGGCTTCAGGACGGCGCCCGAGCACTACGCCTGGTAGCGCCGGGAGGCTAGGACATCAGGGCGCCGATCACCACGAGGAGCACGAGCAGTGCGAGCACCGTGGGCAGCAGCCAGCGACGGGGACGATCCACGCCCTGGAGCCTAGCTCTGCCCACGGGGTGCGCGCGCCCCCGGGCGCCGTTCCTCGACCGTCTCGTGGCGGTTCCCGGCCCCGCGGCGGGTCCGGCCCTCACGTTCGAGGGCGAGAACGGGCTCGTCACGCACCGGTGGCGGCGGGGATCCCACGGACGGTCGCACGCGACCTCCTGCCGATCACCCTCGTCAGCATCATGGCCACACCGCAGCCGATCAGGGTGAGCACACCGCCCACCATGACCCCCGCGCGCGGGCCGCCCAGCTCGGAGATCCAGCCGAGCAGCGGCGCGCCGATCGGGGCTCCGCCGGTGAACACGAGCACGTAGATCCCCATCACCCGTCCGCGCATCTCCGGCGAGGTGGCGAGCTGCACGCTGGCGTTGGCCGCGGTGTTCACCGAGATCAACGCGATGCCCGCGGGCACGAGGGAGACCAGGTACAGCGGGTACCACGGGGCCAGGCCACTCGCGATCTGGAAGAGGCCGAACGCGACCGCGCCGCCGACCAGCAGCCTCCGGCTGGGCCGTACCCGCCGCGCCGCCATGAGCGCGCCCGCGAGAGCACCGACCGCGAACATGCTGGAGGCGAGCCCGAACGAGGCCGCGCCCGCCCCGAAGACCTCACGCGCCATGAGCGCGATCGACATCGAGAACGACTGCGTGAACAGCGAGACGAAGGCGACCAGCAGTATCGGCATGAGCAGCTCGGGCCGCGCCATCACGTACCGCAGGCCCTCGCGGAGCTGCCCCTTCGCCCTCGGCACCGGTTCGGGGGTGGTCAGCTCGGAGGTGCGCATGAGCAGCAGACCGGCGAGCACGCCCGCGAAGGACAGGGCGTTGATCAGGAAGATCGGGCCGGTGCCGCCGAACGCGTAGATCAGGACACCCGCGACGGCCGGGCCGACCACGCGGGCCAGGTTGAAGCTCGACGCGTTCAGCGCGATCGCGTTGGACAGGTCCTTGCGGCCGACCATCTCCACGACGAACGACTGCCGGGTGGGCACCTCGACGCAGGCGATGAGGCCGAGCAGGAACGCCATCGCGAACACCTGCCAGACCTGGGCCGAGCCGGTCACGACGAGCACGCCCATGGTGAGCGCCAGCAGGCCCATGAACGACTGGGCGACGATCAGCAGCAGCCGCTTGGAGTAGCGGTCGGCGAGCATGCCGCCCCACAGGCCGAAGAGCAGCAACGGCAGGAACTGCAGCATGACGGTCACGCCCAGCGCGAAGGCGCTGCCGTTCGTCAGGTCGAGCACGAGCAGGTCCTGCGCGGTGCGCTGCATCCACGAGCCGACGTTGGAGACCACGCCTCCGGCCGCGAACAGCCGGTAGTTGTAGACGCGCAGGGAGCGGAACATCCCGCCCCGCGTCTCGGGCACGGGCTGGGTCGTCCCGCTCTCCGTGGCCTGGAACTCGCTCGCGGCGGCGGCCCGCGCGGCCCGCCGCCGCCTCACCCTCGCCCTCAGCCCGATCTTCTTGCCTGGGCTCCCGCCCGGCTCATCCGCCGGATTCGCGCCGGATTCCCCGCTCGACTCTCCCGCCGGATTCCCGCCGGGCTCCTGGCCCGGCGCGTCGTCCCGCTCCCCCCGCGACCGCGTTCCCGCATCGTCCCCGGGCGCGGCGGAGACCCCGGCGTCGTGTGGGACCCCGGGTTGCTCGGGTTCTTCTGGTTCGGCTAGATCCGGCTGAGCTTCTCCAGTATCGGAGCCGCCTGCCGGAGCGTCGCCCTCTCCTCGGGTGTCAGCTCCTTCAGCCGCTGTGTCAGCCACGCCTCCTTGAGGCGCCGCTCCTCCCTCAGCAGCGTTGAGCCCTGCCCTGTCACGCTCACGGTCACCTGGCGCCGATCGGTCGGGTGCGGTGTGCGTGACACCAGCTCCCGCTCGGCCAGCACGGCGATCACGCGTGTCATCGAGGGCGGCTGCACCTTCTCCAACTCGGCCAATTCGCCGGGGGTTATCGCGGAATGCCGTTCTACGGCGGCGAGTGTCGCGAGCTGGGTGGGCGTCAACGAGTGCACCGCGGCCTGCCTGCGCAGGCGTCTGTTCAGTCGTGCCAGCGACACGCGCAGAGCCGAAGCGAGACCGGCGTCGCTGCGCAGGCTCGCGACGTGGTCCTTCCTGGGGTGGTTCATTAGCGTAAGTCATTACCTTTGCTAACTATATACGGATGCACGTGATTCCCTCCAGAGGGTTTTCTTCTCGGCGCGGGGCCGTACAGCGTGCCAGACGGACGGGAGATCGCCAACCTCGCCCTGAGCACCCGGGATCTCTCGCCGGGAACCCCGGGGAGAGCTCGACCCCCACTGGAAACGCCGGCGGGTCCGGCCGTACTCCCCCTGCGGAAGCCGAGGTCCTTCGAAGGAGCGACCTCGTACACCAGGATCTCACCGCCCGCCTCGCCCCTCGAAGCCGCCGTCGCGTATCTCGAAACACCGGCGAAAGAGTGGCGGGGTGCCGCCCGGCTTCTCATCCTCGTGTGGCGGCCGGATCTCATGGAATTCTCAGTTTGGGATGAGGGAGGTCTCAGAAGGTCGGCCGAGCATCGGTCCGGTAAGTGCCATGCCCTTCATCGGACAAGGAGTTACATGAACCGCACCAAGCGCATGATCATAATCGCCGGCGTCGGCACCACCCTCGCCGCCGGGCTGACCGTCCCCGTGGCGGCCTGGGCGACCAGTCCCACCCCCGCGCCGTCGTCCTCCTCCTCGGCGACCCCCGGCACCGCCCCCGACGGCACGGAGCACGCCCCGCACGGCCCGCGCGGCCCACGCGGCCCGCACGGCGGTCACGGTGGTCACGGTGGTCACGGTGGTCTCCATGGCCCTGGCCACCACGAGGAGACGGCCGCCAAGCTCGCCGAGATCCTCGGCGTCGACAAGGACAAGGTCACCACGGCCCTGGAGGAGATCAGAAAGGAGAACGGTCCCGGCCGACCTCCCAAGGCCCCCGAGCAGGACGAGGCGGGGAAGGCCGCCCCGCAGGATGAGCCGAGGAAGGCCGCCCCTCGGGAACAAATGGCCGAGGCCCTGGCCGGCAAGCTCGGGATCAGCGCGGACAAGGTCGTCGCAGCGTTGGAGACGCTCGATCAGCAACGCCGCGCCGAGGTCGAGGCGGCCTTCGCCGAACGGCTGAAGGAGGCCGTCACCGCCGGCACGCTCACCCGGGCCGAATCCGACGCCGTCCTCAAGGCGTACCGCGCGGGTCTGATCCCCGCCGGCCCCCGGGGACGCTGAGCACGACCGCACGGGAGCACGTACGGCCGTCACGGCGTATCCCACCGTGACGGCCGTACCTCGTTCTCAGGAGTTCGGCACGGCGTACGGGAACGCGGAAGGCCGTCAGGGTGACCACCTTCTTCGATCACCGTGACGGCCTTCCGCGCGTCGCTCAGCCGAGGCCGAACATGGCCTTGATCGGGCCGAGCGCGAAGTAGACGACGAACAGCCCCGCGACCGTCCACATCAGCGGGTGGACCTCACCGGCCTTGCCCTTGATGGCCTTGATCAGCACGAAGGTGACGAAGCCCGCGCCGATGCCGTTCGCGATCGAGTACGTGAACGGCATCAGGACGATGGTGAGGAACGCCGGGATCGAGATCTCGTAGTCGGTGAAGTCGATCTCGCGGATGGCGGTCATCATCAGGAAGCCGACCACGACCAGGGCGGGAGCCGCGGCCTCGTAGGGGACGACGGCGACGAGCGGCGAGACGAAGATGGCCAGCAGGAACAGCACGCCGGTGACGACGCTGGCGAGGCCGGTGCGGGCGCCCTCGCCGACACCCGCGGCCGACTCGATGTAGGTGGTGTTGGAGGAGACGGAGGCCGCGCCTCCGGCCGCCGCGCCGATCGAGTCGACGAGGAGGATCTCGCGGGTCCTGGGCAGGGTGCCGTCCTCCTTGATCAGCCCGGCCTGCCCGCCGACGCCCACGATCGTGCCCATGGTGTCGAAGAAGTCGGTGATGAGGAGGGTGAAGATGAGCAGCAGGGCGAGGATGACCGAGACCGAGCCGAAGGCGCCGAGCGGGTCGAACTCCCTGAAGAGCACCAGCGGGTTGTTGAAGCCGAAGATCTGCTCGGGCAGCTGGGGGACGACGAGCTGCCAGCCCGCCGGGTTCGGCTGCTGGCCGGGCGTCACCGAGGCCCCGACGTTGGTGACGGCCTCGACGATGACCGCGAGGACGGTGGTGGCGATGATGCCGATCAGGATGGCGCCCTTGGTCTGACGCGCCACCAGCAGCACGATCAGCAGCAGGCCGACCACGAAGACCAGGATCGGCCAGCTGGTCAGCGAGCCCGCGATACCGAGTTCCAGCGGCGGCCCGGCCGCCACGCGGCGGACGAAGCCGGCGTCCACGAAACCGATCAGCGCGATGAACAGGCCGATGCCGACGCTGATCGCCGTCTTCAGCTGGGGTGGGATGGCGTTGAACACCGCGGTACGGAACCCGGTCAGCACCAGGAGCCCGATGATCACGCCCTCCAGGAACACCAGGCCCATCGCCGACTCCCAGGACATCTGCGAGGCGATGCCGTAGGTGACGAAGGCGTTCAGGCCGAGGCCCGCGGCCATCGCGAAGGGGACCCTGCCGACGATCCCCATCAGGATGCTGAGCAGTCCGGCCACGAGGGCGGTGCCCGCCGCGACGAGCGGGACGTTGGGCGTGCTCCCGTCTCCGATGAACTGGCCTTCGACGTCCGGGACGGTGGCGATGATCAAGGGGTTGAGCACGACGATGTAGGCCATCGTGAAGAACGTGGCGAACCCACCGCGCACCTCCCTGCCCACGGACGAGCCACGGTCGGAGATGAAGAAGAAGCGGTCAACTTTACTTAATTCAGGATTTTTAACATCGCTCACTCGCGCAGAGTGACAGCGAGCTCTCCTTCTCGGAAGGCCCGGCTGTCGATGGTGATGGTTTCGAGATGGATTCGCGCCTTCACGTGACCCGTTTTGCGAATAGTGAGAGGTCGTCGCCTAGTCTGGAGCGCGTGAACCAGCCACGACCTCCGGATCTGCAGCCGTTGAAGACCAACGACACGCTCACGATCCTCACGGGTACCGGCCTGTGGGTCGTCGCCCTGGTCGTCCTCCTCGTCGCGCAGCCGGGTCCCGAGCACCGCTGGTGGATCTGGACCTGCGTGTCGGGCATCTGCGGCGGCCTTTTCGGCCTCTGGTACGTACGCCGCCGCGACCGCCGCCCGCCGCCCGAGGTCGGGGGGCCGATCGAGCCGACCACCACGACCCCGTGACCCCCGGGCCGCGCCCGGGGGACATCACGTCCGCGGCGCCGGCGTGCCCCCCGAGCGCCCAGGTGACCGTCTAGGTCGAGCTAGGTCGAGGCGGTCCAGCTGTCCAGGTCGGCCTCGGCGAGCAGCAGCGGCACCGCCGCCGGATCGCGCAGCAGCGCCGCCACCGCGAGCCGGTCGCCCCACTGGCCGGACGCCCAGGCGAGCCCGCGCGCCAGCCCCTCCACACCCGAGGCGTGCACCGTACCCTCGAAGAACCTCCAGGCCGCGGGGACACCGTCCACCAGCAGCCTCTCGTGCTCCACGTAGCTGCTGGGCGCGCTCGGCAGCAGCGACCGTACGGCGGGCGGGACGTCGCGCTTCTCGCCGGAGGACGTCACCTCACCTGCGGCCTCCTCACCGGCGAGCGGCAGGTCGAGCAGCTCCGACAGCGCCTCGGCCAGGTCGAACGGGGCCAGGATCAGCGGCCTGCCCGCGACGAGCGGCAGCAGGTCCGGCGCCTCGACCACGACCGGCTCTCCCGCCGCCTCGGCATCGCCCCCGGAGTCGGCGCCGGTGGACAGCACGCGGCCGTCCTCGGCGTCGACGGCGACGATCGCGTCACCGAGGACGGCGCGTACGGCGCGCGGGGGCCCGACGCGGGCGGGGTCGACACCGGCGAGCGCCACCCACAGGGAGCGGAGCTGGGCGCGGTCGACCTCCACGGAGGGGTCGCCCAGCAGGTCGAGCAGCTCGTCGGGACCGCCGTGGGAGGCGAGCAGGTCGGCCAGCGTGCTCCGGACCCCGATCATCGCCAGCGCCGCCTCGTCGACGACGGCGGGGGCGTCCCCGTACAGGCCGAACAGCAGCGGGTCGCCCGCGGGGAGCCGCAGCTCCGTGGGGCGCCTGCCGGCGAGCACCGGGTGTGTTGAGAGCCACCAGGCGGTGTAGGAGGGCACCTCCACGACCTCCCCCGCCACCAGGACCCGCAGCGGGTGCAGGACCGAGCGGAGCGGCGGGCGCGACAGCAGGGCGAGGGCGGCGGGCCAGTCGGCGACGTACTCCAGGTCGCGTACGGCGGAGAACTCCCTCGCGACCGGCGGTACGGCCATCTCCGGCAGCAGGTCGAGGACGACCTCCAGCCACTCGTCCTCGCGGTCCAGGTCGTGGTCGCACTCGTCGGGATCGATCATGACGTCGGAGTCGTTGACCACGGCGAAGCCGTCGAGCACCCCGGCCGCCGCGAGCACCCGGGGGCCGTACCGCTCCACCAGCTCCGGCGCGGCCGTGCCGAAGTGCGTCTCGCTGTCGAGCAGCCCGGCGAGCGCCCCGTCGGCGAGGAGCAGCTCGCCCGCCGGGTACAGCTCGCCGTCGGCGCCGCGCAGCGCCAGCTCGGACAGCCAGGGGGCGTCGCCCGCGGTCAGCCCGGCGGCGTCGACCAGCGCGAGCACCGCCCTGGCCACCGGTTCCGAGTCGGGGCTGTCCAGCGACTCCGAGACGGCGGAGCGGGTCAGCGGGTCCTCCAGGACGGTGCGGGGCGTGGCCTCGCCCGCGCCGAGCCTGAGCAGGAGGGGGTGGGCCGCGTCCGGGTGCACGACGCGCAGCCCGAGCGGCGCGAGGACCGCCGGGTCCAGCCTGGAACCGTCGGTGAGCAGCAGCGTGCCGCGCGGCCCCCTCACCAGGCGGCCGTCGGCCAGCGGCACCGGCAGCGCGCCGAGGGCCTCGGGGTCGTCGGCGGGCAGCACCTCGTACAGCGACCGCCACCAGGCCGGGTCCCTGTCCTTGACGGCGTCGCCGGAGAGCATGTCCACGATGTCGGAGAGCTGCACCCGGTTCACGCCGAGTGCGGTGATCGCCGGATGCCGGGACGGCCATCCCGCGGGCAGCAGCCCGCCGATCATCGGGGCGACCCTCTCCAGCAGCTCGGCCGGCGCCGCGACGACGGATGCCTGCCGCCCGGAGACGACCAGCTCCTCACCGGCGGAGAGCGGGGCCGGGGAGGCGCCCCCGGTCGCGCCGGAGCCGCCTGTGGCCGTACCGAGACCTGCTCCGGCGCCGAGGGGACCGGCAGCGGCGGGACCGTCGGCGGGGTCGGGGAGCAGGAGGGAGGCACCGGAACCGTCCGGCCTGCCCGACGAGGCCGGGTCGGCGGGCGGCGAGAGGGCGGGAAGCAGCGGGGCGTCGGGGAGCCTGCGCAGGATCGCCCGGCGGATGCGGGCGTCCAGCTCGCCCTTGCCCATCATGCCCGGGACGAGGTCGAGGAGCCGGGGAGTGCGAGGCAGCTCGGCGAGCAGTTCCAGGTAGGTGTCGGCGGCACGCTCGACCAGGAAGTCGGTGAGCGGGCCCGGCGCGACATGCCGCCGGTCGGTGGCCATCGGGAACGAGGCGATCAGCAACGCGGGCAGATCCAGCGGCTCGTCGCTCGGCGTGGGCGCGTGCACCACGGGCGGTACCAGCGCGGGCAGCGGCCGAGGCTCCCCGCTTACCCCGGCGGACCCGGACCCGACAGACCCGGCCCCGGCGGCCTCGGACCCGGCGGCGGGCACGGGGGCGGTGACGGGCACCGCCCAGCGGACCAGCCAGTGCGGCCGGGAGCGCTCCTCCGTCGGGCGGTCGGCGAAGAGCTCGGCCACCTGCTCGGGAGTGAACCGCCCGGAGTCCGAGACGACCTTCCAGCCCTCGGAGGTGACGGTCCGCGTCTCGCCGTCCACGTCGATCTCGATCGACTCCAGGACGGGCAGGCCGAGCAGCAGGGCGGGGCTGGTCTCCCGCAGCATCGCCCGTACGGCATCCTCGGCCGCCTCGTCACGCAGCGGCAGCCGCACGAGCGTGTCGAATCCGGTGGGGATCTCCACCGGGCCCGCGGGGAAGGGAAGACGCAGCAACGGTACGTGCCCACCGCGCTCGGCGAGCTCCTTGGCCAGCTCGGGCTCCGCGGCCACCAGGGCGGCGGTCTGGTCACGGGACCAGCGGACGACACCGGAGCCGAGCGAGCCGATCACCGGCTCGTCACAGACCGACACCACGGCCGCGAACCCGACGCCGAACCGGCCGGCGGCGTGGGCGTCGTCGCGCTTGGCGGAGACACGCAGCGTGGACAGACCCTCGATCCCGGACCTGTCGACGGGGGCACCGACGTTGGCGGCCGACAGCACGCCCTCGCGCAGCGAGAGGCGGAGTCGCCCGGGCACCCCGGCGCGGAGCGCGGCGTCCGCGGCGTTCTGGGCGAGCTCGACGATCAGCCGGTCGCGGTAGCCGCCGAGTGCGAAGTCCTCCTCCGCGTTGGCGTCCTCACGGAAACGGGCAGGCGAGGCCGTCCAGGCGGCCAGGACGGCGGAGCGCAGTCGTTCGGTGCCGAAGATGTCAGTCAAGGCGATGCTTCCAAAAGGTCGAAGCCCCGCGCGACCAGGTGTCCCGGCCGGAATGGCCAGGACGACCAGTACGGCCAGGACGCCACGGAAGCGGCTCCCGGCCGCGACGGCCGGGTGTGCCGCAGGGACGGCGGCGGGGCAGGATGGACCCGGTGGTGCCCCGGGTTGGGAGCGGCCCGGCGGCGCCGGGTCAGGAGTGACCGAGCGGCTCGGAGGCGGTGTCGTCCACCGATCCGGCCAGGTCTGGTTCCGAGACGTGCTCGGCGGTGTCGTAGGAGAGGTCGTCGAGGATCGGCGAGGTCGGCTCGACCTGGTGCGGCAGCACGGCGGCCTCGGAGTGAGCGCCGCAACCGTGGTCGGCGGCGACGACCCGCCCGTCGTCGGGGGCGTACTCGTTCGCGCAGACCCCGAAGCCGGTGCGCAGCGCTCCCGCGAGCGGCCAGTAGAAGCCGCAGGTGGAGCACTGGGCGGGCGCGGCGTGCGCGAGCGGGGTGTGCGGTCCCGACTCGCCGGAGTGCCAGCGCCGCACGGCGCGGTCGCGGCCGATCGGGGAGAGCACCCGGGCCCGGCCGAGACCGTACTCGAAGATCATCTGATGGTCGGAGTCGTCGTCGGTCTCGGTGAAACCGGGCGCGAGCCTGTCGTCGTCGTCGGAGGTGGGCAGCAGGTCACCCACGCCGAGATCGCCGGGACGCAGCCTCTCGCTCCACGGCACCCACTGCGGCGGCATCAGGGCCCCCGAGCCGGGCAGGAGCACGACCTCGCTCACCGTCACGTTGCGCGCCCGCGAGGCGCGGGCGACCGTGACGGCCCAGCGCCAGCCCCGGTAGGCGCGGTCGAGACAGGCGAAGTAATGGGTGACGACGCGGTCGCCCTCACCCTCGACCCCGAGGTGCTCGCCCACCTCTCCGGGCCTGACATTCTCCTCGACCGCGACTCTGGCCAGGTCGACGGCCGCGACGCACGCCTGGTCAAGGACCACGGCGCGGGATCGAATCCGACTCATGAGTCGTCTCCCGTCAGCCTCGCAGCACGACGGCCGCTGTCCCTACTGGCTGGCTCGCTCACTGCGCTCACAGTTCATTCTCGCCCATGCCCGGAGCGAACGGCACCGTGGACATCTAATCACCCGGGAAGTGATCCGGCGTCCCGGGGACCGGCCGTCGTGGCGGGCCCGGCCGAGACGGTCGCTTCAATCGCCAGGGGAGTGACCTGGCGCACCGGACAACTCACCCGCCCTTCGGGTATGACTGGATACGTGGCAGCTGGGTGGGAACGGGCGCGGAAGACGGTGGGCGATGCCTCCCGGTGGGTCGGCGAGGCCGCCTCCGCCGCGGGCAGGACCGCCGCGCGCGCGGGCCGCGGCACCGGCCGGGTGACGGCGAAGGCGGGCAGAGGGGCGGTCAGCGGCACCCAGCGGGCGGGCAGGGCCGCGCGGCGGCTGACCCACGCGCAGGGCGCGGGCCGCACCGGGCTGGGCCAGCTGATCGAGCTGACCGCCGCGCACAGCGTGGGCGACGCCCTGGTCACCGCGGCCCTGGCCGGGACGCTCTTCAAGCTCCCGGTGAACGAGGCACGCGGCCAGGTCGCCCTCTACCTGCTGATCACGATGATCCCGTTCGTGGTGGTCGCGCCGTTCGTCGGCCCGGTCCTCGACCGGTTCCGCTCCGGGCGGCGTTTCGTGATGGCCGGGACCCTCTTCGGCCGCGGGCTGCTCTGCTTCGCGATGGCGGCGGCGATCGTCCCCGGCGACGTGTTCACGATCTTCCCCGCGGCACTCGCCGTGCTGGTGCTGTCCAAGGCCTACAACGTCTCCCGCGCGGCGATCATGCCGAGCGTGCTGCCCGCCGACATCGCACTCGTCACGGCGAACGCCAGGGTCGCCCTGTTCGCACTGGTCGCGGCGGGCGTCGCGGTGCCGATCGGCGCCGGCGCCAGCGCCTGGCTGGGCGCCGAGTGGGTGCTGCGCGGGGCGACGGTGCTCTTCCTGTTCCAGGGCGTGCTCGCCGTACGGCTCCCGCGCCACGTCGACTCCCCCGATCTGGATGAGCTGGACGAAGAGGGCGAGGAGCGGCCACCCCGCTGGCGCACGATGCTGAACGTGGGCCCCGTGGTGACCGAGGCGATGCACGCCAACGTCGCCATCCGCCTCTACTCCGGGTTCCTGCTCTTCTACCTGCTGTTCCTCGTCCAGGACAAGAACCTGCCCGGCCTGCCACCGATGGTCGCCATCGGCGTGCTGGGAGCGGCCGCCGGGATCGGGGGGCTGGCGGGCACGGCCGTGGCCTCGTGGGTGCGCAACCATTCTCCGCAGGTCATCGTGCTGGGGACGCTCGCCCTGACGACCGCGATCACGATACTGGCGGCCGTCGTCTTCCAGTTGTGGAGCGCGGTGGCGGTCGCGCTCGCGGCCGCGTTCGCCCAGGGCCTGGGCAAGCTCGCGCTGGACGCGATCGTGCAAAGGGAGATCGGCGAGGAGGTGCGCTCGTCCACGTTCGGGGTGGTGGAGGCCTTCCTTCAGATCGCATGGGTGCTGGGCGGGCTGGTCGGGCTCTGGCTCTCGCTGTTCGCGAGCGGGACGGTGGGACTGGCCGTGATGTCCGTGGTGCTGGCGGGTTCGCTCGGCTGGCTGCTGGTACGCCGCCGAGGGCGGGTCAAGGAGGTGGACGCCAGGGTCGAGGCCGCGAGAGGTCCGCGCCGCTCCCCGTCAGGGCCGCACCCCACGGCGAACGGAGAGCGGCCCTCACGGGACGGCACGCCGCAGGAGCGGGTCGGGCCGCGGCCCGCCGGGACGACCACCGCGGTCGTGCACCACGGGGATCCACCGACGGAGAAGCGGACCAGGCCGCTCACCAACCCGCACGGCTGAGCCGCGAGGGTCTTCCGGCGGGTTCGAATCAGTCGTCGAGGTCGTCGGCGACGGCTCGGAGCACGGCGGCGATCTTCTTCGCGTGCGCGGCCTCCGGCTGCTTGCCCCTCTGGTACGACATGGAGACCGTGTCCAGGAGCTTGATCAGATCCTCCACGATGACGACCATCTCGTCGGGCTTCTTGCGCTTGCCCTTGGGTTTGGCGGTCTTGGCGAGGGTGGGGGGCTGATCGATCACTCGGACCGAGAGCGCCTGCTGGCCGCGGCGCCCCTCGGCCACACCGAATTCGACCTTCTGCCCTGGTTTGAGGGAATCCACGCCGGACGGCAGCGCGGAAGAATGCACGAAGACCTCACCGCCGTCGTCGCGGGTGAGGAAGCCGAATCCCTTGTCGGCGTCGTACCACTTGACCTTGCCACTCGGCACAGGGGTGACCTCGTTCAGACTGTCGTGAAAAGGAATGGATGTAGGTTATGCCCCGCAGGCGCTGGGAGCGACCGTGTATTGAGGCCCGAATTACACGAGAACGGGGGTTCGCCAGCCGTCGAACCATTCGACGAACTCGGTCAGGTCACCCAAGATCACATCGGCTCCGTGATCACGCAGTTCTCCCGCCGGATAGACGCCTGTCGCCACCGCCACGCTGACGGCTCCCCCCGCTCGTGCCGCGTCGATGTCCGCGACATGATCTCCAACATATGCGGCGGCGCCGAAAGCCGCGAGGGCCGGACCCTTGGCCGCCCCGAAAACCGATCCGGCGACCTCGTCCACCTCCAGTCCGAGGAACTCGACCGTCCTCGCCGCGTCGCGGGCGTTCTTGCCCGTGACCACGGCGACCCTGCCCCCCGCCCGCCGTACGGCCTCGACGGCCTCACGCGCGCCGGGCATGAGGGTGGTGACCGGGACGGCGATCGACGGATACAGCTCCCGGTAGACGTCGGCGGCGGCGGGGACCTCCTCGGCGGGCATCCAGTTGGCCAGTTCCCACTCCAGCGGCGGCCCCAGTCTGGCCAGCACGGTGACGGTGTCGATGAAGATGCCGGTACGCAGCGCCACCTCGTCGTAAACGGCGGCGATGCCCGCACGCGTGTCGGCGAGCGTCAGATCGAGGTCGAATCCCACAGAGTTCACCAGGTCACTCACCGCTCCATGTCCGCTCCGCGAGGAGATTCGCCGAGAATCCCTCAGAGAATGCCAAATCCCCCCAAACATTGCTAATCCAGAGTGTTGCCCGTGAGGCATCCCACCGCGGAAGCCCTCACGAAAAGATTCACTTATCCGGAAGACGCGCCGACGCCCCCCATCGGTTCTCCGGTGTTCGAGGAGACCGTGGGCGAGCCCTCGGGGCCGCGTGGAACGCGACCGCCTCCTCGCCTCCCGGATGCGCCTCACCCTCGGCCTGCTGTCCCGGCCGATGGTCCGGACCATCGGCCGACAGACCCGGCGGCCGACGCACCACCGGACGATCACCCCGCGAGAGCGGAGACCGTGGCCACCCCGCGCGAGGCCGGAAGCCGTGAGGGCTCCGACGGCGTCACCCGGGTCGGCGGGCTCCCCTCCCCACCGGGATCGGAGGATTGAGCAGGCGGTAGGCGAGCCAGAAGACGGCCCACGCCGTACCCAGCATGAACATGAGCCCGCTGATGGTGAAGAACTCGTCCACCACCGTGCCAAGGTCGTTCCTGGCCCGTACGAGGGCGACCAGGGCACCGCCGAAGGTGTAGCTCACGAGCGGAGCGGCCAGTCCCAGCGCCTTGTCCGAGGTGTGCCAGTTCTCGCAGGCGACCACGACGAGAGCCGCGACGGCCCAGACCAGCACCGGGATCCTGAAGATCGCGATCGGGGCGAACGGGAAGGGGATCAGCAGACCGGCCAAGGCGAGCAGGACCATGCCGGCCGTCTCGCGCCGATGGCTCAGCAGGATCATCCGGGTGTCCTGGGTGCCGGGGACGACGTCCTCCCTGGAACGGGCCGGACGCCGTCGACGCAGCCAGTCGGGACGGTTGCGCGCCCGCCTCCTGGCCAGCCGCTCCTCGGCCTCCCGCATGCCCCTGGCCGCCCCGGGCGGAAGTCCAGGACGGCCCTCGGCGTCTCCTCGGACACGCGTCTCTTTCCGGACTCCGGCGTCTTTCCGGACTCCGGTGTCTTCCCGAGGTCCGGTGTCTTCCCGAGGTCCGGTGTCTTCTTGAGCCCCGGTGTCTTCCTGAGCTCCCTGGGCTCCTTGGGGTCCCGGTTCCCCTCGCGACGCCTCCGAGCGCTCTCCCTCCCGCTTCTCTCCCCGGTTTTCCCCGTCTTCCTGCTCTTCCCCCGACTCCTGTGGCGTGTCCGATGTCAACCGCCGTGCCATCAGCGGCGGGAAAGGATCCCGCACCGCTGGGATCTCCTCGGTCGGGGGGTCGCTCTCCACCGCGTCCTCCCACTCGTCGACCCGATCCGGCTCGGGCCGATCTCGCGTGGGACGGTCCGACTCGGGGTAATCCGAGGCGGGGTAATCCGACACAGGAGCGTCCGATTCGGGACGGTCCGTCTGGGAGTAGTCCGAGGCGAGGCGGCCCGGCTCGGGGTGATCCGACTCATGGCGGTCCGAAACGGGGTGATCCGACTGAGGTTCACCGGCATCGGGATGAGCCCCCATTACGGCGTACGGATGCCCTCGCACGGGTCGGCGAGGAGACAGGGAGGCGGGGGGATCCCCGGAAACGGGCTCCTTCGATGTGGGAGCGGATCCCTCGGGAGAGGTGGGAACGGAGCTCTGGGGAACGGACCCCTCCGAAGGCCCCTCCGGAACGGCCCCTTTCGAAGGATCCTTGGGCGCCGCACCCTCCGAGGCGGGGGCCGGGTCATCGGGGGTGGGGGCGGCGAGAGGCACGAGTGCCACGGAAGGGATGGGGGTGACACCGTCGGCGCCCGCGGCGGGATCAGCGCGGTCGGGACGGTCAGCACGGTCGGGGTGATCAACGCGGTCAGCACGGTCCGGACGGTCGGAGCGATCGACACGGTCGGTACGTGCGGTGTCGAAGCGATCGACGTGATCAGCGCGGTCGGTACGTGCGGTGTCAGGGCGATCGACATGATCGGGACGGGCGGCATCGGAGAGACCGGCGGACCCCTCCCCCCGTGGCCTGGGGACCGCACCGGAGTCTTCACGTGCGCCCCGGGATCTCCACAGATCCCGCAAGCCCCGCAAACTCGGAAAGCCCTCCCCGGAGACCCGTGGCTCGGGGCGCCCCGGTGGAGTCTCCGGGGACGGGGACGGCTCCTCCCCACTCAGACGGCGCAGCTCGCGTTGGACCAGTGCGGCGGGGTCGCCGAACCGGGCCAGGATCCTCTCCACGGCGACCGGGTCGTCCGTCCCCGCACGCTCGGCGTCGATCCGCCTGCGCAACACCGCCACGAAGTCGATCCGCTGCCTGGGCCTCATCACACCGTGCGCCGCGTCGGCCGCCTTGCTGACATAGTCCAGGACGAGCTGGTCCGCACGCTCGATCACACTGACCATCCTCTCTCGGCATCGCCTCGCTCGTGAGCTTCTTCCCTTATTCGCTGCCATTCACATGATCTATTCGCCGCCCTTCACATGATCGTTTTCTCTCTTCGCTCGATCACGGAATTCCCCCAGGCCGCGCGATGTCGGTCAAGCCTCCTACCATTGGCGGAATGAGCACGGAGTTCACCGAGTGGCTGCGCGGCCGGAGCGATGATCGGCTGCGGGCTCTCGTCTCCGTACGTCCCGAGCTCATCACCCCCGTGCCCGCCCATCTGGAAGGGCTCGCCGGGCGGGCGAGCAGCCCGTCGGCGGTGGGCAGGGCGCTCGACAGGCTCGACCGGTTCACGCTCGCGGTCGTGGAGACGCTGGCCGTGCTTCCCGGCCCGATCGCCTACAGGTCACTGCGTGCCCAGATGGCCCGTTCCCTTGCGGGGACGGCCGATCCACAGTTCCAGAGCGCCCTCAAGGAGACGGTCGAGCGGCTGCGCACCATGGCCCTCGTCTACGGACCCGACCGCGCCCTGGCTCCGGCGCCCGGGGTGCGGGAGGTGCTCGACGCTCCCGCGGGGCTCGGTCCGCCCGCCCTGGAGGCGTTCAGGCACCACCCCGCCGAGAGGCTGGCCGAGCTGGTCCAGGACGTCGCGGGCGAGGGCGGCGAGACCGGGAGCGCCACCAAGGAGACGCTCGCCGCGCTGCTCGGCGACGCGGAAATCGTCGGACGGCTGATCGAGGAGGTCTCGCCGCAGGCGCGGTCCGCGCTCAACGAGCTGGTCTGGGGCCCGGCCAGCGGCCGGGTGCCCAACGCCCGCCGCGAGGTGCGAGCCGCCACCGCCCGGTCGCCGATCGACCAGCTCCTCTCCCGGGCACTGCTCGCCGCCACCGGCGAGGAGACCGTGGTGCTGCCCCGCGAGGTCGCCCTGTTCCTGCGCGGGGGCCGCGTCCACCGGGACCTGTCTCCTCTCCCGCCCACCGCAGAGGGCACCGAGCGCGACCGCGGGCTCGCCGACCGCACGGCGGCCGGGCAGGCGTTCACGTTCACCCGCGCGGTGGAGGAGTTGTGCGAGCGCTGGGGTGTCGACCCGCCCGGCGTGCTCCGCAGCGGCGGCCTGGCCGTGCGCGACCTCAAGCGGACGGCGGGCCTGCTCGACCTGCCCGAGTGGGTGACGGGGCTGATCGTCGAGGTGTCGTACGCGGCGGGGCTGATCGCGGCGAGCGGCACTGTCGACGGCGACTGGATGCCCACCCCCGTCTACGACGGCTGGAGGGTGAAGGCCACCGAGGACCGCTGGGTGGTGCTGGCCACGGCCTGGCTCACCATGGACCGGGTGCCGGGAATCATCGGCGAGCGCGACGAGCGCGACCGGCTGCTCAACGCCCTCCATCCCGACCTGCGCCGTCCGGCCGCCGCCGAGGTCCGCGCCACGACCCTGGGCGTGCTCGCCTCGACGCCGGGGGTGGCACCCACCCTCGACGCGGTACGCGAGCGCCTGGCCTGGGAGCAACCCCGCCGTCGTGGTGGCTACCGCGACCAGCTGGTGGAGTTCACGCTGCGCGAGGCCGAGCAGATCGGCGTCACCGGGCTCGGGGCGCTCGCGGGCCACGGTCGTGCCCTGCTCCCCGATTCCTCCGGCACGCCGGCCGGTTCCGGTGGCGGCCGCGCGACGCCCGCCGCCCACCTGCTGCTCCCGCTGCTGCCCGAGCCGCTCGACCACGTCCTCCTCCAGGCCGACCTGACCGCGGTCGCCCCGGGACCGCTCACCGGCGACCTGAGGCGGTGGCTCGCACTGACGGCCGAGGTGGAGTCGACCGGCGGCGCGACGGTCTACCGCTTCGACGAGCGCTCGATCCGGCGGGCACTGGACGCGGGTCAGGGCGCCGACGAGCTGCTGGCCATGCTGGAGCGCCACTCGACCACGCCCGTGCCGCAGCCGCTCAGCTACCTGGTCGCCGACGTGGCCAGGCGCCACGGCCGGATGCGCGTCGGCACGGCGAGCGCGTACGTGCGGTGCGACGACTCCTCCCTGCTCGACGAGGTGATGGCCGACAAGCGGGCGATCCCGCTGCGGTTGCGGCGGCTCGCCCCCACGGTGATCGCCTCCAAGTCCTCCCGGCCGACGCTGGTCGACGCGCTGCGCGCGATGGGGTACGCACCGGCGGCGGAGTCGCTCGACGGTGATGTGATCATCGCCCAGATCGACGTCCGCAGGACCGAGGGCACGTCGACGGGGCGTTCCCCGGTCACGTTCAACGGCCACGAGGCCGACGTGGTGGCGGCCGCGGTGCGCGCGGTGCGCGCGGGTGACGCCGCGCTCCAGGCCCGTCGTGCCCCGGTCGCCGTCCCCGGCGGCGAGGTGCCGCGCTCCCCTGCCACCGCCACGATCACCGCCCTGCGCGAGGCCATCCGGCAGGGGTCGCAGGTCTGGATCGGTTACCTCGACTCCCAGGGCAACGCCACCAGCCGGATTCTCGAACCCGCCCGGATGGAGGGCGGTTATCTCACCGCCTACGACGAGACGCGGGCAGCGGTGCACCGCTTCGCCCTGCACCGCATCACCGGCATAGCCGACATCGTCTGAGATGCCTCCCGCCGGTCCCACGAGGGGCGGAAAGGCCGCGCCGACCCGGCGTGCCGCAAGGGGTCAAGAGGTAGTCTCGGTTGCGGGACGGGCCCACCACGAACTCGGTCGGTGGCCGGCGGTCGGCGGTCGGCGGTCCGATGATCCGACGACGGCGCGTCGCTCGCCGCGCCGCTCACCGGGGTGCGAGGGTCCCTTTCCGAGTCCCTTTCTGGGTCCCCTCCGGGCTCCGCCCCGGGACGCGACCGAGTCCATCCGCCCGTGGCCCACGACCTACGCCCCATATCGTGTCAGTTGACGTTCTGAGCTCCACAGAAGCGAGAGATCCCCATTGAGCAGCGGTCACTCAGAAGGCCCCAGCACCAACCCGGACGACTGGAAGAGCCCCTACACCACAGGCCCCGGCCAGACTCCGGACCATGAGCGGCAGCCGTACGGCTACGAGCAGACCCGGCAGGATCACCAGCCCGGCTACGCCCAGCCGGATTACGGTCAGCCTGACTACGGTCAGCCCGGCTACAACCAGGTCCCGGCCTACGGCGAGCCCTCCGGCTACACCGACCCCGGATACGGGCAGGGCTACGGCGAGCAGCCCTACGGACAGGGATACGGGCAGGGCTACGGACAGGGATACGGAGGTTACGGATCCCCGCCGCCTCGCAACGTCGAAGGTGTCAGGACACACGGGATCGTCGCCCTGGTCATCAGCATCACCCTCGCGCTGAGCTGCTTCGTGAGCCTCGGCGGCATCGTCGGCACCATCCTGTCGGGCATCGCGCTGGGCAAGGTCGACACCGACCCGCAGGGCGCGAGAAACCTGCTCAAGTGGACCTGGATCAGCGTCGGCGTCAACATCGCGCTGCTCGCCCTGGGCATGACCTTTTTCATCGTCGCCGGCGTCAACGGCGCCTTCGACTCCTGAGCAGGCCGGGGGCCGTACGCGTCGACCCGGTGGACGTTCATGGGTGCGACCATGAGCCGACCCGCCGTAGCCTGTGGTAACCAAGGGAGAAGGCTGTGACTGACGGACCATTGATCGTCCAATCGGACAAGACCCTGCTCCTTGAAGTCGATCACGAGCGGGCCGGGGAGTGCCGCAAGGCGATCGCGCCGTTCGCGGAGCTGGAGCGCGCCCCCGAGCACGTGCACACCTACCGGATCACCCCCCTGGCGCTGTGGAACGCGCGGGCCGCCGGGCACGACGCCGAGCAGGTGATCGACGCGCTGATCGCCCACAGCCGTTACCCCGTGCCGCACGCGCTGCTGGTCGACGTCGCCGAGACGATGTCGCGCTACGGCAGGCTCCGCCTGGAGAAGCACCCCGTCCACGGCCTCGCCCTGACCAGCACCGACAAGGCCGTGCTGGAGGAGGTCCTGCGCGCCAAGAAGATCCAGCCGCTGCTGGGCGAGCGCCTGGGCGACGACGGCGTGGTGGTGCACCCGAGCGAGCGCGGCAACATCAAGCAGCACCTGCTCAAGCTGGGCTGGCCCGCCGAGGACCTGGCCGGATACGTCGACGGCGAGCACCACCCGATCGTGCTCACCGAGGAGGGCTGGGAGCTGCGCACCTACCAGCGGGAGGCCGCCGAGGCGTTCTGGCACGGCGGCTCCGGCGTGGTGGTGCTTCCCTGCGGTGCGGGCAAGACGATCGTGGGCGCGGCGGCGATGGCCCAGGCGAAGGCGACGACGCTGATCCTGGTGACCAACACGGTCTCCGCGCACCAGTGGAAGCAGGAGTTGCTCAAGCGGACTTCTTTGACCGAGGACGAGATCGGCGAGTACACCGGCACGAAGAAGGAGATCCGGCCCGTCACCATCGCCACGTACCAGGTGATGACGACCCGCAGGCAGGGCGTCTACCGGCACCTGGAGCTCTTCGACGCCCGTGACTGGGGGCTGGTCGTCTACGACGAGGTGCACCTGCTGCCCGCGCCGATCTTCCGGATGACCGCCGACCTGCAGGCGAGGCGGCGGGTGGGCCTGACCGCGACGCTCGTGCGCGAGGACGGCAGGGAGGGCGACGTGTTCTCCCTGATCGGCCCCAAGCGGTACGACGCGCCGTGGAAGGAGATGGAGAACCAGGGCTGGATCGCCCCGGCCGACTGTGTCGAGGTGCGGGTGACGCTGACCGACGAGGAGCGGCTGGCCTACGCGATGGCCGAGTCCGAGGAGCGCTACCGGTTCTGCGCGACCACGCCGTCCAAGACGCGGGTGACCGAGGCGCTGGTCCGGCGGCACCTGGACGACCAGGTTCTGGTCATCGGGCAGTACATCGACCAGCTCGACGAGCTCGGCGAGCACCTGAACGCACCGGTGATCAAGGGGGAGACGAAGGTCAAGGAGCGGGAGCGCCTCTTCCAGGCGTTCCGCGACAAGGAGATCCAGGTCCTCGTCGTCTCCAAGGTCGCCAACTTCTCCATCGACCTGCCGGAGGCGGCGGTGGCCATCCAGGTGTCGGGCACCTTCGGGTCCCGGCAGGAGGAGGCTCAGCGGCTGGGCCGGGTGCTGCGGCCGAAGGCGGACGGGGGCGGGGCGCGCTTCTACTCGGTGGTGAGCCGTGACACCGTGGACCAGGATTTCGCCGCCCATCGACAGCGGTTCCTCGCCGAGCAGGGCTACGCGTATCAGATCATCGACGCGGACGACGTGCTCGCCGGAGATTGACCCCACATGGCGAACACGTCGTCAATTTGTGTCAGGTCCACGAAATCCCGCGGGCTTTCGACAAACAAACCACCCCCTCGCTAGGCCTCAAGGCCACTGGCGACATACCCCCATGATCTGCGGGAGTCACCAGGTTCGCCTCGCTTTTTCGCCATTTCAACGGAGAATTACAGAGAGTGTCAGGGTGACTACGGAACGATCGGATCGTCGAGGAAGAGAACGCTCTCTTCGATCACCCGGACGGTCACCGCGTCGACCGTTGGAACGGTAAAACGATTTTTGTCTGCGCGCGTCTCCGGCACCGGAGCAGCGCCCGCCGTGTTTTGCCTCCACGCGTCCCCGGCGCCGGCGCGGCATCCGCCGTACCCTCGTTCACCGTTAATCCTTTTGAGACTCCGCAGGGCCATCGCTAAGCTGGTCGATTCGCTGCCCGATGACCACCACCTCCGTTTATCGAATGGGAGGCGCTTCAGCGTGCCCGCACATCAATTGGCCCCCGACATAACCGACGACTCCGCCCGGATCCTCGCCGCCGAGCGCGAGCATCTGGCCACCTCCAGGGCGGCGCTGCGCGCGATGCGCGAACACGCCCGGTCCCTCTCCTCCGACGCCGCCGGAGACTGGGTCTCCCAGCAGATCCTGCAGGCGCTGCTCGACCAGCGCGTCGAGGCGCTCGCCGACCACTCCGGCACGCCCCTGTTCTTCGGCCGCCTCGACCGCCAGGCCGGAGACGACCTTCCCACCACGGTCTACGTCGGGCGCAGGCACGTCCACGACGACAGCAGCCGTCCCCTGGTCATCGACTGGCGGGCACCGGTCTCGCGGGCCTTCTACCAGGCGAGCCCGTCCGACCCGATGCGCGTCGCCCTGCGCCGCAGGTTCGGCTATCGAGGCGGCGACCTGACCGCGTACGAGGACGAGCACCTCGACCAGGGCGGCGCCGCCCTCGCCCAGAGCAGGATCCTCACCGAGGAGATCGAGCGTCCCCGGTCGGGGCCGATGCGCGACATCGTCGCGACGATCCAGCCCGACCAGGACGAGATCGTCCGCTCGGAGCTGGGGCGGACGGTGTGCGTCCAGGGTGCCCCCGGCACGGGGAAGACCGCGGTGGGCCTGCATCGGGCCGCCTACCTGCTCTTCACCCACCGCGAGCGGCTCGCCAGGTCGGGCGTGATGATCGTCGGCCCGAACCGGGCGTTCCTCTCCTACATCTCCTCCGTCCTGCCCGCCCTGGGCGAGGTCAAGGTCGACCAGACCACGGTCTCCGGGATCCTCGGCGACCACTCCGCCCCCGAGGACCCCGCCGTCGGCACCGTCAAGGGCGACGCGAGGATCGTCGCCGTGCTCCGACGCGCCCTGTGGGCGCACGTCGTCAAGCCCACCGAGGGCGTGCTGTTCACCAAGGGGATCAACCGCTACCGGGTGGCCGACCACGAGGTCCGCGAGATCGTCGCCTCGCTGCGCGGCACCACCCGCTACGGACCGGGGCGCGCCACGCTCGCCCAGCGCCTCGCCCACCTGGTGCTCGTCCGGATGGAGCAGCGCGGCGAGTCTCCCGACGACCGGGTGCAGGACGCGGTGGCCAGGTCCAAGCCGGTCAGGGCGCTCGTGGACGCGGTCTGGCCCAAGCTGACCCCGCAGCAGGTGCTCCACCGGCTGTTCAGCGACCCCGCCTTCCTCGCCGCCGCCGCCAAGGACGACCTCACGGCCTCCGAGCAGTCGCTGCTGCTGTGGGCGAAGCCTGCCAAGTCCTTCCGCTCGGCGAAGTGGTCGGCGGCCGACGGCGCGCTGATGGACGAGCTGGCCGACATGATCGAGCGGACCGCCCCGCTGGGCCACCTGGTCGTGGACGAGGCCCAGGACCTGTCGGCGATGCAGTTGCGCGCCCTCGGCCGGCGCTGCCGCACCGGCTCGGCCACCGTGCTGGGCGACCTCGCGCAGGGCACCACGCCCTGGTCCGCCCGCTCCTGGACCGAGGTCCTCACCCATCTCGGCTTCGAGGACGGCGCCGTCACGGAGCTCACCCTCGGCTTCCGTGTGCCGCGCGAGGTCCTCGACTACGCGGCCAGGCTGCTGCCCTCCGTCGCCCCGGACCTGGCCGCCCCCCGGTCACTGCGCCCCGGCGCGGGCTCCCTGTCGGTGCGTCCGGCACCCGACCTCGCCGAGGCGCTCGCCCGCGCCGCGGAGGAGGCCCTCTCCCGCGAGGGGTCGATCGGCGTCATCGTCCCCGACGCCCTCGCGGGCGCCGCGTCCGAGGCCCTCTCCCACCTGGATCACCGGGTGCTGAGTCCCGACACGGTCGAGGACCACCGTCTCCTGGTCGTCCCCGCGTCCCTGGCCAAGGGCCTGGAGTACGACCACGTGATCGTGGCCGAGCCTGCGGACATCGTCGACGCCGAACCTCGCGGCCTGGCCCGCCTGTACGTGGTCCTGACCCGCGCGGTCACCTCACTCACCGTCCTGCACGGCCGGGAGCTTCCCACCCAGCTCTCCGGGTGACCTTGTCTGGCCGGTCGGCGCCAGGCGGTGCGGACGGCTCCTCGGCCGGGGCACCAGGTTCGCCGCCCTGATCCCGAAAGGACTCTTGCCGACCGGGATGACGTCGACGACCCTTCTGGTCCTGGTGCTGATCACCGACACGCTGTCCGCATCCAGGTTGGTCACATAGAGCCAGGTGCCGTCCGGGGAGATCGTGATCCCGAAATGAGCACCCTCGACCGGGATCGTGTCGATGACCTTGTTGGTCTTGGCGTCGATCACCGCCACGCTCTCCGGGATCAGCAGGGTCACGTAGACAAGGGCGTTGTCAGCGGAGACCACGACCCTGGAAGGAGAGCTACCGACGGGGATCGTGGAGACGACCTTGTTGGTCAACGTGCTGATCACCGACACGGTGTCGGAGCCCTGGTTGGCCACGTAGACGTGGAGGCCATTGGGGGCGAACCTGATTCCGAACGGGCTCTTACCGACCGGGATGGTGGCGATGACCTTGTTGGTCAACGTGCTGATCACCGACACGGTGTCGGAGCCCTGGTTGGCCACGTAGACACGGCGATAGGGAATGGCGGTGATTCTGAACGGGTTACGGTCGACCGGGATGGTGGCGATGACCCTGTTGGTCGCCGTGTTGATCACCGATACGGTGTCCTTCCGCACATCGGTCACATAGACACGGGTGCCGCCATAGGAGACGTCGATCCCGATGGGGTTGCCACTGACGGGGATGGTCGCGGTGACCTCTCTGGTCGTCGCGTCGATCACCGACACGGTGGCCGACTGCGAATTGGCCACGTAGACATGCGCGTTGTCGGGAGCGACCGCCACCCCGATGGGGTTTTCGCCGACGGGGATGGCGGCGATCACGTCGTTGGTCGTCGCGTCGATCACCGACACGGTGTCCGACTGCGAGTTGGCCACGTAGACGACGTTGTTCGGCGGCGTGTCCGCCGCGTCCGCGGCCGTCGGCGCCATCAGACCGGCCACGACGACCAGCGCCACCATGGCGGGAAGGACACACGACCGCCACCCGCCCTCAGATGCTTTCCAGTGGTGGTGATACATCGTCATCCTCCGCCGTGCCGTCAAGAACCCCGTTGTCGCAGCAAGCACTTCGTTCTATGACCGCACGGCGTCGCGTTAAGGAAACGACACACCGGCTTGCAATATCGTTTCGCCCGCCTTGTCCACTCATTGCCTGACGACACCGAAGCCGAACGGACGGCATGGAGGTGATCGCGCCCTCTCGGCCCCGCCCGGCCCTTTCGAGGCCCCTTCTCGCCCGCGACTCCGCACTCCGGGCCGCCGGATCGAACTCCGCCTCTCCCTGCCTCTCCGCCGGCGCCCGTCGGGGCGGCCCTCTCAAGGAGGTACGACGACCAATGGCTGATATCACCTCGGGGAAGTACGCATAAAAGAGGCGACCCCGAGATCTCGGGGTCGCCTCTTTTATGCGAAAGCGGCTGGACTCAGAAGTCCATGTCGCCGCCGCCGGGCATGGCGGGGGCGGCTCCGGCCTTCTCGGGCTTCTCGGCGATGACGGCCTCGGTGGTGAGGAACAGCGCCGCGATGGACGCCGCGTTCTGCAGCGCGGAACGCGTCACCTTGGCCGGGTCGATGATGCCCGTCTCGAACAGGTTGACGTACTCGCCGGTGGCGGCGTTGAGGCCCTCACCCGCGGGAAGGTTGCGTACCTTCTCCACGACGACGCCGCCCTCAAGGCCGGCGTTCACCGCGATCTGCTTCAGCGGCTCCTCCAGAGCCTTCTTCACGATCGCGGCACCGGTGGCCTCGTCGCCGAAGAGCTCCAGCTTGTCGAACGCCTTCGCGCCGGCCTGCAGCAGCGCCACGCCACCGCCGGGGACGATGCCCTCCTCGACGGCCGCCTTCGCGTTGCGAACGGCGTCCTCGATGCGGTGCTTGCGCTCCTTGAGCTCGACCTCGGTCGCGGCACCGGCCTTGATGACGGCCACGCCGCCGGCCAGCTTGGCCAGACGCTCCTGGAGCTTCTCGCGGTCGTAGTCGGAGTCGGTGTTGTCGATCTCGGCGCGGATCTGGTTGACCCGACCGGCGATCTGCTCGGCGTCACCGGCGCCGTCGACGATGGTGGTCTCGTCCTTGGTGACGATGACCTGACGGGCGCGACCGAGCTGGTCCAGGGTGGTGGACTCCAGCTTCAGGCCGAGGTCCTCGCTGATGACCTGGGCACCGGTCAGGATGCCGATGTCGCCCAGCATCGCCTTGCGACGGTCACCGAAGCCGGGCGCCTTGACCGCGACCGAGCGGAACAGGCCACGGATCTTGTTCACGACCAGGGTGGCCAGGGCCTCGCCCTCGACGTCCTCGGCGATGATCAGCAGCGGCTTGCCGGCCTGCACGACCTTGTCGAGAACCGGGAGCAGGTCCTTGTTGGCGGACACCTTGGAGTTGACGACGAGGATGTACGGGTCGTCGAGGACGGCCTCCATACGCTCCGGGTCGGTGACGAAGTACATCGAGGTGAGGCCCTTGTCGAAGCGCATGCCCTCGGTGAGCTCAAGCTCGAGACCGAAGGTGTTGCTCTCCTCGACGGTGATGACGCCTTCCTTGCCGACCTTGTCCATCGCCTCGGCGATCATCTCGCCGATCTGCGGGTCGCCCGCGGAGATGGACGCCGTGGAGGCGATCTGCGCCTTCGTCTCCACGTCCTTGGCGAGCTTGGACAGCTCCTCCGACACGCGCTCGACGGCGGCCTCGATGCCCTTCTTCAGGGACATCGGGTTGGCGCCGGCGGCGACGTTGCGAAGACCCTCGCGTACGAGAGCCTGGGCGAGCACGGTGGCGGTGGTGGTGCCGTCACCCGCGACGTCGTCGGTCTTCTTCGCGACCTCCTTGACGAGCTCGGCCCCGATCTTCTCCCACGGGTCTTCGAGCTCGATCTCCTTGGCGATGGAGACACCATCGTTGGTGATGGTGGGGGCGCCCCACTTCTTCTCCAGCACGACGTTACGGCCCTTGGGGCCGAGGGTCACCTTGACGGCGTCCGCGAGCTGGTTCATGCCGCGCTCGAGACCGCGCCGGGCGTCCTCGTTAAACGCGATCATCTTGGCTGCCATACGGCTAACCTCCCAGAGAAAGGGTGGCTTACACCGGACCGAGCCGACGCCCGCGACGGCATGTGGGCCCACGACTCCGTTCGGCGGGCCCCATCGCCTCGATCCAGGATTGGCACTCTCTATGCGTGAGTGCCAAGAATCTGTTTAGCACTCTACCCCGACGAGTGCAAGCCGCGTCCCGTTGACCTGGGCCGCGCGTGGGACGATCTTCGGCTTCTCGTCATGTCCGCGAAGATCCCGCGTCACGTCGGCGTACGCGATGCGTCATCATCGGCGCCTTTGGCGCCTTTGGGATCACCGGCGTCATTGCCGTCGTCGGCGCATGCCCGAACGACACGAACGCCCGGCTCGCCGGATGAGGGCGAGCCGGGCCTGGGCGGTGGGGGTTCAGCGGACCGCGACACCTCGGGACCCGCCGGCTCCTCCCTGCGAATTCATGAAACGGCCGCGTCAGACCGCCCGGACGGATTCCGCCTGGGGGCCCTTCTGCCCCTGGGTGATCTCGAACTCGACCCGCTGTCCCTGCTCCAGGGCGCGGTAGCCATCCATCATGATCGCGGAGTAATGGACGAACACATCCTTACCACCGTCTACCGCGATGAAGCCGTAGCCCTTGTCCGCGTTGAACCATTTGACGGTGCCCTGCGCCACTTGCGACTCCTCTTACTGGTCTTAAAGGACGACGCCCATTCCTCTCGCGAAGTCCCCAATCTCCGGGGCGGACTTCGCCACGTCGATCGTTCCGACCATACCTGTGGGAAGCGGTCGGGCAACAGAGTCAAGCACCAAACTACCTCTTTACGAGAGCTTTTATCACGAGGAGAAAGTTTCATCATCACTACTAGTTAGTCAGGGGTTACATTATTCGTCCACGCGACAAATATGAGCTTCTGTCATAAAACACGGCACCCGCCCGGCCGGAGCCGGGCGGGTGCCGTGGATTCGCGGGTGCCGCCGGGGATGACGCGGTGCGACGCGAGGCGGTCAGGGCCGCGTCAGGGCGGAGGAGTCAGCCTCCGGCCACCGCCGGGATGATGGAGATCTGAGCGCCCGAGGGTGTGGCCGTGTCGAGGTTGTCGGCAAAACGGACATCCTCATCTCCCACATAGACATTGACAAAACGTCGGATCTTTCCCGATTCATCGAGAATCCGGGCACCGATCCCCGGGAAGTCCGCGTCGAGCTTCTGCAGAACATCGCGCAGGGTCTCCCCCTCTCCGTTCACCTCGGCGGCGCCATCGGTGTAAGTCCGGAGAATCGTCGGAATCCGCACAGAAACGCTCATAATTCAGTACCTTTCACGATTTCTAGGCGATAGCCGCACGGAATGCGTCAAGAGAAGGCCGAATCACCGCGGTCGGGCGTGCCTCCCCGGCCACCGCGTCAAGGGTCTTGAGACCGTCACCGGTGTTGAGGACCACGGTCTCCGCGTCGGGGTCGAGCGTGCCCGAGGCGACCAGTTTGCGCAGCACCCCGACGACGACGCCTCCCGCGGTCTCGGCGAAGATGCCCTCGGTCCTGGCCAGCAGCCGGATCGCGTCGACGATCTCGGCGTCGGTGACGTCCTCGACCGCGCCACCGGTGCGGCGGGCGATGTCCAGGACGTACGGGCCGTCGGCCGGGTTGCCGATCGCGAGCGACTTGGCGATCGTGTCCGGCTTGACCGGGCGGATCACGTCGTGGCCCGCCTTGTAGGCGGCGGAGACCGGGGAGCACCCCTCGGCCTGGGCCGCGAAGATCTTGTAGGGCTTGTCCTCGACCAGGCCGAGCGCGATCAGCTCCTTGAAGCCCTTGTCGATCTTCGTGAGCTGCGAGCCTGACGCGACCGGGATGACGATCTGGTCGGGGACGCGCCAGCCGAGCTGCTCGGCGATCTCGTAGGCGAGCGTCTTGGAGCCCTCCGCGTAGTACGGGCGGAGGTTGACGTTGACGAAGCCCCACTGGTCGCCCAGCTCGTCGCCGATGAGCTCGGAGCAGAAGCGGTTCACGTCGTCGTAGGTGCCCTCGATGCCGATGAGCCTGCCGCCGTACACGGAGGCCATCACGATCTTGGCCTGCTCCAGGTCGGAGGGGATGAACACGCAGGCGTCCAGCCCGGCCCGCGCGGCGGCGGCGGTCACGGCGCCGGCCAGGTTGCCGGTGGAGGAGCAGGAGAGGGTGTGGAAGCCGAAGTTGCGGGCCGCCTCGACGGCGATGGCCACCACGCGGTCCTTGAAGGAGTGGGTGGGGTTGCCGGAGTCGTCCTTCACGTGCAGGGAGCGGATGCCCAGCTCGCGGGCGAGGTTGCCGGCGTTGACGAGCTTGGTCCAGCCCGGCGCCATGTTGGGCTTGGAAGCCACGTCCTCGGGGACGGGCAGCAGCGAGCGGTAGCGCCAGATGTTGGTCGGCCCCTCGGCGATCCGCTCCCGGGTCACCCGCCCGAAGTCGTACGCGATCTCAAGGGGCCCGAAACACTCGCTACAGGCGAAGCTGGGGCCGAGGTCGTAGCGGGCACCGCACTCCCGGCAGGACAGGGCGGCGGCGGGGCCGAAGCGCCGGTCACGCGCGCCGTCGGCAGCGCCGGAGGAGGTGGTGGTGTTCTCAGTGGTTGCGAGCGCCATGAAGCGAGGCCTTTCCCTCATCTTCGTCTGGACCACCCTGGTCGCAGACCGGAATTGGCACCTGTCCCGGCCGACCTCGTGTCGATCACGAGTCTTGAACCGGGATGGTTGCCGGGGCTTCGCAGGGCCGGTCCCTCCACCCCTCTGGATGAGCAGATATTCAGTTGGAAACCCGACGCGCGGGTCTCAAGCACTCTACCCCGCCCTGCCGCGCTCCTGACCTCATGTCTCACTGTGCGAGACACAGCGTGTTATCCAGCGGACAACCGGATCCAGGCCACCCGCCGCGAGGCACGTGGCGAGCACCCCGTACAAGCAGGTGAGGCCCCCGCCGGGGGGGGGGGGCGGGGGGGGGGGCCCCCCCCCCGGGGGCCCCCCCCCCCACCCCGGCGGCCCCCCCCGCCCCCCGGCGGGGGGAGGGGGGGGGTGGCCGGCCCGGGTAAAACACGGGGGTG